>NZ_JBHLYW010000005.1:0-223700 GCF_042431625.1 Flavobacterium procerum | reverse complement strand
CAGCCAGGGATGCCAGGCGGTTTCTATTCCGGTTGTGGTTACGCCGACAACGACTCCAACAGCTACGTTTGCTCAGACAAATGTTAGATGTATAGGAGGAAACGACGGAAGCATCATCGTTACTGCCTCAAACGGCATTCTGCCTTATGAGTACAGCAACGACGGAGGAGCGACGTTCCATCAGTCTAACATCTTTGCAGGATTGACGGCAGGAACTTACAATATGGTTGTAAGAGATGCTAAGAACTGTGATTTTACAACAGGAACGGTTACGATCACCGAGCCATCTGCTCTTGCCGCTACAGCGGTATTGACTCAGGGCTTGACATGCGGAGCAGGAAATGCTTCTCAGGCTGCAGTTGTAACAGTAAACGTTACGGCAGGTACAGGAACATTCCCTTACTATTACAGCTTCAACGGAGGAACGGATTACACTTCGACAAATACGTACACGACTTTGACAGCAGGAACAGTTACTGCTTATGTTAGAGATTCGAACGGATGTGTGATTGCAGTACCGGTGTCTGTAACGATACCAGCATTAGATGCACCAGTAATCGATACCATCACAGGTACTCCAATTTACTGTGCACCTTCAGCAAGCACAACAAGTACAGTAACAGTAGCAGTTTCTCATGGAGTTGGAACATTGAATTATGAAATCCTTTCTCCTTCTACTGCAACAGGAAATGTTACAGGTGCTTCTAATGGAATATTCACAGGCCTTACAGCAGGCACTTACATATTCCAAGTGACAGATGCGAACGGATGTAAAGACGAAGCATCATATACAGTTGAACCATTAGTAAATATTACTATCGCTGGTCAGTTGGTAAATGATGTAAGTTGTAACGGAGGTTCTAACGGATCTGTGAAATTTGATGTGGACAACTTTGGTACTACTTATACAGCAACACTAATAGGAGGACCAACAACAGGAACACTTACTCAGACAGGAAAAGTAGTTACTTTAACTAATTTACCTATAGGAAATTATACAATAGAAGTTGTTGACAATACAACTCAATGTAGAGCTTCGGCTTCAGTAGCTGTAACCCAGCCAACGGTATTAACATTAACGCAAACAACAAATGTTAATGCAAATTGCAACTCTGGTGCAAAAGTTACTGTTACAGCTGCAGGCGGAACACCAAATTACCAATATGCATTTGTTGCAGGTACAGGTACTCCGGCAACTGGAAGTTATACAAACAGTAATAATGCAGTTTTAGATCCTGCGGTAAGTACAACATGGAGAGCTTATGTGATAGATTCTAAAGGTTGTGAAACTTTTATACCTATTACAATTGCAACAGATCCAGTACCAACTGCGGTAACTGCAAACGTAGCGAGCCAATGTCCATCAGCAACAGGTGAATATACATTTACTGTAAGCGTTGGTTCAGGTGTAGCACCTTACGAATACAGCATCGGAAATGGTTTCCAAACTAGTCCGACATTTACTGTAAACGCTTCGGGAACTTACGATGTAACAGTTAGAGATGCTAATGCATGTACGGTAACAGTACCAGCTTTAGTAAACATTTCTCCTGCATTACAAGTACAAACAGTGATTACTGCTTTACCAAGCTGTACACTTAATAACGGTGTTATTACTGCAACGGCAAGCGGAGGTTCTGGAACGGCTAATTACAGATATACATTAGACGGTGGTGTTATTGTAACAACAACTCCTGCGGTATTCAACAATGTAACACCGGGAACACATGTTATCCGTGTACGTGATGTGGCTACTAATTGTATTGTTAATGTTACTATCGAAGTAGCTCCAGCAACAGTTATTACAGGATTTGCTTTACAACCAACACACGTATCTTGTAGAGGCGGTTCAGACGGATCAATCACAGCTTCTTTAGCAGCTAATGCTCCTGGAGTAAATGATAATCCAGTTTACACTTACACATTAACAGGAACGTCAGTTTCTGGTGCAGCTGTAAGCAGACCAGCTCAAACAAACAATGTGTTTACTAACCTTGAAGCTGGAGATTATACTGTAACAGTTACATCAGGAAGAGGATGTGTTGACTCTGAAGATGTCAGAATTACGCAACCAGCAGTAATTACAATTGCTGCTCCAGTAATTGCTCAGTACGGATGTACTTCAGGTTCTAACACTTCTAGTTATGCAACAATTACTGTTAATACAGTAACAGGTGGTTCTGGAAACTATACTATTTACGAATTCTTCAAAAATGGTGTATCAGTACAGAGAGGTGCTCAAAATGTTTATACAGAATCTGACTATACAGGAGGAAATTATACTGTAAACGTTTATGACGATAAAGGTTGTATGGGATCAAGTACAGGAATTATTAGAGTGAACCCATTCATCAGTTTAGATGCTGTGAATGTTACTGTAAATGCACCGGTTACTTGTTTATCTAATGAAGATATTACAGTAACTGTGACAAGTACAGGTGGTACACCAGTTCTTTTAAACTATAACGTTTCTGGAACTGATGGTAATACATACAGCCAATCAAATACAAATGGAGTATTTACTGGATTAACAATTGGAAATTATTTAATTACAGTTACAAATCCAGCTACAGGATGTTCTATTCAAAAAGTACATTATGTAAACAATGCTAATACTTTTGAAATTAGAGCTGTTGCAACAAATGGTAAAATCTGTTACGGAACATCAGTTGGTTCTGTTGAGCTTACTTTTGTTGATACTCAATTAGATTCAACAGATGATGCAGGTATATTTAACTATGTCATTACAGGTCCAGTTCCAAGTTCAGGAACTTCAACAAATGCTGGTCCAGTTACAATTTCAAATTTAACTGCAGGTCAGTACACGGTACAGGCAACATTAGTAGGAAGACCATATTGTACAGTAACAACTGTGTTCTCTATCGAACAACCTAATGCACCGTTAAACGTAACGCTTAACAAATCTGATATCACTTGCGTATCTGGAAACAGTGACGGTGAGATTTTAGCTTCTGCAACAGGTGGATGGGATACAGCTTACCAGTATCAATTATTGAATGGCTCTACTATAGTGGTAGATTACTCTACTCAGTCTGCATTTACAGGTTTACCAGCAGGTAATTACACAGTAAATGTTAAAGATAGTCAAGGTTGTATTGCAAGCGCGACAGAAATTCTTGTAGTTCCTGCTCCAATTGCCTTTACTGCTGCTGCAAATGTTACGGTATTGCCTTGTTACGGAGATGACAGCGGTGTAATTACTGTTGCACAACCTACAGGTGGACAAGGAAGCAACTACTTATATACTTTAAGTGTAGTTTCTGATGACCCAGTTAGTATTGTAGGACCACAGATTGATCCAGTATTCAGCGGATTAACAGCTGGAAGATACGTAGTGACTGTTACAGACGGATTTAATTGTCAGGCTGCTTATGCTGAAATAACAATCAGCAACCCGACAAGAGTTGAAGGAGCGATTGTATTATCAAGAACTCAAACATGTTTAACATTGTCTCAACTTACATTGAGCGCTGTTGGAGGAACGGGTTCTTATACTTACAGTTTAGACGGAACTACATCTCTAGGTTCGTTTACATCTGCAGCTCCAATTACATTTGATGTACCAGTAGGTATCTACAAATATTATATTACAGATACAAACGGATGTACGTCATTCGTGACAAATGAAATTGAAATTAATCCATTAACGCCTCTAAACCTTAACATTAACACTTCTAGTGCGGTTATCAAATGTAAAGGTGAAGCAACTGCATCTATTCTTGCAGATGCGATTGGTGGAGTTGGTAACTATGTTTACTCATTACTTGATACAGCTGGCGCTATCGTTAGACCAGATCAAGCTGATGGAAGATTTGACGACTTGTTAGTAGGAAGCTACAGAGTACGTGTTGTAAGTGGTGATTGTAATTACACTAGTGATGTGGTTACTATTGCTGAACCTGCAACGCCAATACAAGCAGAGTTTAATACACGCAACGTAACTTGTTTCGGTGCAAACAACGGTAGTATAGAAATTATTGCTACTGGAGGAACTGGAAAAATTCAGTACGCAATTTCTCCTGATCTTGACAAATTTGATTCAATCCATGTGTTCACGAAATTAGAACCAGGTGACTATCAAATTGTTGTAAAAGACGATAACGGATGTAGTATTGTTGAAACAATTACAATTACGCAACCTCAATTATTAAGAGCTTCTGAAATTGCAGGTTCTATTGTTCCTGAAATTTGCTCTGGTGAAAGAAATGGTGCATTTGCAATTGAGATTAGAGGTGGAACTGCTCCTTACAGTGTAAGTCTTGATAATTCAAATGGTCCGTTTACGGCTGGTACAGCAACTCAAACAGAATTTGATTTCACAGGATTAACAGGAGGTAAACATACAGTGTACTTTAGAGATGCTGCAGGTTGTGAAAACTTGATTGATGTTACCCTTCCAGATTCTGTAACGTTAGATCCTTCTAACGAAGTAAGCTATGACTGTGTTAACAATCTAGCATCTAACAGAGTTGAAGTTGATCCAGGTTATGCAGATCATAATGAAATTGACTACAGCCTTGACGGTGTAGGTGCATACCAACAAAGTAACATCTTTATAGATGTAGCTCCAGGTCAGCATTTCATTAGAGTGAGACATACAAATGGATGTACTGCAGATACAGCGTTTGAAATCAAAGCGGTAGCTCCATTGCAATTATCAGTAATTGAAGAGCCAGGTGTTTGGAATACGCTTATAGCGAAAGCTGTTGGCGGAGGCGGAGATTATCAGTACAGTATTGATGGTGTAAACTTTAGTTCAGACAACAAGTTTATAATCTACAAAACTGGAACGTACACAATCACAGTTAGAGATAAAAATGGCTGTACAGCTAGTGTACAACATTATATCGAATATGTGGATGTCTGCATACCAAACTATTTCACGCCGAATGGAGCAAATAGTACATGGGCTCCAGGTTGTACAAATATTTACACTCAGTTGATCTTCTCTATCTTTGACAGATACGGTCGTGAAGTTGCGAAGTATCGTTACGGTCAAAGTTGGGATGGACGTTATAAAGGTGAAGAATTACCATCAGGTGATTACTGGTATGTTCTGAAACTAAATGACACGAAAGATGCAAGAGAATTTGTTGGACATTTCACTTTATACAGATAACATCATATTGCCCCTATTATGTTGTCTAAAAAAATTATTACAATGAAAAAGTTTATTTTATCCTTAGTACTCATGGCTGTAACATCAGGTTACAGCCAAGAGTTAAACCTACCAGTGTTTACCCAATATTTGGCAGACAACCCTTTTATTCTTTCTCCTGCCTATGCCGGTATTGGTGATAACCTTAGAATTAGAGCTAACGGTCTTACACAGTGGGTCGGAATAAAGGATGCGCCAGACAACCAATCGGTATATGCTGATTTTAGAGTTTTGGATCGTTCCGGAGTCGGAATTTCCTTGTACAATGATAAGAATGGTTATACAAGACAAACCGGTGCTAAAGTTTCTTTTGCACACCACTTGATTTTAGATTATTATTCTAAGCAATATTTGTCATTTGGTATTTCGTATAACTTCAATAGTTTTAGAATTGATATCGATGAATTCAACAATACAATCGAACGTCCTATTCTAGATCCTTCGGTGACGGATAATCGTTATACAAGCAACAACAACTTTGATATTAGTGCGCTTTATCGTAATAAGGGGTTTTATGTAAGTTTTAATGCCAATAACGTATTGAAGAAAAACACCAATAGATACCGTGGTATAGAACCAGACTTGCTTTCAAATTATCAAGTGTATACTGGTTTTACTTTTAGAGACGGAGAAAACAGCCGTATCGAATACGAGCCATCTGTATTCTATCAGTACTTTGCGAGTGATAAGCGTTCTACTACCGATTTTAACTTTAAGTACAGACGTTACAACCGTTACGAAGATTATTACTGGATTGGGGTTTCATACCGTTTCTTAAACGACCAGTTTCCTAAGCCTTTATCACTTGGGCCAATGGCTGGTTTTATGAAATCTAAATTCTATTTTGCTTACTCGTATCAGCTAATGTTTAACGGGCTTGCCGGATATAATACGGGTACGCATTCTATCACAATTGGTTTCGATTTCCTTCAGGCTATCAGTAACTGTCCTTGTACACAAAGTCCGGTTCGCGATTAAGCAGGTAATTTTGTCATTTTTAAAACTTAATTTGTTTATTTTCACAAATTACAACGTTTTCGCTTTTATTGATTGATTTTTTTTGCTTTTTTGAAATTTAGACTACTTTAAAAGTTCTATATTTGTTATTCTTTCAAAAAATTATAAAAAAATAACAGATGAAAACTTTAAACGATTTCGATTTTAAAAATAAAAAAGCAATTATTCGTGTTGATTTCAACGTTCCGTTGGATGAAAATTTCAAGGTAACCGATACAACACGTATTGAAGCAGCAAAGCCAACGATTGATGCTATTTTAGCGCAAGGCGGAAGCGTAATCTTAATGTCGCATTTAGGAAGACCAAAAGGGGCTGAAGAAAAGTACTCTTTAAAACATATTTTAAAAACAGCTTCTGATATTTTAGGAGTTCAGGTAAAATTTGCTGAGAACTGTGTTGGAGAACCAGCTCAGAGCGCAGCAAAGGATTTAAAACCTGGAGAAGTTTTATTATTAGAAAACCTTCGTTTTCATGCTGAAGAAGAGGCTGGAGATGTAGCTTTTGCTAAAGAATTAGCTTCTCTTGGAGACATCTACGTAAACGATGCATTCGGAACAGCTCACAGAGCACACGCATCGACGACTATTATTGCACAATTCTTTCCAAACGATAAAAGTTTTGGAACTTTATTGGCAAAAGAAATTGACAGTTTAAACAAAGTTCTTAATAACAGCGAAAAACCTGTTACAGCAGTTCTTGGAGGTTCTAAAGTTTCGTCAAAAATCACGGTTATAGAAAATATCCTTGATAAAGTAGACCACATGATTATTGGAGGTGGAATGACGTTTACTTTTATTAAAGCACAAGGCGGAAAAATCGGAGAATCTATCTGTGAAGATGATAAATTGGATTTAGCTCTTGAAATTTTAAGATTGGCAAAAGAGAAAAACGTTCAGGTTCACATTCCAGTTGATGTTGTGGCTGCAGACGATTTTTCTAACACAGCAAATACACAAGTAGTAGATGTTACTGCAATTCCTGACGGATGGCAAGGATTAGACGCAGGACCAAAATCTTTAGAGAACTTCAAAAAGGTAATTTTAGAATCAAAAACGATTCTTTGGAATGGTCCATTGGGAGTTTTTGAAATGGAAACTTTCTCTAAAGGAACGATTGCATTAGGAGATTATATTGCTGAAGCTACTGCAAATGGAGCATTCTCTTTAGTAGGAGGAGGCGATTCTGTAGCAGCTGTTAAACAATTCGGTTTTGAAGAAAAAATGAGCTATGTTTCTACCGGAGGTGGCGCAATGCTTGAAATGTTAGAAGGAAAAGTTTTACCTGGAATCGCTGCGATTTTAGACTAAAATATCACAATTAACATTTTTTTGCATAGTTTTTTTCAACAAACGCCTTATGTTTGCAAAAATAACAATTCTATAATGGTTTGATTTATAGAATTTTAAATAAAAGTTATATGATTGTAATGAAAAGATTATCATTAGTGGTTTCGGCTTTATTTTCAATAACGATGTTTGCGCAGGAAACTGCAAAGGCGGAATTTGAAAGTAAGCCAGTTGTTAAACTTTCTTATCTTGATTCTATTAAAAGTACATTCAAAAAAGACGATTTAGCTACTAAAGTTGACAGTCTTTGGATGAACGAATTAGTAAGTCTGGATATTTACGACGACCTGACAAAAGACATCCAAACTATAAATAAGGATGTAACTGTTGATCAGGAACTGCCGACAGAATTGCTGAAACAGCGTCTGGCAGCGATGAACGGGAAATCACCTTTCGAAATCGAATACAATCAAGGTTTAGAAAATGTAATTAAGTCATTTCTCAAGAATCGTAAAAAATCGTTCTCTCGATTAATGGCCTTATCAGAATATTATTTCCCAATCTTCGAGGAAACTTTTGCAAGACAAAACATTCCTTTGGAAATAAAATATTTAGCCGTTGTAGAATCTGCTTTAAATCCTAAAGCAGTTTCTAAAATGGGCGCCACAGGACTGTGGCAGTTTATGTACGGAACGGGTAAACAGTACGCTCTAAAAATCGATTCTTACATCGACGAAAGAAGCGATCCTCTTAAAGCTACAGCTGCGTGTTCGGACTACATGAACAAAATGTTCAATATTTTTGGCGACTGGGAACTAGTTTTAGCCTCTTATAATTCTGGTCCAGGAAACGTAACCAAAGCAATTCGTCGTTCTGGCGGAAAAACCAGCTACTGGGACATCAGAAATTATCTTCCAAAAGAAACTCAAGGATATGTTCCTGCTTTCTTAGCAACAATGTATCTTTTTGAATACCATAAAGAACACGGAATTAATCCGCAGAGAGCTGTAGTTAAGAATTTTGAAACCGATACTGTTTGTGTCAAAAATCAAATCTCTTTTAAACAGTTGGCAGATTTGCTAGATATGCCACAATCTCAGATTCAGCTTTTAAATCCTTCTTATAAAATGAATGTTGTTCCGTTTTATCAGAATGAACAACATTTTATCCGTCTTCCAAAAGACAAAATTGCCACTTTTGTTTCCAACGAAAGTCAGATTTATGCTTATGCGAAGTATGATTCGGAAATGAAATCGACTAGCTCTAGACTGGCTGTAAAATATGCACCAAAAGCTAAACCAGCTGCAATAAAACCAGCTAATACAGATGCAGGAGATTTTGAGTTCTATAAAGTTAGAAAAGGAGATAATCTGGGAGCCATTGCAGATAAGTACAATGTTTCGGTTTCCGAGATCAAGAAATGGAATAATTTAAAAACAAATGCAGTTGCTGTTGGAAGAAGTTTGAAAATTAAACCAGAAGATGAAACTCCTGCTAAAACGACTCCAATTGCTGATAAGAGAGAAGAAGCCATTGCTTCTGCTGACGATAAAAATAAGCCGACAGCTGTAGATATGGATTATGTTGTGGTAGCTGGCGACAATTTAGGCAGTATTGCTAAGAAGTTCGGTACGACTATTGCGGAGTTAAAAGAACTTAACAATTTAACTTCAAATAATATTGGTTTAGGAAAAACGCTTATTATTTCGAAAGCGACTATAGTTATAGAAGAGCCTGCGGCTCCAACAACAGCAATAGCGGCAAACTCGATTGATGCATTCAAGAAAAAAGCGACTTCTAAGAATGTTAGCGAAGATTATTACGTTAAGAAAGGAGATTCTTTATACAGCATTTCTAAAAAATATCCTGGGGTAACAATCTCAGATATTAAAAAATGGAATGGTATTAAAGATGAAGATATTAAACCGGGAATGAAACTTAAAATAAACGGATAATTCAAAATCTTATTTAAATTTGGGTTTTGTTTCATAAATTAAAAAAATGAATAAAACCCATTTTTTATTTCTACTACTTTCGTTTCTGCTAGTTTCTTGTTTTAAAAGTGAGAAGCAGAATCAGCACGTTTCTGGAAAAACAAACACTATTTCTATCATTATAGACGACCAGCTTTGGTATGGTGAAGTAGGAGACAGCATTAGAAATAAATTTGCCTCGCCGGCTCTCGGCCTTACACAGGAAGAACCTCTTTTTACCATCAATCAATATCCTGCCAGATTACTGGAAGGTTTCGTAACCGATAGTAGAAGCATAATTGTTGTTAAAAAAACGGCAACCGAAAAGTTCGAAGTCATCCGAAGCAAAAATTTACCTCACAACACGTTTAGGATTTACGCCAAATCTGTAGATGATCTTATCTGTAGCATCGAATTAAATTCGGCAGAAATCATCAGGATGATTCGCAATGAAGAAATCCGCAAGATTCAAGACGACAACAGGAAATCGCTTTTGAACCAAGCTGTTATTAAGAATAAATTCCATATAGGTCTCGAAATTCCGACAGGTTACGAATACATGTTGCACAAAAAGAACTTTATTTGGCTCAAGAAAGACATCATCAGCGGTAATACCAGTCTGCTTATTTATCAGATTCCGCTTCGGAATTTTAAGACGAAAAACAATGTTGTAAACAGTGTAATCCGTATGAGGGATTCTATTGGCCGTAATATCAAAGGCCGTGAACCCAATACCAGAATGATTACAGGAGAGGCCTACGCACCTTATTTTTCTACTACAATCCTTGACGGTAAAAAAGCTTTTGAAACCAAAGGTACATGGGAATTAAAAAACGATTTTATGACCGGTCCATTTATCAATTATGCGATTGTTGATCCTGTTTATAACCGTATTTTGGTCATAGAGGGATTTTGTTACTCGCCTTCAAACCAAGAACGCGATCTTATGCTCGACTTAGAAGCAATCATAAAATCGGTTACGATTGATAAAAGATAAAAATTTTTTGTTTTAGGTTTCAAGTTTCAGGTTTCAGGTTTGCTATGCGAACGTATTAGTTGGAAATATCTACGATTCTATTCACATTTATTAAAACATAGCCCAAGGTTTCAACCTTGGAAAACGCATTGTATTTAACACGATGTAAAACATTGCGTGCCAATGGTTGAAACCATTGGCTATATTTTGAAAAATGCTTTTCATAAATGGAATTTTTAACCGCAGCTTATCTATAATCTTCCCAATTCTATTCATCTGTAATTTTAAACATAGCCCAAGGTTTCAACCTTGGGAAACGCATTGTATTTAAAGCGATGTAAAGACATTGCGTACCAATGGTTGAAACCATTGGCTATATTTTGAAAATGCTTTCCATAAATGGAATTTTTAACCGCAGCTTATCTACAATCTTCCCAATTCTATTCATCTGTAATTTTAAACATAGCCCAAGGTTTCAACCTTGGGAAACGCATTATATTCAACACGATGTAAAACATTGCGTACCAATGGTTTCAACCTTGGGAAACGCATTGTATTTAACGCGATGTAAAGACATTGCGTACCAATGGTTGAAACCATTGGCTATATTTTGAAAAATGCTTTTCATAAATGGAATTTTTTAACCGCAGCTTATCTATAATCTTCCCAATTCTATTCATCTGTAATTTTAAACATAGCCCAAGGTTTCAACCTTGGGGAACGTTAGATATTTCCAACTAATGCGTTCGCATAGCAAACCTGAAACTTGAAACCTAAAACTTGAAACCAGAAACAAAATCTTTTTTTTCGTAATTTTATTTGCAACAAACATAAAAACAAAATATTATGAAAAAAATAACCACAACCTTAGCATTCGTAATGCTCTGTTTTATTTCATGCAAAAAAGACGTAAAAACTGAAGACACAGCAGCAGAAACAGACAGCATAAAAACCGAAGAGCCAGTAGTTGAAGAACCAGTTGATTCGGCTGCACAGGCAAAAGCATGGCAAGAATATGCAACACCTGGAAACGAGCACAAGCTTATGGCTGCCGAAACCGGAACATGGAATTGCGATATGACTTTTTGGTACGAACCCAATGCAAAACCAGAAAAAGCATCCTCAGTAGCTAATGTCAAAATGATTCTGGGAGGACGTTATCAAGAAGCAAACTATTCTGGAACAATTATGGGAGCGCCGTTTGAAGGCAAAAGCACTCTGGGCTATAACAATGCCAGCAAAGAATTTACCACTACTTTTATCGATAATATGGGAACTGGAATAATGGTGGCTATCGGAAAATATGATGAAAATGCCAAAAAGATAGAATTCAAAGGAGAAGCCGTAAATCCGGTAAATGGTAAAAAAACGCCTTATAGAGAAATCTATACAATCGTTGACGATAACACCCGTAAAGCAGAAATGTTTGACGTAAAAAACGGTACAGAATACAAAAGCATGGAAATTGTAATGAAACGTAAGTAATACAATTGTAAATAAGAAAACCGATTGCAAAAGCAATCGGTTTTTTCATTTTAAGAACCGTCGCGCAGCAACTTAATTCCTTGAAATAAGCTACTGTGTTATCGGCAAAACTTTTAAGGTTTAGAATTACTTAGGAGAAGCATAATATGTATAGAAAAACCGCACTCAAAATACAATTAAGCTCCAGCGGAGGAATCTATTTTATTTTGTCCCGCCGGAATTTTACCATGGAAATAATTACGGATTCACATTTTGATTCTTAAACTGTTTGAGCTTTTCCTTCAAGATTTTGTTTTCTTTTTTCAATAGTTCGATATGCTCCAGTACAAAGTTGGGAATGCTAAATTGAAGCATTTTTACAGCTGTGAGTTTCGGTGTTGTTTCTTCATCGGGTTCGTAGATTGTATCTTTTTCAACGCCCAGTTCTTTGGCAATTCTAACCCATTCGACTTCGGAAATTTTTTTATGACCGTTTTCTCTTCTGCTGTAGTTCGATTGCGTCATGCCAATTAAATCTGCCAGTTCTTCTTGCGAAATGCCTTTTGCCTGTCTCGTTTGGGTTAGTTTTACTTTACTCATCGTTCTTTCTTTTAATACATTAGAGTTTAAAGTTTAAGCAGTAAAACGTGCAACAGTTTAGTGCTTCAAAGGATAACAGAACTAGAAAAAAGCAGCGCAGATTCTTAAAGAAGTGTAATTTAAGTGGCATCTTTAAGAATGAGCGCCTGCGCTGCACAGAAAAAAATTACATTTTTGATATTTTAGCCATTGCCTTTTCTAGAATAGCAACTCTGTCGTTTAAGTTTTTAATGTCGTTATCTTTTGCTGCAAGTTCGTTTTGCTGTTTCTCTATTTGTGCTTGCTGTTCCTGAACCGCTTTTACCAACGGCACTACAAACTCAGCATAGCGAAGACTGTAGTAATCGTTTTCTGCATTGGTTTGTGGTTTTACAACGGCGTTAAAATCATAGTTTAAAGAGTTGGTCGCTTTTTCTACTTCTTGAGCAATAAAACCAGTTTGCAAATCTGTGGTGCCCGTTTTCATATGATAAACTACAGGACGTAGCTTGGTAATAAAGTTTAAACCAAATGGACTATCCTGAATGTCTTTCTTCAAACGAACGTCTGACGGAAAAGACCATCCAACCTGACCTCCAATACTGGTCATGGTTGAATTCCCAATTTGTACGGTATTGGAACCTCGGCCTACACTATTATAACCTATAACTATTTGGTTCGTTTGCGCATTAGCTTGAGGATTTGCGACATAGCCAATAAATACTGAAGTATCGGCGGTTGTTAAGTTATTAGTTGTTCCAGTTCCATAAAAAGCTCCAGATCTTGATCCTAGAGCTACATTGTTTATCCCACCAGTCAAATATCCCAGTGATCTACTCCCTAATGCTACATTATACGTAGCTCCCGTACCACCTGCATATGCATTTAGAGCATTAGAACCAACAGCCGTATTAAACGAACTAGAAATGTTGCTTACCATAGAATTTGAACCAACTGCTACGTTTTCAGCGCTATCAATATTATTTGAAAGTGCTACATATCCAATTGCAGTATTAAAATTGGCTGTCGTATTTGCGTTAAGAGAATTGTATCCTATTGCTGTATTACTCGTACCAGTAGTATTTTTTGCAAGCGCTCCCCTAGCAATACCAGTATTAGTATAACCTGATGTGTTATCGCTTAACGCTGCATATCCAATTGCGGTATTACTGGATCCTGTAGAATTCATCAAAGTTTGATTGCCTATTGCAACAGAATAGTTACCTGTTGCATTTTTCATTGCATTTGCCCCTATAGCAACAGCATTTGAAATAGTTGCATTTGAAAAAGTATTTGCACCAAATGTGGTGTTGTTAATTCCTAATCTACCGGATGGAATAGTATTTCTTTTAAAAACCAAATCGACATCATCTGTAGTTCCTAAAAAATTGGTTGCAGCATCTGTATTTCCGTTTCCTGTTATGAACCACATTGGCAAAGCAGCAGCTTTAATGTTTTTTACAATACCATCATCATCTGTTAGTATTAGATTGTCAGTTGCTTGTCCGGTGTCCAGTCCTTTTATAGAAAGCGTATTGTTAGCCGAAGCCGTTATTGTGGTATTCGGCTCTGTAAGCGTTCCGCCCAGCTGTATATTGCCATTGTTTGGTGTTAAACCATTATTGGCATTAGGATGTATCGTTATTTTTTCACCATAAGGTGAAACTACGGTTTTGGTTTGTGCCATTAATAATCCGCTTTGGATTAAAATCAGCCATAATGTAATTTTTCTCATTGTTAATCATTTTTTCTTAAACATTATAATAGCTTGCAAAACTATATCAATAGTAAGTTTTTTCTCATGCAATATTATGCGAATATAGATTGCATAAGACCTTATGACTTTTTGAGATTAATCTTTGCTTTTGAAATAAATTACCGAAGTAGTGGTGACTTAGTTGTGATAAAAAAATATTCTTTTTTCTAAAGGAATATTATTAGTACATCTGTATAGTTAGTTTAAAACAGTACCTTTGTTTGTTTTGTAGGTAAAATTTTATACAAACATATTGATTTATTTCTATAATAGAAATAAAATATGTAGCTTTTTTTCAATACCATGTCAATTTATGAATAAATCAACAACAGAAAGACTAGCAGAATTCATGTCTTTGATGGAGATTAATAATAATATGCTTACGGTGGCGGCAGGGCTTTCGGTTGGGCAGATTGGAAAAGCAATAGCTAATAATTCTGGTATAAACAGTACTTCAATTGAAAAAATTCTATTTGCTTATCCCAACATTAACCCTGAGTGGTTGCTTACTGGAAAAGGAGAAATGCTCAAAACGGCGACTGTAGTGAAAATTGAGGATGACAATTCAACTTCGGTTCAAGAACCAGATTATAAGATTTTGTACGAAGAGGCAAAATATACTATTGCGCTTCAGAAAAAATATATCGAAAATCTTGAAGCAAGATTAGATGATCAATAAGTTTAAATTGTTTTCAAGAAATAAGATTTTAAAAATGTCTTATTCTGATACTTTTTAAACTTTTAGTGGATATAAAATAGTTGGTTTTTTTGTTGTTTTGGGATAGTAATTGATTTCATGATAATTTTGTTTACTAACCAACCATTCTTTTTTTAAAACCGTCTGGATTTTTTCAGGCGGTTTTTATTTTGCAGTAAAAAAGAATAAATTGCAATGACAATAGTATTGCAACTTTGTTTCATTAATGATTTAGCTCTTCCTTTTTGAAATGTGTTTTTTAAAGTATAAATGCTTAATAAATAACCAACTACCTACATTCTTTTGAAGAAAAACTTAAGGCTATTTTTTTCGAATAAGAATCATAAATACACATTTGCCTCTAGACTTTTGTTATGATAAACTCAACTCGGCGGTCAAAATTATCGCCGCGACCAAGCGGGTATTTATTGCCGCATCCTTGATAAGTCATTCTGTTTTTAGAAACTTTTTTAGAGCTCAAATAATTAAAAACCATTTTTGCTCTGTTCCAAGAAAGCCTTCTGTCTTTTGTTTCTTTGTCAATTCCGTCGCTGTACATTTCGGGAGTGCAGCAAACATGACCTCTAATTTCAAATCGAATGTTTTTGTTTTTTAAAAGAATTACCGCCATTTTGTCGAGTTCTTTTTTTGCGTTCAGCGTTAGTTTGGCGCTTCCAAGATCAAAAAGAATACTTTCTATACAGATTTTGTCGCCAACCTTGAGTTTGTCTTTAAAAGAAGAATAAACCTCTTTTCCGAAACTGTTTTTCTTTACGACAATCAAATCAACCCGCCGGTTTTTAAGACGGGTTTCACGTAAATTCTCTACAGTATCGCGTCTAATGATAACACGTCCTTTTCCTTCGAGAATAACAATTTTGCTGTGGTTAAAACCATTTTCGATCAGGAGATCCTGAATCGTTGTCGCCCGGTTGTTAGACAGCCGTAAGTTATAGTCGTCATTACCGCGGTCGTCGCAGTAACCGTATATCTGAATAGATTCTACTTTGGCAGTATCTATATTTTTTATAAAATCAACAACAGCTTTTTTCTGTGAACTTGTCAAATCAAATCTATCAAACTCAAAATAAAGAGTCTGAACAGGTTTTTGCTGTGCCGATACTGTACAAAAAAATAAAGAAAGTAAGGCCAAAGTTATCTTCATTCACTACATTTTTAAAATCGTTTTATATTCTGTCTGATTATTTAATACACTCACTGCTCTCTTAATTTCTGAATTGTTTTTGATCAAGTACTGATACAAACCTTCTTGGTATTGGTATCTTTTGATCAACTCTTCCAAAATCATGTTTTTGATCTCTTTTTGGTTTTTATCCAGTAAAGTCGTTTCGCTTTTTTCCAAAGCGTTTAAAAGTTGTTGGTATTCGGCAGTAATCGTCTCGTCTATCTTTTCTTTTTTAGCAGCAGCTAAAGTGTTTTTCAGAGCCACTTCAGTTTCTGTGTCAAAAGTGATTTTATTGGTTTTTAAGTATTGTTTGAAAGCCGTATAATCGGCATCAGTCAAGGTTGGAATTTTATCTCCTAAATTCGGGTTTTTATAAAAGTAGGTTGTTGCATAATCAAAAACACCATCATTTTTAATCAAGGCATTTGCAATTGCGCTTGTTTTAGCTTCTTCCAATTCGATATCTGGCAAAACACCGCCGCCATCGTAAACTGTTCTTCCTTTTCTGGTCTTAAAAGCGTTGTAGTTTTTAGAATCGGTTTTGAGTGCAACACCGTTTTTGTCTTTATGTGCATAATCTAAAGCCTGGATACATCTTCCCGAAGGCGTATAATATCTCGAAATAGTAACTTTTAGCTGTGTTCCGTAGGTCAAATCAACAGAACGCTGTACGAGACCTTTTCCGAAACTTCTGCTTCCAAGAACAACCGCACGATCCAGATCCTGCAAAGCTCCCGAAACAATCTCAGAGGCAGAGGCACTTCGCCCGTTAACTAAAATAGCAAGCGGAATTTCGGTGTCAATTGGTTCTTTCTGCGTTTTATAAGTGTTGTTGTGTTTTTCGATTCTAGATTTTGTCGTTACGATCACTTCATTTTTTGGAACAAACAAGTTGCAGATATCAATCGCTTCGTTTAGTAAACCTCCCGGATTTCCTCTTAAATCTAAAACGATTTGTTTAGCGCCGTCTGCTTTCAGTTTTTCCAAAGCTTCTTTTACTTCTGCGGAAGCTTTTCTGCTAAAATGCGCCAAAACGATATAGCCTGTTTTATCGTCGATTTTTCCGTAAAAAGGCACCGATTTGATATCAACTTCATCCAATGTCAAAACAGTAGTATTCGGTTTTCCTTGGCGTAAGTATTTGATAGTGATTTTGGTGTTTTTGGTTCCTTTCAATAATTGAGACGCATCGTCTTTAAAATCGGCAATCAATACATCTCCAATCTGAATGATTTCGTCACCAGCTTTTAGTCCCGCTTTATCAGCAGGATAATTTTTATAAGGTTCGCGAACAATCAGACGGTCTTTTTTTCTAGAAATCAAAGCGCCAATTCCGGTATATTCTCCCGTATTATTGATTTTGAAATTAACAACGTCCTGTTCGTTAAAATAAACCGTGTAAGGATCTAGGCTTCCCAACATGCTTTTGATGGCTTTGTCCATCAAATCTCCGGGATTCGTTTCGTCTACATAATTGGTGTTTACAGCTTTGAACAAGGTTGTGAAAATCTCGATCTGTTTGGCAATTTCAAAGAAATCTTCTTTAAAACTGGTTCCAACAAACAACATTCCCGCCGCAGCGACTGGTATAATAAATTTCTTTTTGAAATACGGATACATGATTATTCTTTTTTTCTTCTTTTAAATCTTTTTCTAATAAAATAGGCTAATACAAAAAATATAACGACAAACGGCCAAATGCTGATCAATGAAATTAAAAAATCAGACAAACTGAAAAATCCCGACTTAACGGCATTCCAAAGTTTAGAACCATATGATATTTTAATGCCTTCTTTTTCGGCAACTGTTTTATAAAATTCTATTGTGATTGTACTTTCAGAAACGCGGCTTTCCAAATATTTAAGCTGTCCTTCTTTTGCTTCTATTTCTTCGCGAATGGCTGAAATCTGTTTTTCAATTTCTAAAATCTCGCTGACTTTGTTTGCTTTCTTTAAAATTTCAAGATAACGTTCTTCGAGTTTTTTCTTTGTTTTTAGTCTTGACGTCAGATCAATAAATTGTTCTGTAACGTCTTCAGCAGAAATGTTTTTTACTTCAAAATAAGAAACACCTTTGGAAATATCATTGATAAAACGGTCAAAATTCTGACTTGGTATTTTTACAGTAAGGTTTCTGTAAATAGTACCATAATCTTTTCCTTCAGAATCGTTTATGATTCTTGCTTTGTTGTTTGAAACTGCATTTTGAATTTGAGTGAAAGTGTTTTCAAGATCATCAGTTTCGAATCTTAAGGTCGCTTCTTTAATAATTTTCTGCTCCACTTGTTCATTGGCCTCTGGAGGAGGAGGTGGCGCATCTTTTTTATCATAAACTTCCGACTTACTTTTTGGAGGAAGTTTAACCGTGGCGATAGCCATGTCTGATACCGATTCTGGAGATTGATTGCAACCCGAAAGAATTAAAAGAAAAAGAAATAAAGAAAAAATAGACCTCATAAAATTTCGATTTAGAGCTAAAACTACGATTTTTTTGTCTAATCTGATTAAATATCTTACGTTTTGAAATTTATGCTTCGGTTTTCTGTTCAGAATTTGGTGTTTTGTTTATCTGAGCTGCAAATTTCTCAAACAATTGAATCGTTTTGGTATTGATTTCTTCGTAAGACAAACGGTCTTTGCTTTGGTAAAAAAGCATAATCGAATACGGCTGATCCAGATTGTCCCAAAGCAGTTGTTTGTTCAAACGATACGTTTCTCTTAAAACTCTTTTAAAGTAATTGCGGTCAACGGCTTTTTTGAAATATTTCTTCGAAACCGAAACACCAATTTTGGTCTGTTCTTCTGAATTCGCTTCCACTTGACGGTAAACCAAACGAAGCGGATATTTTGATACCGATTTTCCTTCAGAAAACAGTAATCCAATCTCCGTTCTGCTTTTTAAGCGCTCGTTTTTAGGGTATGTAAAGTTCATTTCGTTCAGAAAAGATTTGCAAATTGAGGGACAAAGGTACAATTGAGATTTTAAAACAAAATGATTTAAAACATATTCTTTTTGAACCAATCCAGAAAATTTCATTTAAGTATAAATCTATTCAGCTGTTTTTGCCGATATAATTTGAAAAATATTTTTAGCTTTTAGGAAGTTGTTGACCGCAAATTACACAAATTAGCGCAAATTATGTTGTAGCTATATATTCTCTCTAGACAGCAATACTTCAATTATCAGAACGTAGTGTTAAAGTACATTCTTATAGATCATTAGGATTAAAAGCATTTTAATAATTTGTGAAAATTTGTGCAATTTGTGGTTAAAATTTTTCTAGAGAAAATCAAGATATCATAAAAAAACATAGCCAATGTTTTCAACCATTGGAACGCAATGATTGTCGTCAATCTTTGTCTCCCGAGGTTAAAACCTCGGTTTAATTTGCGAAAATTTGTGCAATTTGTGGTTAAAATTTTTCTAGAGATAATTCAGAATCTCATAAAAAAAACATAGCCAATGGTTTCAACCATTGGAACGCAATGATTGTCGTCAATCTGTGTCTCCCGAGGTTGAAACCTCTGGTTATGTTTTAATAAATGCGATTATTGTTGAATCAGATCTGATTTCTTCAAAAAATAGTTTGCGAAAATTTGTGCAATTTGCGGTTAAAATTTTTCTAGAGAAAATCAAGATCTGATAAAAAAACATAGCCAATGGTTACAACCATTGGAACGCAATCATTGTTGTCAATCTGTGCCTCCCGAGGTTGAAACCTCGGGTTATGTTTAATAAAATGCGATTATTGTAGAATCAGATTTGATTTCTTCAAAAAATAGTTTGCGAAAATTTGTGCAATTTGCGGTTAAAATTTTTCTAGCGAAAATCAAGATCTCATAAAAAAAACATAGCCAATGGTTTCAACCATTGGAACGCAATGATTGTCGACAATCTGTGTCTCCAAAGATTGAAACTTCGGGTTAATTTGTGCTAATTTGTGCAATTTGCGGTTAAAATTTTTCTAGAGATAATTCAGAATTTCATAAAAAAACATAGCCAATGGTTTCAACCATTGGAACGCAATTATTGTCGTCAATCTTTGTCTCCCGAGGTTGAAACCTCGGGTTATGTTTTAATAAATGCGATTATTGTAGAATCAGATCTGATTTCTTCAAAAAATAATTTGCGAAAATTTGTGCAATTTGCGGTTAAAATTTTTCTAGAGAAAATCAAGATCTGATAAAAAAACATAGCCAATGGTTTCAACCATTGGAACGCAATCATTGTCGACAATCTTTGTCTCCCGAGGTTGAAACCTCGGGTTATGTTTGATAAAATGCGATTATTGTAGAATCAGATTTGATTTCTTCGAAAAATAGTTTGCGAAAATTTGTGCAATTTGCGGTTAAAATTTTTCTAGCGAAAATCAAGATTCCATAAAAAAACATAGCCAATGGTTTCAACCATTGGAACGCAATGATTGTCGTCAATCTGTGTCTCCCGAGGTTGAAACCTCGGGTTATGTTTAATAAAATGCGATTATTGTTGAATCAGATCTGATTTCTTCAAAAAATAATTTGTGCTAATTTGTGCAATTTGCGGTTAAAATTTTTCTAGAGATAATTCAGAATCTCATAAAAAAAACATAGCCAATGGTTTCGACCATTGGAACGCAATGATTGTCGACAATCTGTGCCTCCAAAGATTGAAACCTCGGTTTAGTTTGCGAAAATTTGTGCAATTTGCGGTTAAAATTTTTCTAGCGAAAATCAAGATCTCATAAAAAAACATAGCCAATGTTTTCAACCATTGGAACGCAATCATTGTCGACAATCTGTGTCTCCCGAATTTAAAACCTCGGGTTATGTTTTAATAAATGCGATTATTGTAGAATCAGATCTGATTTCTTCAAAAAATAATTTGCGAAAATTTCATTCTCTGCAGAAGTAGTTAAGCCGATTTAACTCAGAAAAGATTTGCAATTTCTGATGCAAAGGAACAATTAAACCATAAAAACAGTGTTTGTTCCCAATTTTAATAAGTCTAAAAATATATTTACTACTTTTGCGCATTAATTTTTTAAGCATGGAAAAAATAATTTCGTATCCAATATCCGTAATTTATTATTTGTTATTTGGTTTGTGTCTGGCGGTTTTTCATCCGATACAATGGATATGCTTAAATTTGTTTGGTTATCAAGCACACAAGAAGAGTGTTGACTATCTAAATTTCTGTCTTTTGAAATGCACCAACCTTATTGGAACCACTTATAAAGTTAGCGGTGTTGACGGAATTCCGAAAGGCGCTCCCATCATTTTTGTTGCCAATCACCAAAGTATGTACGATATCGTGGCAATGATTTGGTATTTTAGACGTTTTCATTGTAAATTTGTAAGTAAGAAGGAATTAGGCAAAGGTATACCGAGTGTTTCGTTTAATTTACGCCACGGTGGCTCTGTGCTAATTGACCGAAAAGACCCTAAACAAGCGATTCCAGTAATCAAAGGCTTGTCTGAATATATAGAAAAAAATACTAGATCTGCAGTAATTTTTCCGGAAGGAACCCGAAGCAAAACAGGTAAACCAAAAGAGTTCGCACAAAGCGGCTTGAAAATCTTATGCAAATATGCGCCTTCAGCGTATGTTGTGCCGGTAAGCATCAATAATTCATGGAAGATTGTGCGTTTTGGAATGTTTCCGGTTGGTTTAGGAAACAGCTTAACTTTTACCGCCCACAAAGCGTTGGCTGTAAAAGATTATAAGTTTGAAGAACTGATGGAAATTACAGAAAAAACAGTGAAAGAAGGAATAAATGAGTATAAACAGGTTTAAGTTTTAGTCCGAGCTGAAACGTAAGACCCAAATTTAAAATAAGTAATGTCTATAAAAAACATTAGATTAGAAGTAATGCAGTTTTTGGAAAAAAACGTGGATAGCTTCGTTGAACAGTATTTAATCCCGGTGGAAAAGATTTGGCAGCCGTCTGATTTTTTACCAAATTCTGAAGGAGAGAATTTCTTTGAAGAGGTAAAAGAATTGCGCGAAATAGCTAAAGAATTGCCATATGATTTCTGGGTTACGCTTGTGGGCGATACCATTACAGAAGAAGCTTTGCCGACATATGAGTCTTGGTTGATGGATGTTGAAGGAGTAAATCAGGTTGATAATGGTGGTAACGGTTGGTCAAAATGGATCCGCCAATGGACTGGTGAAGAAAACCGACATGGAGATCTTTTGAATAAATACTTGTATTTGTCTGGTCGTGTGAATATGCGTGAAATCGAAATGACTACACAGCATTTGATCAACGACGGTTTTGATATTGGAACTGGAAGTGACCCATACAAAAACTTTGTATATACTAGTTTTCAGGAATTAGCAACTTATGTTTCTCACAATAGAGTATCGCAGATTGCAAAGAAATTTGGCGATAACAAGTTGTCTAAAATGTGTAAAATGATTGCAGGTGACGAAATGCGTCATCACCATGCATACAGCGAATTCGTTACAAGAATTTTCCAAGTTGATCCAAGCGAAATGATGTTGGCTTTTCAATACATGATGAAGCAGAAAATCGTTATGCCGGCTCACTTTTTAAGAGAATCGGGTCAAAAAATAAGTACGGCGTTTGAGCAGTTCTCAGATTCTGCACAACGTATCGGAGTGTATACCGCAACGGATTATGTCGATATCATGCAGAAATTAATAAACAAATGGGAGATTGACAAAGTCTCTAATTTGACCGATGAAGCAGAAAAGGCACGTGATTATTTAATGAAATTGCCAGCAAGAATGGCTAAAATCTCCGAGAGAATTGTAATTCCAAAAGAATCGCATATCTTTAAATGGGTAGAACCAGCTAGATTGTAAAATTTTAGAATTTAGATCTTAGATTTTGGAATTTGGATTTTGGAATTTGAATCTTGGAATTTGAATCTTGGAATTTGAATCTTGGAATTTAGATTTTGGAATTTAGATTTTGGAATTTGGAATTTGGGATTTGGGATTTTAGATTTTTTAGAATTTACCACACAGCAACAATGTTGCATTAATAAAAATAAAAATACACCTGTTGATTGTTGAAGATTTTGAAATCTTTGACAATCAACTTTTTTTTAAATTGTAAAAACTTCTGTATGAGTGCTTCAGAACTGATTATTAAAACTATTGCTTTTGTAAAAGAAAAGCTAAATGATGCCGAAGGCGGACATGATTGGTTTCATATTGAACGTGTTTACAAAAACGCATTGCTGATTGCAGACGGAACAGAATGTGATCTTACAGTTGTACAATTGGGAGCTTTATTGCACGACATTGCAGACAGTAAATTTCATAATGGCGATGAAACTATCGGTCCAAAGACAGCTCGCTTGTTTTTAGAGGCTGAAAACGTTTCTGAGGAGATTATCCTTCATGTTGTCAATATCATTGAAAATATCTCTTATAAAGGCGGAAATTTTGAGAAGAAGTTTTCATCTGTCGAATTGGATATTGTTCAGGATGCTGACCGCTTGGATGCAATTGGTGCGATTGGTGTTGCAAGAGCTTTCAATTATGGCGGATTTAAGAACCGAGCGCTTTACAATCCAGAGATTGCTCCGGTAACCAATATGACAAAAGAGGAGTATAAAAAGAACAATGCTCCGACCATCAATCATTTCTACGAAAAGCTGTTGCTTCTAAAAGATAAAATGAACACTGAAAAAGGAAAAGAAATTGCGGCTCAAAGACATCAGTTTATGGAATTATTTCTGTCTCAGTTTTATGCTGAATGGGATGGATTGAAGTAACGTCACGTAAAAATCTTTCTAAGAATAAAAAACGACTCAAATTTGAGTCGTTTTTTGTTTTAAGAATAGTTAAAATTTTAGTTGTTTAATTTTTTAGCAATTGCGTTGATGATTTGTAATTTGTCTACAATTAAAAGCAATATAAACAATGTCAACGACAAGAAGAGAGAAGTAATTACGATTATAGCGAAATATTTTATGCTCCACTCCAATGCAACTTTAGTTCTGTGGATAAAGCTGATGCTTTTTTCTGTTGCTCCTTCATACATTGAAAATCGTATGGTACAGAATTCATTTTCAGTGTTGAAATTACCTAATTCAACTCCCAATCCTTGTAATTGTTCTTCGACTTCTAAGATTTTATTGTTTAAAGAAATGAAGTCTTCAATCTGACCGCCTTTCGATTTCAGTTCATTTAATGACGCGAGCATCTTTTCAATCGAAATCTTTTTTGCATTCAATTGACGATATTCGTTTGTTTTATCGACTTTGGTAACTTCTGTGGCTTTTAGAACCCCAATTTTTTGCAGTTCTAGATAAAATTGGTCAAATTTTGCAGGATTTATTCCAATAAGTAAATGAATTTGCCTGTTGCCTTTTTGTCCAAGATTTTGTTCATACTGAATAATGGCATTATAAGATTTTGTCTTCTGTTTGATTATATTTTCATCCTTTTCAAATTCAGAAGTTTTGGATTTTATAGAGGCTGTTTTTTCAAATTTTTGACTAGACGCTATATTGGATGCCGCTTGGACATCGCCTTTCATCACAACTTTTTCTGAGGCGTAATTTTTTCGTAGGTTATCTATGCTTCCAAAAAAATTGTCGCTGTAGTCGTTGCTAGAAGTTGAATCTTGTGCAACGTAGCCGTATAAAAGTCTAAAAGCAAAAAGCAGTATAAAAATACCCAAAGACCATTTGCCTAGTTTCCAAAATCTTGTTTTAAAATTACTTGCCATAAATTCAGTTTGTTTTATTATTAAGAGAGAAATTTGAAGTGAAAATAGAAAAATTTTAATACAGATTTAAAAAAATACGTATTAAAATTTGTTTCTTTCCTTATTGCTTTCATTGCAATTAATAATGACTGTTTATGAGCTTAGTCTATTTCTTCATCATAAAATAAACCACAACTACAGCAGACAAGAAGCCAATTGTAAACCACAAAAGGCGCGTTACTCTATTATCTCTGACAATCTCCATTTTTTTTAAGTCTGACATGATTACAATTTTTAAAATTTGTCAAAAATAGGAGGGGTTTAAGTAAAAAAAAGCCACTAAAAATTTTTTAAGTATCAACATAAGATTTTTTGTTTCCGCGAAAGCGAAAAGAAAATGCTTCTTAGAAATTTCAAATTTCCAAGAAGCATTTGTAGCTATAACTGTTTCAGAACAAATTAACTGCATCCGCAATCAGTACCGCCACCGCAGTCTTTTTTCTTTTTAGATTTCCAAAAGAATTTTTTGACTAAAAAAGCGACTGCAAATCCTAATATGGCAAAAGCTATAATCTGCTGAAACATAATTTATTATTTTAAAAGTTGATAGGCAATTAATGCGGTAAAATAAGCCAATGCACTCATTAGGCCCAATTGCATTGCTGGCCATTTCCAAGTATTGGTTTCTTTTTTGGTAATCGCCAATGTACTGGCGCACTGCATGGCAAAAGCATAAAATAGCAGTAATGAAATTCCTGTCGGAAAATCAAATACTTTTCCACCTGTATCTGAACGAACTTCTGCTTGCATTTTGCTTTTTATGGTCGATTCGTTATCAGTGTCTCCAACGCTGTAAATGGTGGCTAATGTTCCAACGAAAACTTCACGGGCAGCAAACGAACTGATCAAAGCGATTCCGATTTTCCAATCATAACCCAAAGGTCGAATTGCTGGTTCGATGGCTCTTCCCATTAAACCAATATAGGAGTTTTCCAGTTTTTGAGAGTTCACTTCGTTTTCAAACTGAGTTTCATCCAAAGTAGTATTGGCAAATCTTTCTTTTACGATGTTTTCGGCATCGTTAAATTCTTTGCCAGGTCCGTAAGAAGCTAAGAACCATAAGATAACCGATATTGCTAAGATAATTTTTCCCGCACCAACAATAAATGCTTTTGTCTTTTCAACAACATTGATTCCAACGTTTTTGAAAAGAGGCATTTTATAACTTGGCATTTCCACAACGAAGTACGTTTTTGATTCCAGTTTTAAAACTTTATTCAAAATATAAGCAGAAAGAATTGCGGCAAAGAATCCTAAAACATAAAGTGACATTAAGGTTAATCCTTGAAGATTTAAAACGCCGAAAACACGTTTACTCGGAATTACGAGCGAAATGATAATGGCATAAACCGGTAATCTTGCAGAACAAGTTGTGAATGGTGTTACCAAAATTGTAATAAGGCGTTCTTTCCAGTTTTCGATATTTCGAGTTGCCATAATTGCCGGAATCGCACATGCAGTTCCCGAAATCAGAGGCACAACGCTTTTTCCAGAAAGTCCGAAACGGCGCATGATTTTATCCATCAAGAAAACAACACGGCTCATATAACCGCTTTCTTCCAGAATGGAAATGAAAAGGAACAAAAAGGCAATCTGCGGAATGAAAATAATTACCCCGCCAATTCCCGGAATAATTCCTTGCGAAAGTAAATCGGTAAGAATTCCGCTTGGAAGTTTTTCTGCTGCCCAACTGCTTAACGAAGCAAAAGTGCTATCGATAAAATCCATCGGAATGGCAGACCAGCTGAAAATTGACTGGAATATCAGAAATAAAATAGCAAAGAAAATAGCGTAACCCCAGATTTTGTGCGTCAAGATACGGTCTAGTTTGGCACGCATATCTTTTGCCATCGAAGCATCCACTTTTAATCCTTCTTTCAAAACATCATTGATAAACTGATATCTTTTGATGGTTTCTTTTTGCTGCAGACGTTTTAATTCTGAATTTGATTTGGTAAAAGTGTTTCTGATTTCATTTCGGTCCAAATTTGAAAAATTGACATCCTGCGTGATAACCAACCACAATTTGTACATTAATTGGTTTGGAAAAGCGTGCTGTAACTTTTCAAAATATTCAGGATCAATTACAGAAGCATTCAGACAAGGCTCATGCGTTATGGTTTTATAAGAAACAATAAGCTCTTTCAACTCTTCGATTCCATGACCTTTGCGAGAACTGACCAATGCAATTTTGGTTTTCAGCTTTTCTTCCAAATAAGGAATATCTAAACTAATTCCTTTTCTTTCCATTTGGTCAGACATGTTGATGACCAATATGGTTGGAATTTCAAGATCTTTGATTTGAGTGTAAATCAGTAAATTTCTTTTCAGGTTTTCAACATCAGTTACCACAACGGCAACATCTGGATATAGTTTGTCGTTTTTGTTCAGCAAAAGTTCAATAACCACACTTTCGTCCATCGAACTGGCATTTAAACTGTATGTTCCAGGTAAGTCTAGAATATTAGCTTTGATATTTTGGGGCAGTTTGCAAAACCCCATTTTTTTCTCCACCGTTATTCCGGGATAATTTCCAACTTGTTGATTTAAACCTGTAAGCTGATTGAAGACAGAAGTTTTTCCGGTATTCGGATTTCCGATAAGGGCGACATTTATATTTTGAACACTCATTATAAATTGTTTTGAATAAGTTCAACTTCAATTTCGCGAGCCGTTTCAATACGTATCGCAACATGCGAACCGTTTATGTCCAAATACAATGGATCTCCGAAAGGAGCAATCTGCAGTAATTCAACTACGCTGCCAGGGAGACAACCCATTTCTAATAATTTCAGTGGAATAAGATCGATATCAAAATCTTTGATAATGGCTTTCTCGCCTTTTTTCAGAGTGTGGATTGTATTTTGCAAGCTTATTTAGATTGAATTTAGATTGCAAAAATACTATATATAATTAATAATACGAGTAAGAATAGCTGTTTTTGTACTTACTTTAACGAAAATGAAGTGAATATAAAACTTTAATGTGGGAACCGTTTTTACTAATGATTTTTAGTTAAAAACGTGATTAATAATTGATTTGGATTCAAGCCGTTTAGAGTAAATCGCATTCGCTAACAATATTTCATTCCATTTCGCCCAAATGCGTTTCATAAACGAATTTGTTATTTGAGCCGAAATTTTTATTCTTTTCATCAAAATAAACCTTTTGAATAACTTTTTGTCGTGCTGTAGTTCCGGCTTTGGTTATGGAAATTGTATAGTTTGTTTTCCAAAAGTTGTATGCAACAGAATTGTATTGGGCTTCATCTGAAACTTTAAAAAAGATAGAATGAGAATTCGATAGTTTTTGGATGAATTGTTTTAAAGGGATTTTTTCAAAATTATTGGAAGTAAAATCTATAACCAGTTCATTTTCATTTTTATATAGTGAATAAATATTTTTAGCAATTTGAGATTTTAATTGATTGTCTAGATTTACGTCAGTCAGCATTTGAAAATAAGAAAACAAATCTTCAATTTTTGATTTTGAATTTTCCTGATAAGCATTCAAAACGTCAATAGAAAATTGTTTGTCAAGAGTTACTCTTCTTTCACCCATAGAACTTTGAGCCTCAATTGTGAAGCTAAAAAAAAGTAGACCAAAACATAAGAGTTGCTTAATCATTTTATTCCTGTTTAATTCTGATAAATTGAATTTTATCATCATCACTTTTTTTAATTTCAATAATTTTCATTTTCTTGATGGATGCCGTTGGAATAATCAACTTCTGCGAAAATTCCTCTTTATCAAAATATTCAGCACCCAAATCATTTTTTAACATTACAATGACTTCCAAATTATCAGATAAGATACTATTCAATTGTTCTTTTCGGGTTTGCCAGTCTTTAATATCCGAAAGCATAAACGCTTTAAGCATCATAGCGTAATCATCTGGTTTTAATTCTATTTTTTTAGTTTGAGTTGAGGTGGCTTCTTGAGAATTTAAATCAATTGTTTTGGATTTGTAAAATGGACTTTGAATAATCAGTTTTGATTTTTTTTTGGAATCATTATCAATTTCAATGTTGCCTTCTTTTACAGGAAGTTCTTCTTTTACATCATTTTTTACCTGAAAAACTTTGACTTCATCGCTTTTGACTTTTTCATTTGTAAATTCATTTTTCAATTCTATTGTTTTGGTAGTCTCATGATTTTTGTAAAACACAAACAATGCAATCAAGAGCAAAACAAATAAGGCGATTGATAATAATTTATATTTTTTGAATTTATTCGGTTTTTCAATCTCATTTGAGTCAGTATTTTTTCTTATAAAAACAAACTCATCCCAACTCGAAAATCCCACAAATTCACATAGAATATTTAGCATATCCCGTCGCGGAATTTTAGTATTTGTTTCGGGTTTTAAATGCGTGTAAACCCATTTTTCGCTAATGCTTTGTTTGCAGTTTTTTTCGATTAAATCAATCAGATTTAAGATATCCTGAGAACTAAAACTCTTCCAATTTCCATTAAAAAAAGGATAATGCTCTTGATATTTCAAAAGCACTTTCTCTTTCAATCGAAGGAAATGTTCTAATTCTGTCATTTATGATTTTTCGTTTCAAAATTAGTTTTTCAAGTCATTTTCTGTACTGAAAAACGACTGTAAATGTACTAAAAAACTTTGCAGTAAGTAGAAAGCTGCTTTGCCAGACCTATTTTAAGCGTCGATTGTAGTATTGCACCATTAATTTTAAAAATATAAGGCCATGAAAAAAACAATTAAAATCAGTTTAGTTAGTATCGCGCTTTCTTGTCAATTCATTTATGCTCAAGTGGGTGTTTCCTCAGGTTCGGTTTCTTTAGTAAGAAGTAATGGTTTTGGCTCTACCAATGAAAAAGGAAATTTGAATGAAAGAAGTGTTATCGTTGAAGATTTTATGAATTTTCACAAACATAATATCTTAATTCCAACCCAAGCTGATGTTGCATTAAGTGTTGATTATGATAATAAAATAGCTGCTAATTCTAAAGAATTTATACTTCAAATAGGTTTAGCGACTAAAAATGCTAAAATTCAAGACCGACAAAATCAAGTCAATGTTTCTCTAGTTTTGGATTGCAGCGGTTCGATGGATGGATTTAAAATCGAGAAAGTAAAAAGCGCTATGAAGAAATTTGTAGAAGGATTGGATGATAATGATATTTTGTCCATAATTTCTTTTGACGATAGAGCAAAAGTTGTTTTAGGAGCAAAAAAAATTGGAAACGACAAAACGCAGCTATACAAAATGATTGACGGAATTTACGGTGGTGGCAGCACAAACATTAACGACGGAATGATGTTTGGTTATCAAGAAGCGTTAAAAAATCACAGTAAAAACATAAACTCAAGGGTGATTTTGCTAACAGATGGAATGACTAATTCGGGCGAAACAAATCCTGAAAAAATCATTTTAAATTCAAAAACATACAATGATAAAGGAATTGAAATCTCGACTATTGGAGTTGGCGACCAACTTGATTTTGATTTATTAAGACAACTTTCGGATGCAGGAAATGGTTCCAATTATTTTATTGGCGAAAATGAAGAAGATATTCAGAAAACATTTGTTGATGAATTGCAAAGTTTATTGTTTCAAATAGGAAAGCGACCAAAAGTAATCATCGAACTTCCTAAAAATTTCAAAATAAAAGAGTTTTATGGATATCAGCCACAATTTCTAAGCGACAATAAAGTGAGCGTGAACATTGAAAACCTAAACTCGGGCGTAACCCAGATTTTTCTTTTGAAAGTAGAAAAAGTATCTGATGCAAATACCGAAATTAAGGTGCAATTGAGTTATTCTAAAAATGATAAAAATATAATTATTGAAGAAAATAAAAGATATAACCCAAAGATAGAATCTACAAATAACGAGTTGAAAAAGAATTATCAAATTGCTTTGATGGCTAGTAATTTAAAGAAAGCTTCTGCAGAATATTCGAAAAATAATCTAGGAAACGCTGATTCGTTAATTAAAGAAACGATTGATTATATACAGCTTAATTCTGATTTAAAAGATAAAGACATTAATCGGTTGTTTTCTATTCTAAAAAGATTGGATACAAAAAGACCAGTGAATTACTGAAAATTAAGACCTCAATAAGTAGTTTGAAATCCTAATCCCAGGAGGTTTTAAAAATCTCTTGGGATTTCTAGTTATCGATTATTTTTCAGAATCTTCCTGAGACAAGAATTCTATATCTTCTAAAAGACGTTTGATGTCTTCTTTATTCGTTCCGTCATAAAATCCGCGAACACGTCTTTTCTGGTCTACTAAAACAAAATTCTCCGTATGCACCATATCATAAAGCTGATCCGGTCTTCCGAGTTTTACCGCCAGATATGATTTTCGGGCCATTTTGTAAATTTCTTTTTTATCGCCAGTTACCAAATTCCATTTGCTGTCTACAACGCCATATTTTATGGCATATGCTTTTAAAACTGAAACGCTGTCAACCTCTGGGAAAACAGTATGCGAAAGCAACATCACTTTCGGATTGTTTAAAACTGCTTTTTGAACTTCAGAAAGGTTGGTTGACATTTTTGGACATATTGATCCGCAAGTTGTAAAGAAAAAATCGGCTACATAAATTTTTCCTTCGTAATTTTTTTGAGTGATAGTATCTCCGTTTTGGTTTACAAACGAAAAATCTCCAATAGTGTGGTATTTGCTTTTGTACTGAATCGTGCTGTCTACCAATTCTGGATTGACATCTGCTGGACTGTAAATCGGAAGCGTTTTTTTAGGTTTTAAAGCAGTATAAAAAAGAGATATCGTAACAACCGAAAAGACAATCAAAACAATAAAGAATTTGCGGTATTTGTAAAGAAGCGATTTCATAAAGATAATTTGGCGCAAAAATACAAAAACAGCATTTTAAAGTCTTAATTATAACGGCTTTTTAACAGAATGAAAAACGTAATGGAATTCTATTTTTTCGGCTCGAATTATTTATGAAATTTTTTTGTAACAAAATGACAGTTATATAGACAAATGTTTAACTGAAGGCATTCAAAAGATATCTTCAAAAAGAATCTGTTATTTATTAATGAATTTTAACATAACATTCAAAATAATAACAATATGTTTGTATATATACTAAAACATTAAATAAAAATGATTAAACAGCTTACCAAACCAATGTTTTGTGTTGTATCTGCAATGTTTACCTTAACTGCAGTTCAAGCTCAAACGACAAAAGCAAAGGAGCCGGGTATCAATATTTCGAATATGGATACCAAGGTGAGTCCAAGCCAGGATTTTTTCCGTTACGTAAATGGAGCATGGCTTGACAAAACTGAAATCCCAAGCGATAGAAATTCATGGGGAAGTTTCAATGAACTTCGTCAGAAAACAGATGAAAATTCACTTGCTATCTTAAAAGAAGCTTCTAAAGATCCAAAGTATAAATCAAACACCGATCAAGGAAAAGCGATTGCTTTGTTTAATACGATTCTGGATACAGTTGGAAGAAACAAAAAAGGCGTTACTCCATTACAGCCTTATCTGAAAAAAATCGACGCCATTAAAAGTGTTGCCGATTTGCAGAACTTCTTAACCGAAATGCAGCTTCAAGGCGGAATTGGTTTTTTTGGTGTGTACGTAAGTGCAGATGCAAAAAACAGTAACAAAAATACCGTAACCTTAACTCCTGGAGGTTTAGGTTTGTCTGATAAAGATTACTACAACTCTGACGATAAAGATTCTAAGGAAAAACGTGAGAAATATGAAGTTCACGTAGCAAGAATGCTTCAGTTTATCGGAGAGTCTCCTGCGAAAGCTAAAGAAAGCGCAAAACAAATTCTGGCTTTGGAGGTTGAAATGTCTGCTCCAAGATTGGACCGCGTTGAAAGAAGAGACAGAAGAAAACAATACAATCCAACAGCTGTTGCCGATTTAAAGAAAAACACGCCTTCTATTCAGTGGGAAAAATATTTCGCTGGAATCGGAATGACAAAAGTGGATACTGTAAATGTTGCTCAGCCACGTTACATGATTGCTCTTGAAAAAATCTTTACTGAGAAAAAAGTAGAAGCTTGGAAAGAGTATTTAAAATGGTCTGCATTAAACAGAACAGCATCAGCTTTAAGTACGGATGTAGAAAATGCGAATTTTGATTTCTACGGAAAAACATTAACAGGAGCTTTAAAACAGCGTCCGCGCGAAGAGGTTGCTTTACAAGTTATCAATACATCAACAGGTGAAGCTTTAGGAAAATTATATGTAGAGAAATTATTCCCTGCTGAAGCAAAAGCAAAAGCAAAAGACATGATTGCGAATGTAATGTTGGCTTACGAAAACAGAATCAACGCATTGCCTTGGATGTCTCCTGAAACTAAAGTTAAAGCAGTTGAAAAATTGAAAAAGCTAACGGTGAAAATCGGTTATCCTGATAAATGGAAAGACTATTCTAAACTAGAACTTAAAAATGTTTCTGAAGGCGGAACTTATTTTGGTAACTCTGTTAACCTTGCTAAATGGGCTTATGCTGAAAACTTAGCGAAGTTAGCAAAACCAGTTGACAAAACAGAGTGGGGAATGTCGCCTCAGACTGTTAACGCTTATTTTAATCCTTCTTATAACGAAATTGTATTCCCTGCAGCAATCTTACAACCACCTTTCTACAATTACCAAGCTGATGAAGCTGTAAATTATGGTGGAATCGGAGCGGTAATCGGACACGAAATCTCTCACGGATTTGATGATTCTGGTGCTCGTTACAATGCAGACGGAAACTTAGTTGACTGGTGGACTCCAGAAGATTTAAAACAATTTACTGCTCTTGGAGGTGAACTTGCTGCTCAATACAGTGCTTTGGAACCGCTTCCTGGAATTTTTGTAGACGGTAAATTTACTTTAGGTGAAAACATCGGAGATTTAGGAGGTACTAACGCAGCTTACGACGGATTACAGTTATACTTGAAGAAACACGGAAATCCAGGTTTAATCGACGGATTTACTCCAGAACAAAGATTCTTTATTTCTTGGGCTACGGTTTGGAGAACAAAATCTCGTGACGAAGCAATCAAAAGTCAGGTGAAAACAGACCCGCATTCTCCTGGAATGTACAGAGCTGTTGTGCCAATTAAAAACTTAGATTCTTTCTATGAGGCATTCGGAATTAAAAAAGGAGATGCTATGTATTTAGAACCTGAAAAAAGGGTTAAAATCTGGTAATCTTAATTTATAGGATATAAAAAGGGCTGTCTCGATTTTCGTGACGGCCCTTTTACTTATTATAGTATTGTTTTCAAAAACTTGACAGTTATCATTCCGTAGGAATGTCTTATCGGTAGAAATAATGTTATTCATCCATTTATTCACGTTCCGTAGGAACGTTTCATGTTTTGGATTGTTAAAAAATGATACAAATTAAACGTTCCTACGGAACGAAAACAATGATTGAACATAAATTTTTCTACCGATGAAATGTTCCTATGGAACATAATTTGTAATTATTTCACATGACTGTTTATGTATGTTTCGATTGCTTTTAATTCTTCATCAGACATCTCTTTGGTTATCGCAAAATTGGTTTCCATAACCGAGAACTGGCTCGGATCTACAATTGGTTTTGCATTTCCTTTCAAAAAAGAAACCATATCGCCGTTTTTGTCTTTGTAGATTTTGGCAATTTCTTTAATGCTTGGCCCGATTATCTTTTGATCCGCCTGATGGCACGCCGTGCAGTTTCCTCTTCCTTCAAAAATTTCCTTTCCTAAATCTTCAGGAGTTTTAGCTTTTGCCGATTCTCCCTCCGAATAATTTTCGGTTGAGGTTACATTATTTTCGGCAGTTTCTTTTTTGCAGGCTGTAAAAGCCAAAACCGCAGCTAAGAACAATACTTTTTTCATTGTTATTTATTTAAAAGAATTGCAGCTTCTTTTGCAAAATAAGTAGAAATCAGACTTGCACCTGCACGTTTTATGCACATTAGCTGTTCCATCATAATCTTATCATTGTCCAGCCATCCTCTTTCTGCTGCTGCCTTAATCATGGCGTATTCTCCAGAAACATGATAAACCGTTACCGGAACGTTTACCGCATTTTTGACTTCGCGAACAATATCCAAATAAGCGATTCCGGGTTTAACCATAACCATATCTGCGCCTTCTTCTACATCGTACAAAGCTTCTTTAATAGCTTCTATACGATTGGCATAATCCATTTGATAGGTTTTTTTGTCTTTCGGCACCACAACATCAGCTTCTCTTGGAGCCGAATCTAAAGCATCTCTAAACGGACCATAAAATGCCGAGGCATATTTGGCAGCATAACTCATAATGCCAACATTCTGAAATCCGGCAGCATCCAAACCTTCGCGAAGGCGTAAAACTCTTCCGTCCATCATATCGCTTGGCGCTACAAAATCGGCACCCGCTTCTGCGTGTGAAACGGCCATTTTTACCAAAGCTTCAACTGTGCTGTCATTTTCGACATCGCCATTTTTGATGATTCCGTCATGACCGTAAATAGAATATGGATCTAATGCAACATCTGGCATTACAATCATTTCTGGACAAGCTTGTTTAATGGCGCGAATAGCCTGCTGCATTAAACCATCTTTGTTCCAAGCTTCTTTTCCAGTATTGTCTTTTAGGTTTTCACTAACTTTTACGTAAATATTTACGGCACGTATTCCCAAAGCGAAGATTTCTTTTACCTCTTCTACCGTTAAGTCAATCGATCTGCGGAATATTCCTGGCATCGATGGGATTTCTGCCTTATAATTTTCGCCTTCTGCAATAAACATTGGGAACATAAAATCGGACGGACTTAAAGTGGTTTCGCGAACTAATGAACGGATTGATTCGTTTACTCTTAATCTTCTGCCTCTGTGTAGTGGGAACATATCATTTTAGATTTTAGATTTTAGAATGTAGATTATTTCAAAACAGATTCATAATCCTTTTCTAAAACCGTTGTTGTTTTTTTATTTTTTTTGAAGTTGCGTTGCTTTTTTGAGCGTTGCAAAGTTAAAGAAAAATCAACAGAATAAGGCTTTTAGCACGAACTGGAATCCGTTAATATTATCTAAAATTTTGAGTATTTAAATTTAAATATTTTCAAGTAAAAGCTTTTTAAAACACAAATCCCCGAAACATTGGTTTCAGGGATTTTATTTGTTTTTAATTCTAGGTTTATGTAATCGAAGCTTCATAAATTTCTTTAATTGAATTCCCTAACTGATTATTAAATTGAGCATCAGATTGGCCTGCTGTAAGTCCTTCAGATAATGCTCTTGAGAAACTGGCAATCAAACCGTGATTTTGCGCTAGTTTAGTATTGGCTTCTTCTCGAGAATAACCTCCGGACAACGCCACAACCCGAACTACGTGCGGATCTGTTATCAATTCGCCGTAGAAATTATTTACTGTCGGAATAGATAATTTCAACATCACTTTCACATTTTTATCAAGGGCATTCAGCTGTTTTATGATTTCATCTTTAAGAATCTGCTCTGATTTTTCTTTGTCAGGACTGTAAATGTCAATTTCAGGTTCAATAATCGGAATCAGTCCTTTTTCGAAAATTTGTAAACCGACTCTGAACTGCTGTTCTATTACATCACGAATTCCTTCAGGATTTGCTTCTTTAATTACAGAACGCATTTTGGTGCCAAAAATATTTCGTTCTACAGCTCTTGTCAATAATTCATCCAAATTCGGAATAGGTTTCATAAGTTGTACGCCACTTGCAAGATCAGTAAGTCCTTTATCAACCTTTAAAAAGGGAACGATTTTTTTCTTATCCCATAAATAATCTGCAGTCCATAAACCGTCAATTTTACGATCCATGGTGTTTTCGAACAAAATGGCACCAAGAATATATTCGCTATCAAAAGACTGACTTTTGATGATTCTGGTTCTCATTTCATGTACAAGAGTGTACATTTCTTCGTCGTTAGAATAGCTGTTTTCTTCAACGCCATATTGCGATAATGCCTTTGGTGTGCTTCCGCCGCTTTGATCTAATGCTGCGATAAATCCTTTTCCAGTGTGCATGAGATTCAACTGTTCGGTATTTATACTTTTCATAACTGTAAATTTATATCTATAATTCCAGTTAATTTACGCAATTTTTTTATTACTACTTATAAATCAGTGATTAACATTCTAAAGTCCGATTTTCTCATTTACTTTGTCATAGACTTCTTTTACTTTTTTTGGAGGATCAAATCGATAACCCGCAGAAAGTTTTAAGGTTATGATATTATCATTTAATCTTGGGTCGACTTTTTCATCTTGAGCAAAACTGATGGTGTTTAGAGTTGCAAAAGCAAAGAAACGATCTTTATTGTAGGCAAGTTTTAAATTGAAATCGGCTTGATATAAAGCTGAGGTATCTTTATCAATCACATTTAGTCCAGCGCCCAAAGCAAGTCCCGCGCCAATTAAAACTCGATCGCTGATCACAAAATTGTAGAAATAGGAGGGAGCCAGCGTAACTACATAAATGTCTCCAGGTGATGAATCGGGAGTGTTTAAATCTAAATTGGTGTAATAAAAAGAGAAGGTTGGAATAAAACTTCCGGAACTTTTGGTCTGCCATTCGTTTTGACTTACCAATGTTTTAAACGAAAATTTATCATTGAAAACATAAGCCGTTGTTCCGCCTATTTTTGTTGTGCGCATATCCGGCAATTGCGCCGTAATGTTGCCGTCTTTGAAGTAAAACCCTTTTTGATTGATGAAGGTGAAAGACTGCATCCATTTTTTTAAATAAAAACGGGTATTGAAATTAAAATGTTTGGAATGTGAATCGCCTTTATTCTGACTCAGAAATTTAGGAGCAAAACCAAAACCAACATCAATAATTTTATAGTTTAAGTTAAAACCAATCTGTTCTCTTCGATTCGGAATAAGATTGACATACATTTTGGTTTCCGGATTATCAGATGCAATCTGAAAACTATTGGAAGTATCTAGATAATAAACACTGGCTGTAATTTTATCGTTGTAGGATTTGAAATAGGGATTTCGTAGGGAATCGTTTTGGGCGAAACATCCAAAAATGCTGGTAAAGAATGTGGTGTAAATGAATTTTAAACACATAGAAACATAGTTTTTGGATGGTTTTAAAAAAGACATTTCATTCAAAATAAATCACATAGCGTTATGTGAAAAAATGCAATTTTCTAAAATTACCTCTAAGATAGATCTTTAAATCTATGTTTCTATGGGTTAGATGAATTTAAAATTTAAAAAAAAGAGCTTCGGAGAAGCTCAATATTTATAGCAAAATTTTATAGAGATGTTTGAAAAGCTCCAGCGGAGCGACATATTTATTTTCGTAAATAATAATTTAAACCCAATCAACCGGATTTTGCAACACATTAATCAATTTCTCCTCTTCGCTTCCCGCTTCTGGATGATGGTCGTAAACCCATTGCACATGCGGAGGCAAACTCATCAAAATACTCTCGATTCTTCCGTTGGTTTTTAGTCCGAATAAAGTTCCTTTGTCATGAACTAAATTAAATTCAACATAACGGCCTCGACGGATTTCCTGCCAAGTTCTATTCGTTTCGTTATAAGGAAGATTCTTTCTTCTTTCCGCAATCGGAACGTATGCTTCAAGAAAACTGTTTCCGACTTCGGTTACAAAATTGTACCAGTTTTCCATTGACATTTGTTCATTTGCTTTGCAATAATCAAAGAATAAACCGCCAAGACCGCGAGCTTCGTTTCTATGTGTATTCCAGAAATATTCGTCACATTTCTTTTTATAAAGCGGATAAAATTCTGGATTGTGTTTATCACAAGCCATTTTACAAGTTTGATGAAAGTGTTTTGCATCTTCTTCAAACAAATAATAAGGCGTTAAATCCTGTCCGCCACCAAACCATTGATTGATTACTTTTCCAGATTCATCATACATTTCGAAATATCGCCAATTGGCGTGCACCGTAGGAACCATCGGGTTTTTCGGGTGAATTACTAAACTTAATCCGCAGGCAAAGAAATCGGCTTCGCCAACGCCAAACATTTTTTGCATGGTATCAGGAAGTTTTCCGTGAACAGCAGAAATGTTGACACCACCTTTTTCGAAAACCGCGCCGTTTTCAATAACGCGTGTTCTTCCGCCACCGCCTTCGGGACGTTTCCATAAGTCTTCACGGAATTTTGCAGTTCCCTCAACAGTTTCTAATCCAGCACAGATTTGGTCTTGTAAATTTTGTATGTAGGCGTAAAATTGGTCTTTCATGTTTTTATTTTTCATTTTCTGGAAAAGTATCATGATATTTAAATGCGGTATTCATATCAATTACTAGTGTTGTATCTTTTTTTAAAATCTTAACAAATCTTGAATTCGCTTTTTTTATTAATGAATCTCCTGTCTTAGCTTTTTCCCAAAGAATAGCGTAACCATATACTTCACTTGAATTGTTTAGCTGAAACATGGGAGACATACGGTTATCTTTATCTAAATATTTTTTTACAATTAATCCGGAAAAACTCTTATCAAACATTTGTATATATGCATCTCTGCTAATTTTTGCATCGTTTGAATAATAAGAGCATGTACTAACAAATATTGCAAAAAATAACATCGCAAAAAAACCTTGATATATTGGATTCAACTTCATAAAATCAAAATCTAAGATTTCTGTTAAAGTTTTTTCGAAAGAAGGCATGTTTTGACGTTTGCTAAATTTATCTTTTCAATTGATTGTATTCTGATTTAAGAAGTCCGAAATAAACAGAATTTTCCAATTCGCCATCGCCATTTCTAAATTCGTCTCGTAATATTCCTTCTTGTTTAAAATTATGTTTTAATGCAATTCGTTGGCTTGCCAAATTTACTTCTGATGTACAAATGAAAACTTTATTAAGGTTTAATTCTTTAAATGAAAATTCAAGTGCATCAGAAACCATTTTTGAAGTGATTCCTTTTCCTTGGAAATCTTCATCTATAAAATAACCTAGTTCACATTTTGAAATACGAAAATCAATGCTTTTGATACATAAATAGCCAATTAAAACATTGGTTTTAATGTCTCGAGCATAAAAATAATATCCTTCGTTATTTTTTTCTCTGGCTTTATTTACCGCTATAAAATTTTCTGCTTTTTCTGGTGAATCAGAATTAGCAAGTGTTACCGGAAAAGTATGTCCAATGTGGTTTCTATTCTTATCAATTAGTTCATAAAACTCTTTGGAAAGAATGTTTTCAATTCGATCTATTTTCAAATCTGTAAAACTCATTTTTATTTGTTTTTTAACGAAGTGATTTTAGCATTTATTCCAAAAGAAAATACTTTGCTTTCCTGATGAATGTATTGGTAAAGTGACAAAGCTTTATTTATAAAGTTATAATTTTCGTCTTTTGAAAATTCTACCAATAAATCTCCAAATTGCTCTAATTGCTCCCAATCAAAATGAAGATGATTTAGTAACGTTATTAAATCTTCATTCGAATAATTGACTAAACTTTCAATGTTTAAACCAAATTCTTTTAATTGAATTTCAATTTCTGTTTCTTCTAAATGGTCTAAAGGATAGGGCACAAAAATAAGAGTCCGCAACGTTTTCAGCACATTGTCGATCCTGATTTTTTCTTCATCTCTTAAACCTTTGTTGAGCATAATTTACCTTTTATTTGATTTGAATGTTGTTTGGCTGAAAACTAACCTACCTTTTTGAGAAGTTTCTTCTTTGCCAAAGTTCTTAATTATTCGGTAAACAAAACACAAAACAGGCAGCTAATAATAAATAAATCCCATACAAATTGGCACAAAAGGCTTTTCTATAAATAAACCGCTCGACTTAACCATTTGGAAATAATGTGATTTTTCTAAAAATTTTGCTGTTAATCCAAAAGGTGAAATTATTGCATTTCCGAGACAAACCGCTACAAATAAGAAAAAACAGAAAATGGCTTTTGACACCGATTTTCCAATTTCTATTCCTCCTTATTTCTGGAGAAACATTCGAAAAAGCAAATCGCATTCTGTTTAAAACTGTAAACATAATAAGCTTGAAAGCCATATTCTAAAAAAGAAAATGGTGAGTTTCTATGTAAATTTATATTTGCGAACATAGGAGCATTTTATTGAAAATGGTCAATAGAATTTATTCAAAATAAACCTGATTATCCAATGTCATTAAGTTGTATCCTATAATCAAAAAAAGAATTATCGATGGGAGCCATGCAATTCCGATAAGTCTAAAATACAAAGACTGTTTTTTGATTTTAGTAGCTTGAATATGAGCCAAAATATAAATAGTATATAGTAAAGGCAGAAAAAAAGAACCAATGTTGTAAACAACGATTTCAAACAGCTGCTTTTCGCCCGAAAGGGAATAATTACCAAAAACAAAAGTGCTGATTACATTATACCACCAAATTATAAAAACAAAAAGAACAATCATATTGAATGAAATAAAATTGACACTCGTTTTTTCTGTTTGTGAAATAACCTCTCTTTGTTCCATATTTTATTTTTTAACAACTTTTAGTGCTCAGTCTAGATTGAAACGGAACACTAAAAACTGAAAACTGAACACTAATTCCCGTATTCCTTCACAGCGTCAATAAATGCCTTTGCGTGATCTACAGGGATATTTGGTAAAATTCCGTGACCTAAATTTACGATATATTTGTCTTTTCCGAACTCGTCGATCATTTCATGAACCATTTTCTTGATAGTCGGAATTGGAGAAAGCAATCTTGACGGATCAAAATTTCCTTGTAACGTAATGTTTCCACCAGATAAATAACGAGCATTTCTTGCAGAACAAGTCCAGTCTACTCCAAGAGCAGAAGCTTTACTTTTACCCATTTCGCCAAGAGCAAACCAGCATCCTTTTCCGAAAACAATAACCGGAGTAATATCCGCTAAAGCGTCAACAATCTGGTTGATGTATTTCCATGAAAATTCTTGATAATCAACCGGAGAAAGCATTCCTCCCCAAGAATCAAAAATCTGAACAGCATTTACACCCGATTTTACTTTTTCTTTTAAATATAAAATAGTCGTATCTGTGATTTTTTGCAATAAAGTGTGCGCTGCGGCTGGATTAGAAAAACAGAATCCTTTTGCAGTATCAAAACTTTTAGAACCTTTTCCTTCAACAGCGTAGCAGAAAATTGTCCAAGGAGAACCTGCAAAACCAATTAAAGGTACTTCGTCGTTCAGCATTTCTTTAGTCAATTTCACAGCATCAAAAACGTAACCTAAAGTTTCATTTACATCTGGAACAAAAACTTTATGAACATCGGCCAAAGAACGAATTGGATTTGGAATAATCGGACCTAAATTGTCTTTCAATTCTACGTGAATTCCCATTGCACGAGGTACTACCAAAATATCTGAGAATAAAATAGCAGCATCTGGAGCGATTCTTCGGATAGGCTGCACTGTGATTTCAGCAGCTAATTCAGGAGTTTCACAACGTGTAAAGAAATCATATTTATCACGCAGTTCTCTAAATTCTGGTAAATATCTTCCTGCCTGACGCATCATCCATACCGGTGGTCGTTGCACAGTTTCTCCTTTTAAAGCTCTTAAGAATAAGTCGTTTTTTAACATGTTTTTTATTTTAGGTGCAAAGTCACAAAGTGACAAAGTTGCAAAGGTTTTTATTTATATTCTTGAATTACATCTTCAATCACATTTTCAATTGTAGGCTGATCTGCGATGATGATGTTTTTCGTGATTTTTGACAAAGCTTCTGCAGTAGTGTCGCCAATGCAGAAACAGATTTGTTTGTTTATGGTATTGTGTTTCAGATAACTTTTAACTCCAGACGGACTAAAAAACAAAATTGCTTCTGGATTTGCTTTTATTTTCTGAGGCTGTAGCGTAGTTTCGTAAACCTGAATTTCATTGAATTTAATTCCGTTTTCTTTCAAAGCTTCCGGCAAAGTATCTCTTCTAAGGTTTCCGCTGAAAAAAGTATAACTTTCATTTCCATAAATCAAGGTGATGATTTCTGCTAAATCGGATGCGTAACCTGTGTAAGCCACAACATTAAATCCGTTTTCCTCAAGAAGAGTTTTGGTTTTAAGTCCAACGCAATACACGTTTTTCTTTTTTAATTCTTCTGATTTTGAATCAGATAAAACACTGCGAACAGCATTTTGACTCGTAAAGATTAAACTTTCGTTGAGGTTTTTTAATTCGAAAGGTTTGTTTTCGGTTTTGATAAAATCGGCTTCGATTAATTCAACGCCATATTTCATCAGCTCTTGTTTATGAAGTGGAGATAATATTTTAGTAGATACTATTTGAACAGAGTTTGCCATTATTTTTTCAGGGATTCTTTAATCTGCTTCATTAATTCCGTTCCACCATTATTCAAGATTTCCTGAGCTGCGTTGAAACCTAGTTTTTTCCACTCCGAAATATCAACCGTTTTATTGATTTCCAGTTTTTGTTTTCCATCAATAGAAAGTAAAACACCTTGAAAATGTAAAGTGTCTTCATCTTCGTTATACGTAACTAAAGATCCAATTGGTGCTGTACAGCCGCCTTCAAGCGTTCTCAAAAACTGACGTTCAATATGCGTACAGATTTCGGTTTCGATATCATTTAACTGTGAAAGTGCATCCAATGTATAATTGTCATTTTCCATTGCCACCACAAGCATTGCGCCTTGCGCCGGTGCCGGAATCATCCAATCTAAATTGATGTAGTTTTCAGGCTTTAAGTTGATGCGCTCCAAACCTGCGGCTGCAAAAACAGCTCCATCCCAATTATTGTCTTGGAGTTTTTGCATGCGAGTATTTACGTTTCCGCGTAAATCTACTACAGTATGATTCGGGTATTTATTAAACCATTGTGCCTGACGACGAAGGCTTCCCGTTGCAATCGTACTTGGATTTGTAAAATCAGGGTTTCCTTTATGAACTAAAATATCCAAAACATTTGCTCTTTCTAAAACTGCAGCTTGAACAATTCCTTTTGGCAAGGCAGTCGGAACATCTTTCATAGAATGCACAGCGATATCGCAATCACCATTGATCATCGCTATGTCAAGCGTTTTGGTAAAAATTCCGGTAATTCCTAATTCGTAAAGTGGCTTATCCAGAATAATATCACCTTGAGATTTAACAGCAACAATCGAGGTTTTGTAACCTAAATCGTTTAGTTTTTTCTCTACAGTGTGTGCTTGCCAAAGTGCTAATTCGCTGTCACGCGTTCCTATTCTGATTGTCTTTTCTGCCATTTTGTTGAATTTCACCATATAAGTCATATAAGTAAATTTAAGCAGTTTGTGTAAAACAGCAGTTTATTAAATGAACTTATATGACTTATATGGTTTAAAAATTTATTTAAGATGCTTTTATTTTGAAGACCTTTTCAATCCATTCGATGCTTTCATCGACCATGGTGTTGTCGTCTTTTAAATGATTTGCAAAATGAGTAGTGATTTTCTGGATAATTCTGTTACTGATGATTTCAGCTTGTTCTTCGTTGAAATCAGCAATTTTTTTGCTTTGAAAATCCAATTCTGAAGCTTTAATGGCATTCAGTTTTTCTTTTAAGGCATTAATCGTCGGAGCGAACTTTCGTCCTTTCATCCAAGTAACAAATTCTTCTTTGATTTCTTCGATAATAGCTTCAGCAGCCGGAATGTGTAATTTTCTGTTTTCCAAAGTTTCATCTGTCAATTGAGACAAATAATCCATGTGAATTAAAGTTACACCTTCTAAATCTTCGACATTTTCGTTAACGTTTTTTGGAATCGATAAATCCAGAATCAACAACGGTTTTTTAAGATTTAGAATTGCTTTGTCAACCGTCGGGTTCTGCGCGCCGGTTGCTACAACGACAACATCGGCTTTTTGTAGTTCTAAATGTAATTCAGAATAATCTTTAACAATCAGATTTAACTTTCCAGCCAATTTCTCGGCTTTGTCTTTAGTTCGGTTGATTAAAGTGATGTGCTCATTTTTAGTATGTTTTACTAAATTCTCGCAAGTATTTCTTCCTATTTTTCCAGTTCCGAAAAGTAAAATGTTTTTGTTGCTGATATCCTCAACGTTTTTAAGGATGTATTGTACAGAAGCAAAAGAAACCGAAGTAGCACCAGAACTGATTTCAGTTTCAGTCTTGATTCTTTTGCTCGCCTGAATAACAGCGTTTACCAGTCTTTCCATAAAAGCATTCGCTAAACCTAAAGATTTTGAATGAATGAAACTGGTTTTAATTTGAGATATAATTTCGAAGTCGCCCAAAATCTGACTGTCTAAGCCAGTTCCGACGCGAAATAAGTGATTGATTGCTTCTTGATTTTTGTAAACGAAACCCACTTTTTGAAAAGCATCGACAGAACCGTTGCTGTTGTCACAAATCAATTTGATTAATTGAAAAGGGTGCTCTGCAAAACCATAAATTTCGGTTCTGTTGCAGGTTGAAGTAACTATTAAACTTTCTATTCCTTCGTTTTTAGCTTGTTCCAGCAAACGCGTTTTCGCAACTGCATCCAAACTAAATTGACCTCTTACCTCGGCATCCGCTTTTTTATAACTCAGACCAACTGAGTAAAAATAAAGATGTTTCGGTACGTTATTGTTTTCCATAAATTCACTTTCATAAAAGTGCAACAAAATTATTACTATAGCATTGATAAAAATAACGCTAAAAGTACTTTTTGTGTCGCTGTATGTTTTTTTGAACCTAAATGGGTGTTTTTGAGTAAAAAGGACTACTTTTGTAGCAAAATCAACTCATTAGAAAGGATTAGTTTAGAGTCGTTCTAAATAAGATTCGAACTTTGTTTTGATTTTCGTTTCAAAAAAATATCGCTATGGGTTCTCAAGAAATTATAAAAATTGAAGACGACTTTACGCTGATCCGTTTTCAAAACGACGGTGCCGAACCATTTTTTGCACAGCATGAAATCGTAGGTACAGGCTTGATACAGTTTCACTTCGGGATAAAAGGCAATGCCAAATTTTTGTTCAATCAGGGCACTTATGCTTTAGAACTAAAAGAAGAAAAATCATTGCTTTTGTATAATCCGCAAAAAGAATTACCGCTTCATTTAGAATTGGCTCCAAACTCGTGGGCAATTTCGGTTATTGTTTCAATAAAGAAATTTCACGCACTATTTTCTGCCGAAGCCGACTATATTACTTTCTTGAGTGCAGATAATAAGGATAAGAAGTATTATAACGAAGGAAACATCAGTCCGTCAATGGCAATTGTTTTGAGTCAGTTGTTTCATTACAATCTTCATCCATCGATAAAAAATCTTTATTATAAAGGAAAAGGATACGAATTATTGAGTCTGTATTTTAACAGAACCGAAGATCCAAATGCAGAACAATGTCCGTTTTTGATTGACGAAGACAATGTTTTGAAAATCAGAAAAGCCAAAGAAATTGTAATCGCGAATATGGCCGAACCGCCAGGATTGCAAGAACTGGCAGACGAAATTGGTCTGAATTTGAAAAAACTCAAAATGGGTTTCAAACAAATTTATGGCGATACTGTTTACGGTTTCCTTTTCGATTATAAAATGGATTTCGCCCGAAAACTTTTAGACAGTGGTTCTTATAATGTAAATGAGGTTGGATTGAAAATTGGTTACAGTACAGGAAGTCATTTCATAGCCGCATTCAAGAAGAAATTCGGAACAACACCAAAAAAATATTTGATGTCGATTAATGCGAATGTTTAATTTTTTTCGCCACTCCCGATAGTTATCGGAATCACGAATTAGTACAAAATAAAAATCTGCTAAATCTGCAGAATCTGCGAGAGAAATTGATTTTCTATATTCAACAATAATTAAAAAGTAATAAATATCATATTTCGATAAAGTAGCATGAAATACTTTTGCCGAAATTTAAAAAACAAATAAAAGCTTAAAGCAAAAGAACATAATGAAAGGCGTATTATTAGTAAACTTAGGATCACCAGAAAGTCCAACTCCAAAAGATGTAAAACCCTATTTAGATGAATTTTTAATGGATAAATACGTAATCGACGTTCCGTATTTATTGAGAGCATTATTAGTTCGCGGTATTATTTTAAGAAAAAGACCAGAAGAATCAGCGCACGCTTATGCAAAAATTTGGTGGGAAGAAGGTTCGCCATTAGTCGTTCTTTCAGAAAGAATGCAGAAAAAAGTGCAGCCACTTGTAAATGTTCCTGTTGCGCTCGCAATGCGTTACGGAAGCATGACAATCGAAAAAGGACTTCAGGAATTGAGCGACAAAGGAGTTACAGATGTAATGCTTTTTCCTTTATATCCACAATATGCAATGGCTTCGACTTTGACTATTTTAGTAAAAGCAGAAGAAATTCGCAAAAAGAAATTTCCTCACATGAAATTTACCGATGTTCCGGCATTTTACAACAAACCGGATTACATCAAGAATTTAGCAGATTCAATTCAAAAACACTTAGTTGGATTTGACTACGATCATTTGTTGTTTTCGTATCACGGAATTCCGGAGCGTCATATCCGCAAAACAGACGTAACAAAATCGCATTGTAAAATTGACGGTTCATGCTGTAATACGCCATCTCCGGCACATGAATTCTGTTACCGTCACCAATGTTACGAAACAACAAAACAAGTTATTAAATTATTAGGCCTTCCAGAAGACAAATACAGTTTGACATTTCAATCTCGTTTAGCGGGTGATAAATGGTTAGAGCCTTATACAGATGTTGAAATTGACAATATGCCTGCAAAAGGAATCAAAAAATTAGCGGTTGTAACACCGGCTTTCGTTTCCGATTGTTTAGAAACTTTAGAGGAAATCGCCATGCGCGCCAAAGAAGATTTCGAAGCAAATGGAGGAGAAGAGTTCTTGGCAATTCCTTGCTTGAATGATGATGATGAATGGTGCCAAACGGTTTCTAATTGGATTAATGATTGGGCGAAATAAATTTTAGTCTCAAGTTTCAGGTTTCAAGTTTTTCTCAAAGTTGATTAACCTGAAACCTGAAACAAATACTAAATGGAATACTATGTATGACTACTTAAAATCACTACACCTTATTTTTGTAATTACCTGGTTTGCGGGTTTGTTTTATATTGTGCGTTTGTTTGTGTATCAAATTGAAGCCAATGAAAAACCTTCACCCGAAAAAGAGATTCTTCAGGCACAATACAAAATTATGGCCTACCGTTTGTGGTATATTATCACATGGCCGTCAGCGGTTTTAGCAAGTATTTTTGCTTTTTGGATGTTGTTTTTTACAGAGGCGGGACATATCTGGATTCAGATGCCGTGGATGCATGTGAAATTATGTTTCGTTTTCCTTTTGTATTTATACCACGGAAAGTGCCATCAGATTTTTAAACAATTACAAAACGATGAGGTAAAATATTCCAATAATTTTATGCGTTTATGGAATGAAGGCGCAACGATTATTTTGTTTGCCGTGGTATTTTTAGTAGTTTTAAAAAGTGCCATCAACTGGATTTTCGGCGTAATCGGAATTGTTTTATTCTCGGTTTTGATTATGCTGGGTTTCCGATTTTACAAGCGAATTCGAGAAAAAAAATAAAAAAGGTTGCCACAAATTTCACGAATTAGCACGAATTTATTTTTATAGTTTTTGCCACAGATTAAAAGAATTTAAATGATTTTTTTAATCCAAATAATCCTTTTAATCTGTGGCAAAAAAAAATTAGTGTAAATTGGTGGAATTGCTTCGCCTGTTCGCTATCGCTCGGGTTGTGGAAAGAAAGTTTTTTAGTTTCAGGTTTCAAGTTGCAAAACGCAACCTAACCTGAAACTTGAAACCTGAAACAAATAAAACAAAAAAACATGCTAAACTTCAAAATGACAATGCTTTCCCTTCGTACCAGGATTTTCCTGTCGATGATTGTATTGATTGTTGTGGCATCTTTTTTATTGGCTTCGATTTCGATTATTCAGTTTAAAACCGAGGCCAAAGAATACCATCAGGAACGTTTAGAACGAAAAGAAAATGCGGTTAAAGAACATATTAATTACGTTCTGGCAACTACAACGTATCCGCTGAAGACAGGAAATTTAGATTTAATTTTTAAAGATAAAATTCACGAATTAGCGCAGATTCATAAAATCGAAATTAATATTTACAGTTTAGATGGAAAACTTTTAAAATCATCCAAAGAATCTTTCGCAGTTGATAAAATTGCCCCGCCAATTCCAGAATATATTTTGAAACTGGTTCGTTCCTCAATCGAAAAGCGATTTGTTGATATTAAAACCATTGACGGAGTAAAGAACCGTTCATCTTACAGTTTAATAAAAGACGAAAAATTCAAACCGCTCGGAATTTTAAATCTTCCTTATTTAGAAGACGATGGTTATTATGATAATGAGTTGAATACCTTCCTGATTCGTCTGAGTCAGGTTTATTCATTTATGCTGATTGTGGCTTTTGCCTTGGCGTATTTCCTTTCGACTTATATCACAAAATCATTAAAAACCATTTCCGATCGTTTGGAAGAAACCAATCTGGATCAGAAAAATGAGAAAATTGTTTTGGAAGCCAACAGTAAAGAAGTCAACTTCCTGATCAAAGCGTATAACGGAATGGTCGACAAACTCGAAACGAGTGCAATCAAATTAGCGCAAAGCGAACGTGAAGAAGCTTGGCGCGAAATGGCAAAACAAGTGGCACACGAAATTAAAAATCCGCTTACGCCGATGCGTTTGACAGTTCAGAGTTTTCAAAGAAAGTTTGACCCTTCTGCTCCTGATGTTAAGCAAAAGATGAACGATTATTCCGAAACCTTAATTCAGCAGATTGATACCATGACGTCTGTTGCTTCGGCATTTTCAAATTTCGCTTCAATGCCGGCGCAGCAAAATGAAACGTTGAATGTTGTTGAGGTTGTAGAATTGGCTTTGGATATTTTCAACGAAGATTATATTGTTTTCGAAAAAGAAGAAGAAGAAATCATTTCAAAAATGGACCGTACGCAGTTAATCCGTGTCATTACCAATTTGGTTAAAAATGCAACTCAAGCCATTTCGGAAAGTCAGTATCAGAAATCAATTGCGGTTTCTGTTAAACGAAGAAACAACAATGTTGAAATTGCCGTAAAAGACAATGGAATCGGAATCCAAAAACAAGATATCGGACGAATCTTCGAACCAAAATTTACAACCAAAACCAGCGGTATGGGACTCGGGCTCGGAATTATAAAAAACATCATCGAAAATTACAAAGGAACAATTACCTTTGATTCAACTTACGGAAAAGGAACTACTTTTACGGTTACGCTTCCTATCACTAACTCATAAAGCCAATGCTATGACTTACGAAAATATTTTAGTTTCTATAGAAGAAAAAATCGCAACCATTACCATAAACAGACCAACCAAACTGAATGCTTTAAATAAAGCAACAATTGGCGATTTGAGCAAAGCCATCAGTGCTTTGGGAGGTGATGACAATGTTCGTGTTATTGTTTTAACCGGAAGCGGAGAAAAAGCTTTTGTAGCTGGAGCTGATATTTCTGAGTTTGCAAATTATACCACTGTTGAGGGGGCGCAACTGGCAGCAGAAGGTCAGGAATCACTTTTTGATTTTATCGAAAACCTTAAAAAACCAGTTATTGCAGCCGTGAACGGTTTTGCTCTTGGTGGCGGATTAGAACTGGCTATGGCTTGTCATTTCAGAATAGCTTCGGACAATGCCAAAATGGGACTTCCAGAAGTAACTTTAGGATTGATTCCAGGTTACGGAGGAACACAGCGTTTGCCACAATTAATTGGAAAAGGCCGTGCCATGGAAATGATTATGACCGCTGCGATGATTACTGCCGAACAAGGAAAAGATTATGGTTTAGTAAATCATGTCGTGCCTCAGGAAGAATTGCTGTCATTTACAAACGTAATCGCTCAGAAAATCATTAAAAATGCACCTTTTGCAATCGGAAAAGCTATAAAAGCCATCAATGCCAATTTTAAAGATGGTAAAAATGGTTTCGATACCGAAATAAAATCATTCGGAGAATGTTTCGGAACCCAGGATTTTAAAGAAGGAACAACAGCCTTTTTAGAAAAACGTAAAGCTGAATTTACAGGGAAATAATTTTTCTTAACCGCAAAAAATATTAATTTTTAGCCACAGATTATTTGGATTAAAAGGATTTACTGTAATCTGTGTTAATCTCTATAATCTGTGGCTGATTTTTTTGCTCAATTCTTGTGTTCTTTGCGTAAATCTTTGCGACCTTTGCGGTTAAATAATAGACAAAGATTCTAAAAACTTAGAATCTCAGCATCTCAGAACCTTAGCAACTTTAAAAAAATGTACGAACCAATATTTGCCCTTTTTTGTGAACGAGTTAAAGAAAGCATCCAAAACGGAACTTTCGCAAAACTTACTTTGGCCAAAACCATGGGCGATACCGAAATTAAAAACATCTATTTCCGTTTGGTTCTCAACGAAGACAATACTTTTTCGATTTCCCTAACTTCTCGTTACAAAACAGAAGAAATTGAAAGCATTCATACTTTAGACGAGGCGCTATTGGTTTTAGGAACTTATATTAAAAAGCCTTTTTTAACCGCGCTTTTATTTACGACAGATAACGACGTTACTTTCAAAGTAAATAAAAAGAATGCAGGAAGTATTATCGAACAACCACCCACGTTTAAAAATGCATCGCCAGTTATGCTGGAAATGATTGAGAAAGGGATAGTTTAAATTTTTAGGAGCTAATCCCGCTATCCGTTTCAATCTTTTGTGTCGAACCCCGCCACAAAAGGATTTTCACTTCTATCGGGGCTAAGACACTCGGTTTCAAAATAACATTTTTGTTTTTCTGAATGTTTTTAGAGCATTAAATGTAATTAATATTTTGCGTTCCTATGGAACTCAATTCTAAATGAAATGCTTCTTTCAACGGATTAAAATCCGTTGCTACAATATATTTCGTTGCTTCGGAACTTTTTGCATGATAATTTATCCTAACAGGTTTTTAAAACCTGTTAGGTATCTGGATATTATTATTTGACTTGCAGATTATAATAGGAAAGAGCCATAGGCTCGTTAAATTTTGTAGCGACGGATTTCAATCCGTCGTAATTGTCGATAAGAAAAATAGAGAGCCGTAGGTTCGATCCATATAATTCTCAATGTATCTTCGTGAAAACAACCCGTTAAACCAGCTTTACAAACAAATTAGAAGCAATTTTATTCGAAATAGACAACTCATTACCATTCACCTTAATTCGAACCGATAAATCGAAAGATTCTTTAGAAATAAATTCAATTTTAGAACCCAAAGCAATTCCTTGTTTATCCAGATATTTCAAGAACTCCGAAGAAGTATCTTTTACACCCACACAAACGCCAGTTTGATTATCTGATAATTCAGAAAGCAGTTGTTTTTCAATTTTAATAATTCGGCCGTTCGCATCTGGAATTGGATCTCCATGTGGATCTTCGGTTGGATTTCCCAGAAAATCATCCAAACGGTTAATCAATTGCTCCGATTTGATATGTTCTAATTGTTCTGCAATATCATGAACTTCATCCCAGCTAAAATTTAGTTTCTCCACCAAAAACACTTCCCATAAACGGTGTTTCCTCACAATCATTTTGGCTGCTAGTTTTCCGTTTTCTGTCAAAGAAACACCTTGGTATTTTTTATAATTCACTAAATCTTTTTCCGCCAGCTTTTTAAGCATATCTGTAACCGAGGAAGCTTTTGTTTCCATGATTTCGGCAATAGCATTCGTGCTCACTTCCGTTTCCAAAGCAGCAGTTAAGTGATAAATCGATTTAAGGTAGTTTTCTTCTGAAAAAGTCATTTCTTTTAAGGTTCAAAGTTGCAAAGTTACAAAGGTTCATAGGGAAATCTTTGTCCCTTTGTTCCTCTGAGCCTTTGCGTCTTTTATTTAACAATCAACAAAGGTATCGAAATTTTATGTCTTAGTTTGTCTACCGTTGTGCCGAAAAGAATATCTTTTAATCCAGTGTGGCCGTGGGTTCCCATTACCAGAATATCAAAAGTGCCGCCGTTTATGATTTCTGAAATTGTCTTGTTGGGTTTTCCAAAACCAAGTTCTGTTTCGATGTTGAAACCCTTCTGCGAAAGCATTTCTTTATATTCTAATAATAGTTTTTCATCGATTGTGGTTTCGTGATCGTGAGTATGAATACCATACATTAACGCGCCGACAGTTTCGACAATATGAATAAGTGTGTATTTGGCATCCATTCCGCCCAATTCGAAGGCGTGGTTCAATGCAGCTTCATCAGCATTAGAGAAATCTACAGAAATCGCTATGTTTTTTACTTCCTGAGTTTTCTTTGGAGAAAAATGCAGTTTCAGGTTGTGTGGCGAATGATTGATGTTTTTTGATTTGGCTCTGGCAATAAAAGGTTTAAAAACGATGTAGAGCAGTAAGGCTAAAAAACCAAACGCAAGCGGCACTACTGTAAACCATATAACCGTCGGATGATTCGATTCTGCTAGCCACGAAGTGATTTCGTCATAAACCAATTTAGCATTCAAGGAAACAATAGTCGTAGCGATAATCCAGGAAACAACCTGCGTTGTTTTAGAAATATGAAAACCATTCATTTTTGATTTATCACTCACAAAATGAATCAGCGGAATAATAGCAAATCCCAATTGCAAACTTAGAATAACCTGGCTTAAGATAAGAAGTTTACCCGTTACACTTTCGCCATAAATCCAAATCACGATTAAGGCAGGAACAATCGCAATCAAACGTGTTATGATTCGACGAACCCAAGGCTGGATTCTTAAATGGAGATAACCTTCCATTACAATCTGTCCGGCAAGAGTTCCAGTCACCGTTGAGCTTTGTCCCGCTGCAATTAAGGCAACCGCAAATAAGATTGGCGCCCATTTGGTTCCCAATAAAGGTTCTAGAAACTGATGCGCATCTTGAATTTCGGCAACTTCAAACATTCCGTTTTTATGAAAAGTGGCCGCGGCAAGAATTAAAATCGCAGCATTTACGAAAAAGGCAAGATTCAAAGCAATCGTAGAATCGATGAAGTTGTATTTTAAAGCCTGTTTGATTCCGGCTGGCGTTCTGTCAAATTTTCTGGTCTGTACCAAAGAAGAGTGTAGATACAGATTATGAGGCATAACCGTTGCACCAATAATTCCGATTGCGATATACAATGCGGCCGAATTTGGAATAGAAGGAACCAAACCTTCAATGATTTTATGAATTTCTGGTTCGGCAAAAATCATTTCGAAAATAAAAGAAAAACCTATGATGGCGACTAAAACAATAATAAAAGCTTCCATTTTTCGGATTCCTTTATTGATCAAGAAAAGAAGAAGAAAAGTATCGAGAACGGTAATCAAAACGCCTTCAAAAAGCGGAATGCCAAATAGCAGATTGATTCCGATCGCCATTCCGAGAACTTCGGCCAAATCACAGGCAGCAATGGCAATTTCGGCCAAAAAGTATAAAATGTAATTGATGTATTTTGAGTAGGTTTCTCTAGAAGCCTGCGCCAAGTCGCGTTGTGTTACAATTCCGAGACGAGCGCTGAGACTCTGCAGCAGCAAAGCCATAAGATTGCTCATCAATAAAACCCATACAAGGGTGTAACCAAACTGGCTTCCGCCGGCAATGTCGGTTGCCCAGTTTCCGGGATCCATATAGCCGACACTTACTAGATAAGCGGGGCCGAGAAAAGCCAGTATTTTTCTAAAACCTTTTTTCTTGTTTTCAGTAGAGACTGATTCGTGTACTTCTTCTAAAGATTTACCCATTGTAAAAGTATTGTTTTCACAAATATATATAAAAATGATATTCGCGGAACAATATTTTTAGGCGAGTCTAAAATTTATATGTTAGAATTCAAACATTTTGGGCATAAACCTGATAAAGTAAAGTTGATTTCTTTTACTTTATAATTATGCGGCATGATATAACTTGGCTTTACACTTTCGAGACAAGTTATTTCGTGACAGTTCTCACAGCTAAAATGGGCATGATTGTGAATATGTACTCGCTGATGCGAATGATTGCATTTGGCATATTTTACCGTTCCGTCAAGATTTGAAATTTTATGAATAATATCTTCATTAACCAAGCGGTCCAAAATTCTATAAATGGTCACGCGGTCACAAACATCGTTTAATTGCTTTTGGATTTCGGTATGAGACAATGCCGTTTTAGAGTTTTCAAAAACTTCCAAAACAGCTGTTTTTGCGGTAGTATTACGTGTCGTTTTCATTAAAAATACGGTAAAAAAATAACGCAACATTGTTGCAATTAAAATAAAAATGTATATTTGCAACAAAATTGCATTAAGCAAATATACTAGAAATGAAGAAATTAACCGCGTCTTTTTACGATATTTTAGGAGTTTCAAGTGCAGCCATCTGTTTGGTGCATTGCTTGATTTTTCCTCTTCTGACTATTCTGCCTTTAGGCTTAAGTCATAATCCTTTTGTCGATTTGATCTTTGCTTCAGTAGGTTTATTTGCTATTTTCAAAATTACAAAAAAATCAACTGCGTTGGTTTCTTCTCTATTGATTGTTTCCATAACGTTGGTTATGATCAGTATTTTGAGTGAAATCTTTTTCGATGCTCATAACGACTTAATCTATATTGGAGGAATCGGAATGATAGCAGGACATTTAATAAATTACAAATTGCACAGAGTAAATCATCGTTAAAGCATAAGTTATGGATCTTAATAGTTTTGAAGTCATCATTATCGGAGGAAGCTACAGCGGTCTTTCGGCAGCAATGAGCCTTGGGCGTTCTTTACGCCGTACCTTAATAATTGACAGTGGCAAACCTTGTAACAGACAGACGCCACATTCTCATAATTTTATTACGCATGACGGAGAAAAGCCGGCAGTAATTTCGGCCAAAGCCAAATTGCAGGTTGAACTTTACAAATCGGTTCAATTTTACAACGGACTTGCTGTAAAAGCATTAAAAACAGATAAAGGTTTTGAAATCATAACCGAATCTGGAGCTATATTTACTTCTAGAAAAGTGTTGTTTGCAACTGGGGTTAAGGATTTATTCCCTGAAATTGATGGTTTTGCAGCCTGTTGGGGAATATCAGTTTTGCATTGTCCTTATTGTCATGGTTATGAAGTCAAAAACGAAAAGACAGCGATTATTGCCAATGGCGAAATGGGCTTTGAATATGCCAAACTGATTTCGAATTGGACAAAAGATCTTCGGTTATGCACAAACGGAAAATCAGCCTTGACTTTAGAACAAACCGAAATTTTGAAAAATCACGAAGTTCAGATTTTTGAAGAAGAAATAGATTCTTTGGAACATAATGAAGGTTATGTTTCAAATATCGTTTTCAAAAACGGTAATAAGGTTGAAGTAAAAGCCATTTATGCCAAAGTACCTTTTGAGCAACATTGTCCAATTCCTGAAGCTCTAGGCTGTGAACTCAACGAACAAAGTTTGGTAAAAGTTGATGCTATGCAAAAAACAAATGTGACAGGAGTTTTTGCAAGCGGAGACTGTACAACTCCAATGCGATCTGTTGCGATTGCGGTTTCTACAGGTTCTTTCGCCGGAGCGGTTATAAATAAAGATCTCATTGATGAAGATTTCTAGAAATGCACTGAAAATCTCTCGCAAAGTCGCGAAGACGCAAAGTGAATTAAACCATATAAGTCATATAAGATAATTTAGGTTTGGCTTGAAATGAACTTACATGACTTATATCGTTTAGAAAAAAAAACTTCGCGACTTCGCGACTTTGCGAGATTAAATAATTCAAGCATTTAATAAAACAACTTTTCGACTTTGTTTTGTGCGATAAAAATAAATGTCTAACATATTGAATTCAATCCGTTTGAAAATTTTGTTTTCAGAATCATTATTTGTCAAATTTAATTTTTAGTTTTGTCTAAATTTAATTTTAAAACAATGAAATATTTATTTTTGACAATATTAATAATTTCAACTAAAAGTATTTACTCCCAAAATATATCAGGTAAAATAACTACGGATAGTCCTGTTGTACAAGAAATTGATGTTCGTTTGTTAAATACAAACTTTAAAACACAAACAGATTCTTTAGGGCATTATCAATTAGAAAACATTCCAGTAGGAACTTATAAAATTGCAGTAACCTCGATAGGATTCAAAACGTTGACCCAAAAAATTAACTTATCAGAAAATCAAAATCTGAACTTGGATTTTGAATTGAAAGAAGATCAGAATGAGCTAAACGAAGTGGTTGTTTCTGGAACCTTAAAACCTGTAAGACGCATGGAAAGTGCCGTTCCGGTTGAGGTTTATTCACCTGTTTTCTTCAAGAAAAACCCAACTCCTAGTATTTATGATGCACTTCAAAACATAAACGGTGTTCGGCCTCAGCTCAATTGCGGGGTCTGCAATACGGGAGATATTCATATCAATGGCTTAGAAGGTCCGTACACTTTGGTAATGATTGACGGAATGCCGATTGTAAGCAGCCTTTCGACGGTTTATGGCTTATCGGGAATTCCGAATTCTCTAGTAGAACGGATAGAAATTGTAAAAGGGCCAGCTTCGTCTCTTTATGGAAGTGAAGCTGTTGGCGGTTTGATCAACATCATCACTAAAAATCCAACTAATGCACCGACTTTTTCAGCAGATTATTTTACGACTTCTTATTTTGAAAGCAATCTCGATTTGGGAATGAAATTTAATGTTGGAAAAAAAGCAACTTCGCTTATCGGAATCAATTATTTCAACTACGATCAGGTTATCGATAAAGACAAAGATAATTTTACTGATGTCACGCTTTCTGAACGAATTTCGCTTTTTAATAAATGGAGTTTTAAGCGAAATCATAATCGCCTTTTTACGATTGCGGCACGCGGAATGTACGAAGATCGCTGGGGCGGAGACATTCGCTGGGAAAAGAAATTTCGCGGTGGCGATGAAATCTATGGAGAAAGCATTTACACAAAAAGAGCCGAATTAATTGGAAGTTATCAATTGCCGTTTGAAGAAAAACTGATGCTTTCGTTCTCGGGAAATGTGCATTATCAGGACAGTCGATACGGAACAACATCTTATATCGCCAATCAGAAAATTGGATTTCTGCAATTGACTTGGGATAAAAAAATCGGACGAAACGATTTGCTTGCAGGAATTGCCAGCCGATATACTTATTATGACGATAATACTCCAGCCACAAAAGATGCTGAAAATACTTGGCTTCCTGGAATTTTTGTTCAAGATGAAATAACCCTTTCTCCAAAAAGTCAGGTTTTGTTGGGAATGCGTTATGACTATAATTCGATTCACGGTTCTATTTTAACGCCTAGATTTGCGTATCGATTCAAAGCCAACGAAAACACGATTTTCAGATTAAATGCTGGAACTGGATTTCGCGTTGTGAATTTGTTTACAGAAGATCACGCCGCGCTTACGGGATCGCGAGATGTGGTAATTGAAAACAATTTGAATCCAGAGAAATCTGTAAATGTGAATTTGAATTATATTCAGAAAATCAATTTCGGAAATGGAACTTTTATGGGAATAGAAACGACGGCTTTTTATACCAGATTTAGCAATAAGATTGTGACAGATTACGAGAGCGATCCAAATAAAATTATTTATAACAATATTGATGGTTATGCGATAAGCCAAGGAATCAGTACAAATGTTGATCTAAATTTGCCTTCGGGACTAAAATTTATTGTGGGCGCAACGGTTTTAGACAACAAAAATGTCGAAGACGGAATTTCGGAAAGACCTTATCTCACAGAAAACTTTACGGGAACTTGGAGTGTTTCCTATAAAATCCAGCCATGGAATTTGTCAATGGATTATACCGGAAACATTTACAGTCCGATGAAATTGCCATTGTTGAGCGAGTACGATCCAAGAAGTCCAAAATCGCCTTGGTACAGCATTCAGAACATTCAATTTACCTATTCGGGATGGAAAGATTTTGAAGTATATGGCGGCGTAAAAAATCTGCTGAATTTTAGACCTAAACAAAACAATCCGTTTTTGATTTCAAGAACCAATGATCCTTTTGATAAAAATGTGCAGTACGATTCGGCTGGAAAAGTATTAGTAACACCAGATAATCCGTACGGTTTGACTTTTGATACCACTTATGTTTACGGACAAAACCAAACGATTCGCGGATTCTTGGGATTGCGATATACTTTGCGGTAAGATTTTATTCGCCACAGATTAGCGCAGATTAAAAAGATTATTGGTTTTGGAGATGTTTTTTTTCGCCACGAATTTCACAAATTAACACTAATTTTAAATGAAATGTAAGGCTAATAATTTATGCTAATTTGTGAAATTTGTGGTTAAACTTTTTCAAACAGATTCATCTGTCAGGCTGAGCGAAGTAAAAAATCCTTTTTAATCCTTTAATCAGTGGCAAAAAACAAAAACAATGAAAAAGCTTCTTCTATTTATTCTTTTCTCTGGAATAACTTCAACGGGATTCTGCCAGTTAAAAAGCAGGACTTTTGAAGAAGTAGATAGCTTGCAACAAATTCAGAAACGAAAAATCGTTGTTTTTATCCATACCGATTGGTGTCAGTTCTGCCAGCGAATGAAAGCTACAACTTTCAAAAATCAGGAAATCAATCAAAAGCTAAATTCCGATTTCTATTTTATTGATTTGAATGCAGAAGAAAAGCGGGATATTCAATTTCAAAATCAGATATTTAAATACCAGCCTTCGGGAAATAATGTCGGAGTTCATGAATTGGCTTTACAGCTTGGGACACAGAATAATCAGATTGTATATCCCGTCTTGTGTGTTTTGAATGAGAACAACGAAATCATTTTTCAGTATTCCAATTATTTACCACCAAAGGATTTTAAAATGCTTTTGGAAAAACTAAAAGAATAAAATTCTTATTTTTGAGAATGAATTCCTCACAAATCAAACATTTCGATTTTATTTTTACTGGAGCAGGCCTTTCGGCTTTGATGACTGTTTATAAGATGATTTTGTCCGAGAAATTCTCTGATAAATCCATTTTGCTATTGGATCAGGATTCCAAAAGAAACAACGACAGGACTTGGTGTTTTTGGGAAAAAGAAGAAAATATCTGGAATCCGGTTATTTCAAAAAAATGGGATTTTGCTTTATTTGCTAATAAAGAGTTTCATCGCGATTTGGCGTTGAAGCCTTATCAATACAACCAAATTCGTGGATTGGATTTCTACAGTTTTGTTTTTGAAGCCATTTCGAAACATCAAAATATTACTTTTCAAAACGAAAAAGTAACTGATATCAACGAACTTGAAACACATGTTTTTGTTGGTACAGAAGAAAACCGTTATACCTGCAATTATCTTTTTAACAGTATTTACACCAAAGCTTTTGCTGAAAATCAGAACCAATATCCAGTTTTAAAACAGCATTTTGTTGGCTGGTTTGTAAAAACGGAAACTGAGGTTTTCAATCCTGAAAAAGTTACTTTTATGGACTTTTCGGTAGAACAAAAAGGAAATACAAGATTTATGTATGTTTTGCCGACTTCTAAAAACGAAGCTTTGGTTGAATATACTTTGTTCTCGGAGGATCTTCTCCCAAAAGAAGAATATGAAAATGAGATTGAGATTTATCTAAAAAAACTTGGCGCTGTAGAATACCAAATTATTGAAAAAGAGGAGGGAAGCATTCCGATGACTTGTTTTCCTTTTTGGAAAAAGAATACCAAACGTGTTTTGAATATTGGAACTGCCGGCGGATGGACAAAAGCCAGCACGGGCTATACCTTTAAAAATTCGGATAAAAAATCTACTGCATTAATTGAGTTCCTGCAGAAAAATGATTCCAGTTTGCTCAATATGAAGTTGTTTTACAAAAAGAGCCGTTTCTGGTTTTACGATTTACTGCTTTTAGATATTCTCCACCGAACGAATGAATTGGGAAGTCAGATTTTTTCTTCTTTGTTCAAAAAAGGAAATTCTGTTTTGATTTTTAAGTTTTTGGATGAAGAAACCAACTTGAGTGAAGATTTAAAGGTGATTTTAAAATGTCCTAAAATGGCTTTTATAAAGGCATTATTCCGTGTATCTTTTTAGCAAAATACCTTATTGTTTTGTTTTAATGACTTTTGTGGGTGTTTAGGAAATTCAAGTTGAGTTAGATTTGTTATTCAAAATAACATCGCTTTTATGCGATAATGAAAGAATTGACAGATTTATGGGGGGTTCAAAACAGGTAGAGTTTGATATGGAAACAAAAATAATAGGAAGAACCTGCAAGGCGCTTGGGCATCCTATACGAATTCAGATTATGACACTTTTATGGAGAAGAGACAACAGAACTTGTGGTGAAATTGTCAATTTAATTCCATTAGCACAATCCACCATCTCAAAACATTTGCTAGAGTTGAAAAAAGCAAATCTGGTAAATATAAAAAATGAAGGAAAGAAGACAATTTATTCTGTTGAAAAAGATAATATTCAAATCCTTAAAAAATATTTTAGTAACTATCTTTCTACGATTGAGGTTGAAGAAAAGAATAAATCAACGGTTTTGACAACTCATAATGTAAGAGGTAAAAAGCATCATTTGAAACAATATAATTATCAATTTCCTCATAAGAAATAATATAGATTTATTGCTTTTGGGTATTCTGGTTCGTCATAATGAACAGGGAAACCCTATTTTTTCTTCGTTACTCAAGAAAGGAAATCCAAAGTTGATTTTTAAGTTTTTAGATATCGAAACTTGCTTTATTGGAGATGTTAAAGTTGTTTTAAAGTGTCCTAAAATTCCGTTTTTAAAAGCGTTCTTTAGAATGATTTTTCGCTCAAATAAGTTAAACTAAAACAATAACCTTTGAAAAATATTACTTTAGGAATTACTTTCTTTTTTACTCTTTTATCTTTCGGACAAGTTTCTACAAATAAAGCCCATGATGCTATAATAGAGGAATTTCTAACCAACTGCGCCGAAAAACATAATTATGTTTTTGAAATGACCGAATGGCAAAATTGTTTGGATCAAGGTTTAAAGAAAGATAGTACAGTTGCTTATTTATGGCAACAAAAAGCAATGCCATATTTTAAATGTAAAAAATATGAAGTTGGAATGTTTTATTTGGATAAAGCAGTTTTTTACAACAAGGAACGTTGGTTATCTTATAGGGCTTTTATGAAATGCATTTTTTCGCATCAATACAAAGATGCCTTTATTGACTTTGATGAAGCTATAAAATTGTATGGAAATAGTTATGTTATGGATCATAGTTTCAATTTTTATAAAGGACTTTGTTATCTTCAGTTAAACGAATACGAAAAGGCAGAGAAGCTCTTGGGTGACTATGTAAGTGACATTTATAAAAACCGACAACAATTAGAGCATCCTACCGCTTACTTTTATCAGGGAATTGCAAAATACGAACTAAAAAAATGGGATGAAGCCATTGCAATTTTTGACAAGGCGCTGAAAATTTACCCTGAATTTTCAGATGCTAAGTATTACAAAGCAATTTGCTGGCTGAAACAAGGAAAACCAAGAGAAGAAGTTGTTGCTTTGGTTGGCATTGCAAGAGAAGATGCAGCCAAAGGTTTTTCTATTAATGAAGATAATGCGATTTATGAAATGTATCCTTACCAAAAGAAATTCAGTAAACAATAATTATTTGAGAGACTTTTTTTGGTAGTTTTCCAGATATTTTAAGTATTTGTAGTATCATTTATTAGTTTATTACGAGTATTATTTAATAATGGATAGGTCTTTTTAAACTTTGATTCGGGCTTTCGACTTTATGACTTTCCAACTTTCGACTTTTTCAATCGAACTATAACAAAACTTTATACTTCAAATTAAGTAGTTGCGAGTAAACTTTGTAACTTTGCAATTCAAAAGTAAAATTTAAAAAATAAGAAATATGTATCCACAAGAAATGGTAAAACCAATGGAAGCTGAATTAACTTCTGCTGGTTTTCAAGATTTACATAGTGCTGAAGCTGTTGAGAATGCTATCAAAGCTGAAGGTACCACTTTAGTTGTTGTAAACTCTGTTTGCGGTTGTGCTGCTAGAAATGCACGTCCGGGAGCCAAAATGAGTTTAGAAGGTGCTAAAAAACCAGATAACCTTGTAACAGTTTTCGCTGGTGTTGACAAAGAAGCGGTTGATGCTGCAAGACAACATATGTTTCCTTTTCCTCCATCATCGCCATCTATGGCTTTGTTCAAAAACGGAGAATTGGTACACATGTTAGAGCGTCACCACATCGAAGGCCGTCCAGCAGAATTAATTGCTGAGAATTTGCAAGATGCGTTTAACGAGTTTTGCTAATTTTTTGAAGATGCAAAGATTCTGAGAAGCTGAGTTTCTAAGTTTAGCGACAAAGGTTCAAAGTTTAGGGGCAGAGGTTCAAAGTGACAAAGTAACAAAGATTTTAAAAAGCACCAATTGGTGCTTTTTTTATGAGTAAAAAACTAAAAAAACTTAGAATCTTAGCCACTCAGCACCTTAGAACCTTGCAGAAAAACCTTTGTCACTTTGTTACTTTGCAACTTTGAACCTTTTTGCCTACTTTTGCAAAAAATTAATTTCTCACTTAAAACTGTTTATAGCATGCAACTGTACAACACTTTGAGCGCAGAAGAAAGAGCCATCATGATTGATGATGCCGGTAAACAACGACTAACGTTGTCTTTCTATGCGTATGCCAAAATTCAAGATCCACAAAAATTTCGTAACGATTTATTTCTTGCCTGGAATGCACTCGATGCATTAGGAAGAATTTATGTTGCCCATGAAGGAATTAATGCTCAAATGAGTGTTCCTGCCGAAAATTTTGAAGCTTTTAGAGAAACTCTTGAAGTTTATGATTTCATGAAAGACATACGATTGAATGTTGCCGTAGAACAAGACGATCATTCCTTTTTAAAATTGACCATCAAAGTGCGTCATAAAATCGTTGCTGATGGTTTAAACGATGATACTTTTGATGTTACTAATATTGGCGTTCACTTAAAAGCCAAAGAATTCAACGAAATCCTTGATGATCCAAACACTATTGTAGTAGATTTTAGAAATCACTACGAAAGTGAAGTAGGACATTTTAAAGGCGCTATTACTCCAGATGTAGAGACTTTCAGAGAGAGTTTGCCTATTATCAATGAACAGCTTAAAGATCATAAAGACGATAAAAATCTGGTCATGTATTGTACTGGAGGAATTCGTTGCGAAAAAGCGAGTGCTTATTTCAAACATCAAGGTTTCAAAAACGTTTATCAGTTGGAAGGTGGTATTATTAATTACGCTAAACAATTGAAAGAAGAAGGTTTAGAAAGCAAATTCATTGGTAAAAACTTCGTATTTGATAATCGTCTAGGCGAAAGAATCACTGATGATATCATTTCACAATGCCACCAATGCGGAAAACCTTGTGATAATCACACCAACTGCGAAAATGACGGCTGTCATTTATTGTTTATTCAATGTGACGATTGCAAAGCGGCAATGGAAAACTGCTGTTCTACAGAGTGTCTTGAAATAATCCACATGCCTTTGGTAGATCAGGTTCGTTTAAGAACTGGAAAACAAGTTGGAAACAAAGTATTCAGAAAAGGAAAGTCTGAAAACCTAAAATTCAAACATTCAGGTGAACTGCCAGAAACTGCTTTGGCAACTGCTCAAAAACAGGCTGATATTCGTCAGAAAATAAAAGTAAAGAAAGTACTTCTTGGAAAAGCAGAACATTATTATGTAAAAGCGCAAGTTGGACAATTTACTATCGAAAACCAAGAGTTAAACATCGGTGATAAAATCTTAATTTCGGGTCCAACTACAGGAGATCAGGAAATGGTTTTAGAAAAATTGATTGTTGAGGGAGCAGCAACTTCAACTGCTAAGATTGGTGATAAGGTGACTTTTGAGGTTCCGTTTCGCATTCGTTTGTCAGATAAATTGTATAAAATTGTAAATTAGCATAAATTTTTATGCTAATTTATTTATGTCACAATCGTTTACCAAATTATGGGTTCATGTCATTTGGGCAACAAAAAATCGTCAGGAATTAATTGACTTTTCAATTGAGAAACAACTGTACGATTTTATTTGGCTAGAGTTAACTGAACTTGGATGTCCCGTTAGAATCATAAACGGAATGCCTGACCATGTACATATTTTATTTTTACAAAATCCACAAAAAACAATCTCAGACATTGTAAAGCAAATTAAAGGAAGTTCTTCTCATTTTATGAATAGAGGAGAATTTATCCTTGAAAAATTTGCTTGGCAAACTGGCTTTGCAGCCTTTTCTGTCAGCGAATCTCAGTTAGATGTTGTTTACAATTACATTAAAAATCAAAAGGACCATCATCTTACGAAAAATACGCAAGATGAATTTGATGGATTTGTAAAACTACATGGGCTGGGGGATAAATGATTGCTTGGCTTAACGATACGTTCCCCGTGGTTGAAACCACGGGCTATATTTGAAAGACATACACAAATAAAACATAGCCTGCGGTTTCAACCGCAGGAACGCAAAGTATATCCGCAACGATTATGCATTTTGCAGGATTAAATTGAAAAGCTCAACGATACGTTTCCCGTGGTTTCAACCACGGGCTATATTTGCCAAAGCATACGCAAAGAAAACATAGCCTGCGGTTTCAACCGCAGGAACGCAACGAATATTATAGCGATTATGCATTTTTAAGATTGAATACAAAACGTTCCCCGTGGTTGAAACCACGGGCTATATTTGAAAAACATACGCAAAGAAAAACATAGCCTGTGGTTTCAACCACAGGAACACGACGTATATCGACAACGATTGTGTATTTTGTAGGATTGAATACAAAACGTTCCCCGTGGTTGAAACCACGGGTTATATTTGAAAAACATACGCAAAGAAAACATAGCCTGCGGTTTCAACCGCATGGACACAAAGAATTTCCTCAACGATTATGCATTTTGCACGATTGAATCCGCTACGTTTCCCGTGGTTGAAACCACGGACTATATTTGCCAAAGCATACGAAAAGAAAACATAGCCTGCGGTTTCAACCGCGGGACGCAACGGATATCGACAACAATAATTAATACCACTACGAATAATTTTTAAAACATAAACTATGATATAAATCATAGGAATCTAGTCTATCCCCACATTATTTTTGTCAATTGTTAGATGATTGATTGAAAAATCATTTCATTGAAATAATAGAATCAAAAATGACAATTAACAATACAATCGAACTCATGGCTCCAGCGGGAGACTTTGAATCGCTTCAGGCTGCCTTAGATAATGGCTGTAATTCTGTATATTTTGGAGTTGAACAGCTGAATATGCGCGCACGTTCGACAGTAAATTTTACGATTGACGATTTAAAAGAAATTGCCAATCGATGCGAAGCCAAAAACGTTCGAAGCTATCTTACATTAAATACCATTATTTACGATCATGATTTGTCAGTCGTAAAAACATTATTAACCAAAGCCAAAGAAGCTAATATTACAGCTGTAATTGCTTCTGATCAAGCTGTAATCGCTATGGCAAGATCGATTGGAATGGAAGTTCATATTTCGACACAGTTGAATGTGACAAATATCGAAACCATTAAATTCTACAGCTTGTTTGCGGATACAATGGTTTTAAGCCGTGAACTAAGTTTGCGTCAAGTAAAAAGCATTACCGATCAAATCGAGAAACAGCAGATAAAAGGTCCAAACGGAAATTTAGTCGAAATCGAGATTTTTGGTCATGGCGCTTTGTGCATGGCGGTTTCAGGGAAATGTTATTTGAGTCTTCACTCGAATAATTCATCTGCGAATCGTGGTGCCTGTAAGCAAAACTGCCGAAAAAAATATACCGTAATCGACCAGGAAACAGGTTTTGAAATCGAATTGGATAACGAGTACATGATGTCGCCAAAAGACCTTTGTACTTTGGATTTCTTAGATCAGGTTATTGATTCTGGAATTAAGGTTTTAAAAATTGAAGGACGAGGGCGTGCACCAGAGTACGTTGCAACAGTAACCAAAACCTATCGTGAAGCGATTGACGCATATTATGAAGGCACTTTCTCAAAAGAAAAAACTGTAGAATGGATGAAAGCTTTGGAAACGGTTTACAATCGCGGTTTCTGGTCAGGATATTATCTAGGTCAGGAATTGGGAGAATGGAGCGATATTCCAGGATCTGCAGCGACTCAGAAAAAGGTTTATGTGGGTAAAGGAATACATTATTTTCCGAAAGCTGAGGTTGGGCAGTTTAAGATTGAAGCTTATGATATTAAAATCGGAGATAAAATTTTAGTTACCGGACCAAGTACAGGCGCTCAGGAAATGATTATTGATGAAATGTTTGTAAATGATGCTTCGGGAGAAAAAGCAACAAAAGGCGATGACTGCAGTTTTAAATTGCCATTCCGAATCAGAATGTCTGATAAACTGTATAAAATAGTTGAAACATAATGGTTATCGTAACGCTACAAAGAGATAAATGCATTGGCTGTAATTATTGTGTAGAAATGGATCCGATTCATTTTCAAATGTCAAAAAAAGACGGGAAATCGGTTTTGATTCATTCACAAAATGCAAAAGGTTTTTTTACGCTGAAATCACCCAATCATACTATTGTGGAAAGTTGCGAATTGGCAGCAAAAGCTTGTCCAGTGAAGATTATTACGGTGAAAGAGACTTAGAGATACGATTTATATACAAAAAGAGCCATTTTAAATGGCTCTTTTTGCGTTTTATAATTAATCATTTGTAACGTTAACAAACTTGTTTTTAACCAATGTCTCTAAGCTTCCTTCTTTAGTCATTCCTTGCCAGTCGGATATTTTTCCATTGACATTAATTTTAATGCCAACTCCAGTTGACGTTTCATAAACAAGATACTTTATACTACCACTATTAAATTCAAGTTCATAACCTGCATTTTGTTTTCTGAATTTGAAAGTGGCTTTACCTGCTTTTTCAGGACTGGACGGATGCGCAAAAGAAATAAAGTTGTATTCATCATTTTGTTTAAAAGCATAATACAAGATATTGTCGGAATTAAATAGCAATATACGCCCTTTGCCATTTTTTGTATCAAAGGCAAGCACTTTGTCTGGATCTAAATTTGGCTCGTAAATAGATAAAGAATTGAAAGAAATCCATTTGCTGTTTTCTAATTTCTTACCTGTTATTTTAGAAAAGGGCCCTTGGGCAAATCCATCTTCTTCAAAACTGGAAATCATTTTAGCTTCTTTGCCCAAAACACTATAATGTTCACAACTATGATTTGCGGCACCACCAGAACTACAAGTAATTAGCCTTTTGTATTTTGCATCAATTTCAAACGAGCCACCACGCAGACAATAAGCGCTATTATAAACATTACTTATACTTTGGCTTTCTGTAAATGTGGCTGGGCTATTAATAAAAATATGAGCTATTTTAGTTGGATTATAACAGCCTTCATCATCAATTATTTCGGGATTATTAACAACAATATCTTCTCTTTCATCGAAATTTACATCGCCAAGAACCTGAATATTACTGTTTGAAAGGCTTTTAAATGCAATAGTTTGAGCGGTTTTGATTATTTGTGGTTTTGCTAGTTCCTTCGCACCAAACTCCAAAACCGTTTTTTTGCTCTTATCATCAGCAAGCTTATAATATTCTTTTGTTTCCGAACCAATTTTTTGCTGAATAAAGTACAAAGTATAACCTTTCATGAAATCATGAATAAGATACGCTTTCTGAGCACTCGCATTTGCTATTGAAAACAGCAGGAAGAACGAAATAATTTTTAATTTCATATATTTTATAGTATTACTGATTTCCTAAAGTCCTTGGTTTAGAGGATTTTTTATAGGTTAAAGTCTTTTCGGTACTCCATGAAATTACAAGTACATCGTCTTTCGTTTTTTTCATTATTCCGATGTGTACTTTTTCTGGAGTATAGACCAAAATGGTGTCGCTTTGGTATTCGCAATCAAATACATCGCCTGTTTTATCATTGCTGAAATATTTCGAATTAAATTCTATTTTACTGAAAGTTCCCGTAGTTTTAGACTCCCATTTTCCATAACAATCAGACAGCACAAAAGGTTTTTTGACTTCTCCAAAGGTTAAATCTAATTGGTCATCTCGCGAAAACTCATTTAATTTTACAGACGAGTTTTGGTTTATTTTTTCGAAAAAGGCTTTTTTGTTATACGTTTTAATGATTTTTTTGGTGGTGTCAAGCACTGAAATTTTGAAATTTTCAGGAAAACCAACCAAACTGTCAAATTGCCATAATGGTATTGCAACCGATTTTGATTCATGTACATTAAGAACTAATGGATTGATAAGGCTTATTTTTTTTCGGTTGCTCCAATTTTCATTTATCATTTTTACAATTTCAATAGAATCGGAAGGTTGGAAACCAGGAGATGTTTTTCTTTCATGCCTTTCTTCTAAAATTTTCCGAACATTATTTATCCGCTGTAATATCTGTTGTTTCTTATAAAATGCGATCTCTTTTTCAGAATATGTAAAATCAATTTGAACAATTATTTTTTGGTTGGTTTCGTTGCTTAGACTCAAAGTTGAAAATTCGCATTCAATACTTGTGCAAGGTTCCCTTTTTTGTGTAGTTGCAATAAAAGAGAAACAGGAAAGCAATACAATCAACTGTAAAAAAAAGGGATGTAGTTTTAAAACATAAGATTCTTTTTTTAATATTTGAAATGAAATGAAAATACTGATGAGCGCCATATTATCTGAGAAATCGACTATTCTTGATGCTCCAATAAAATGTACAAATGTTTCTGATAAAGGGCTTTTCCAAAAGATAAAAAATAGGAGAGTACCCAAATGAATTTCTTTAATCCTCTTCGGAAAAAGGACACTCCAAAAGAAAGGAAAAGCAAATAAACCTGTAAAATCAGACAGTTTTCCTGTAATGAAATTATGAAAAATGCTTTTAAGCAACCAATCGTTAAGAACAAGAATGATTAGAGAGAAAATAAAAACGGGTTGTCCTAGTCGGGATAAGTTTCTAGTCATTTAATTCTGATCTTTAAGGTTAAATATTCGCTTTTATCTGCCTTTCAATTTTAATGCCTTATTTGCAGATTTTATAAAACAAAACATACTTTTTATCCAAAATACTTTCTTTCATCACATTCTTTTATTGCAAACTTTTCGTTTTTGTAATCAAAAGTTATTGTTCTTGTTGGTAATGATTAATGCAAAATCCTTGTCTGTAAAGTTATTTTTTCATCATTTTGATTTTCTTATACTTATAGAACAAATCAGAACACCTGTCGGCATAGTTAAAATAGGTTTCGTCTGAGAAATCTTCTAAATGGATACTTTTAAATTTCATTTTGGTCTTAATGGTTGGTATTTTTATCAAATCACTTTTATCCTCATCATAATAGTTCCAATTTCCAATATAGTCGTCGGTCAATAAGTTTACGCTTGATTCACCAGCTCCGTCATGTGCAGCGTTTCCAAACTCGTATCTGCTCATTCCAATTAATTGAATTTTCTTTGTTTTGGGGTTATATCTAAATTGATTTTCGTAGCCTGCACGCATCCAGTCATTGTAAAATTTAAATCCATTTTTTGAATTTCTAATGCCACAAGTTTCATTTAAAATTTCAATTGGTTTACATGATATCGATTTATAATTCAATGTCGATAATTTACAGACGATTGTCGATTTTACCGAGTCAATAAAAACGGTATCCTCTTTACCATCAAAATCTATATCTTTAATTAACTTTTTTTGTCCGAATGAATAATTCACTAGGATTATTAAGGCAAAAATGGTTGTGATTTTTTTCATATTTTGTTTGTTAAGTGTAGTCTTTTTTAATCTTTATAAATGTCAAAGTCTTGAAATTTTACACGTCCAAAGTCTTTTGCGGTTTTAATTTCGGTTTTTACATTTTCTGTGTCTGAGATTTGAAAACTTTCTAAACCATCTTTATACAGAAACCATTCTTTCTCAGTTTTGGAATATTTATAGGTAATTATACTTTTCCAGCGCCAGTTGCTTCCGCCATAATGTTCAACAGAAAAATATCCGTTTTTTATTGTTATTCCCATAAAAGGGTCGCCCAGCATTCCTCCGCAGTCAATACAATAAACCGTATTGTCATTTCTTCTTGCAAGTTTTAGTTTATTCTCTTTATCGCTTAGTAAAATTAACAACGGTCTTCTTTCCGGATTATCAACCACATCAGACAAAGTATCTTCTCGATTTTTTTTAAGTACAACTATATAGTCCTTGATTTTATCAAGATTTAAGTCACCAGAAGCCGTGTCCAGAACAGAATAGTTTGTTGGAATAAAGGCTGATAATTCGTTCGGTAAATTACGAACTCCAGGTTTAAACGATTCTCTTTTTGGAATATTCTCGTCTGCTGTCTTGTCATTACTTATAATTATTGTCTTTTCTGGTTTTGGATTTTGATTACAAGAAATTAAGGTCAATATAAGACAGAGAAGTGTGTTTGTTGTGAGTTTTTTCATGTGGTTACAATAAGTTTCGGGACATTTTGTTTGGGTGGAAAGACAGAGAACAAAAGCCCAATTTATTACTAAAATTCAATTGAAAAACTGCCGTTGAATTTTGCACTTTCGCCTGCGTGATGCAAAAACCTTTTTAGTGATTGCTTTTTTCGCATTTCAGATTTATTCCTTTCTCATCACATTCATCAAAAATAATGTAGTTATTCATAGCGTTACCAAAATTTTGGAAATTTAAAGTTTTTGATTCTACGTCGAATAACATACCTACTTCTTGTGGTTTTTCGCCAGTGTATTTTTCATAGGTATCTTGAGTCATATCCCCTTGATAATCGTCCCATTCAATTGGGAAAATTATATATATAAATCCGTCTTCAACTATTTTGATTTTTGCTATTCCACTAATTTTTCGCTTTTCTGTTTTTATATGATATTTTAGCTTTCCATCTCGATTATTAAAACGGAGGTTAAATTTACAATGAAAGGTTCCTTCATCGTCATTTATATAATTTCCTACTATTAAATTTAGAATTTCTTTTTCTGTATATCTTTTAATAATTTTGTTATCGTCAACTGCAGTACTACCGTTAGTGCTTTGTGGTGTTTTACTGTTTTTGTCAGTTTCCGTTTGTATAGTACTTACTTTTTGTTCAGTCTTTTTTTCGGTTGAAGACGAACAATTGACAAAAAGTCCAAAAAACGAAATGAAGAATAATGTATTGTAGAGTCGTTTCATAAAGTAACCGTTAACGTTTGAAGCTTTGCGTTCTGACGGCAATCGAAGCACAAAAGCCAAAATTATTACTAAAATTCAATTGAAAAACTGCCGTTGAATTTTTTAATTCGATTTGCGTGATGCAAACTATTTTTTGATGGTAATTATTTTTTCATCATTTTGATTTTCTTGTATTTATTGAATAATTCGGCACACTTTTCATCATAACTAAAATAAGTGTCTTCGGAGAAATCTTCTAAATTGATATTTTCAAATTTCATTTTTGTCTTAATGGTTGGTACTGTGATTAATTCCCCTTTCTTCATATCATAATAGTTCCAATTTCCAATATAATCGTCAGTCAATAAGTTTACACTCGATTCTCCGCTCCCGTCATGAAAAGCATTTCCAAGCACATATCTGCTCATCCCAATTAATTGAATTTTCTTTGTTTTGGGGTTATATCTAAATTGATTTTCATAGCCTGCACGCATCCAGTCATTGTAAAATTTAAATCCATTTTTTGAATTTCTAATGCCGCAAGTTTCGTTTAAAATTTCAATTGGTTTACTTGATATTGATTTAAAATTTAATGTCGATAATTTACAAACAATTGTCGATTTTGCCGAGTCAATAAAAACAGTGTCGTCTATACCATCATTATCGATATCTTTTTTTAACTTTTTTTGTCCGTATGAATAATTTGTAAAGATTATTAAGGTAAAAATTGTAATGATTTTTTTCATGTCTTTTGTTTGTTACGTGCTACTTGTATAAGTACTTTTAATCTTCGTTTTTTGCGTTTGGGTCTATCCATTTTACATCCTTAAGTGCAATTTCTATTTATCAGTTTGTATTTTTTTGATTCTTTTCCTAAATAATAAAAATTCTATTGTTGTAAGGAATAGATAAATTAATGAAAAAATAGCCAGCTTTATCAAAATAGTCGAATTGTCTAAAACAATGTCATTCAGAAGGTTAATGATGATAAAAATAACACCAAATGAAGGTATCCCTAAAAATGTTAAAAGTGACAAATAGAAATTATTTCTGATTTTTTCTATCAAATTTAGCAGAAGTGCAAAAGAAGAGATAAGCATCACAATTAAATATATAACTGTAAAACCTATATTTAATACAAGATCTAAAATCTGGATTAATTTTTCAAAGAAATTTCCATCAACCATCTCGCTTGTTGCAATAACAATTCTATAAATAAAAAATAATGCAATACTTATCAAAAAATTAATTATCCAAAATCTAAATACAATTTTTTTCATTTATTCTTCTAAAGTATCTTCATTAATAAAATCGTATTCATGGTCTATTAACATTTTCAGATAGTCTTCAAAACTATCGGCAATTACGGCAAACTCGTCTGGGTCGTGCAAGAACCGAACTACCTGACCTTTTTTTCCTTTTTCTGAAGGACTAAAATCTATAAACAATTGGGAAGTTCCGCCATTATTCATACAATCAGAAAAATGAAGCCATTTGACTGTAGCTGACTTATCGGTAATTTTTTCATCCATTTTTACTGCATCAGCACCATACTTTCTTTCTATATAATCTGAGTAGTATGTGGTAGCAATGTCTTTATTTTCGACCATTTCTTTAGTAGATAAAAGATAATATGGATATTCTTCAACATCTGAGCCTAAAAAATAAAGTGTGATTTCTTCTCCTGCATATTCTCGCCAATAAGTCCCGTCTACATATTCAAGCAGGTTTATCAATGCTTCAGGGATGTCTGGATATAGTTCTTTAATTTTTACGATTTCCTCTTTATTTGCACCATGCTTAATTTTTTCAAAATGCTTCCAGGTTTCTTCTCCATTATTGTCAAAGTACGCTTTACTGAGTCCAGTTATATATTTTTCTGCTGTATTCATTTTATATGTTTTTTAATTTATGGCTTCTTTTATTGGTTTGTATGCCACGACTAACGGACAAATCTTTTGTTGGCGGTAATTTATTTATTTATTCTACTTTCTGGCTTTTAGTTGTATTACAGTTGTTGATTATCGTGTCTGTTTTGGTAATTTCATCATTTTTGTAATAAGTAAGAATTCCAATATAATTTACGGTGTCGTTTTCACAAAAACGAACATAGAAATCAGCAATTTTGTATTCTCTATAATGGTCTAGTTCTTCGCTCGAAAAACCACCTGGATCTTCCTTGTTTTCTATAAAATGCGCAGTTCCTGCTTCTCCAAACGGATTTGTTCCCCAACCGACAAAATAAGTATAGAAATCAAGAGAATAATATAAATCTGTTCTTGAAGGGGAATCAGATGTATATTGATATTTTGACTTGAATTTTTCTTCTTTTCCAATAAATTCACTATTCATTTTTTTAATGACCATTTGTTTGATTAGTCTATTTAAAGAATCGCGGTCATTTATTTCATTTTCAATAAGGTATAAATCCGGGTAGACTTTTGATTGGATAAATTTCATACTATGGTCTACAAAGAATATATTGTAAACCAATACTAAAAATCCAATAGAACCCGCAATAATTAGTGTTGTTTTTCTCCTTTTCGGATTTTTTAAAATCCAAATAATAACAAAGATTAAAAAAGCAAGGAGCATGAAAATTAATATTAGTATTCCCATATTTATAATATGTTCTTTTTTATGGTTGAGGTTGATAAAACTTTGAATAATGCAAAAAGTAATTCTTGCATTATATGCACGAAGTCAAGTTACGAGAAATAGTTTGTTCGTCGTTATTTGAATTTCTGATAGTTTTTGTTCCAATATTCTTCAATGAAATTCCATTTGTCTGGATTAGAATCTAAGACTGAATAGGGGAGTTTCTGTATCAATTTTAAATTATCTTCATCATTCTTAACTACTTTTGAAATTTGGATGCTCTGCGGTTCTTCTTCATCGTCACAACCTTGCCCATAGATATAGCCAACTTCAATGGTTTCAAAATTTTTGAATGTAAACAGCTTGCTTGTCCAATTCATATCAGCACAACCTGCACGGGAATAGCTATACCAATAATTGGGATTGGATTTTAGCTGAATGGGTTCGCGAATGCGTTCAAAACCTATGGATTTCACAAAAGTATTATGTATTGAATCATATAAATAAAGTTCATTTTCGCCTCTCTGTTCTCCACGAGAAAACAAGATGTCAAAATAACCATCCTTATTAAAATCTATAAATTCTTGATTACTAAGTCCGCCTTTGTCAATATAGGTTTTGAAAATTATCAAAGAATCTCTCTTAGCCAAGACCAAAAGTGTATCGCTTTTTTGCAAATTAGGGTCAATAGTTGCAATGTTGAACGAATGTCCCTTAGCAAATAAAGTGGTATCGGAATTGAAATAACTTTCTGTCTTTGTAGTGTCAGTTGGAACTTTTACTGCAACAACAGTATTATTTCTTTTGTTACACGAATTTAATATGACTATTACTGTAAGTATAAAAATGAGTTTTGTTTTCATGTTTCGAATCTTTTGTGAACTGTTGTGCATTGTGCTATAATTTTTACTGTCAGTATCTAGAGAAAAGAAAATTTCGAGCAGAACGTATGCTTAGAAAATAGATACGTTTTAGGCCTAGCAGGTTTTCTAATTAATTAAAAGACTGCTTAGATAAATTAATTCTTGTTTGTTTTCATTTGTTTTACCCTCAATTTCAAAATGAAGAGGAACATTATTGCTAAAATCAACAATGCCAATTTTCTGAAACCATGTGTGCATTTTGTTTTCACAATTTTTATCACAAGGAATCAAAGTATATTTTTTTTGACTTTTGATTTCTGTAAAAACCATAATACTGTCTTTACTTATTTCTACAGTTCCTTTTAGGTTTTGTAGTTTTCCGTCTTCCAATTCGTCACATTCTTTGCATTGTTTTTTTGTTTGCCATTCTTCGGGCGAATTTATTATATTACAGTAAACGAGGTAAGTAAAAACCGATAGTAAAGTTGCCAATATTCCTATTTTTGTATATTTCATTTGGTTTATTGATTTTGATTCCTTTTATAACAACACGTCGATCATTCACAGTTATAAAACGGCTTATTTACTTATTTGTATATCTGCTACATAACATATGATTCATAGATGCTCTATTTTTGAAAAAAATCATAATTTAAATACATCTTCTGCATAGTAAGCATTTCGGTGTGTTTTTATGATCAATTTTTGTCTTATATTTCTTTAGATAAGGAATCTTTTTGTTTTAGTAAAAGCCATCAAACTGTACATAAATAGCATTACCCTTTAAATCATTTTGAGCATTACTAGCAGTAAGTATTAATAATGCGATACAAATATATAGGAGTGTTGTCCCAACTATTGTACAAATCCTTTTGTGTGGTAAGAGCTTCATTATTTATGCTGACTATGTTTTGCAATCCAGCCATCGTCAGAATAGGCTTCTCCGTGTATTCCGTCGCTAAGTTCTACTACATTTTGTTCATCAACTAAAATTTGAATTTCGTTGTCAAAGTCTGCTTGTTCCTGCAAGGCAAACAAAAAATCATGCATGGCTCTATCTATGGTTTCTGTAATGGTTTTTATAACGGCATCTTTCTGTACTTCGGTTAAGGTCGATAACACATTTTGGAGCTCTTGTAAGTCTGGTGCTTTAGATTGTTGTGCTAAAAGTCCTTTGGCAAAATGTATTCCTTTGTCTCTAAAGTTTTGCATCATAAATTTTCCAAACTTATCTAGCGGGGATAGTTTTTTCATATTTTATTTTTTAAAGGTTGTGGTTAAAAATAATTATCTGGGTCTTTTCGATATTCATTTAAAATTTGCTGATAACTGGTTATAGATTTTTCTGCGATTTTTATATCAGGCTCTTCAGTTTCTAATGTCTCTAAACTCACATGCCATTCAAGTAATCTCAACAGTAGCCATATCATATGAACTCCTGCTTGATAATCTTCAAGTGTCATATCTGGGTAGGTATTCTTAATTAAATCCGGAATAGTTGTTTCATCATCTGTTATAAGAGAAAACAAATCAGAGAACAGTAATTCTTGCTTTTTCAATCCTAGTCCCTGCTTTTCTGTTCCACGATTTTCATCATCGACTATATTGTGCTTTGTGAGCCATCCGCATTTCTCCACATATTCAAACATAAATTGTGGTGTAGAGCCATGTAGTAATAGCCCTGCTTTCAGCCGGTCAGACACTTCTTCAATGACATCTTTGTCTTGAAACTTTTGAGAATATTCTGTTAGTAAGTGTAATAATATTTGTTTTCCACTTTTCATTTTTAATGATGTTTAGTATAAGAATGATTTACCTGATACTGCAGATTTGCAATCGGCTTCCGTTCCAATTATTAAATCTTATTTATTCTCACAGGTTTTATTTTTTATCTCGTTTTGTTGGTATACTTTACGGATACGGATTACAAATCTGCGCTATCGTTGCCTAGAGAAATCTGCGCTATCGGGTAATTCGTCCGAATTTTTATAAGCGGTGAAAAGCCCACTGTTTTCATTATTGTTCTAATACGAATTGCTCGATTATTTCTATGGCACGAAGTATTGCTTCATGTAACTGGTAAACGCCTTTTTGTGTTTGTGCTACCGGAGTTTCCCAATTTTGATTTTTAATAATTAAAATACGAAATCCTTTACTGGAACCATACCAACCAACATCTAACAAATAATTTTTAGGATAACTAACCTGTAACATATCTTCTCGTAAGCTTTCTCTCGAAAAATCATTTTCGATATGGGTTACAGTTCCGTTTTTAAAATCAATATTTTCAAAAGGGTTTTTTAGTGCTTTCTGTTTGATAGGCTTTATGTCCTCGTTTTGTGTATCGTGCCAATTTAATATTGCACCAATATGATGTGCCGAAATTGTCTCGTCTGCAAGTGGAGGCGAAAAAAAATACGTTCCTTTTTGCATTTTATCACTTTTCAAAACACTGATTTTAGGATAACTAAAATCATCACTAATTTGATTTGCCAGATAGTTTAAATACAGTTTTTTGTCTTCTGAAATAATGGTCAAATAAGGTTCGCCATAGTATTCATCTAATTTCACAAACCAGTAATACAGTTTATCTTTATAAACAAGTTTGCGTTTCCTTTTCGCACTTATCATAATGCAATATCATTTGTTTTCAATTCTGTTTATATTTTCCAACTCCAACATGAATCTTTTTGTGTGGTAGTGGTGGTTTTGCTTCATGATTTTTGGTTGATACAATTTTTTAGCTGTTCAATTATTTCAGCAATGTCCAAAAGTGTTTCTTCTCGTTCTTCATCGCCACACATCTCAAACAAAACAAACTTTTCGGGGTTATTATGAATATGACTTAACGCATTATTTAAGGTTGTTAATTCTGATAGGTTAATATCGAATGTGAGTGTTTTTGAACCGTATGCATTGGTAAGATTTGCACTGCCGTTTAATTCACATTCAGCGACAATTGCAGTTAAGGCAATAACGGCTTCTTCATAATGTACGTACTGATCGAAATTGGGATTGTCAAGATTTACATTATTGTCTGTTTGCTGATTTAATAATTCAGGCTCATCAAAAAACTTTTTCAGGTCGCAGTGTTTATAAATCTCTGTCAACGTAAGTTTATCTACGTTTATTCCTTCTAAAAAGTCTTTAAAATCTCCGCCAAAATCACTTCCAAATGCGGTGTCTTTCCATTTTTCTATAAACATGATATTTAGATTTTATTGTTTTTGTATAAACGACTGTTCAAAAAAATCATCCATATTGTATATTGTACTTTGCCAATAAAGCATGAAATTCTTCATCAATTTTTTTTCCGCCAAAAGCGCCCGACATATATTTTATGGTGGGTAATTGCATTATGAATTCAAGATTTCCGGGGTTTTGTGGTGTCACTACTATGCCGAATTTTTCCAAATTAGGAATATGCGCAACATTTTGTATGTCTTCCAAATTTTTACAATTAAACAATTGAAGCCTTTTAAGGTTTGTACTGTTTGATAAATCAGGAAATGAATTAAAATGTAGTGCATAGCCGATGCTTAATTCCTGTAAATGAATAAGCTGTTTTAAAAATGAAAAATTATCATTCTCTTTTTTTACACCGTTAATAAATAGGTCTTTCATTTTTTTTAAATCCTGAAGTGCGGTCCAGTCTTTAATTGTACAACCATACAATTTTAGGTTTTCCAGATTTGTTAGTGGTATTAGGAATTCCAGGTTATCAAGCTTCAGCCTTGTTAAACTTACTGTTTTTGCCCGTTTGTGTTTTTGCAATTGTTGTATGTCTTCTGCATTTATCCTGTCTTCTATAAATAGTATGTTTTTGTGCTTGCTAAATCCTGGTTCCATTTTTTGTTTTTTAAATATCTGAACAACAAAGCGGATTTTATATTTTGTTCTCTACCACTCTCTATTTTCTTCAATTATTTCAATTGCTTCCTTCTCTGGTAGTCCCTTTTCTACAGAAAGATGTATTAGTTTGTCATAAATATCTTCAGCTTCTATTGTGGCTATAAAACTACATTTTTTATCGAGTGTATTGATGGTTTTATTTAAATAATCTTTCAGTTGCCATAAAAACGACCTCTTTAAAACTGGTATTAAAAACCTCTGCTTTATATCCTCTGGCAATACATTCAAACATCTCATCATGAAAGGTAAAAGCATAATGTTTCAGTTTTTTCCAATAATCAGGAGCATAACAGGAATGTACGGCGTTTATTTTTTCCAGTTTGCTTATTTGAGATGAGTGTATTATTTCATGTGCAGTATGTGCTTCTAAACCATGTTCGTACAAAGGATGCCCGTTGATAACTTCATCATTTGGCGCACCAAAGGCATGATGAACAACATGTTCGAATGTTATAAGAGCAATAGAATGAGAAGCTGAGGAATTGATGTCTATAACATTTACATAAGTCCCGTCCCATTTGGGGTCATTTTGAGCAAGATAATAAATCAGAAACAACTCATATCCGTTTGAGAACACATGTGGTATAGGCGCTCCTACATCCCACATATATTGCCAGTCTTCCAGCAGAACTGCTGTTTCCTGTTGTCTTAACAAAGACAATTCCCGTTTTAGTATAGGTATCTGCTCTGTTAGATTCCATAATTCTGTACAGATGCCTTTTTTTTCATAAACTTCTTTTACCTGTCTTTCTATTTCCTCGATTTGCTGTAAAATATTGTTTATCTGTTTCATATAACTTTCAATTTTAAAAAAGGCAAACTACAAGCCCAATAACGTTGTGTTATTGCTTTTTCTTTTTAGTCTTTTTGTGCCACACGAAAGGATTGACTTCGCCGAATTTCATTTCGTGCGGGAGCGGTGGAATTTTAATTTTATCTTTCCTTGTTGTAATGATTACTTCTTTCATTAAGTTGTGTTTCTCAGTTATTGCTAATTTTTGCAATTTGCTTATTATATCTTCGAAAGATATTATATTTAGAATTAACACGAATTTTGTCAATTAAAAAACATTTCTAACCTTGAATTCCAAATTTTATTTTTACGATAATTTCTACTGGTATGGGCTTGGATGACAATTCTCCGGAGGTCCAGAGTCTCATTTTACTAAGCACTCTGTTTACTTCTTTATCCATACGTTCGTCTATGCCTTTGAGTATGTTTATCTTGCTAACAGTACCATCTTTTTCAATGGTAAAACTAGCTGTTACTTCTCCTTGAATGTTATCCTCTAATACATCGTTGGAATAATGAAAATTTCTTGCAAAATACCTTGCAAATGGTGTAGAGGATTCAGGATATTTATATTTTAAATGCTTATTGATTAATTGGCTTTCGGGAATGCCATTGAAAATATAGGTAAGGCTTGAATCGACTTCTATCAAACCTAATAAATATCTTTTTTGTGGAGGATAATGGGTAATGACTTCTTTAGTTCTTATTTTGGTAACTTGTTTGTTGAAACCTATAAAATAAGTATTAAAAAAATCTATTTTTGATTTAGGGTGGCTTTCAGCTGCATCGCTAGTACTCGGTTTATGAGCAGTAATTAAATAGCCATCTTCTACTTTTTTATACCATGCGTTTTCGTATGGCGCAAAATAGACTGGATTCGATAAAGGGGTGTTAAAGAATAAGTACAAATAAGCATCAAACTCATTGTCAAGATTACCTAAAAAACGGCCAAGTTGTTTTGAATTTTGGATGATGATTGTTTTTCTTTTCTTTTTCGCAGACATATACCAACGGGAAATTGTAGGAGCGCTTATCCTATAAAAACCATTGAATGATTTAATATTAGCGGGCTTTGCTAAAACAAGTGTATCGGAAATATTTTCAACAGAAGGAAACCTATCGACAACTTTGGGAGAAGAATCTCTTATTATATCTATTTCCCATTGTGTAAAACCTTTTTTTGGATGTATGGAGTGCAGTAATTTTCCCGATTCAAACGGCTTAAAATTTAGCGTGTCAATTTTGTATTTGTTTACAATTATTGAATCTTTATCTGACTGTGCCTGAGCAGTAAATGCAAAAAGAAATGTGGTTAATGTCAATAAAAAATAGCTATTCATAATTTTCTGCAGTAATTTGAATGTCATCATCATCATTTAAAAAATATTCATGCGTTTACTTGTGATATGTATCGAAAAAATCTTTATAAATATTCATCACAGTTAGTTTAATTTATACTTCTGTATTTAGCTGTGTTGTATAAGCCAGCTAATTTGGTCTTGTATCATTTTCTATATCTTGCAAATAATTAATCCCGATAATGCTGATTTACAATTCCTGTCCGTTCCAATTATTAAATCTTATTTACCATTTTTATTTTTTCTCTCACTTTGTTGATATAATTTGCTAGTGCAGAGTGTAAATCTATACTATCGAGCATGGTTGTGTCTGAAAATATTACACTCCAATTCATTTAATTGTCCGATTTTACATTATTCTTTTGAGTTTCTAAATCTATCTAAAAGTAATTTCTTCCATTCAGGGCTATTACATTTTAAAATCAATTCTTCATATTCGAATTTATTAATCTGTTTAAAAAGGGACTCTATCAAATGCAACAATGTCCATTCTAAACCATAGCAACTTTCTTTTGGAAAAATCAGTATTAACATTTCTCCTTCATCTTTGTTTATTGTAGGTCCCAAAGAGCCTAGTAAATTTTCAAATTTTTCGATAACAATATCTTCAACGCTATCGTCATCATGATTAGGTATAACTCCTAGTTTCTTTAATTCTAAAATTTCACTTCGTATTTCCATTATTTACAATCACTTAATTTTAAAATTCGAATTTATTTACTATCCAAATGAGATAGACTAGAAAACAAGCTATTGTTTCAAAAAATACCGGCTATCATTTTTTACATACCAAAGAGGAGGCCTTTCAGAGTGAGGCCATCGTGTACCTGCAAATCCACATTCATATAATTCGTATTTTGTATTAAAGTACACCTTTAGTGTTTCGTTTGAACATTGCTCTGGTAAAACAAAGTCAAAACAGCAGTAAATACCATCACTATCTTCGTTGATAGAAACTCCTACAAATTCCAGCAAATCGATTATCATTTTTATAGTAATCTTGATTCCTTTGTCGAAAAATGCTGACAAATCTATCGCCTCAATATGATAGGCGCAAAAATCCACAATCCATTCATGACGTTCTTTGTTATCGTGAATAAACTTAATGGCTTCAGGATACATTTGTGGGATTCTGTCAATTAGATTACCCACTATATTAACGTCGCTATTATTCTTAAATTCGTCTATAATTTCAAATTGTATCTCCATTTCTTCATTGTCAATAACAATATTAAAATACTCATGATACCAATTACGTTCTATAATTTCAAGTTCACCAAGTAATGCGCTATTTATCTTGTAAACTTCTTTTGGTCTGAACCATGCTGTAACCTGTAAAATAGTATCCGGCTCTGAATCTTCATCCATATTTACATCTATTGTTTTGCCAGTAAGTTCTATTAGCAATTTATCTCCATCGACTTCTAAAACTTCTACAACATTCTCTAGTGTATCCTTGAGTCTGTCATAAGAAAAAGCTACTGGTTCATTTGCAATTTCTACTTTTAGTCCTTTTATTACATGTTCCTCTTTTAGAGGTGTTTCTAAGTGCCATGACGGCTTTTCATCTAGCATGGCGGTATCATCGCATAATACAGTTCCTTTTTCAAACTGTATATTTAAATATAATGGATATGTGTTATCAGCACTTTTCTCTGTGTTTATTTCCCACAATGCTTTTTCAACGGGGTAATATTCAACTCCACAACTTCTTGTTATTTTTAGTTGATTTAATACTTTAGTTTCCATTTTTTCTCTCTCACTTTGTTGATATACTTTATTAGGTATGGATTGCGAATCTGCAATATCGGGTTTACTTTTTATTCTATTTACGCCACACGAAAGGATTGGCTTCGCTGAATTTCATTTCGTGCGGTAACGGAGAATTTGATAAACGTATGAAATGCAAAATACAAAAAGAACCATTGAAGGTTCTATTTGTATTAGAATAGGTTTTTGATTTATCACCCATGATTAAACCAATAGTCCTAAAAACAGTTTGGTTTGTTGTGTAAACAGATGCATAAGATAGCAGGAAATGTAACTGCATATCACTAAAACGAATAACGTCATTGATTTCAATAACATGTATGAATTGGAATGACTTCCTGAATTTAAAAATGCTATTATTTTATTTTTTTGATAATGTATAAATTCTTGTTCTCGTCATCTATAAGCAGTGTAAACTTTAAATTAGGATTTGAATAAAAATTATATTCTTTATTCAACGAATTCTCCATTTCTTTCTTGCTATTTTCAGGACTATATATAGTTTGTTCTTCGGTGCTATAACCCTGAAGAGAAATATCTTCTCTTTTAAATTTTAGGGTATCATTTTCAAAAGGGATATTAATATAGGCAACGCCGTTCCAATAGTAGTAAGTGTAAACATCGCTTGATTGCGTTCTGCCCATCATGTTGGAGCGATATTCTACTTTTTGAAAGTATTTAACGGTGATTTTATCAATAGGAATATCTCTTAATACGTTTTCATTAGTAAGTTCTTTATGCTCATTCAGGCTTTTACGTTGAGCATCATCAGATATATCTGAATCAATACCATAAAGTATATACCATTGCTTATTTGCAAAATAAATCAGGGAACTTCTATTATTGGTAGGTATTGACTTGTCTCGCCAAGCATAAAAAGGCTCTAAATAAATACAGTTAGGAACTATAGTATCATAATAGTATTGTGATACTTTTTCGGCTGTCCATTTTAAGTTTTTATTTATTGCAATGAAATCTTTTTTGGCTTTATTTCCATCTGTCGGCCAGGTTTGATAATAGAGTAGTGCCTTGTTTACTATTTGTTTATTTAGCAAAACAGTTTCGCCAAATTCGGATTGATTTGAAGTAGAGGTTTTAAAATTCATTGTATCTAAAACCTTCCCAAAGGCATCAATTTTAAATAAGGTATTCCAATAGTTATAACCAGAATTTCCACCCACATGATTGTAGGATTCTGTTTTAGTAATTACTTTAACCATAATTTCTTCATCAGAAATTGGAACTATCTGGAAAGTATAACAATATTTTTCGCCTTTCTGTAATAGCTTGATATCATGATTGCCAAAGGTTCGCACTTCAGATAAATTTTTATAGTTCACAAATTCGGAGGGTAACTTTTTGTTGGGTAATAGATTAACCACAAAAGTATCCAGTCCTAAAGCAAAATAGACATTGATTCTGTAGATTACAAACAAAATGAATATTGTTATGGAAATGAATAGTATTGTTTTTGTTTTCATGTACTTATCTATTTATACGTTTCATTATTATATTGAATACTGTCTAAGTTTATTGTTTCTCCCTGTTAGTGCGAACGTCTGGCTCGTGTTCTAATTTGTTCTTTTTACTGTACAATGTCGCCGGTGCTTTTATTGAATGTAAAGGCTTTTTGGTTTCCTGGATACCGTAAGGTAAGTGTAATTGTACTGTTGGTTTCACTATTAAAAACAATACCAGTTGCAGTGTTTATTTTTACATTCATGTTGTCATTTAGCAGTTGCCTGCTGGTATTTTTAAACAATCGTCGTTCTACAATTCCGTATGTTTTTATTACTTCGAGACTAGGTGGTGCCATTGGGCTATATTCTACAATTTGTGCCCGGTATTTTGGACTTATCTCTCTGGTCGTCCTTAGTCCTAATGGTGTGGTGGCATTTAATAAGGCATAAAAAGGAATCATCATGGCTATAATACTCATTGCCAATGTAAGCAGGAGGCTCGCCAAAAGCAGTTTTGCCAGTATGTTTTTCCAATATACTATAATCACTATAAAACTTGTTGTCAGCCAAAACCAAAATAAAACAACATCGCTGTAATAACCTCGCAGACTTATGGATGCAAAATAATACAGCAGGCAATTTGTTGCGAACAACAGACTGATCAGTACATATATTTTTATAAATGTTGTTGGTTTTTTATTTGGGTTCATGTTTTCTAATAATTCATTCAAAATTTATTTCTTCATTGATGCTGTTTTTTGTAAAATCACTAATTATATATCCTTGTTCGGTAATTTTTCTTTCATGAAAGAATGCTTCTAATTCTTCAAAGAAATACTGCTTAAACGCATCTTCCATTTAGCCAAATATTCAAAATCATTTTTATAGCCGTTTTTAACCCTCAATTGTTGGTTCAGGATTTATTTTAAACTTGTTTGTTTTCGGATTATATTTTACAGTTATATAACCGCCTATTCGTCCAATATTATTAGAGATAATTAACATTTTTGTTTTTATGTCAGCGTTGATTACATTGTCATAAATAACGGTCATTAGATTTCCTGTTTCTGTCTCAATTTTTGAAAAATCTAAAATTTGAAAAATAGAATTGTCGCTTTTTCTTATAATTTTTAATTTATTCATAACTGCACTATCCGTTTCTGTTTTTTTTGAGTAAATACCAACAAAGTAATAATCGGTTAATGAATTAAATTGCAATATTTCAGTTGCTTCAAATGCAGTTTCTTTTGAAGTGTCAAATAGTTTTGAAACTAAATTTAGATGTAGTGGAAAAACCTTTTTATTAGTTAAGCTTGTCCAAGTTCCATTGCAATTGTTTTCAGAGAAATTAAATTCAAATACCGCAGTGTTTTTATTATTTTGAACTTCATATAAGAATGCTTTATTATTTTTAAAATCTATTTTTCCTTCAAGTTTTATTGGGTTGTTGTGTTTATCGTATTTGTATACGCCATTTACATTAAATTCTTTTTTTGTTTTTTCGCCAAAATAGCCTTCAGTAATTTGAATCGAAAATGAAATTGGATATTTGTCAATTGTTCCTTTATAATTGTAACATTTATACCAGCCAGCATAGGAACTTGCCACATTGAACATCAAGAGTATTATAATTTTTAGTATCGTATTTTTCATCTGTATTTTTAGTAAATGGTTGCTCTTATAACTTAAATTTGAAATGGGGTTTATAAATATAGCTGTTTGAGTATCTGTAAAAATATTGATACCAGCTTAATTTGCATCAAACCAATCAATGTCATCTATGTTTCTATATTCCTTTGGGAGTTTTGAAACGATTTTGCTTTTTACAATTGGCGGTCTGTTATAGTCACTTTTTTTTGTGATGTAATATTGGCTGTTATTAGCCGTGTCTTTAATGATAAATTCAAGCGTATCTACACTGTGTTTATTCCATTTATATTTGTAAAGGCTTGCCATATAGCCGTAGTTTACGCCTCTGATAATTTTTTCTTTAGGATAAAAAGTAGGATTGATAAATTCAAAATCTTTTGTAAAAGTTCCGTCTTCTTCCTTAAATAGATATACGTTGTAAACATTTCTTAAGCAACATCCTGCTAAAGGATACCAATGTACCAGAAAATCTTTTTTGTTATCTCCGTTTACATCTCTCAAAGTATCATTCATATATGCACTGCCATCATTTCGGTAGAATAGAAATTTAAAATCGTTATTTTTAAGTTTATATACATTAATAGATGTACCGTTTTCAGTCCCTAAATGTACAATCAGATGTTTGTATTTTTTAGAAAATAAACTGCCAAATTCCATATTAACGGTAACTTGATAGGTTCTTTTTTTCGATAGGGTATGATACTCTTTTTTAAAATAGTTTTTATGAATATTGGCTTTTGCTGTTTTTAAAGCTCCAATTAAAACTTCATTTAATTCTAAACTATCAGCATCAATAGTGTTAGTTACTTTAATATTTTTCTGCTCAATTGCTTTTGTACTTTTTGAATCGGTTTTTTTTACAGAAGATTTCCTCGTAGTGTCTTTACACGAAAAACAGAGTAACAGGATTAAAAATAATATTGTTTTTTTCATGATTCTAACGTTTTGAGACTTTGTGTTTGTGCAGGTAATTGAAAAACTGCTATTGAATTTTACCCTTTCGCCCTCCTGATGTAAAATTCTTCTTAGCGATACCCTTTTTTAATCTCATTTATACTTCTATTGAATTTGTCAAAAACAATTTGTTCAGCCTCATGATTACTTGGTTTCCGTTTTTCAATGGTTGTGGTTTTATTCTTGTTTTGGCAGGTTTCACTTGAAATTAAGATGCCTTTTATTGGGTCTTTAAAATTAATTTCTACTTTTGAATTTAGATATTTCTCTACAATTTTTGGTATTTCTAAAAAGTATTTTGTCTTATTGTCAATGTCAATTATTTTGCTTTGAGAGTCTTTTGGAAATAATTTATTTAGCCACCATTGTTTCTCGTATTTTGTATAAATAGGAATTGTATTCAGATACAGTTTGTAACCCTCATAATGTTCTGTAAAATCACTGCTGACAATATAATTGTAATAAATAATGGCCTCAATAGATTGCCAGCTTATCAAACAATCTTTGTCAAATAATGGCATTTCAATTGTAATTCCTTTATCATCAAAAAGTATTTTATTTTGTCTTTCTTCTAATCGTTTTTGTTGTTTTTCGGAAATTGAAAACCCGAATATAAAACCATAAATTAGATATAAAGGAAAAAAAGCAAATGCAGAAATTGTTATCCAGCCTAATAAATCAACATTCCATTTTAATGTAATGGCAAAAATTAGCACCAAAAATCCTATCAGTGAAAATATAGAAAGGGGTACAATAAAAAAAATTAAATGAGAATGTTTCGCTATCCATTTCCTTAGATTTATCGTTTTTTCATCATCATACCATTTTGAAATTCTTTCTTTAAAAATGCCTAATAATGCAATGATTACAAAAATCATTGGAAGTAAATATATACCGAATGATTTATAACCACTTTTGATATCAAAAAATAGTATTGATAAACCAAAGATTAGCATAAAAATACATACGGACTTCGTAATTGCTTTTTCGTTTAAATTCATGCTATTTTTTCATGATAAGTACTTTCTTTGAAACTTAATTTGTTGTTTTAATTTCGATTTCTACGTCGTGAAACGAGAACATAGTTTTACTAAAAAAGTTGCAATCTCGCCAAACCGCTGCTGGCAGCAATTTTTTTATATTTTTTTAATTCTGTTACTACTAATATCAATTACTGATGGGGTATAAATTTTAGGTATTTTTATAATGTCTTTTGTATGCCGATTGATTATTCTATAAAAATCTCTTTCTAAAATGAATTTCAATATTAAATTGTTGGGTAATTCTTTTAATGGATAATAGAAAATTGCTTCGCCTTCTTTTCCACGACTTTCATAATAAGTATTTTTTATTTTGACATTATTTTCCTTTTCAAAATAATCTATAAATTCTTCCCGAGTTGGTTTATTGTCCCATTGTAGGTCTTTTGGACAACAAGAAGAACCATAACTTTCAGTATAAAATATTTCAATTTCAGTATTACTCAGAGTGGTGCGTTTTGCCATTTTCATTTCTGGAAAACCTCCCATTATTACTAGACTATCCTTTTGTAATTTTCCGTTTTCGCTATTAAACTCATAAATAATTGAACTTGCCATTGGTTCGGCACAACCTCCTTTTGGTTGGTTCTGAGAAACTTCGTCGTAATAGGTCCAATTTGGTACAACAACTATTAATTTAGAGAATTCGGGATAAATTGTTGGTAAAAGTTTTAAAGGCACTCTTTCTGAAATAAATAAAATTGGGGTTTTAATATTTTTAGAAATAGAGACATTAAAAAGATAATCTATGCCATTACTTTCAATATTTCTTCCCGTAATTTCAATTACATTTTCAAAAATGGAATCCTTTATCTTTTCTGAATGATATAGTTTTTCTGATTTTAATTTATCTGTTTTTTGAGCACAACTTTGTAAACTTAAAAAAATCAATAAAATTGTTAATGCCTTTAGTCTAGAATTCATTTACAGTCTGTTTTTAAAATTGTACCTAAGGTTTTCGGGCTTTGCGTTCGGGCGGGTTTCGGAGTATAAAGCTTTCTGCTGCCACTGTATTTGATACGAAGCACAAAACTTCAAGTTTGAGCTTTTTCTATCTTTTGTGTTGGTTCTCATTTGGTATATGTCACAAAATTAATAGATAAATAGTCATTTACAGTTGGGTCAACAGCAAATGTTTGTCCTGTTTTTTTGTTTTCAATTGTTACAAAATCATGGTCTTTAAAAAACGGTGTATTGTAGTATTTGTGAATGTTTGTTCCGAGAAAATAGAGTTGTCCTATTTGCGGTTTTGCAGTCCAAGTGTCGGCAAGGTTATACTTTTTTAAAAGTTCGTTGCAAGTTGTCGCGAAGAATGAGGCGTAACCAACGCAATGAGCTGTCTTGGAAGTTATGAGTTTGTTTGGGTCTGTGTTGTTTTTGTCGACAGTAAAGTTTAATTGTTTTGAGGTTATTGACAGCCCAAGTTCAATAATTTGCTCAATGTCTAAATCGGTCTGCTTGCCAGCACTTGAGTTAATGAGGTCAACAAGTTTGTCATTTGTTGCCGAATAGTTAATTCGCAGTCCAACCGATTTATATGTTACTAAGTGCCTGTAAAACCACCCACGAAACACAAGTCCAACTGCTGTCAGAATTAAAATTGCGAGGGCTATTCGTTTAATAATTTTCATTGGTTGCACGGTCGTTGGTTAAAGTTAACGTTACATTACTACAGTGGGTTTGGAAGTAAATTAAGCCCATTCTTCAGATTTGCCACCCGAGCGATAGCGAATAGGCGGGGCAAATCATCTAAATACAAAACCATCTTTCTATTAAGCCTATTGCTCAAATCCGTTGTAGTAGCTGTTGTGCGTCGCTTTTTTACTTTCCACCAATCAGGACTTTCCCTTTTGGTACATAATAAAGATAATCTTCTCCATATTCATTTTCAGTCTTGACTTTGGTGTAATTTTTCTTTTGCAATTTTTTTAATAGTTTTTTGCAATAATTGTAATCTTCTACGATATGATAATAGCTTTCTGGGGTTAGTAATTCCTGTTCACTATATATATCATCGTCAGAATGGGTTTTCCATTTAAAATCAGCGCTTAATATTTTTTGAAAATTAGAGTCATTTTTATAATATGCAGGGCGAAAAAATTTTTCGTAATATTCAATTTTTTCTTTTCCAATAGCGCAGATTACTTGTGATTTTGAGATTCTTGGCTCAAATAGATAAATTTTTAAAAAATAGGGTTGATTAAATTTATCAAGTTCAATTCTCCAATTATTATATATTTCCTGCAAACCTAATATAATGTGCTTTCTGGTTTTTGCTGTTGGTTCTGCAATACTGTTATTATTTATTGAAATATTACAATAAGGGGCAAAAGAAACATGGGCATAGCAATATTTATTAGCTAAAAAGTCGCTAATATTTATAGTCCCATTTTGCTCAATCCAATTCTGAATTCTCTTTTGAATTTTTCTGTGACCTCTTATTTTCTTAATTCTATTCATGTGCTTTGTTCTGCTAAAATGCTGCCTAATGTCCCACTACTAAAGTGGGTTTTGGATTAAATTAAGCTTATTCTTCGGATTTGCCACCCTAGTGATAGCGAACAGGCGAAGTAAATCATCCATATACAAAACCAACTTTCTAGTAAGCCTAAAACGCCAATCTCGCCAAACGGTTGTTAGAAGTTGTTTCTTTATTTTAAGCATCAAATTTTCCAATTATTTTTTGGTCATAATCATAGTTAGTTTCATTCGGGAAATTTCCATTTAAGTCTGGAAAAATGAGTTGCAAATATTCATAATTACGTTTTTCATAAAATTTAATTGAAGATAAAGCATATTCGGTCAAGTCTTCATTGTTAACTTTTATTAAATAAACAGGAAACATTTCGCTTAAATCATTAAGTTTTTGATTTAAAGGAACTTTTCTGAATTTGAATTTTTCTGCATAGTTTTTAATTAGTTGTCCAGATAGATTTGGTCCAAGTCCTGAAATGAATAATTCAGGTATTTTAAAGTTTTCAAATATTCCCGTTGAGTACGCAAAAGGAGTGAAGTTTTCTTCTTCCATTATTGCAGTTGTATGATAACCAATATTTTTGATATTGTCATAAACTCGTTTAAAATATATTTCCTTTTTATCTTCGTTGTCCTCCATTGTCTTACTTCTCAAATATATGTTTTTTCTTATTGTATTTTTAACTTGATATAGAATAATTGTTTTTTAGAAGAAAACAAATCTAAAGAATACTTCGAAAAGCAGGATTGGCTCAAAAACTGAAAAATAATGGATTACTTTTTATTTCCCGATAGAGCACATTTGAAGTCTGTGCCCGTTTCAATTAGTAAATCTTATTTATTCTCACAGGTTTTTATTTTTTTTAATGCCTGTTACTTCCCATATTTAGAATAAAACAAAAATGAAATGAAAAGCATTGTAAGAATGTTTATTATGCTCAAAACGATTCTATATGTTTTTCGGTTGTAGTTTTCAAAAATGAAATTCATCCAAAAACCTTGTTTTAGTGTTGGCGACGGCACTGTCCAATTCCAGTCGCGTATTAATCCGTATTGGTAGAACAATAATACACTCATGGCGAGTATGTATAAGCGAAGCGGATGTCCGTCAAAAACTTCAGAAAAAAGGAGTTTTAATTTGTCTGTAAACTCTAAAAAGGTTTCTCTCATCGTGCTGTTTTTTCAAACGATACTATTGTTTCTTTGCCAAACCAAATAGGCTTCTCTTCTTACCCTGATAGCGGGAGCTCCGCTCATGAACTTAACGAATGATAAATGGATAGCAACAGTTTCATTATCAGGTAAAAATATCAAGACCAAAAAATGAAAACAGCTTCTAAAGGGCATTACTTTATCAAAATAAGTTTTAATAAGCAGGAAATTTTAGATAGAAAATTCCTCTCTTTGATGTCAAAGAAAATTACGTGATGAACATTTGTGATCAACAGCATAAAAAAAGGAATACTATCAGAACAATGAAAGTCCGATAGTATTCCTTTTTTACTATTCTCTCGAAAAGCAGAATTTGCTTTTCAAAAAACTTTAAACACCAATTTTGGCATTGATATTATGTTTTTCAACATAAGCTTTTGCGGCATTCATTAGTTTTGCAAACTTAGCATCAATATCGTTTTGAGTTGAAGCATCAAAATCTGCAATTGCTTTTTCTATTTGTTCTGCTGAAGCTTTTTCATCTTTCAGTTTCGCAATGGGTAAATAACCTTCTTTTTGTTTTGCTATAGCATATTTGAAAAGATTTTTTGATGCCTGAAGAAGTTCTTTGTTGTCATCATCTTCCGTTATTTCTTCGATACTTTTTAGTCGAATTTCTAAGTTAGAAATGTCATATTTAAAATAATCGTAATAGGAAGAAGGAATCATCTTTTTCTGGGTTTCATCATAAACTTGCGGTTCCGACTTCAGTTTCTCACTTATTTCTTTACTTCCAAAACGCGATAGTAAATTGGAGTTTAAGGCCGCTATTTCAAAAGTTTTTTCTGGCGAAAGGTTCGTACAAGAGGTAGAAACCAAACTTCCAATGGTTACTACTAAAAATAGGATTGTGGTATTTAAGATTTTTTTCATTTTATTATTTATCCTTTTAAGATTTTATTTTTTATTTTAAAATTTAGCCATTTTCTTCCATCTATTCAAAATAGGTCAAACTATCTTTTGCATTATCAATAATATTTTGCGGATATGCTGTATTTAAAGAAATACTCTTCATTACGGCCAGATATTTTTTATGTTCAGAATTGTTTTTGTCGTTTATCAGACGATGCAATAAGCCCAAAGTATATTCTGTTGGTTTACGTTCAATAGATTGTAAAAGCAATTCTTCGTATCCGTTTTTATAATATTTTTCCATAAAACTTGCTAATGGACCTGGCCCGCCATAATCTATATCTGGACTGCGTTCGATAAGTTCAAAAATGGGTTTTATTGCATCGAAATTATCTTCCATTGCTTCCAATTCGTCACAGATTTCATAAGCAGGATCTATAAATTCATATTTATCTCCCGTTTCATATGCTTTTTGAATGTATTGTTCCAGATTGGTAATGATTGTTTTAATTTGGGTTGTCATATTTTATTGTTTTTAACCCGTTGGGTGTAATTCATGTTTTTTTTATTCAACACATAGAAACATAGATTTTATTTTAAAAAAAGGGATTAAAAAGAAACCAGTTTCTAACACATAGCCAACTATGTTTGTTTTAATAAAGTGAAACGCCTTTGGCGGTATCCTAATTCTATGTTTCTATGTGTTTGAATTGATTGCACCAACGGGTTGTTTTTATTTTTATCCTTTTAAGATTTTACTTTTTTCTGCATCAAATTCTTCCGAAGTCAAAATTCCGGCATCTAAAAGTTCTTTCAAATCCAGTAAAGCTTTCTTTTTGGCTTCCATCGAATTTCCAGCGTCCGATTTTTCAGGTTCTTCCGTTTTGGTTTGAATTGGTGTTACAACCGTTCCAGAAGGCGCATATTTAAGAATGAGTTCTGTGATTTCGTTAAAGCCTTTTACATTCGAATAATCAATTGCTTTTTGCTCTTTAACGTTTACAATTGAAGCGTCGGCTTTGTTATCAAGAAGATATTTGACTACATCTTTCTTTCCGTTTGCAGCGCTGTAATGCAAAGGTGTATTTCCAGACTCGTCTTGAATATTGATATTCGCTCCAGCTTCAATTAATAGTTTTACCATGCTGAGGTTTCCCTTTTTGGTGGCAACATGAAGCAGACTTTCTCCACCATAATTGTAACTGCTGTTTAATGTGAAACTCGAATCGTTGGAAATGTTTGAAGCACTTACAACCCAATCCAGATAATCGTTCATAGACGAAGTATCGCCAGCGACTGGTTTGCTGTAATTGACATCAACACCATTTTCTAAAAACAAGGCCACGATTTCCTTTTGATTATTCGCACAAGCGTACCAAATTGGAGAATAACCATTGTTGTTTGAGGTAAATACATCGGCGCCTCTTTCTACTAATAATTTTGCCAGCATTCTGTTGGTTTCGTAGCAGGCAATCAAAAGTGCATTTTCGCCCGAATGATTGGCATGATTAACATCGGCACCATTGTCCAAAAGCAACGTTACCATTGGCAGTGATTTGGTATAACAAGCATAAAGCAATGGCGTGTTGCCTTGTTTGTCGGTCACATTGATGTCGGCACCTTTGTCTAAAAGCAATTGAATAATTTCTCTGTTTAATCTTGCCGAAGCCAATAGAAGCGGTGTTTCTCCATTGTTATTCAGTAAATTAACATCGACTCCTGCTTCAAGCAACTTTGTTGCAATTTCAATTTGAGCTGTCTGTACAGTTAAGTGTAACAGGCTGTTACCGTTTTTATCGTTGATTTCGATTTTGGCACCGTTTTCCAAAAGATATAAAGCGGTCTGTTTTTGCTTTTGAAGGCAGGCAAAGAATAAAGGCGTTTCACCAGCATGGTCTTCATAATTGATATCGGCACCATCTTCGGTTAGGATTTTTACGATATCGAGATAACCTCTGTGAGCGGCATAATGAAGAGCCGTTCTTCCTAGTTCGTCTGTATATTTTACATCTACTTCTTTGTTTTGAAGCAGTAATTCAGCTATTTTTCGGTTGCCGTTTTCGCAGGCAATTATAAATGACATTGACATAAGATCTTTGTTTTATATAAATTAAATCAGTTGGGTATAATGTTTAAACACATAGAAACATTAGTTCATTGGAAACTTAAAAAAAGGCGTTTCACTTACATAAATTCACATTCCCGATAGCTATCGGGACTATGTGTTAGAAACTAGTTTCTTTCTAGCTTCTTTTATTCACAAACAAAAATCTATGTTTCTATGTGTTTATTTTTTTTCTCGCAGATTTGCTTCGCCTGTTCGCTATCGCTCGGGTTGCAGATTTCGCAGATTTTTAATTTTAATTTTTTAATCTGTGGCTTAAACTTTTTAAACACATAGAAACATAGTTCTTTGGTAACTTAAAAAAAGGCGTTTCACTTGCATAAATTCACATTCCCGATAGCTATTGGGACTATGTGTTAGAAACTAGTTTCTTTCTAACTTCTTTTATTCACAAACAAAAATCTATGTTTCTATGTGTTTATTTTTTTTCTCGCAGATTTTTAATTTTAATCTTTTTAATCCTTTAATCTGTGGCTTAAACTTTTTTAACAATGTATAAGTTTAAGCTTTCATTAAAAGCTCAACGGTTTTTATTTTCAGATTGTCTGTAGAAGCAAGCGTAAGAGCTGTTTCGTCTTTATCGTTTGTAATCTCTTTATCAGCTCCATTCTCCAAAAGTAATTTTACTTTTCGGTAGATTTCTTTCGCTGCTTCAGCATCATAATTGACATTGAAAGCGCAGACTTTGTGTAAAATGGTATTTCCCTGATTGTCTTGTTCGTTAACATCAATGGCTCCACTGTCTAATGCCGATTTTAAAATACCCGATTTCTTCTCAGCAATATAGTCAATACCGGATTTTGGATTTCCGTAGTATGTAGCGCAGTGGTTTAAGTCGGCGCCATCTGATAACAATCTTTGTAAGGAGTTCAAATCGTAATCAGAATCAGACATCATTCGGATAAATTCGGTCAGTAAGGTTCTTCCGTCTTTATTGATGCTGTTGAAATCGGCTGACGAAGATTCGGCCAGAAGTTCGTACATCGGAATCGAAAATTGTTCGCCGACTGCATAATAAAATGAACTGTTTTCCTGATTGTCTTTTTCGTTTGGATCAGCTCCATTTTCTAACAATGTCGGAATATATTCTTTTTTATGTCTTTTAATGGCGTACATCAATGGCGTTGTGCCTACTACATTTTTCTCATTAATGTCAACTCCGTTTTCAAGAAGTATTTTGATGTATTCTGTGCCTTTTTCAGCATTCAAAGAATAATTATTGACGATTTTATGGATTAGGTTTTCTTGTGAATTGCTTTTGTAATTGGCATTGCAACCGAAATCTTCTATTAAGCTTTTGATGACTTCCGGAACGGCTTCTTTTTCGATACAGTATCCCAATAAAGTCTGATCGCTGATTTCGTCATTCACATTGTCGACTTTTGATAGTATGTTTTTGAAGAAAGAAAGAGACTCGTCATCATTTTTTATATTTCGAGAAAGAGGATTGAATATCGATTTATCAAAACTATCCAGTTCGTAGATATCTGTTTCGATAAAACCGGCTTTTATGAATCTTTCGATAAAATCAATTTCTTTTGCTTCGATTATTTTGGCGGCGATTTGAGAAAAGTTATTTTTAAGATATTGTTCGTTAAAATTTTCTCCGTTATTTAGGCATTCTCTGGCCTCGTCAAATTTTCCCTGAAAAAGGAAATTTTCAATTTGGTTTTGTGTTTGCATTTGAAATATATTTAGAATTGAATGATAAACTTTAAGTACAGTTTGATTTTAATCAAAACGGTATCGTAAGATAAAACATAAAAATCGTAAATATATTTCAGGATAAAAACTAAAAGCGACCATTTATGTCAGGAAACAGACAGAATAGGGTTTTTCAGGAAAAAAATCGAATAGAAAGGACAGGATTGCAAGCTCTCTTTTGAGAAACAAAACTTCTTTTTATTCCCCATAATTTTCAGCTTCAATTTTATTTAAGTCTTCCATCATGGTTTGGTAATTTTCATGATTTTGAACCTGATTTAGAAAACGAAGTGAAGACAATGTTTTTTCTTTCACATCTTGCATAATAAATCCGTTTACTTTTAGGTTTGTAAAACCAATTGCAACAATTGCATTGTGGTCATGAACTAAAAAATGCAGATTTTCATTGTCTCTCTTTTCATCATAGTCATAACTTTCGATATTAATTTCCTCAATGAGCTGAATCAGATAAAAATTGTTAGCATCATCATTTTTCAAAAACGACTCAGCTTCCATCATGGCATCAAAACCAGCATCATTCCCAAAAGGCGAATAAAATTCACTAATACTATAATAAAAATCAGATTTAAAGTAATAATTAAAGGAGGGATGTACAGTTTCTTGATTTAGACCAACTTCGGTTTTATAATAATGCTGTTTTACATATTTTGTAATATCTTCCCATTGATTTAAATCGGGCAAATGGCCTTCAAAATAGTTTCTGAAAATTTCTAAGCAACTTGATTTTGAAGCTTCTTCAATGCCATATTGCGAAAAATCATTTTCATATTCCAGTCGTATTTCAAGTGTAAATTTGTTTTTGCCCGTGAGTATTGCCTGCAAATAAATAGCGTTATCAATAGCAGGAGTGTTATTGATGATGATAAAATCGTCTGTTTTTTTGCAATTATGTAACTCATTTTCAATATTGTCAAAATTTTTAACGTTGGTTTCTTTTTCGTTACGGTTTGTGATTATTGAAAATTTCATGTTTTGAATTTAGGGTTGCAAATCGTTTCTAAAGTTAAATCGATTCTGATTTCTTTCAAAACGAAACTTGAAATAGTTGACTTTTATAGAATGTTTTATAGAATGAAGGATGAAAAATAAGAATCGTTTTGGACGAAAAAAAGAAATTTTTTTATTTTTCTCTGCTTGTTGAGATGCATTACGGGATTGCAAATCCGCGTTATCGGGTTTTTGGCAAAATCGCGTTTGCCTTTTGCAATAAGTTCCTGTGCTGTTGCTATTATTTGGTTTGCATTCATTGGTCTTTGATTTTGATGCTGGTTCTTTATAATGTTAAAAGTCTTTTATAAAACTAAAATTGTATTTAGCGGTTTGATGCTGTAAGAAGTCTGGAAACATTGGCAGAATGATTTGAATACTAGTGTAGCTTTTTTTATTTCTCTCTTTTATAATAATTATTTTTCAGCATATAGCTCAATCTTAATCGTGTTTTCACATTGCTCAAAGTTTATATTTCTGTTTTCAATAATCTTAATAATTTCCAAGGTATGATTTATCATTCTTTTAGGAACTAATTTCCCTATGTCTTTTTCTTCTATGGGATTTATTTCAATATATTCAATTTTGTCTATAGTATTAGGGCCCGTATGTCCAGTTTCGATATAAGTTCCGGTAGTATTAATAATCCAATCTTCCCAAGTCAGATTTTTATCTTTATTTCTTAATTTTAATCTGAATTTTATCGGTTGAGCGTTTAATTCTTTTATTAATTCAAGTAAATTATCAGTTTTCATCAATTTCATTTTTAAAGTGGCTTGTTACGTTTCAGGACACGATGAAGAGAGCAATAGAAGTACTGCTGTTGAATCTCGATAGAAGACGGGTTTAGAGCGCTTTGATGCTCGCGCCAGCCGGGGTATGTTTTTATTGTAATTGTTTACATCATTTTGTTTAATTCTTCTCTAGTATACTCCGCTACCGCACGAATCCTTTCGTGTAGTGCGTTTCAAATTAGCCCATTAGGATTATAATTTCGCTACTCATCAAAATGAACCTCAATTTTCGAAATCTTCCATTTATCATTCTCTTTAACCATAGAAACATGTGGTCTGGAATAAAAACCGCCTTCCGGTGAGTTTGACAATTTAATTATAACCAATGCTGTATTATCTTTAATGGAATATTTTTCTATTTCGGCTGTGTCCAGATTTTCGCCTTGTCCGTTTGTCCAAATCATGTAATGGGTAAAGGCACATTCGTTTCCTTCTACATATTCAGCAGGATTTACAGCTCCAGATTCTTCAACTTTTTTCCAGCTTACAGATCTTAGTTTATTCTCGCAATTCCTGAAAGAAACGACTTCGTTTTCATAAAATTTGGGAGAGAAATAACCGCTGGTTTCAAGAAATTTTTTATGTTCTGATGTGTCCAAAACATAGATACTGTCTTTTGACAATACTACATCAGGAGATTCTACAAACTTTTTTAAATAAATATCTTTCAGATACCATTTGTAAAACGCAAGAGCAACGTTTTGCGGTTCGTTTTTAGATTCTGATTTTTTGTCGTCTTTCTTTTCCGTTTCAATCAAATTGTTTGGTTGTGTTTTAGAATCCTCTTTTTTGCAGGAAATAATAACGACAAAAAGCAACAGAGAGGAGATTATAAATTTTTGTTTCATTTCTTAATATGTGTTTTTTAATAGTGGTTATGTTTAATACATAATTACTTTTTAGCAAAAGTGATGATAGGGAAGTCTGTCGGAAGCAATTACTTTATCCTTTTGAAAAAATACAGTCAATGTCCAGTCATTTGAAAACCAGTATTCTATTCTACTTTTTCAGGACGAGACAAGATGCTCGCGCCAACTGGAGGGAATGTAATAACTAGCGAAGGTTTTATAATTTTGATCATTTATACGTTTTATTTCTTTTGATGTAACTTTTTAAATACTATAATTACCAAATCTTCCACCACGGCTTCGTTTTTTGACTTCTCATTATCAACTATCCCTATAATTGCTAATTTTTCCTTATATGTCCTTAAAGCAAATGCTAAAGGCTCATTTTTGTTAATTCCAAAATTTTGATGTGGCTGCACTAGTAAAGTTGCTACTCCACTATAGTTTGTAATATTATATTTTTCGACACGTCCCCAAACTAATTCAGGATTGTGATAATCCCCCAGCTGGTGCGAGCACAGAAAGAATTTCTGCGCGATCGGATTGTAGCAATAATTGGTATTAAACCTGAGTAAATATTAATTGATATGTTTTTATGGGTTGTGATTTAGCTAACTGATAACCGTGAGTATTCTTAATATTTTCAATCCATTCCTCTATGTTTTTAAAATCAGAACTCCATGAATTATAACTATCCAATTCTTTGAAATGAGTTGGTTCAAAAACTAATGTTAATGAGAGTTGGAACATATCAAAATTCTTTTTTGAAAACTGTCGTGTAATATCAAAGCTGAAATGCTCGCCAAGTTCTCCGCCCCAGTTGTATGTTCCGTATTGAAAGAGCAACATGTCGTTATCGCTATCTTCTGCAGAAATACCTCTTACTTTTATGTCAGAATACAATATTTTAGATAATTCAACAATATCATCAGGACTTAAAGCAACACCTTTACTTACTAATTGTTCAATAGCTTTTTGATACTCTTTCTCAACGTTTTTTAGATAAACTGTTTTCATAATATTTTACTCTATATTTTTGTTTCGTAAACCATCGCCAGCTGGGAATTGCAAATCCGCGTTACCGGCAATCTATTTTCCATTTCTCTTTATTTTATAATGATTTTGATTTTTTACAAAAGTCTCCTGCTGGAGCGAGAATTTTGCTCGTGCAATCTTTCATGCGTTTTATCTGATTACTAAGTCCTAAAAACTCATTACTTCTTTCTTAAATGATTTAAACGTACAAAACCTTGTCTCATTTTACCTTCAGGATCACATACATCATAATAATGGTGTTCGATATGAAACAATTTGTCGCCCACTTGCATAGTGGTGTGGTCGGGAATATCCATTTGCGCAATATCCATTTCAAATTCATTTCCATTTGTATCTATAAATTGCATAGCTATTTCTGTTATGGCGGTAATGGTTAGTTGTCTCATTGGTTGCATTTTGTTTTTCAGTCGTTATTTATACCCATATAGTTTTATACCTGTATGATCAAATTCATATTCAAATTTCCCCAGCGCATCAAGCAATTCTTTTATCTTTTCTGTGTCATTCAATATTTGTGGTGAAGCCAGTTTTTCTGTTCTGTTGAAACGTTTTATTTCATACACAGCCGGAACAAAAATCCATTCTATTTCTGATAGTTTAACGGGACCTTGTGTGCCGTTATCAGCGGTATATTGTCTGTTCTCATGAATACCGGGGTGTAAAGTAAAAGGATATTCTTTATTGTCGGTCAGGCATTTCAGGCTTACATTTCCGACGTGTACATTTTCTGTTTCTATGGCATTAAAAAATTTAATCCATTTTGTATTACTCATGCAAGAGGTTTTCGTTTCTCGTGCTTTTTGAATTTGTTTTTCTATGCGATTGTTAGTCATGATTATATACTTTTTTAATCCAAAAAAATCATCCATTTCCAGATAATAATTTATTGCTTCAATAAATGTAGTGGTATCTCCTGCTGGCCCGAGCATCTTGCTCGTGCAATCTTTGGTGACTCAAACCTATTTAATTACCTATCACTATTTTTGAAAATAAAAAAAACAATTTAGCTTTCCCATGCTAAATGATCCAGATTACCGTTTTCATCTGTTTTTACTGCAATTATTTGGTCTGTCAAATCTTTATTAACGGTATAATCAAACACAGCATAATAAGATGAATTATACTTTTTATCTGGATACAGTCCTACTCTTGTCAAATGGAGCATAGCCATAAACTGTTTTTCTTTGTCTCCCTCTAAGTCTATATGGAGTTCTTCCAGAAATTCATCTCCATAATCCTCAACATGTTCTGTTACAAACTGTTTTACGGTGTCTCCATTTTCATCATCATAATCATGTTTTATAAACACCATGTTTTGTTTATCATAATTTTCGATGTTTTCCAGAAAATTTTTAATGACATCCATTCCGTTTCTCTCAATAGCTGTCTTGCCAAAGTTGATGTCAATTCCAATTTCTTTACCTTTTAATTCAATAGAAATTCGATAATCTTCTTCTAAATTATCTGGATTTATCAATCCAAAATAAGGTAATAAATAATCTGTCATTTGTTTTGTGTTTTTAAGGTTGTGGTTTTGATACATTAAGAGTAAAAATTTGCACACAGTATCTTGTCTGTATTGTTGTAAAATAAAACGGTATCGTTTCCATCTGTAAAAAACTCGAAACCTATTATTTTGCCAATCACTTCAAACTTTTCAATTTCTTCAATTTTTGGTTTGTCATAATGATGCAAAGTTCCTTTTAATTCGTCTGTTGTTTCATCGTATATAATCGGACTTTGCTTGTCTGGTTTTGACCAATATTTTTCCATTTTAGACCTAAATAAACCAAATCCATTATTTAATTCATAGTTGAGTTTGTTAATAGAAAATTCGTAAAAGGTTTGTATATAATAATCGGCATCAAATTCATCATCAGTTTGTATGTTCAGATTTTGTTTTTGGGTTTCAATATAATCTTCTGTTTTAGTTTTATTTTCTAAGTAAACTTTTCCATTATTTTCGAAGTCTATTTGTAATTCTCCAAATATATTTTTCGCTTTTTCGGAACCTTTGTAAAGTTTTATATTACCATTGAATTTGTATTTATTTTCTTCAATATCAAATAAAGTATAATTGAATCTGTTTTCTTTTGTTTCGTAGTCTTCGTCTATCCAAAGTCCATTTGACGAGATGAAATGAAATATTTTATTTGGATATTTTTCAAGTGTCAAACTACATAAAGGATAAAATATTCCTTTCAATGTTTCATCTGTAAAAACGTCATTGAATTCTGGGTATAGTTTAATTTTCATTTTTCAATTTTTTAGGATTATTGTTCAGTTTAATCAGCGGTATCGGGATTCAACAAGTTCAGTTGATAATCCTATTTCTTCAAAAAACACTATTGATTTGTCTGTTACTTTAAATGTTGAACTTTTGTAATCAAAGTCTATATTCTCAAGAGCTTTGATAAATAATTCTTTGCCTAAATTCATAATTTTTTATTTTTAAATATTTCAATTTTTCCGCTCTGCAAATTATTCTATAAAACTAAAATTGTATTGAGCCTTTTGATGCTGTAAGAAGTCTGAAAACATTGGCACAGTGATTTTGAATGTTTTGTGGAGCGTTTTTTATTGGTTATTTTAATTAACAAAAGTTGCCATTGTTCCAAAGAATTTCTACTGTTTCATCAATCGAATATTCGAAATAGTTACCATTTTTATCTTTGTTTCTTTGAAATAGTTTATAGTTGAATGTTTTGAAATTTAATTTTAAAAATTTATAAAAATAACCATTCCCAAAAACGGTATTCATACCAAACATTATAATAAATTCCGGAGAATTTTTATCAGGTTCTTCAAAAGTTGTTAAACGTCTCACGATTTCATACAGTTCTTCCTGGGTTATATTTTCAACTTTCTCAGGGTCGGGTAAAGAAACATTAAAAGCGAGATTTTCGGCTCCATCTTCTTCCCACCATTCCCAAAGATTAAACTGCGACATATCTTTTCCTGTCATTAGGTGCAGTTTTTCTTCCAGTTTTTTGTATTCAACAAATTCTTCATCGCCGTTTTCGTCACAATAATCAGTATATTCTAAAATGAGTTTCAAAACTTCGGGATAAAATTTTTCGGCAATATCAAATTGAGGTTCTATTTCTTTTCGTAATTCCATTTTTATTTAGTTTATCTTTATATATTAAAGATTTTTGATTCACTTATTTCTGCAAAATCGCCTATAAAACTAAAATTGTATTTAGCGGTTTAATGTTTTGCAAAGTCTGGAAACATTTGCACAGCGATTATGAATGTTTTGTGGAGCGGGGATTTTAACCTAAAACATTTTCTGCCGTTTCCCATTCTGAATCTTCATTAATATCAATCGCAATCTCTCTTTCTGCTTCAATACTGTCACAATAAGCTCCAATTGCTTCTCCGTCCAGGTCTTCGCTTCCTACATAACAAAGAATATCCCTAAATCCTTTTCGTGTAATATGCCCTACATAATGAACTTGTTGTGTTGATTTAAATATGTTCAATAAATTTTCTTCAATTTCAATTAATCGTGCATTTTCTTTTTCTGTTGGCAAATCGTTTTCGGTTTCAAGCAATGATAATTCAACGCTCAATAAAAACGGAAATTTATCTTTGTCCTGAAACTCTAAATAACCTTTATTGACTGTGGCTGTTGCTGTAAAACCCTCAACTTCTATTAATCGTATTGCCCAATTGTTTTTCATTTTAATTTTGTTTTTATATCCTTTTTCGGATGGTTTATAATTTCTTTTACTATTTAAACTTATTAAGCCCATAATACAGCTTCTCAATGCTTTCTATAAAACTGAAAGTTTATTCACGATACACAAATAAAATTGCTAAGCAACAGTATTATTATAGAGGTTGCTATCGCCGTTTATGGTAATTCTGATGGTTTTTATGTTTGTTAAATCAGCTATAATTTTCATTAATTCTGCTTTTGCATCTGTTTTTATTTTTCGGTTGATGTAAAACTGATGAATGTTCAAGGTTTCCAATTGCGGAATGGTTTTTAATTCCTGAAAGTTTTTCAGATGAAACATATTGGTAAGATGCAAGACTTCTAATTTCTTTAGTTTGGTAAAGCCGAATAACACTTTTGACTGCTGTTCAAAAAGAAATAGTTTTTCCAGATTTGTAAACTCTGACAAGAACGACAAGTCGGCAATTGCAGAAACAGATGAAATACTCAGCGATTCAATCGTTTCTAAATTTGGAATAATAAACGGTTTTGCTTTTGTTCTAAAACACTCTAACTCCAAAGTTTTGATAGAAAGAGGTTTTATGAAATCTAAATTATCAATAGCACCGCTGGTTGAAATATGCAACGTTTCTAAAGTTGTACAGCCTGAAACGGGCGAATAATCTTTTATACTTCCAGCAATTAAAAGTCTTTTAAGGTTCTTGAAATTTTTTAAAAACCGAAGTGAAACTGGTGTATAAATCAATAACGATAAATCTTCAATGTCGTCAAGGTTACTGTTTTTTAAAAAAGCAATGTCTTTTGCGCCGTTTATTTCGATTTCTAATTTTGATTTGTCTTCCATGTTGTAGTTGTCTAATTAATAGTGTTTTAATGTTTTTACTGCAATCAAGATGCTCGTACTGGCTGGAGGATAATTTTTTTTATCTAAAAAGAAAATCTGACAAAAGCATAAAGAGAAAAACACAATTGTAGCTTTTAAAAGCTATAATTGTGTCGAAATAAGTTTTAATCCGCGCTATGAGTTGCCATCAAAAAATTATACATCTTCATGCCATATTTGTTTTAAGAATATTCCTTTCTTAAAAGTCTCTTTTGTGTCGTCTTCAAAAGAAACTTCAACCATAATATCTTCCTCATCATCTGACTGTTGAATCCAATCAACCCATTCAATCATTGGTGATAAATCTCCGTTTTCTCTAACTATTCTATATCCTTCTCCAAGATTTTCAGAAAGTACATTTTCAATTTTTTCTAAACTCATTTTTACTTTTTTTTTGTATTTCTAATATTTTTCTAAACAATCGATATCCTGATTGCTGGTACGCATCTTCTTCATACAATATATGCCATCAAAGATTAATATGTTCATTAATGGTCATTTTTGATAAAATTTTTGACACCAATAAACCCGATATCGCGGATTTGTGTGGGAGCGATACATTTTATCCTTCCTCATTTTCTTTCGTATATTTTTTTATTCTAAAAACCACAAATCCCACAAGAAAACCTGTGGGATTGTAAGATTAATACATTTTATTGATAGTGAATTAAAAAATTTTACCACCAGCCGGTAACAATGTAACTAACAGATGTTGATTTGGCATAAGCCATCGCAATATCTCTTTCTGCTTTCAAAGCAGCTCTGTCGGCTGTAACTTCATCCTGATATACTTTCATGTCAAAATTCCAGGCTTTATTATGATCTGACATAATTTTGGCACCCATTTTATCTGTAAATGCTTTTGCCTCGCCGTAACAGCTTGCATTTGGACTAATTTCTGTCAGATATTCTCCTGCTGCATAAGCTCCTGATTCATCCTGACTGGTATTCCAAATGTTTTTTGCCTGATTTAGTTTTACTTTACAATCATTATCAATGTATTGTTTGTAAATCACTTTTGTAACCGGAAGACTTTTGTCGTAGCAAGCCTTGCAGGCATCAGGAATTGTGGCTAATTTATATAAAGCAGCTTCATACTGGCCCTGGCTGGCTTGAGCCTTCGCATCTTTGATAATAAAGTCGCATTTACGATTATAATAATCTACAATTTTCACTTTTGCCTTAGCGATGAAATCCTGATATTTAGGATCCTCTACTTTTAAGTTTTTTAGAGCCGACATATATGCTTTTGTTTCATTTTCGCCAACGCCTTTCAGTGTTACAGAACAACTCGAAAACTTAATACCTTCCATTCCGTCTCCAATATAAAGATTCACTCCTAAAGTATACGCCTGCATTGGCGGCGCTGTTGGCGTAATGTCTTTTGTTAAAACCACAACATTTGCAGTAATAATAAATCTAGAATTTTCAGAACTTACTCCTAAACCACTTGATGTAATAATCTGCGATAATTTATTCTCAAGATTATTTCTTGCAATATCAGTCAGACCTTCTACTTGATCGGGAACGTATGCTGTTATGTCAATTTGTGAACTGGCATCAGACGAATTCTTCGTTTGGGCTTTTACTCCAAACATTAAAAGAAGACATAGTATTGAAATTATTTTTTTCATCTTTTTTAGGTATTAAGATTATTTTTCTCCAACCACAATAGAAGCCTGACCTAGTCCTTTTGTCATTAATTTTGAATCTATTTTATAAGTATCTTTCAGATATTTTTGAAGTCCTTTTGCCCATCCTTTTGCATCGATTGCTTTTCCATTTGCATCAGCAAGCGGAATTCGTACTTGTTCAAAAAGCATCATGTTTTCTGTAGCGTCTGTAGCACTAAAACGTCCTTTTACTGTGTTGTTTTTTACCCAGTTATCAATCTGATTTCCTAGTTCGTCTCCACCATAATCAGTTTCAAAATCACCTTTAAATGAATCGAATTTTTTCAGTCTTAAGGTAATTTCTCTTCCATTAGCAAACATGTCATCAAAATGACTCATTAATTGTGTGTTGAAATTATCAATATGTGATAAAACAGCTGTTTCTAACATTACAGGCAAATTGGAGCCAATCAATTCGTTTCCGGTTCCAGATGCTCCTGCAATTTGTTTGTCTGTATAAGCATCTAAACCTTGAAGGTTGAAAGTAACGGAATGTTTTGGTCCCATTGTATTTACATTCCAAGTCAACTGCATGATGATATCAGCTTTAGCTGTTTTTTTCAACTTGTCAATTGGGCTTTCAGCAACCGATGCACCGCTTGTTTTACTGGTTAGCATCGCATCTTCTGCAGCTTCACTCTCAAGTGATTTTAAAGCCGATTCTAAATTTTTTAAAGGAAATCCTCTCGCAGCCATCAATTCGTTAATCTTACTGATAGCAATTAAAAGATTTGAATTTTCCTGAAGGGCTGTTTTATAATCTGGAACTTTTACAATTGTTCCCTGATTATTGTATTCAAGCATATAACCACGCTGATTGCACCAAACATCACTAGGAACAACCATAATAGTTGGTTTTTTTGCCTGAGCATTTGTAGTTAAAACACTTAAAAAAAGTGCTACGATTAGAATTACTTTTTTCATTTTTAGCTATTTTTTATTTTTAAAATTTAGAATCCGCTTGAAAGTGATTTAATAATTCCTGCATTTTCCAACTCTTTTCTCAGTTCGGCAACATTTACAGAAACGATTACTCCAATTTTATATTCTTTGCCAATTTTCATACGGTCTTCAGCAGCAACTGCTCCATCATTTGATAAAGAAACGTACTTCATGTATTTTCCTCCATCACTAAAAAAGCTTTTAAAAAAGTCTGCTTTTTCTTCTTCTAAGTTAGAGTTGTTCGTTAACGGACTTTGACCTGGAACGCCAGATTTTCCTGCAAATCCTTTGAAGATAACACCGTGAATAGCATTCTTTTTAGATTGTTCTGTGGCCACTTCTGGTTTTTTAGAATACGACCAGACTTTTATTAAATAAGTTCCCTGAGTTCCTGTTTGAACAGCTTCAATTTCATATCGCCACGCTTCAGTATCTTTGTTTGCTTTTCTTTGCTGAGCATTACTTATTGTTGAAACAGCTATAAAAAGTAACAATGTGATAGTATATTTTAGATTTTTCATTTTTTTGATAATTAGTTAACTTGTCTAATCAACATTCCTGGATAGTATTTACTGCCACCTTCAAATGTAGTTGACTCGATGGTTTGTTTGATTTCGTTACCTTCATCATCCAAAAGAGGCATTCCTCCTGTATAGCGGTTATCCCAGATTTTGTTTTTCTCCACTTTGATGGTTCCTTTCTTTTTGTACTCGATAATTCCAGTTTTAGGATCCATATTAGCTTCTAAAACGTCAAATTTATCTCCTGCTTCAAGACCTTCTTTAATACCAATTTTTGCAGTTATAGGATTTCCTGTAAACAATGGCACTTTGGTTTTGAACATATCATATTTCTTCTGAAGCTTCGCATAAACATTATCAATATTTCTTGTTACAGCAAGATTGATGATTTCATTTTCTGTTCTTTTTCCGTTAAGCGAAAAAGTTACCAAACTTGTTGAACTCTCTGAACCAATAAGTTCTAATTGAAACAAATCTGATTTATCAAACTTTGCTTTTTTCTCTGCTACATTTCCAGTTGTAGAGTTGTCAATCCAATAATCCTGATAAAAAGTGTTGCTAGTGTCATCATCCCATTTTAATTTGTATAGGTATGATGTAGTCCATACAGAATAACCTTCTTTTGCTCTTTCATACCCTTTGTCAGCAACATCTATTGCTTTGTTTCTAAGCATAGAAACACTTATTTTATTTGCAGCTACATAAGCTGCTTCTCTGGCTGCTCTTGCAACAGGTTCGTTTTCGATGAATTTCATTTTTGAAACCACAACAAATGTGTTTCCAATTAGTTCTAATCCTGCTGATTGCAGTAATGCTTTTCCTTCTGAAGAAGCTTCGGCAGTTTTGATGTCAGTAAAAGAAGCATTTATTAATCCTCTCTCACTTACTAAACTAATATCGAATGTTCCGTTAGTTTTTCGGTTAAACCATTTGGCAACTAACTTGTTGGCTATTTTGTTGTCTGTAAAGTATTTGTTTATAACCGGAATCATTTTCTCATCTGATGTATCATCGGTTAAACCATATTTTTTAGGATCAAAGGACTTTTCTCCAATTGTATGGTCATCATATTTATCTGGGAAAGGCGAATTATAGTAAGCTTTAATGACCTGGTCTTTTTTTGGAAAATTTTCAGATTCTATTAAAACAGTATGCAGAGAACTTCTGCGGTATTTGACATCATTTACATCTTTGTTAGATTGAGCGAAGCTGGTCGAACTTGCAATCAGTATAATTGCTAGTATTACTTTTTTTAGTTTCATAAAATTTAGTTTTGTGTTCAATGGAAAGTGCTGCTTTCTGTTAAGTTTATTTTAATAAGAAAAGGACGTAAAAGTAAAAGATAGCTCAAAATGAAAAAATGCCCAATAAGTTTTAAAAATGAAAGAATAAGCTTTATTTCTAAACAACGACACTTACAGGTGTAAGTAATAGACAAGGATTTTTTACCATTTTTATTCTTACATATTATATAACAAATTGCTTTTAATCATTTCATTTTGAAGCAATAAATGACATTTTTTTATTTAACAACCCTTTAGAAGGAATCTATAAAAAGCCAAATAAAAAAAATACTATCTTTACCGATCAAACGTTTATGAACTTAAGCTGCATTGTGGCAGCACTACATATATAATTATGGCATGTACAAGTTGTTCAACCTCAGATGGTGGTGCACCAAAAGGTTGTAAAAATAATGGCACTTGCGGCACCGACAGCTGCAATAAATTGACAGTTTTTGACTGGCTTTCCAATATGAGTCCGTCTAATGGAGAGGCGATTTTTGATTGTGTTGAGGTTCGTTTTAAAAACGGACGCAAAGAATTCTTCAGAAATTCAGAAAAATTAACTTTAAGTATCGGCGATATCGTAGCAACTGTTGCTTCGCCGGGTCATGATATCGGAATTGTAACGCTTACAGGCGAATTGGTAAAAATTCAGATGAAGAAAAAAGGAGCGAATTACGAAAGTAACGACATTCCGAAAATTTACAGAAAAGCTTCTCAGAAAGATATCGATATTTGGTCTGTAGCGCGCGATCGTGAAGAACCAATGAAGGTTCGTGCACGTGAGCTGGCAATTCATCATAAACTCGAAATGAAAATTTCGGATATCGAATTTCAAGGAGATGGATCAAAAGCAACGTTTTATTATACTGCAAATGACCGTGTTGACTTTAGAATGCTGATTAAAGACTTTGCGAAGGAATTTAGCACTAGAGTAGAAATGAAACAAGTTGGTTTCCGCCAGGAGGCTGCGCGTTTGGGAGGAGTAGGCTCCTGCGGGCGCGAACTCTGCTGTTCTACTTGGCTGACCGATTTTAGAAGCGTAAATACTTCAGCGGCACGTTACCAGCAATTGTCTTTAAATCCTCAGAAGTTAGCAGGACAATGCGGTAAATTAAAATGCTGTCTAAACTATGAGTTAGATACTTACATGGACGCTTTAAAAGATTTTCCGGATTACGATACCAAGCTGATTACCGAAAAAGGAGATGCTGTATGCCAGAAACAAGATATTTTTAAAGGGTTGATGTGGTATGCTTACACTAACAATTTCGCCAATTGGCACGTTTTGAAAATTGATCAGGTAAAAGAAATTATTGCCGAAAATAAACAGAAAAACAAAGTTTCTTCTTTGGAGGATTTTGCAATTGAAGTAACTTCAGAACCTGAAAAAGATTTCAATAACGCGATGGGTCAGGAAAGTTTAACCCGTTTTGATCAGCCGAAAAGAAAGAAAAAACCAAACCGTAAGCGTAAACAAAGTGCCGAAAGTGCTGTTGTAGCTGCTCCTGCAAAAACAGAACAGAATCAGAACCAAGGTGGAAACAATAACGGTGGGAAACAGGGCGGAAGAAATTCAAATAAAAACAAGAATAATCATAACAAAAATCATTCGAACAAATCAAACAAACCGAATGATTCCAAATCAAACGAGCCGAAAAAACCTATAACGAATACAAAAAATGAGAATAAGAAATAGTGGTATTCTTCTTTTGGCAGCCATTCTTCTTTTTTCCTGCGATAAAAAAAGAGTGTTTGATGAATACAAATCTGTAGGAAGTGCTTGGCATAAAGACAGTATTGTAACGTTTGACCTGCCGGTTTTAGATTCAACCAAAAGATACAATTTGTTTGTAAATCTAAGAGATAACAATAATTATCCGTTCAATAACATATTTTTAATTGTTGCTCTCGAAATGCCAAACGGTTTCACCAGAGTCGATACTTTAGAATACGATATGGCAGCGCCAGACGGAACATTGCTCGGAAACGGTTTCAGCGATATAAAAGAAAGCAAGCTTTTTTACAAAGACAATGTAAAGTTTAGAGGCAAATACAAAGTAAATATTAAACAAGCATTGAGAGAGTCTGGTAAAGTTCCGGGCGTTAACGAACTTGAAGGAATTACAGACGTTGGTTTTAGAATAGAACAAAAAGATTAGAGAATAATTATGGCTACTAAAAAAAACAATCAATCAAACACCGTAAAAGACATTAAATACTACCAAAAGAAATTTTGGAGACTTTTTGCCTATTCACTATTGGGAATGCTGGCATTTTTTCTCTTTGCTTCATGGGGGTTATTTGGCTCAATGCCTTCTTTTGAAGATTTAGAAAATCCGGATTCTAATCTGGCTACAGAAATTATTTCTTCGGATGGAGTAGTGCTGGGTAAATATTTCAAAACCAACAGATCACAGCTTAAATATTCAGATTTGCCAAAAAGTCTTGTAGAAGCTTTAGTAGCAACAGAAGACGCACGTTTTTATGAGCATTCTGGAATTGACGGAAGAGGAACTTTAAGAGCTGTATCTTCTTTTGGAACAAACGGAGGAGCTAGTACGCTAACGCAACAGCTTGCGAAACAGTTGTTTCATGGCGAGGGTTCTAAATTTCTGCCTTTCAGGATTGTACAAAAAATCAAAGAATGGATTATCGCCATTCGTCTGGAAAGACAATATACAAAAAATGAGATTTTGGCAATGTATTGCAACGTTTACGACTTCGGAAATTATTCTGTTGGAGTAAGTTCTGCAGCACAGACCTATTTTTCAAAAGACCCAAAAAACCTGACATTAGACGAATCGGCTATTTTGGTGGGTATGTTCAAGAATTCAGGTTTATATAATCCGGTTAGAAATCCACAAGGTGTTAAAAACCGTCGAAATGTGGTTTTATCTCAGATGGCAAAAGCAAAGATGATTTCTGAATCTGAAAAAGTAAGACTTCAGGCGCTTCCGATTTCTTTAAAATTCAAACTGGAAAGCCATCGTGAAGGAATGGCAACTTATTTTAGAGAATACCTTCGTGACTACATGAAGAAATGGACAGCTGAAAATAAAAAGCCAGACGGATCAGATTATGATGTTTATAAAGATGGTCTGAAAATTTATACTACAATCGATTCGAGAATGCAGCGATATGCAGAAGAAGCGGTTTCGGCACATATGAAAAATCTGCAACAGCAATTTTTTATTGATATGAAAAACAATAAAAATGCACCTTTTGTTAATATTACAAAAGCCGAAACAGATCGTATCATGATGCAGGCGATGAAGAACTCCGTTCGTTGGGCTACTTTAAAAGATATGGGCAAAAGCGAAGAAGAAATCATTAAATCGTTTGACGTAAAAGCAAAAATGACTGTATTTACCTGGAAAGGAGAACGTGATACAATCATGACACCAACGGATTCTATTCGTTATTACAAACATTTCCTTCAATCTGGTTTAATGTCGATGGAGCCTCAGACTGGAGCAATTAAAGCTTGGGTTGGTGGTATCAACTACAAATACTTTCAGTATGATCACGTAGGTCAGGGTGCAAGACAAGTAGGTTCTACTTTTAAACCTTTTGTTTACGCAACAGCTATCGAGCAGTTAAACATGTCTCCTTGTGATTCTATCCTAGATGGTCCTTTTATGATTCATAAAGGACGCCATCACGTTACAGCTGACTGGGAGCCAAGAAACTCGGATTACAGATACCGCGGAATGGTTACTTTAAAACAAGCTTTAGCAGCTTCGATTAATACAGTATCTGCCAAATTAATTGATAGAACAAGTCCAGAAGCAGTGGTTGAACTGACTAAGAAGTTAGGAGTAAAGACGGAAATTCCCGTACAGCCTTCAATTGCATTAGGAGCTGTTGATATTACAGTAGAAGATATGGTTGCGGCATACAGTACTTTTGCGAACCAAGGAGTTTATGTAAAACCTCAGTTTTTAAGCAGAATCGAAAATAAAAGTGGAGAGGTTATCTACGAACCAATTCCTGAGTCTCATGACGTTTTAAATAAAGATATTGCTTTTGCTGTAATCAAATTACTTCAAGGGGTAACAGAAAGTGGTTCTGGTGTGCGTTTACGTACGCAAGGAGGCGGAAGCGGAGACAACCGTTGGACAGGTTATCCATACATGTTTACAAATCCTATTGCAGGTAAAACAGGAACGACACAAAATCAATCTGATGGTTGGTTTATGGGAATGGTTCCGAACTTAGTAACTGGAGTTTGGGTTGGATGTGAAGACCGTTCGGCTCGTTTTAAAAGTTTGACTTACGGACAAGGAGCAACTGCGGCTTTACCTGTTTGGGGTTATTTCATGAAAAAGTGCTACGCCGATAAAGATCTTCAGATTTCTAAAGGAGAATTTGAGCGTCCGAAAAATCTTTCTATCAAAGTAGACTGTTATCAAAGACCAGTAATTGTAAAAGATACTACAGATACAGAACAAAATACAGATGAATTCCAGTTGTAACAATGTTGCAATAAAAAGCATCTAGCTATATATCATCCCTTTACTGCTCTTTTAAGAAGAATCAGTAAAGGGATTTTTATTTGGGTTTTATTTTTGCGAAATCGTTATAATTAAATCTGAAAATCTTATTTTTATAAAAAATATACAGTAATAAAGACAGTTTGTTATGATAACAAAAAAAGTAAATAATGTTCAGGATGCTATTAACGGAATTGAAAGTGGCATGACCATTATGTTTGGAGGTTTCGGTCTTTGCGGAATTCCTGAAAATACAATCGCAGCTTTAGTAAACACCACGATTTCAGATTTGACTTGTATTTCAAACAACGCAGGTGTAGACGATTTTGGGTTGGGACTTCTTTTGCAGAAGAAACAGATTAAAAAGATGATTTCTTCTTATGTGGGAGAAAATGCTGAGTTCGAACGCCAGATGCTTTCAGGAGAATTAGAGGTCGAATTGACTCCTCAGGGAACTTTGGCAGAACGTTGCCGTGCAGCTCAAGCCGGTATTCCTGCTTTTTTTACTCCGGCCGGTTATGGAACTGAGGTTGCAGCAGGAAAGGAAGTTCGCGAATTTAACGGAAAAATGCACATCATGGAAGAAGCTTTCAAAGCCGATTTTGCTATTGTGAAAGCATGGAAAGGAGATGAAGCAGGAAATCTTATTTTTAAAGGAACGGCGAGAAACTTTAACGCTCCAATGGCGGGTGCTGCAAAAATTACGATTGCCGAAGTAGAAGAATTGGTTCCGGTTGGTTCATTAGATCCAAACCAGATTCATATTCCAGGAATTATGGTACAACGAATTTTTCAGGGAGAGAAATTTGAGAAACGAATTGAACAACGTACTGTAAGACAGAGGGCTTAAATTAGTCAATTAGAAAATGCTTTATGCAATCTAAAAGAATTATCTTATTATCAAATTGACTAATTGATACATTAAAAATATGAGCAAACTTTCTATACTTCTTATTTCGTTTTTGACTTTTCAGGCTTTTTCTCAGACAACATCTGATCTTAGAAAAGAACTAAATCAAATTATTGGAACTAAGAATGCAACAATTGGAATTTCTATTAAAAGTATTGAAGATAAGGACACTTTAAGCATTAATGGGCATTTAAAAATGCCGATGATGAGCGTGTTTAAATTTCATATTGCTCTGGCAGTTTTGCATAAAGTGGATGAAGGAAAACTTAATCTTACTCAAGAAATCTTTATAAAAAAGAAAGATTTAAAGGAAGATACGTGGAGTCCGATGAAAGTAGATTATCCAGAGGGAAATGTAAATTTGACTTTAGATAAAATACTTCGCTACACAGTTTCTCATAGCGACAATAATGGATGCGACATTTTGATCAATTTAGTTGGAGGTACAAAGTACATTCAAAAGTTTATAAATGATCAAAGTATCAAGGATTTCGTTATTAAAATGAACGAAGACCAAATGAGGACGTGGAAAAATCTTTATGTCAATACCACAACTCCGCTAGCAACAACAGAATTGCTTGAGAAGTTTTTTAAAGGAGAAGTTTTAAAAGAAGAAACAACAAAGTATTTGTATCAAATAATGGTTGAAACGTCAAGAGGACTTACTTGGATGAAAGCCGGACTTCCCGAAAATACCGAATTAGCACATAGAACTGGAATTTCAGGAACAAATGATAATAATCTGAGAGTTGCAATGAACGACATTGGAATTGTAAAGTTTCCAAATGGAAAACACTTTATTCTTTCTGTTTATTTAAAAGAGATTACTGAAACCAAAGAAAATACTGAAAAAATAATTGCAGATATAGCCAAGGCAACTTGGAATTATTTTACCAAAAGAGAATTAGATAATTAAGATAATGTGATAATTAGATAACTGATAGATTGTGCAAAATGAGGCATTATCTAATGATCTAATTTCCAAATTGACAAATTAGAAAATATGTTAACAAAAGAAGATATAGCAAAAAGAATTGCAAAGGAAGTAAAAGACCGTTATTTCGTAAACTTGGGTATTGGAATTCCGACCTTGGTTGCAAATTATGTTAGAGAAGATATAGCAGTTGAATTTCAAAGTGAAAACGGAGTTCTCGGAATGGGACCTTTTCCGTTTGAAGGCGAAGAAGATGCAGATATTATTAATGCAGGGAAACAAACCATTACAACACTTCCAGGAGCGAGTTTCTTTGATTCTGCTTTTAGCTTTGGAATGATTCGAAGCCAAAAAGTAGATTTGACTATTCTAGGCGCAATGGAAGTTTCTGAAAATGGAGATATTGCCAACTGGAAAATTCCGGGTAAAATGGTAAAAGGAATGGGAGGAGCAATGGACTTAGTCGCTTCTGCCGAAAATATCATCGTAGCCATGATGCATGTGAATAAGGCGGGCGAATCAAAAATCTTAAAAAAATGTACTTTGCCGCTTACGGGCGTAGGATGCGTTAAAAAGGTAGTAACGGAGCTTGCGGTTCTAGAAGTGACAGAAAAAGGTTTTAAGCTCTTAGAACGAGCGCCAGGCGTCTCAGTCGAGCACATTGTCGCATCAACTGAAGCAGATTTGATAATTGAAGGCGAAATTCCTGAAATGGTGATTTAGTCTTTTTAGGTTCAAAGACACAAAGGTACAGAGGTTCAAAGTTGAAATGCTTAAGAGTGATTTAGATAAAGAGAACTTTCTTTATGAAGGTTCTCTTTTATTTTGATAAATCTTGAACAGTTTAAATAGTCTTTTATTTACATTTGCCTTGACTAAAATATACACATTTGGAAAAGTTTGAAATCGATATTAAATGGGCAAGTTATTTCTTAATAACAAACATAGTTACTACAATTTTTATAATTGCTTTAATTTGTTTAATTGATTTTTACAGCTTAAGGTATTTGCCAGACATTCTTGCGCCAGTTTTTATAATGCAGCTGTTTTATTTTACTATTAAAGCAATAAGGGAAAATGATGAAAACGGTTTGAGCAAGGGCTTTCGTAAGTTCTTTGTTTTTTTTAGACTTTTGACGTTTTATCTTATGCTAGCTCCATTTTTGAGTGGAGGTAATAACGGAAGCTTTTGGTGTTTTTCTCTATTGTTTCCTTACAGAAAGAGAGATGTTTCAGAGCTCTCAAAAGAAATCGATTTTATAGAAGAGGAAGGAATGTCATCAAGTGATTTGCTTGCCATATTTAAAAAAAGAAAGCCTGTCAGAAGATATTATTAAACATAAAAAAACCGCCCAATTAGGCGGTTTTTTATTTTGATGTTCTAAGAAAATTAGAATCTAAGCGTCTTAATAGCTCAGAATCTTAGCAACTTCTTTAGAACTATAAATTAAATGAAGCTCCTAAGCTAAAAGTAACTTGATTGTTTAAATGATAAAATGGGTCATTGTTTGAGCCATATTTTGCAATTGGAAAGCCAACTTCTGTGAAAACACCAAATCCGTCAGTAAAGAAATAACGTCCGCCAACATGGCCTCCAAAATTATGCAAGCCTAAGCTTAATCCAGGATAAACGTCTAATTGTTCAACACCGATTACGCTTGATAAGTTAGCATTGATTCTCGCTTTTGCATCAAAACGGTCTATAAAGTCTGGTTTGTCATTGTATGGAGTTAGGCTTGTGCCATATAGACCAGTGTAGTTATCTACGCCTAATAAATAAGTTGTTACAAAACCAACAGAGAAATTTTCTCCTAAACCAAAATCAACTGATCCCTGAATTCCAGAGCCACCATCTTGTAGATTAGCACCAACATTTACTTTTACGTCTCCTTTGCCATTGAAAGCTTTTTGAGCATTAATAAATCCGAATGATACTAAAAACAAAAGTGTAAAAACCTTTTTCATAAATTTAAATATTAATTATTTTGCGGGGCAAATGTAAATTTTTAATGCTTTAATTCCTACCTTTTTCGTTAAAATACAATTCATTTAACGGTTCGCTTTGCCAGTATTCTTTGGTTTCGATATCCATAATTGTAAGAGGTCCTCTAAAGGCGGCGCCTGTATCAACATTCCAAACACAGGCTTTGTTTACGGGTACTGTCTGCCCAATTCGTGTAACAGGAGTGTGTCCGATGTAAACTTCTTTATAAACGGTAAATCTTTTAGGATAGTATAAATCATCTTCCTTTAATTTTGGGTCTAATGAGAGTGCCGTTTCCCAAAGTGTTCTGTCCCAGTAAAATAGTTTAGAAAAATATTCCCATTTTACGCCGTTTAGATTTGTAAATCCGGCATGGACAAATAAGCGGTTCTGATCATCGAGATAATAATCCTGAAGATTTTCAAGAAATTCGATATGAGATTTTTTTTTCTGTTCAGAGATTTTGGCGTATCCTTCAACAGTGGCTTTTCCACCATGTTTGTACCACATTTCTTCATCAAAATCATCATGTCTGTTTTCGAGCCAATCTAATGCCAGTTGATCATGATTTCCTCTTATGCAGATGCAGTTTTGTTTGCTTTTTAAATCTATCAAATAGTCGATTACTTCAACAGACTGACTCCAGCCGTCAACATAATCGCCTAAAAATATGAGAGTATCTTCTGTGGTAACTTCGGCTTTTTTCATCACTTGTTCAAGTGCAAGTAATCCGCCATGAATGTCGCCTATAACAAATGTACGCATTATTTAATTTTTCGTGTAGAAGAGCAAAAATAGAAAGAATTATTGGTTTGATCTCATTCAATTCTTATTCTTTAGAAATTGATACTATTTATAACTATTTGCATCGCTTTTTTATTGCTATACTGTTTAAATTTGCAATATGTCAGAAACGCCGTTATATCGCAAAATCATTCATATCGATATGGATGCTTTTTATGCTTCGGTAGAGCAGATGGATAATCCGGCTTTGCGCGGAAAAGCTGTTGCGGTAGGCGGTTCAGAAAACCGGGGAGTCGTTTCGGCGGCGAGTTACGAGGCACGTAAATTTGGCGTAAGAAGTGCCATAAGCGGTGTATTGGCCAAAAAATACTGTCCCGAAATCATTTTTGTCCGACCGAGATTTGATCGGTACAAAGAAATTTCATCCAAAATTCATAAAATTTTTCACGATTATACCGATTTGGTTGAGCCACTTTCGCTTGACGAAGCTTATCTCGATGTAACGCAGAATAAAAAAGGAAATCCAAGCGCGAGCCTTCTTGCTCAGGAAATTAGATCAAGAATTTTGAATGAAGTAGGATTAACAGCTTCTGCAGGTATTTCAATCAATAAGTTCGTTGCAAAAATTGCGAGCGATTACAATAAGCCCAACGGTCAGAAAACGGTAAATCCGGATGAAGTCGAAGCTTTTTTAGAAGAATTGCCGATTCGGAAATTTTACGGTGTCGGAAAAGTAACTACTGAGAAAATGTATCAGTTGGGTATTTTTACTGGAATCGATTTAAAAAACAAATCGTTGGAGTTTTTAGAAAAACATTTTGGCAAATCGGGCGCTTTTTATTACCACGTTGTTCGAGGAATCCATAATTCAGAAGTAAAGCCTTCACGGATTACCAAATCGGTTGCAGCAGAACACACTTTTGATGTTAATCTTTCGTCAGAGATTTTTATGCTCGAAAAATTAGAATCTATAGCGGTTTCTTTAGAAAAACGTCTTCAAAGACATAAAATATCAGGAAAAACAATCACGTTGAAAATAAAATACAGCGATTTCACACAACAGACCAGAAGCAAAACGATGCCCTATTTTATTTCTGATAAAAACCTGATTATGGAAACGGTAGAAGAACTGCTTTATCAGGAAAAAATGAAAGATTCTGTGCGTTTGCTCGGAATTTCGCTCAGCAATCTGAATACCGAAGAGAAAAAAGCAGTTGTTGTTCAGTTAAAGTTTACGTTTTAATAAAGATTTAAACATGTTAAAATGAGAAATTCCATGAACAACGCAGCGATTTTCAGACTATCTTTGAGTAATAGATTGTAGAATAATTAAAAAAAATATATGAAGAGTGTTAATGCTGAAGACGTTACATGGCGAAATTCTGTTCCAATCATGGCTTGGGATTTTCATTATGAATATGTAAAAGAACTGAAAGCACTTACAGTTGATTTAGAAAAAGTAAATCAGATTTCGAATAGATTTACTTGGGATGAAAAAGAGTTAAACATCAAGGAAAGGATTAAAAACGAAGTGGTGGTGGTGACTGATTTAAGCCTTAGGATAGTTTTCGCTTCAAGCGGCATCAAGAAAATGACGGGTTACAGAGAAGAAGAGATTCTTGGGAAAACACCAAAAATGTTTCAGGGGCCGGAAACTTCAGAAAAAGATTTAGATGAAATTCGTGAAGCGCTAAAACTCAGAATCCCTTTTGAAAAAACGCTCGACAATTACAGAAAAAACGGAAAAACATATAAATGCAAAATCAATGCATTTCCTGTTTACAATCAAAAAGGGAAAATCAGTCATTTTATAGCTTTTGAAAAACAGGATTTAAGCGCTTGATTTTTTTGCCGCGAAGACGCTAAGGCACAAAGATTTTTTAAAAGGATACAAAAGTAAAAGCCACATAAAGTGGCTTTTTTATATTAAAACTTTGTGACAGTGCCTTTGTGGCAAAATCTTACAGATTCTCAAAAAAATCATTTCCTTTGTCATCAGTAATAATGAATGCAGGGAAATCTTTAACGGTGATTTTGCGAACAGCTTCCATTCCTAATTCTTCAAAATCAACCACTTCAACTTTAAGAATGTTGTCTTGCGCCAAAATTGCGGCTGGACCTCCTATAGAACCAAGGTAGAATCCGCCGTATTTATTGCAGGCATCTGTAACTTGTTTGGTGCGGTTTCCTTTAGCCAGCATAACCATGCTTCCGCCGTTTTTCTGAAATTCATCAACATAAACATCCATACGTCCTGCTGTAGTTGGCCCGAAACTACCTGAAGCCATTCCTTCTGGAGTTTTTGCAGGTCCAGCGTAATAAACCGGGTGGTTTTTGAAATATTCCGGCATCGGTTTTCCAGCGTCTAACAATTCTTTGATTTTTGCGTGAGCAATATCTCGAGCTACAATAACAGTTCCGTTTAGTTTTAGACGCGTTTTGATTGGATATTGAGATAGTTTTGCCAAAATATCCGCCATTGGCTGATCTAAGTCAATTTCAACTGGAGCTTCTAAATGAGGTGCTGTTTCGGGTAAAAACTGTTTAGGATTTACTTCTAACTGCTCAACAAAGATTCCGTCTTTTGTAATTTTTCCTTTGATGTTTCTGTCGGCAGAGCAGGAAACTCCTAATCCAACTGGACAAGAAGCGGCGTGACGCGGTAAACGAATTACACGAACATCATGTGTGAAATATTTCCCCCCAAACTGAGCTCCAATTTCGCTTTCCTGACAGATTTTCTGAACACGTTCTTCCCATTCTAAATCACGGAAAGCCTGACCAGCCATATTTCCAGAAGTTGGAAGATGGTCATAATATCCAGCAGAGGCTTTTTTTACAGCGCTTAAGTTCGCTTCTGCAGAAGTACCGCCAATAACCAAAGCGAGATGGTAAGGAGGACAAGCCGAAGTTCCTAAGTCTTTAATTTTTGCACGGATAAAAGCATCCATCGATTTGTCGTTCAATAACGACTTTGTTTGTTGGTATAAATAAGTTTTATTTGCAGAACCTCCTCCTTTAGCCATAAATAAAAACTCATACGAAGCTCCTTTTTTAGCATAAATATCAATTTGTGCCGGAAGATTCGAACCTGAGTTTTTCTCTTCGAACATTGAAATCGGAACGATTTGCGAATAACGTAAATTGCGTTTTTGGTATGTATTGAAGATTCCTTTGCTCAGCCATTCAGCATCATCAACACCAGTGAAAATGCTTTCTCCTTTTTTTGCCATTACAATTGCAGTTCCCGTATCCTGACAGCTTGGTAATTGTCCTTCTGCAGCTACAGTTGCATTTTGCAGTAAATTGTAAGCTACGAATCGGTCATTGTCTGTCGCTTCTGGATCGTCAAGAATGTTTCTTAGTTTTTGTAGATGTGTCGTTCTAAGCATAAACGAAACATCTGTCAAGGCTTCTTCAGCCAATAATTCCAAACCTTTTGGGTCAACGGTTAAAACTTCGCGTCCAGCAAACTCTTCTACTTTTACAAAATCTGAAGTAATTTTGCGGTACTGCGTATCATCCTTCAAAATCGGATAAGGATCCTGGTATATAAAATCAATCATTACTTTGTTTTTTTACAAAGTTAGAAATTATTTATTTTAGAAAGATTTTGAATAAGGTCTACCGGCAAGTTATTTCGCATTGTGAAACTCGTCAAAAGTCATTGTTTTCTCAAAATAATTTTTGTCTTTGGCAGAAAGCAGTTTCTTGTTCCAATGCTTGTTTTTGTATTCAAAAAAAGTTGAATCTGAATAACTTACAACTCCCATATTTTCATCTTCACCATCTGCTGGGCTAAATGCAACATTTTTGCAATAAAATGTTTTGGCTTCATAATCAGAACTCTGACTCTGAAACTCAACCCAATTTCCCCAACCGCTGTCTGAAATTGTGAGCCATGAATAAACAAGCTCGGCTTCGTTGTTTTTTAAATAGAAAAGAAAATGATCGTGTGCATAACCGCAGGCAGGATAACCATATGACACCTGAAGGAAAGGAGAATTTTTGGATGGCGCATCATTCAACCCAAAATAAGCGTTCCATTCGGATCCTTTTTCATTTCCTTTAATAGCTACTTTAGAAGATGCTGTTTTGGTCTTGTTTTCGTAAAAATCCAATTGATAATGTGAAGTCACAATACTGTCCTTATCGATATTTTCTTTTATGAGATTGGCAAGGATGTAATTTTTAGAAAAGGAATCTTCGCCATCTGAAATCGCTATCGTATCTGTTTTTAAGAACTTCTCTTTTAGAACAGTGTCTTCAGTTTTCTTTGAGTTAGAAATAGTGTCAACCGTAACTGCAGGTTTTGGTTTCTGACAGCTAAATAAAATCAATAGAGAAAAAAGTGTGTAAAATTTCATGTGGCGTATATTTTTGAACAAACAATGAATGGGTCTTATATATTCTAAAAGTCGGATATAATGAATTTTAATTGATTCGGCGGATTCATAACTCTTCTGCTTATTTTGTATAGGATAATAGTGGTAACTATTCCTCCAGCCAACAATACACCGTTTGCTCCTAAAATATGAACCAAAATATTAAAAATCTGTTCTTTGCCAGTTGAAGCCTTTACGATTTTCCCGTCCGTTTGGTTTATGGCGTCAAAATAACCAAAAGCAGTTATTGCAAACGTTACTGCTAACGCAAATAATTGACCATATATTGCTTGAAAAGGGCTTAATCTATCTTCTGTTTTTAACAAACCAAGGTCATTTTCGAGACAGTCAAAAAAGAGTTGATAATCTTTGTCATCTCTAAAGGAAATTGTACAGCTACTCGGGATACTGAAGGTCGATTTGTATCGGATTACTATACTCCGATTATTTTCTTCCTTTTTGATTGATATAATACGGCCATAGCGTATCTCTAGTTTCGTGGCCATTGACATGGTTTTGTCATAGGATTCTATAAAATCTTCAGCATCAGTAAATTTTTTGCTTGAAAAATTAAAAGATTCATCGTCAAGATATAATGAAGAGATTTTATATCCATTGGCAGAGAAAAGCTTATTTATCATAAAACTGTTGTTTAGGATGATTTGGTGTTTAATAAATGTCAGATTAAAAAAACCACGTCGCCACAAAAATAGCCGTAATCACACAAATGATATCGACCAAAAGCATTGTGCCTAAAGCATAGCGGGTGTTTTTAATGTTAACCGAACCAAAATAAACTGCAATCACATAAAATGTGCTTTCGGCACTGCACTGGAAAATACTGCTCAATCGGGCTGTTAAGGAATCAGCACCAAAAGTGCTCATCGAGTCTATAAGGAATCCTCTTGAACCTGCAGAACTAAACGGACGCAACATGGCAACCGGAAGTGCATTTGTAATTTCTTTGCTAACGCCGATGTTTAAAAACAAGAATCCGATTCCGTCGCTGATAATTTCGAAAAGTCCGCTATTTCTAAAAAGTGAAATGGCAACCAACATTCCTAAAACATATGGAAAAATTGTAACTCCGGTTTTTACACCGTTATTGGCTCCAACTACAAAACTTTCATAAACAGTAGTGTTGGCTTCGCTGAATTTTTTTTCATGAATGAAAGAAAAAATCAAAGTAAAAGCGATAATAGCAATCAAGATTAAAGCGGATAAATTAGAAGTAAAAAGGTTTTTCCCAACCAAATCCAAATGATTTACATACATCAATAAACCAATGATAGCAGCAATAAGCACCATTAAAGCAATCACTAACGAAGCACTTTTGAAATTGATTTTCTGTTTGATTCCCACAATCAAAAACGCAGCAATAGTTCCGATAAACGAAGTGATAATGCATGGAAGCATAACGTCTGCCGGATTACTGGCGCCTGCAGCAGCGCGATAACCAATAATTGAAGTTGCTATCAATGTTAAACCTGAAGCGTGAAGACACATAAACATAATCTGGGCGTCGCTGGCTTTGTCTTTGTCGGGATTTATTTCCTGAAGACTTTCCATTGCTTTTAATCCGAATGGCGTTGCAGCAGAATCAAGACCCAAGAAATTGGCAGCAAAATTAAGCGTCATATACGAAATCGAAGGATGGTTTTTGGGAATACTCGGAAAAACTTTCACAAAAACGGGACTCAAAATTTTAGCCAATTTTCCGGATGCTCCCGAAATAATCAAAAGCTCCATCAAACCACAGAAAAAAGCCAGATAAGCGATAAGCGGTAGAATCAAGTCTACTAAAGTTGTTTTACAAGTCGGCAGCAAACCATCTGATTTTTGAACACCGCTGAAAATTTTTACGGTTTGATTGCTGTAAACGTAAGTTGTATCAGGATTCAGCGTGTCTCGGTCAACAATCATGACCTGTTTTGGCGCTTTTTTTATGCTGTCTTTGATAAAAGCAGGAAGCTCTTCCGCATATTTTTCAGAAATTAAGATTGGGTCGTCTTTTTTTCCATTCAAGACATAATCAATCGTATAACTATTTCCTGTAAAAAGGCTTACCACTACAAAAACAATCGAAGAAATAAAAATCGCTAGCCAAAATCTGCTTAATACCATAATTGTAATTTTTTGTAAATGTAATTATTTAGATAATATGCCTAAACATTTATTTAATGAGGTGTGAATTTGAAGATTTAAGGTTTGAATAATTGATTGATACAATTTTATTTATATTTAACTCCGCTGGAATTTCTCTGCCATTTTCTTTATACCTCTTCCAAAACTAGTAGACTTTAAAATTGTATTCGTTGAAATCTACAAACGTAAAATAGCTCTGGAAGAGCGATATGTTTATAGAAATTAATAGGGTATGTAAAAAAAAGCTCCAGCGGAGCGAAACATTATTCAATCACAATTTTGTTTTCCATATAATTTCCAAATGAATTGATTCCTTTGAATAAATCCTGTTTTTTATTCCCATCTATGGAATTGAAAAACTCCGTTTCGATTTTAACATAGTCCTTTTTCGAAGTTCTTTTCCAGGTTCCAATCACTTTTCCGTTTTCTAAAATTACCGGTTTAAAAATACCGTTTTTGGTAAAAACTTTGGATTGATGTTCTAATGAAATAGAAGATTCACGATTTTTATACGAAATCAGAAATTCATCAAAAGCGGGAAGAAAATGTACGCTTTCGCGGAAATTATCCAAACCTGAATGATTTTTTCCGAACCAATATTCCTGATTATCAATAGTAATACGGCTTAATTGCAACTTAATTGTGTTAATGGCTGATTTGCAATTTGTCACTGAAAACCCAGACCAGTGAGAAAAATCAGCTGCAGTTGCTGGACCATGGCTTTCAAAATAACGTTGCGCAAGTTTTGCCAAAGCTTCTTCTTTGGTTAATTGCGTTTTTGGTTTTGAAACCCGTTCTTCAAGCAAGGCATAAGTGATTTGTTTCCCTTTCATTTTTCCGTTACAGACCAAACCGTCCAATTCTGCATTCATCATAACAATAACAGGTGACAAATCGCCCGCATTTTTTTGGATGTTAAGTTCCTGCATGATTTCGTCTCGGGTTAAATGATTGTTTCCGCTTAGAAGTTTTTCAATAGCCGAATTGACTTGGTCTAGTTTTTTCTCATCATAACCATGCTCTTTGGCAAGTGAAGCGAAAAGTCGTTTTACTTGCGGTCCCGAAAGATCAAGCATCCAGTAAATATCTTCTGCAGCAACCAAGTGCCAAGTTGGACGCAAAATATGCGTTCGGATTATTTTTCCCGAATTAATGGCTTCTTCAATTTCTCTTTCCGAGGCATCGCAACGCGAACCAACTGCCCATTTTGACATCGCATAATCCTGAGCCTGCATCGCGCCAAAATGTTTTACAATTTCTTCTGGAGAACATTGGCTTGTTTTATAAAGCTTTTGAGAAACCAAACGTTGATGTGAAATTTCCTGATGTGTCATCTTTGCTATTTTTTCGAACCATATAAGTTATATAAGTTCATTTTACTTTGTAGCTCTATTACTTTGCTTCGAGAAAATTTGAGCCCATATAAGTCAATAAATCTTCAATCATGAATTTAAAAAACTCAGCACCTTAGTACCTTAGCATCTTAGCAACTTAAAAAAAAAGCTATACATGAATAATCTCGTCTTCAATCAACAAATCTTCTCTGCGTAAGCGTAAAAAAATCTGTGCTACAGCAATTGTATCTTTTTCGCAATAGGTGATGATGCGATCAATATCTTTTTCGACATAAAAGACATGTGCGACCTGACTTCCATCAATATCGCCTTTTGGCGATGGGATTCCGAGAATCTTAGTCAATAGTTTTAAAGAAGTGAAGTGTTTATAATCGCCAAACTTCCATAACTCTAAAGTATCCAAATGTGGAATTTCCCAAGGCTTTTTGCCAAATAAGTTCAGTTTGTCGGGAATGACCAACTGATTAATGATCATACGACGTGCAATAAACGGAATGTCAAATTCTTTGGCATTATGACCACACAAGAGATGTTGAGGCTGATTAAAGTGATTATTCAGCAAATTCGAAAAGTCTTTTAATATTTTCTTTTCGTCTCCAAAAAAAGAAGTTACCCGAAAATTGCGCACATCTCCTTTGATTGTAAAATATCCGACAGAAATACAGATTATTTTTCCAAATTCTGCCCAGATTCCGGCGCGTTCGTAAAACTCTTCAGGTGTAAATTCATCTTTACGCTGATATTGTGTTTTCAAATCCCAAAGCGACTGCATTTCTGAGTCAAGCAAATTGAAGTTTTCTTCTTCAGGAACAGTTTCTATATCAAGAAAGAGAATGTTATTGAGGTTTATTTTTTCAATCATAGTTTTTATATAACACAGATTACACGAATTAGCACAAATTTGATATGAACTAAAAAAATCTTTTGAATTTTAGGTTTTGTAAATATAAGACTATAATTTTTATTTGTGTGAATCTGCGAAATTCGTGTTGAATTTAAAATAAACTTTGTTGCGCAGAAGGACTTTCGTGTTCCAAAAGCCATTTTTTGCGAGATAGCCCGCCGGCGTATCCAGTTAGAGATCCATTGGTGCCTATAACACGATGACATGGAACGACGATCCAAAGTGGATTTTTACCGTTTGCAGAAGCGACAGCGCGAATTGCTTTGACATCGCCTAGTTTTTTGGTCTGATCCATATAGCTGACGGTTTTTCCATACGGAATTTCCAATAATGATTTCCAGACTTTTTGTTGAAATTCGGTTCCTTTCGGATTTAGTTTTAGATTGAAATCGGTTCTTTTGCCTTCAAAATATTCGTTTAATTGCAGAACAGCGTCTTGTAGTAAATCTGGAATGTTCAAGGAAATTTCATTCGAACCAACATCAGAAACAGAAATTATTGCAATGCCATTTTCGTCCCCAATAATTTTGGTGATTCCTAAAGGTGAATTGATGAAGACTGTTTCCATATTTTTTAACCGAAAAGACGTTAAGTTTACTGTAAAGTTCGCAAAGTTTTTGGTTTAATAATGACCTAATTCAAATTTATAATTTAAAACATTCTGAATTTTTTCACTTGAAATAGTCTTTTCAATAGTTGATTTTTCAGTGCTGAATTTCGGTAAATCCAATTTTAAATCTTTTGCTTTTTGTGTGTAATATTCTTTCCTTGTTGGGTGAAAAGGAGCAACGGCATTAAAAAAATCATTCCACTTAGACTTTTTAACGATTTCTTCAATGATTGCGATACAATCTTTTTGATGAATTAAATTCACGGGAGCATCTGGATTTTCTAGGTTTTCTTTTCCAGCTAAAAACTTTACAGGATGACGATCTTCGCCTATTAATCCGCCAAAACGGAGTATTGTGGTTTCAAACTTTTGATTTTGTTGAAGAGCTTTTTCAGCTAAAATCAATTGTTTCCCGCTTTCGGTATCTGGATTTGGAGTAGTTTCTTCCGTAATCAATTTGTTGTCATTGCCATAAACCGAAGTTGAACTCACAAAAAGTACTTTTTGAACTGTCGATTTTTCTATAAACGGAATCAGATTTTTGATTTTCTCAACAAAAACTTTCTTTTCGGAATCGGTATTTTCACTTCGCAGTTTAGGCGGTATGTCAATAATCAAGATTTCGGTTTCTGCTAAAAAATCAGTGATACCGTCTGAGACACTTTCGCTTTCAAGCGCAACCAAATAAGGTTTTATACCCTTGGTTTCAAATATTGAAAGTTTGTTTTCGGATGTAGTTGATCCTTTAACCGAATTTCCATCAGTGATTAATCTTTCTGCCAGAGGAAATCCGAGCCAGCCACATCCTAATATGCTTATTTTGGTCATTTTTTTAGAGGTACAAAGATTCAAAGATACAAAGTTTCAGAGCTTTTTGTTTCACGCTGATTTAAATGATTTTAGCAAATCGGGTGGGATATGCATAATTAAATATAAGTCTACAGAATCTGCTGAAAAATTTTATGATATAGCAATGCGCTTGCTAAAAAATAAAAGCAAACTTTAAAAATTTAAAGCCTGCTTTTATTATTTCTAAAACTTATTTTTATTCAGGTTTTACAACTGATTGTATTAAACTGTCTTTAGTAATTATAGTGCTATCATTTGCCTTCACGGGCTCAATAATTTTTACTGGCGCGACATATTTTTTTATTTTCTGCTGTACAAGTACGGCATCATTCAGTACAAAAGGCGTAGGCATCATCCAGTCGAGTCTTGGTTTTACATTAAGCAATGGATTTGTCATTAAATCAAACGAACTTTCGATAAGATCCATATCAAAAACAGACGATTTGTTGATGTAGAATTCCATTAGAAGTGGTTCGTTTGCTGTTACATAGTAACAAAGGATTTTGCTGTCTTCGCGTTCCAGACGATTTCCTTTCTGTCCAGAAGTTGAAACTCCGTTGGCCTTGAAATTGTAAAAAGTCATTTTTGGATTAGCGTAAATATCATAACGATTTACCTTTCGGTTCGGACTGATTTTAATTTTCAAATATCTATTGTTTCCGACCACGCTGTCTTTGATAAACGAAATGGTTGGTTTTTCAACATTGACAGTTGGAGCAATTGAGCTGTAAGTAAACTTAGAATTGTATTTGCTGGCAATCGGAAGTCCGTTCAAACCAACTGCTTTTTGGTTTTTTTCTCCCAAGTAAGCTTTTGTCCATTCATCCAAATTGGTGTCATATGTTGTCCAAACAGCCGAATTGGTATTGGCATTGTAAACGTATAAAAGACTGTTCGATTTTGCTTTTCCAGCTTCATAGCCTGAGTTGTAACCTGCATAAATGAAAAATCCGATTGAGGTCAGGAAGAATACAATTATCCAGACTCCTTTTTTAGAGAAAGCTCCAAATATCGGCAGTAATAATCCGAAGAGCAAAACGGTTAATATCGCACTTCCAAAAAGAATCTTAAGACCAAGGCCAATTGGAAACATGACAATAAACGGAGCAATAATTGCCAATGCAGGAATACTGAACAATAAATTTAAACCCAGGCTGTAATGTTGGGTAAAGATAAATATGGCGAAAAGAAGAATTCCGAAATAAACAGGAATGATTAAAAATCCTGCGCCGGCCAAGCTGTTTGCCAAAACGCCATTTAAGATAATCCAAAACAGTAAAGGTGCCACAAAATGATTCATGGTTATTTTGGCTTCAGAAAAATGATGATAGAAAGCAAAACAGATTGCGATGCTCAAGGTAACAAATGCACCGATGTACGCGTGGCCGTTGTATGTAAATCCGTTTAAGAAATCTGAATACTGCGGATATATCTCAAGCATTATCTTCCATCCTAAAAAAGTAACCAGACCCGCAACGATTAATGAACCAAGAAGCGGTACAAATCCTCTGAAAATTTCGCGGATTGAAATGATTCTTTTGGCTTTTCCAATAAAAAGCAAAAGAACCAAAACGCCAAATGCAATCAAAGTCATCGGAAATACCCATGAAAAAGGATAGGTTATAAATGCAAACGGAACGTTGAAATAAACATTATCTTCTGTTGATATTGTTTTGTTCAGGTCGACGTTTGAAAAGTATTTTAATAAAGGCATTAAATAAGTGCCCTGATGCGCCAAAGTTGTCGGACTTAAATGACTGGCATCGTCTTGCTCTGTGTGATAATTGTAGTGTCCGTCTATAAAAGCAAAATTAAAACCCTGAATATTGCCTTGTTCTCTAAAAACGGTCAAATCAGTATCGTTGGGAAGCATTTTGTAAATGCTGTACATTAAAGAATTTGAAACTGGGTGAGAAGCTTTGGCACTTTTGAATTCTTTAATCAGCGCTTGATTTCCGCCATTGGTTTCCATCAACATATAGCTTGGACCAGAACTTCCTCTTGCTTCAAAATTTAAAACCAAACCAACATCTTTTGCCCAAGGATGCTGATTCACAAACAGAGCAGCTCCGTTTAGGCCAAGTTCTTCGGCATCAGAAAAAAGAATAATGATATCATTTTTCTGCGGATGTTTAGAATATAAAAAAGCACGAATTCCCTCTAATATGGTCGCTACTCCCGAAGCATCGTCGCTTGCTCCTTTAGAAAAAGAATGCGGCGCGCTGTCATAATGAGAAAGAAGCAATAAAGCTTTTGAATTATTGGTTCCTTTTATTCTAGCCAGAATATTTTTGGATTTTACCAAAAGACCTCTGTCATTTAGCGTAAAACCTTCTTGAATGCTCGTTTCTAATCCAATTCTATTGAGTTCGAGTTTTAGATAATTTGCAACCAATTCATGATTTGTCGAACCCACATAATGCGGTTTTTGAGCAATAATTTCTACTTGATTCATGGCTCTTTCAGTCGAAAATTCTGCTAGAGCTTCATCATCTTTTGAAATTCCTTGCGGCATCATTGTTGCGTAGATTACGGCGAGAATAATTAGAATACCAATTATGGCTAGAATTGAGGTTTGGTTTTTTCTCATGATGAATTAGTTACTAAATTTCTTTTTTAACAAGCATAAAATAATCATTGTCCAGAGAACGATAGCCCTGGTCGTACAGAAAATAGTATGTATTTCCTGTTTTGGTTTGTAAAATGTTGGTAAAATATTCAAAATCAAATCCTTTTGAAAGCAGTTTGTCTCGAGTTGCTTTTGATTTACCATCTGTATTTAACTCTGCCAAAATACGATAATTTTTGCGTAACTTGTTGTTTACATTACGCATGAAATTTGTGCTGTCTTTATTTATTTTATTGTTGTAGGCATTGCGGCAATTATCTGAGCAGAATTTCTTGTCTTCCCGGCCTACAATTTTTTCCGAACATTCAAGACAGGTTCTCATGGATTCATTTTTTGAATTTGATATAAATCGGTTCTTCGGTCTTTTAAAATTCGTACACTTCCATGCTCATGAAGCTGTTTCAGCAGGTTCAGGTCTACGTCTACAATTAGGGTCATTTCAGTATTTGGAGTGGCTTCGGCCTTAATTCCGTTACTTGGAAAAGCAAAATCAGAAGGTGTAAAAACAGATGCCTGCGCATACTGAATATCCATATTATTTACTTTTGGAAGATTTCCGACACAACCCGCAATCGCTACATAACATTCGTTTTCTATGGCGCGTGCCTGCGAGCAATGTTTTACGCGTGTATAACCGTTTTGAGTATCGGTTAAAAATGGCACAAACAGAATGTTCATTCCTTCATCGGCCAATAGTCTGGAAAGTTCCGGAAACTCAACGTCGTAACAAATCAAAATTCCGATTTTGCCACAGTCGGTATCGAAAGTCTTAAATTGCGAACCGCCTTTCATTCCCCAATGCACAACTTCGTTTGGTGTAATATGAATTTTGGTGTACATTTCTGATGTTCCGTCGCGTTTACATAAAAAACCGACATTGTAAAGATTCCCGCCCTCTAGATAAGGCATACTTCCGGTAATGATGTTGATGTTGTATGAAATGGCAAATTCTTGAAAGCGTTTTCGAATTGGTTCTGAATGTCGCGCTAGTTCACGAATAGCTTCTGCCTCAGAAAGATGATTGTAATCGGCCATCAACGGCGCGATAAAAAGTTCTGGAAAAAGAGCAAAATCACTTCCGTAGCCCGAAACGACATCAATAAAAAATTCAGCTTGCTCAAACAAAGCTTCAACATTATTGAGCTGGCGCATCTGCCATTGGATCAATCCTAAACGGATAATGTTTTTTTGTGTGTTAATGAGTTTCGGACTTTCATCATAATAAATGTTGTTCCATTCGAGTAAAACAGCAAATTCTTTGGATTCTTCGTCTCCTTCAAGATAATTTTTCATGATTTTTAAAACGTGAAAATCATTGCTGAGCTGAAATGAAAGCACCGGATCGTACAATTCTTTGCTTTTTACTTTTTCGATATACGCTTTTGGCGACATTTTAGACGAATATTGTCTGTAATTTGGAATTCTTCCTGCAAAGACAATGGCTTTTAGGTTCAATTGTTCGCAGAGTTCCTTTCTGGCATCATATAAACGCCTTCCTAAACGAAGTCCTCTATAACTTGGATGAATAAAAACATCGATTCCGTATAAAATTTCAGCATTTTTATTATGGGTCGAAAACGTATAATTACCACTGATTTGCTGGTAATTGTGTTTCTTGTCTACTAATTTTTCATCGATAATCAGCGAAAGCGCCGATCCAACTACTTTTCCGTCAACTAAAATGACAAGTTGCCCTTCCGGAAAAATAGAAAGCAGTCTTTCGATATCATCCGATTTCCAATACGAATCAGCCATTTCTGGATAAGACTGAATCATTGATTTTTTTAATTGTTTGTAGTCTTCTATTTCTAAATTTCGTAGTTCTACTTTATTGATTTTAGTCTGCATATATTTTAAGTTCGTTTTGAATCTGAGTTCGAACTAATCCGAAGCACAAAAACTAATTGATTATTAATTTAATGAGGGAATTACGAGTGATATTTTACTTCTCCTTCTCGGTAAATAAAATAGAAAAGAAGCACGGCATTGAGCAAGCAAAGAATCATACCATACCTTATTTGTGTTAAACCTGGCAATGATAAGCCAAAAGCCACAATAGAGGTTATGATGATGAATAGATTTATGAAACTAAAGAATAGCAGTTTGTAATGTCTGCGAAAAACGCAGACCGCAATTGTTATATTGAGAAACATAATGGCAGTGAAGCCTAAAAATGTGGGTTCAAAAGACATTGCAAGTTCATAACCGCTTATCGAAAAATCCTTTTTTGCTTTCTGAAAAGCTATTTCTTTCTCTTTTTCTGTTTTTGTTATCGAATGGGTTTTTATAAATCCCGATTCCCTTTTTAGATTTTCATCTGAGCACATTTGGAAAAAAGGCATAAAGAAAATCAGCAAACTCATAATTGCTAGAAAACGTATGATTGATTTTCTCTTAGTTCCTAATTTCATTAGTGCTCAATTGAGTGATTACTCTCAAATATACAAAAAAAATATCCATTTACAAACGCTTACAAATAGTTACAGTCGAAAGTAAACAGTTAATAACCGACTATATTTTTGCCATCGACTCATCTTTGCAATGTTGAATTTGAAAGACGAATTCATTTTACAAACATTTAAAATAAGTATACGCCATGAATGCAATGAAAAACAGAGTACAACTAATCGGAAATATAGGAAATGATCCTGAAATTAAAACATTAGAAAGTGGTAAAAAACTAGCGCACTTAACAATCGCAACACACGATGTTTACAGAAATGAAAAAGGAGATAAGGTAGAACAAACCGAATGGCATCGTGTAACTGCCTGGGGAAAAGTGGCCGAAATTATCGAAAAGTTTGTCACAAAAGGAAAAGAAGTAGTTATTGACGGGAAATTAACTCATAGAAGTTACGACGACAAAAACGGAGAAAAGAAATATGTAACCGAAGTGGTTGTAAACGAGATTTTATTGCTGTAAATAATCCTTGATTATACACCACGGAAAACAAACAACCCGACAGGTTTCAACTTGTCGGGTTTGATTTTTATAATGAAATACAATTAAAGAATTGAAGCTCCATTGCTGTCAGTGGTCAATACTTCGCTCATATAATCAAAAAACGGTCTCATTTTTTTGAAAGTGTCTAAGGCTTGTTCTAAAAACATTGGGCTCAATACTTCCTCATCGGTAAAACGCTTTATGATTAAGAATTGTTTGTAGCGCAGTAAATCAATAGCTTCATGATCTGCGTCAAAACCTTTTGGAGCTGTTTTCAATTGTTCGCCTTGTAGTGTTCCAAAAGTATCTTTAAAAGATTTTGAGTTCAGGATTTCTCGGAAAGCTTCAGAATTAAATCCAAATTCAGTTCTGATACGTTTTAAATCGGATGCATTTGGGCCCCAAAATCCGCCGGCGAAAAAACTGTTTCCTTTTTCCAAATGAAAATAATAACCACCACGTCTTGCAGCTGTTGCACGCGTATAACTTCCTCCCCAATAATGTTTGAACGGAGTTTTGTCTTTAGAAAAACGAATATCGCGATAAATTCTGTAAACGCTTTTTTTGCCTGAAGTATTTTCCAGCACATCCGTTTTTGAAAGTTCTTTTAATAAAGCATCAGCAAAGTTTTGAATATGTTCTAATTCGATTAAATAGTCAGATTTATGTTCGTCAAACCAAGGTTTGTTATTGTTTTCTTTAAGCTGAACCAGAAAGTCAAGGCTTGATTGAGGTATAGTGATGTGATTTTCCATAGTTAAGTTGAAATCAGAAAATGAAATTTATTGGTATCAAAAATAGTTTAAAACTATATACTTCAATACATTTTGCTTTCAGGCTCTAACAAAGTTTTCTAACCACAAATTACGCAAATTACCACAAATTGACTAGGGTTTGACAAAGATTTGCTAACACAAAAAAGAGTTAAGTAGAATTAATTTGCGAAAATTTACTTCGTCAGTTCGCTATCGCTCGGGTGTGCAATTTGTGGTTTGGAATTAAGTTTACCAATATTTTGGACTTTCAGTCTGTCAAGAAAACGATGAACTTAAAGTACAAAAATACATAAGTGGTTTACTGAACAATAAAAAACCCATCAGAGTTTCCGATGGGTTTTTGTATATGTTGTTAAGCCGTTTTTTTGAATAAATCAAACATAGGACAGCGAGAACAGCGTTTCTTTTCGCTCTTTTTATATTTTTCACAGCAAGAAGATTTACAATTTTCAATCTTCTTAATCTTATCAAGGATTTCAGAATTTTTCTTTTTCTTTTTATCCTTTTTCTTGTCCTTGTCTTTTTCTTTCTTGCCCAATTTTCCTCTGTATTATAAAAACAGAGACAAATATAAAGGAAAAAAGTAATTTTTAAATATTCTAAATAAACTTTAACTTTTTTATTTTGGATTGATTGCAATTGAACTTGTGACTGTTAACTGCTGAATATCACGGTCAAACAAGTAAAGCCCGCCTTTATCTTCACCAATCAAGTTGATTTTGTCCAAAATAGATTTAGCTGTAGCTTCTTCTTCGATTTGTTCAGAAACATACCATTGTAAGAAATTATGTGTTGCATAATCTTTTTCTTCAAAAGTAATGTGTACCAATTCGTTGATTGATTTCGAAACAAAAAGTTCATGATTGTAAAGCTCCTCAAACATTTCTTTAAAAGTAGAATACGTTATTTTAGGGGCTTTTAAATCTGTTACCTGAGCGTGGCCTCCGCGTTCGTTTACATACTTAACCAGTTTCAGCATGTGTGCACGCTCTTCATCAGACTGTGTGTACATAAATTGAGCAATTCCCTCTAATCCTTGTACTTCTGCCCAACAAGCCATAGAAAGATACGTTTGCGAAGATTCTGCTTCTATGCGGATTTGCTTGTTTAAAGCCGATTCAATATTTTTTGATAGCATAATATGATTCTTTTTGGTAAAATTACTAAAAATTATTCATTCCGTTTTTTGGAAACCGCCAAAACATTACACATTTGAATTAATCGTCAATAACCTAATTTGGTTTAATATTTCCAAAAGAGAAAGGTTTTGAAAATATCGATTTATTCATAATAGGATTGCCCATGGCTTCATTGATAAAACCATCTATAAATTTTCGCATCACAAGTTGTTTCAAAGTCGGGTCATAATAGCATAAAACCTGGTAATCATCCAATTTTAAGGCATCGTACCAAATGATGTTTTTATTGAGGCTTAGAAAATAAAACAAATTATCAATTGCCGTTGGTTCAATATGTTTGTCTTTTATAAAATCTAAATTCTCGTTTAGAGCCGAATCAAAATAAACGACTTTGCTCAATATGTAAGGTGTAGGCTCATAAAAATCATCAAAACCAGTAGGGCTGTTATAAAAGTTATAATCGGCATATTCGCCAAGGCCTCCGACAGTAATATAACTGATTTCCTTGTTTTTTAGGACAGAAATTCCGGCATTTAAACCAGATAAATTTTTCAGGAATTTTGCTGTGGTTTTTAATTGCTGAGGTTTGCTGTAGCTGGTTTGAAGAAGAAAAGGCGAGGTCTTAAAAGGGATACTGTCATTTTTTGAGAAAGAAAAACTCTTCAGACTGTTACCTGAATCAAAATCTTTTACATCTAATGAAAGTTCATCTTTATTTGCAGCAACTTGATATAATTTATTGCTATTGTAAAATGAATTCGCCGTTTGAGCTGGATTTTTAGATACTGGCTGATTGAAGAATTTTTCTTTAATCTGTAATGTTTCAATGTTAATATCAAAAACCTGTGTCTTTTTCAAATTATAATCAAATGTCAAAATTATACGATCGCCTGCAATATATATTTTATTGAACGTTGCGGCATTATCGATAGGATTAAAGGTGTATTCTTCCATTTTTTTGACAGAATTGCGCAGCATATAAGTGAAAGTAAAGCTTCTGCCCGAGGCATTTTGAAATAGGAAAGATGTAAAGTTTAACATTTTTATTTCGCAATTTCCATTTTCAAATTTGTAAAGAAGAAGATGCTGTTCTTTGTTTTCTTTTCCCAAAACATAAAAAACATTGTCTTTTTGAAAGGTGGTTATTACATATTCAAGATTTTCAGGAAAATTGAAATACAGCGATTTTGATGTCTGATTAGTAAGATTATACTTGACTAGCTGTACATTGCGAAACGTACTTGAAAACCAGTATAAAATTGGGTTTTTATCTTCACCCAGACTATAGCCTAGCAAAACTCTATTGACTGCGGTTTTTATAGAATCGTTAAACTGACTTTTAAGAAACAGCGACTGATTGTATTTTAGAATACTCAGATCTTTATTGTCTGATGCAAAAACATAAATATCATCACTTTTAGCATCCTTAATGCTTAACACCTGCCCTTTTTGTGTTCGTGCTTCGAAATTTAAGGGTAATGAGTTTAAGATTGTCTGGCCGAACAATAATGGCTTTGAAGCCAATAGAAAGAATAGTAGTAGTTTTTTCATAAGTTTTTACGGTCAAGAACCATTCCAAATTTACTAAATTTTCCAGCGCGTGAGAAGAGGAGTATAGAAAAGCTTTGTAAATAGAATAAAAAAGCCCGAAAGAAATTTTCTTTCGGGCCGAAACTCAATTATTAATAAAATAGAAAAGCTTATCTAACTTTAAAAGTAACTCTTCTAGCTAATCTTCTAGCTTCGTCAGAGTCTTTTTGAATAGTAGTATCTGCACCGCCAGCAACTACATTTAATCTTGAAGAAGCAATTCCTGCTTTTTCGAGAATAGTTTTTACTGAATTTGCTCTTGCATTAGACAGTTTATCATTGTAATCAGAAGTACCCACTTGATCAGCATAACCAATAATATCAATTGATGCTGAAGGATTTTTTCTTAAATAGGTTAAAATCACATCAATTGCAGCAGTAGAATTTTCTATAGGAGTCGATTTGTTGAAATCAAAATAAACGCTGTAATATTTAGCGTTGATCATTTCTTTCATTAAGTCTTTTTCGCTTACTACTGTGCTATTGATTGGTTTTTCTACAATTACTTGTTTCTCTGGAACTTTTTTAATCTGTTCTTCAAGTGAGGCAACCTTGTTTTCTAATGCTGCAACCGCCGCATTGTCAGAAACGACAGTCCAGTCGGCGTGTTTTTCATTTTTTCCTAGATAGATATTTAAACCAACAGTTCCATTAAACAGAAGTCCGCTGAATGCTCTTGAATTTGTTTTGCTGAAACCATCAAAAGTATGATCCTGATAAGCATTTAGTATTGTAGAGATATCAGCTGTTAAGGCAACTCTGTTCGATAATCTAATCTGTCCAGTAAGACCTGCTATGAAGTTGCCAACATAGTCTTTTACTTTTAAGTCTTTATTATCAAGTCTTCCAACCCCAAATCCAGCGTGGGTTAATAAACCAAAAGTATTCGTCCAGGTTTCAAAATTCATGATTCGTCCTAAATTGGCCACTCCCTGAAAATCTGCTCTGTAATATTTAGAGTCAAAATCTTTAGAACTTCCTTCGTTTGTAAGACTGTTGTATCCAAAATCAGCTTTTAGTCCAAATTTATTGTTTAGCATATAGCGCACACCTAAATCTACAGTATAAGGACTTGGCGTTGTAGTGTAATAACCTCCAGTTAGCGGACGCTGTGGCTTGTTTACACCTCCAGCTAATTCGACAGACCATTTATTATAATGATCGGAAGCGTTATTCTCATTTTTTTCTTGTGCATGTAAATTTGTTAAAGCAAGCAACGAAGCCAGAATAACCACATTTTTTTTCATTTTAGTTGAGATTTAAATTTTGCCCAAACTAAGATGTTTTTGCAGGAATATTCTTTCTTTAAAAGTTTTAAGTATAATAGAATAAGGTAAAGAATTTAATTCCAACTTCAATTAAAGCCGTCTGCAAATTTGCGTAGCATATATGTTTTGGTCTTAAGCTTGAATATTTGTCTGCTTTTTAAGTTGCTAAGCATTCATCAATTCCTGAAAATAATCAACAAACTGCCCGAGATGCAAACCGTCCATCAATCCATGATGCACATAAACTGCCATTGAAATAGTTCTTTTTCCGGTTTCTGAAACCATCATTTTGCCAAAAGAAACTTTAGGGCAGCTGTCTGGATATGTAAAACTTCGTGCATGGGTAAGCGATGTAAAATTCAACCACGGAATTGCCGAGAAATGAATCAAATTATCATTATTAAATTCTCTAGTAAAAAGTCCGGTTGTATTTTGAATTCGTTCGATTTCTGCCAATGCATTTTTCTCGAATATTTTATAATTTGAATTGTATTCGATTAATGAAAATCCGAAAGTACCGTCTTCACGGCCAATCGTAGCCGATGCATCCACGCGGTCGTTTATGTAGATTTGACCTTCTGAGATACGATACTTAAAATTTTCAACTGCATTTACTGCGGCCAGCGTTTTATGCAAATAGAAAATGAAAAAAGAAGTATTTATATCTTTGGCTGTCTGGTAAGCTTTCGTGCAATCAATCTCTACGGTAGCACCAAAAAAAGGTTCTTCCATTTGGCTGAAATGAGCAAAATGTTCTTTTCTATTCCAGTTTTCTAAGTCTAAAAGTGTTTTCATTAGAGTAAATTGTGGACTACTTCTGTAATCTTTTCAAATGAGCTGAAATGTTCATGCTCAACTTTATGATTTATTTTTTCGTGTTCCCAAGTCGTATGAAACGGAATATGAACTGCATAACCACCGATTCCTAAAACAGGAAGTACATCTGATTTTAAAGAATTTCCAATCATCAGAAATTCGTTTGGCTGTATTTCCAGACGACCCAATAGTTTTTTATAATCGATTTCTTGTTTGTCTGACATTACTTCGATGTGATGAAAATAATGTCCAAGACCAGAACGGTGCAGTTTGCTGTGCTGATCTTTTAAATCACCTTTTGTTGCTACGACCAATTTGTATTTTCCATGAAGAGATTGTAATGTTTCTTCTATTCCGTCTAGAAGTTCGATTGGTTTTTCCAGAAGTTCTTTTCCATACTGAATGATTTTCTCAATCACTTCGACCGGAATGGTGTTGTTGGAAATATTCATCGCCGCTTCGATCATCGAAAGTATATAACCTTTGATTCCGTAACCGTATAAAGGCAGATTGGCAATTTCAATCTTGAATAATTCTTGTGAAATACCTTGATGCGAAAGATAATCTTCCATCAAAGCGCAGAATTTATGTTCGGTTTCCTGAAAATAAGGTTCGTTTACAAACAAGGTATCATCGGCATCAAATGCGATTACTTTCAGGTTTGGGATTTTGCTTTTATGTAACATAAGTTTTTTGTTTCAAGTGTTTTTTTGTTTCAGGTTTCAGGTTTTTTTGCCACAAATTATGGAGATTAAAATGATTTTTAAAAATCTGCTGAATCTGCGTGAAAATATTTTGCCACGAATTACACGAATTTTTTTGTCACAGATTATTAAGATTTAAAAAAAAATATCTGCTTAATCTGCCAAATCTGCGAGAGACTTTTTTGCCACCAATTTCACGGATTACACAAATTTTTTTGCTACAGATTATTAAGATTAAAATGATTTTTAAAAATCTGCTCAAATCTGCTCAATCTGCGTGAAACCTTTTTAATCTTAATCCTTAAAAAAAAGCCTTTTCAAAGAAATTGTTTTATCGTAAAACGTAATTCTAATTCCGAAAAGCAAAACCATGCCGCCGAAAACCATTTGTAAAGTTATTTTTTCTTTCAAAAATAACCAATAAATAATCGTTTATAATAACAATCAGATTTTGGTTGTCAAGTCTGAATTATATTTTACTTTTCCTAAGTTTATAAAATACAGTTCAATGTATTTGTATGTCAAATGAGAGATTAAGAGTGAAAAAATAACACCTCCAAATAGAACAGATATAGAATATAATGTATCTGAACCGATATCTAATTTTTGTAAAACATTGATTAAAACTATTAGAACAATCATATGTATGCAATAAAGTGAATAGGATATTTTCCCTATAAACTGAATGATTCTGCCTCCAAAAATGGTGTCAAAAAAGATGTTTTTATTTCTTTGAAAGTATAAAGTAATTGCCCAAATCAGTATCAAACAGCTGATCATCCAATTTTTGAAATAATATAGTAAACCTATAATGCCTAAGAATATAAAGATGTTCTTATTGTTTGAAGATTCAAATTTTTTAAAGAGTGGTACCGAAAAATAACCTATTAAAAAAAAGGCAATCATATTTGGCAGAAAAGAAGGTTGAGTTATGTAATTTCTTGAAAACAAGGCAACCAGTACAAACAACGCTATTATTATACCATTTTGAACAACGTTTTTTTTATTTAGGAAATAATATAAAAACGGAATTAAAATATAAAATTGCCATTCTAATGTCAAACTCCATGATTGCCCCATAATTGTATAAGTAAAAGGAAATCTATTTTCGGGGAATATGCCATGTGATAAAGTCAAATGACTAAAAATATTTAATGTTTTATTAGAATTGTAGTAGGTTTCAATTAGTTTGATACGACCATATATCTTAGAACTTTCAAATGGAATCTGCTCTAAAGTATTCAATGAAAATTTTAATAGCAGCAATGAAATAATTAAACAAACTAAATAGATAGGAAATAGTCTTAAAGCTCTTCTTTTTAAAAAGACAAAATAACTTTCGTTTTTTTGAAGAAGTAAATGTGTTACAAAGCCACTAAGAATAATAAAAACAATTACAGGAAGTGAGGCATCTGAAAAAAAGCTTAAGAATTTATTTTGTGTTTTTGTTTGAGGAAGAAAACCAGAAGCATGGTAAAAAAACACCCATAATGCCATATATCCTCTTAAACCTTCCAAATAATTATATCTCATTATTTTATTGATTTTTAGAAAAAAGCCTTTTCAAAGAAATCGTTTTATCGTAAAAAGTAATTCGGATTCCGAAAAGCAATATAATTCCACCGAAAACCATCTGTAAAGTTATTTTTTCTTCCAAAAACAACCAAGCTAAAATAGAAGTAATTACCGCTTGACTTAACAAACTCAAAGAAACTCGAGTCGCACGCATATGTTGTGTTGCATAACTGATTGAAAGCCACGCACACAATTGGCAGATAACTGCTTGAAGCACCAACACAATCCAACCTGTATTAGAAAATCCAGTGAAAGGTTCGTTTAATGAATAACATAAAATACCTAAATAAATACTTGAGGCCATAAGGCTGATGGTCATAAAGGAAAGAACATCAACAACAGAAAGTACATTTTTGCTGACCAAAAGATAAATGGAGTATAAGATTCCTGATAGAACTGCAAACAAAAAAGCTTGATCGAAATTCAAATCAATAAAAAAACCAAAACCGACTAATGTTATCATTCCGAATAAAGCAACGATGGTTCCGATCCAAAAATTAGTTGCAGGTTTGGTTTTCAAAAAGAAAAAAGAACCAACGCCCACCCAAACCGGAGATAAATTGGTCAATAATGAAGCCTGAGTCGCACTTGATTCCTGAATGGCGATATTCCAAACGGCAACATCAGAAGCAAATAAAATACCGCAAAGTGCCGCTAAAAATGTGAATTTTAATGTTGGCAGTTTAAAGTTTTTGGTCAAAAGGACATAAGGCAAAAGTAAAATCACCGCAAAAAACATTCGGTAAAAAGCCGAAATTAAGCCAGGCGTCAAACGCAATTTAACCAATATTGGAAAAATCGAGATGCAGAGTATACCGCAGATTAAGGCTAATCTTGGTTTGGTGAGTTTCATTGGGTGGATTTTATTATTCTATTATTTTTGCATCAATAATTTTATGCGAAAGAATTGAATGTTTAAGCAATTCTTTCATTAAAAGATAAACTTTAGTAGATTTCTCTACAGGAAAATAATCTTTGGGATTTAAATCTGCCTTTTCAGCTCTTTCAATTGCTTTAAAAATATATTCTGGAGTCAAGTAACCTTTTGGATAATTTTTTATTTTTAGTTCAGTATGTTTTAATCCAAGTTCTGTTTTTGATTCTTTGCTAGTTTTACAGACAATATTTTCGTGTTCATCCAAATGGAATAATAACCAAATTTCGAAACAATAATTACTTATAAATAAATCTGCATCAATTAAGCTTTCACAATACTCTTTTAGTTCTGGATATTCTTCTTTTGGATGTTGGTCTACATCAAGTACGAATCTAAATTTATCTTCTGCTGTTGGAGTTACAGGTAAATCTTTAGGAGGGTTTTCAATAAATGATTTTGCTCTCTCTATTAATTTTTTTGGTTGAGAACCAACAACATTAGTGTCTTTTTCAAAAACATGTAAAATACTTGCTTTCTTAGGTTCAAAAAATAGATTGTTAAAAGTTCCGAAATATTTAGGTTCTTTGTCTTCCCCTTCGTAAATTATGAAGAATTTAGTTGCATCTTTAAATGATTCTTTTTTATTGTAATCATCTAATGTATATCTTTTACGCTCCATTTATAAAGGATTTTCTTCTATAATTAATTTCGAAAAATCTCCTAAAAACGGAATTCCTCCGTATCTTCCTTCTAAATAACCTCTTTCTAAAACTTTGTCGCCTCTAGGATTGAAGTTGCTTAATGGATAAAATTCAGTACTTCCATCAGATTTTTTTTCTGTAAACCAAATTTCATCTCTTCGTAATATCTCATCATCCAATAAATGGCTTTCATGAGTTGTGAAAATTAGTTGACTGTTGCTTTTAGATTTTTTGGTAAAAAATCTAAGTATTTCCTTTGCTAATATTGGATGCATGCTTCTTTCTAATTCATCTATTAGATAAACAGAATTATCACATGCATTCATTTCTTCAAAAGCAGGTATTAGCTCAAATAAACGATTAGTCCCATCGGATTCTTCATTAAAATCAAATAAATTATCTGAAAAAAAATGTTTTGTTTTTAGAATAGTTACCAAATATTTCTTTTTGTCTTTTCTAATTGTATGGAAGTTTTTACCGTTGTAGAAAGAAATTTTACTTTTTGGATCCTTTTCTAAAGCACTTTCTAAATCATCTATAAGTTCATTTTTTTCATCTCTGTTTTCATAACTAAAAAAAGAATCAGCGTCGATTTCTTTAATAACGATATTTTCAATTCCAGTATTGGTTTTGCTTAAAATCTCTTCTGCAAATTTTTTGGATTCTAAATCATCTGTTAGAGATTCCATATAATGAGAGCTCCTACTTGTGGGTGTGACAATTTTCATCCACAAGAAAGAGTCGTAAATTTCATCAAAAATATTAGTTCCATCAACCCTAGAATATAGTAAATGTAAAACAGAATAATCCTCCTTTAATTCTTTTTTTAAGAAAGTTTCGATATAATCTAGGTTGACTTTTTTTGTTTTAAAATAATCTCCAAATTTTATTTTATTTTCTTTTCTTTCATATAATAAATGATCTTTTCCCGTTTTTACAGAATCAATTATGTATAACCATTCTTGACTAATTTTACCCTTTTTTATTTCGACACCATAGTCGAAATGTAATTTGTTATAATAACATTCAATTCTAAAAGTTGAAGGTTTTAGTTTATAGGCATTATCTAATCTGAATCTTTTACTCTGAGGGATTAAATGCTCATCCGGTTTAAAAACTACTAACTCTTTTAAAAATTCAATTGCTTTAATTAAATTGCTTTTTCCTGAAGCATTGGCTCCATAAATGGCTGCAGTTTTTAAAACTTCAATGCCAGATTTAGTTTTTTTTATGTGATTTGTGAGTTGCCTTGAACCATTTCCTTTTGCAGGAAGCATATTGAATTCCGTCTCATCTTTAAAAGACATAAAATTACTGACAACAAAACGGATTAGCATGATTTATCGATTTTTTCGTTAAAAACTATATTTTGAAGTAAAATAACGAATATAATTGTGTTTGTAAAAACTATTTTACGATTTTTTCGTAAAAATTAACAGCTATTCAGAAGTGTACAAAACAAAAAGCACGAATCAATTAAAAATTATAATCGGTTCGTGCTTTTTTATTTTTAAAAAGAAGAATTTTTATTCTTTTGTCTCTTCAACTTCAAGGGTTGGGGGAGCTTCTGGCGAAGCTACGTCTTCACCTTTTAAATAACTCGGCAAATTTAATCCGGCCATGTTGAATAAATCATTTAAAGGCGGAACAGTTTTCATCATTCCAGAAACAAAATTGGCCGTTGAACCATTTTCGCCCTGACCATTTCCAGAATCCCAAACTGTGATTTTGTCAATCTTGATATTTTTAACAGCTTCAACCTGAGTTTTAACCAATTCAGGAAGTTTCTCTAATAATAAAAGCTGGAATGCTTTGCTTGGATCTCCGCCTGCAGCAGCCACAACGTCTTTGTAACCTTCTGCTTGTTTCGTTAAGATTTCAAACAAACCTTTTGCTTCTGCTTCCATTTTAGCAAAGATTGCATCAGCTTCTCCTTTTGCATTCTCTCTGATCGTTTCTGCGGCAGCTTGTGCTTCAATGATTGCTCTTTGTTTTGCAATTTCGGCAGGAACTACAATGTTGGCAATTTGTGTAGAACGTTCTCTTTCAGAACGCGCCAACTCGGCTTTTTGCTCTGCAAGATACGATTCTTCCAATGCTTTTGCCTGTTGTACTTTTTCTGCAGCAATAGCGATACGCAAAGATTCCGCTTCTTTTTCTCTACGAATAGCTTCAGAATTGGCGATGGCAATTTTAGCCTCATTTTCTCCTTGAATGGCAATCGCGTTAGCCTCAGAAGTTTTTACCCTTGTATCTCTTGCTGCTTCTGCTTTACCAATAGTTTCGTCTTTAGCCGCTGTTGCAATACTAATTTCACGGTCTTTTTGAGTAATCGCAATTTTTACGTCACGATCTCTGTGTGTTTCTGCGATTTGAGTGTCTTTTTCTCTATCGGCAAGAGCTTTACCAGTTTCTCCGATTTTTTCCTGCTCAGCCACGCTGATTTTAGCTTCGTTAATCGCTTTTGCAGCAGCTTCTTTTCCTAAAGCTTCGATATAACCAGATTCGTCACGAATATCCGTAACGTTTACGTTGATTAATTTTAAACCGATTTTCTTTAATTCACTGTCAACGTTTTTAGAAATATTGTCCAAGAATTTATCACGATCAGAGTTGATTTCTTCAATCGTCATGGTTGCAATAACCAAACGCAACTGACCAAATAAAATATCTTTTGCCAATTCTTGAACTTGTTCTGATGATAAACCTAATAATCTTTCGGCAGCCGTATTCATACTATCTGTTTCCGTAGAAATGGCAATGGTAAATCGACACGGAACATCGACTCTAATGTTCTGACGGCTTAATGCATTTGTCAAATTGGCTTCGATAGAAAGCGGTTTTAAATCCAGAAAAGAGTAATCCTGAATTACCGGCCAGATAAAAGCACCTCCACCATGTACACAACGTGCTGAGGTTCCGCCAGTGCGTCCGTAGATTACTAAAATTTTATCTGAAGGACATCGTTTGTACCTCGAGATTAATGCTGAAATGGTTACGAATAGAACGATTGCTGCAACTGCAATCAAAATAATTGGGTTGATCATTATAATTTATGTTATATGGTTTCTACGATTAAGAGGTTGTTGTTTTCTATTTTGACAACTTTTACGGCACTTCCCGATGGAATTCGGTCATTTTCGGTCATGGCTTCTAGTTCATGAAATGCACCATTTACGCTGATCATGATTTTGCCTTTTCCGCTTTTCTTTTCTGGAATGGTCAAATAAACTTCGGCAGTTTTATCGAGTGTATTGGTTATTTTAAAAGAATTGTCTTCGGCTAATTTTTGCACTTGTTTGATTACGAAGAAAAATAAAAGCAGAAATAAAACGCCAACAACAAACGAAGTAATAATTAGAAATACGGGGTTTTCGCCAAGAGCGGCATAAAAACAAATTCCAGTCCAGCTGAAACCCAGTAAAAAGTTGATTAAGTTTCTTAAAGAAAAAAGCTGAAAATCGCCGCCATCATGTAAGTGAGCATCAAAATCGGTATCAAAGCCGTCTGCAACATCAAGACCTGAAAAAGTAATAACAGTTTGAATAAGAAAAATTAAACTTGTTGGAATCGCAATGTACCAAAAAGATTTAAGCAACGTAGGTAAACTTTCTAATAGCTCCATAATTTTCAGTTTTTCGAATAACTTTTGGTGCTAATATCTCATTTTTTTTTATAAGAAAGCTAATTTTAAAGGAAAATGTACTTTGGAGTATTTCAATAATAAAAAATGCCTGAAAATCAATTTAGGATTTCAGGCATTTTATGTTTCTAAAAAGCTAATAAAATTTGTTAAGGTTTTTTCTGTTTATTTTACTTTCCTATTTTTAATATTCTGACGATTATCCCAAAATGATACAATTTCAATTTGATTTTCTTTTACTTCATAGAAGATTAGATAGACTTTCATCGAAATCACACGAGTGATTTTGTTTGAAGTAAGTCTGCCAATTAATTCTGAATTTGAAAGAGTGTTTAATAAATCTTCAACTTCATCCAGTAGTTTTAAGCTATAAGTTGGACTTTCATTTCTAATGAAATAATATTTGAGAACATTTTCAAGTTGAAGTTTGGCAAAAGAAGACCAGACTATTTCTTTTTTAGCCATTCTCGCATTTCTGAAATTACTTCTTCATTTTTATGAAAATTTCCATTTTCAATCTCCATGCGACTAGTTGCAATTGCTGATTTTTGCTCATTTGATAACTGATAAAGTTCTTGTTCAGATGAATCAAAAATAGTCTGAAGTGCATTCAGGAAATTTAAATCATTAGAATCTTTGATTCTAGATATTAAATTCTTTTTTATTTGTGCAGTCAAGTCCATATTCTTCCTTTATAATACTCAAAATTAAAAATTTATTCTTAGATAGAATAATTGATTCAAATTATTTATCGAAAGGCATTTAAATAAAGAAAGTTATCTGTCAGATGTTTTATAGACAGATAACTTTCCTTTTTATTATTTGAAATAAGCTTTTTTAATTTACCGTAGCACCATTTGGCGCATCAGCATCTGGATTTACGAAAACCAGTTTTCCTTCAGCATTTGTTGTCATCAAAATCATTCCTTGGCTTTCAACACCACGTAAAGCTCTTGGCGCAAGGTTTGCTAATACAGAAACACGTTTTCCGATGATTTCCTCTGGAGAAAAACTTTCAGCAATTCCCGAAACTATCTTACGAACATCAATTCCTGTATCTACTTTAAGCACTAAAAGTTTGTTTGCTTTTGGCATTTTTTCAGCTTCCAAAATAGTTCCGATACGAATATCCATTTTCGCGAAATCCTCAAACTGAATTAAATCTTTTTGTGGTTCTGCTTGTTTGTTTTCGGCAAGATTAGCTGTTTTTGTTGCTTCCAATTTATCTATTTGTTTTTGTATTTCTTCGTCTTCGATTTTAGCGAAAAGCAATTCTGCTTCGCCAATTTTGTGACCAGATGCAATTAATTCTGAATTTTCAGTGACATCAGACCATTTCAGATTTCCTTCGTTTTTAAGTATTCTTGAAAGCTTGCTTGCTGTAAAAGGTAAAAACGGTTCAGCCAAAACGCTCAACGCAGCAGCAATTTGCAACGCCACATACATTTGAGTTTTTACACGCTCCGGATTGTCTTTCATCACTTTCCAAGGCTCTTCGTCTGCCAAATATTTGTTTCCTAAACGAGCCACATTCATCAGCTCGCCTAAAGCTTCACGGAATCTGTAACGCTCCACTGAACTTGAAATAACAGCTGGATACGCTTTTAATTCGTTTAAAGTAGCTTCGTCAATTTCTGTAAATTCATTTGGAGTAGGGATTATACCATCATAATATTTGTTGGTTAAAACTACAACACGATTCACGAAGTTTCCGAAAACGGCAACTAATTCGTTGTTATTTCTAGCTTGGAAATCTTTCCAAGTAAAATCATTATCTTTTGTTTCTGGAGCATTAGCTGTCAATGCATAACGCAAAACATCTTGCTTATCTGCGAATTCCTCTAAATATTCGTGCAACCAAACTGCCCAGTTTTTAGAAGTCGAAAGTTTGTTTCCTTCCAAGTTCAAAAACTCATTTGCCGGAACGTTGTCTGGTAAAATATAACTTCCTTCGGCTTTTAACATCGCTGGGAAAATAATACAGTGAAAAACAATATTGTCTTTCCCGATAAAGTGAACCAGTTTAGTATCCTGATCTTTCCAATATGGTTCCCAGTCTTTTCCTTCGCGGGCTGCCCATTCTTTAGTAGAAGAAATATATCCGATAGGCGCATCAAACCAAACATAAAGTTTTTTTCCTTCGGCACCTTCAACCGGAACATCAATTCCCCAATCCAAGTCACGCGTTACTGCACGAGGTTCTAATCCGGCATCAATCCAAGATTTTACTTGACCGTAAACGTTCGTTTTCCAATCGTTTTTGTGACCTTCTAAAATCCATTCACGTAAAAAAGCATCGTAACGATCCAAAGGTAAAAACCAGTGTTTCGTTGATTTTAAAACCGGAGTTTCGCCTGTAATTGTCGATTTCGGATTGATCAAATCGGTTGCGTTCAAAGTAGATCCGCAATTTTCGCATTGGTCACCATAAGCGCCGTCATTTCCACATTTTGGACAAGTCCCAACCACAAAACGGTCTGCTAAAAACTGATTGGCTTTTGCATCGTACAATTGTTCTGTAACTTCTTCAATAAAATCACCTTTATCATACAAAGTCCTAAAGAATTCAGATGCCGTATCATGATGAATTTTCGCCGAAGTTCTAGAATAATTGTTGAATGAAATTCCGAAATCAGCAAACGATTTACGGATGATTCCGTCATATTTATCAATAACTTCCTGCGGTGTAATTCCTTCTTTTTTGGCTTTCATAGAAATTGCAACGCCGTGTTCATCGCTTCCGCAAATAAATGCAACATCTTTCCCTTGCAATCTTAAATATCTAGAATATATATCTGCAGGCACATAAACTCCCGCCAAATGCCCAATATGAATAGGCCCGTTGGTGTAAGGTAATGCCGCCGTGATTGTATATCTCTTCGGATCTTGTATCATAATTCAATTTTATTGAGTGCAAAAATAAGCAATAGAATTGAGATTTTAATATTACACAGAGATTCGCTGAGTTTTTCGCTGAGAATCGCTAAAATTTTTATTTTTTGAATCTCGCAAAGGCGCAAAGTTTTTTATTTTTTAGCCACAGATTAGGAAGATTTAAATGATTTTTACTTAAAATCTGCTCAATCTGCGTGAAACATAACTTTGCGTCTCTGCGACTTTGCGAGATTATTTCATTACAATAAATAAGATTTTTTGTGAGGATTTTGATTTAGCTCGGTCATACATAATGCTGCAAAAATCTTTCTAATCCTTTTAATCTGTGGCTAAACTTATCTTATAGTCTTTTTGACTATATTTGGAAAAAATATCATAACATGAATAAAATATATCTAATCATTTCAATATTGTTTGTGTATTGTAGTTACTCTCAATCACAATCAGAAAAGAGTTTAAAACAAGGACAATATACCAACCCGATTTTTGCAGGCGATTATCCCGATCCGAGTTTATTGAGAGACGGAAAAGATTATTATGTCGTACATTCTTCTTTTGATTATTATCCTGGACTTTTAATTTGGCATTCTACCGATTTAATGAATTGGGAGCCGGTTACGAATGCGCTTCACAAATACGTTGGAGCCGTTTGGGCACCCGATTTAATTAAGTACAACAACAAATACTATATTTATTTTCCTGCAAATAACACCAATTTTGTCGTGACAGCCGATTCTATCAACGGACCTTGGAGCGAGCCAATTGATTTGAAAATCGGCAACATCGATCCTGGACATATTACAGATGATAATGGAAATCGATTCTTATATTTCAGTAATGGAGGCTATGTTGAACTTTCAAAAGACGGACTTTCAGTAAAAAGCGAACTGAAGCATGTTTATGATGGCTGGCAAATTCCGCGCGAATGGAGCATTGAATGTTTTTGTATGGAAGGACCAAAATTGTTCAAACGTGGTGAATATTATTATTTAACGGTTGCGGAAGGCGGAACGGCAGGTCCAGCGACAAGTCATATGGTGATTTCGGCACGATCTAAATCGCCTTTGGGACCTTGGGAAAATTCGCCGTTTAATCCAATCGTTCGTACCAAAAGCACTTCTGAAACTTGGTGGTCAAAAGGACACAGCACTATTTTTGAAGATACTAACGGAAAATGGTGGATGATTTTTCATGGTTACGAAAAAGATTATTACAATTTAGGCCGTCAGACTTTGTTGCAACCTGTGGAATGGACAAAAGAGGGTTGGTATAAAATTTCTGACAACACTAAAACGGATAAACCGATTACAAAACCTCAAGGAAAGACACTTCCTGAATTTTCTTTAAGCGATAATTTTGAAGGTTCGGCTTTAAAACCACAATGGAAATTTTATAGTGGAGTCGAAAATTCGAGATTCAAAGTTGCTAATAATACTTTGACTATTGAAGGAAAAGGAGATGGTGTAGGCAATAGTTCTCCGTTAGTAATTGTTCCAGGCGGACATTCTTATACTGCAGAAGTTGAAATGGAAATTGAAGGCGATGCTATAGGCGGATTAACGCTTTTTTACGATAATAGATATTACTCAGGAATATTAGCCGATCAAAATACTATTTTGGCCAATTTGAGAGGATGGCAGTTTCCGACAGAAAAAAATACACATAACCGAAAAGTTTTTCTTCGTTTAAAGAACATCAAAAACACAGTAGATATGTTTTACAGCCTTGATGGAAAAGACTGGAAAAAAATCGAAAACTCTGTAGAAGTCTCAGGTTACCATCATAATGTTTTAAGCGGTTTTCTCGGACTCAGAATTGGTCTTTGTTCTATTGGAAAGGGAAGTGTGAAATTTAAGAATTTCGTTTACAAGACGCTTTAGGTTTTTTTGTCTGCCGTAAAGGCGCTAAGACGCAAAGTTTTTTTATTGCCACTCCCGATAGCTATCGGGATAAAGGATTAAAAAGATTTTTAAATATGAATTGCCTCCAGCTTTAGCTGGAGGTTTTGTAATGTAATGTTGCAGGGCTTTAGCCAAACAGGCTCATTTTTGGCTAAAGCCATTTTGTAGAATCATTATAATGACATTCAGCTAAATCTGGACGCAATTCAAAAATTATTTGCGTCTCGATTCGTGATAACTATCGGGTTTTTGAGATTATTTCAACTTAATAAATAAACTTTGGACCTTAGTGTCTTCGTGGCAAATCCAACACAAAATAGAACCAGTTTAAACTACGTTTCCCGCTTATAAATGAGAATATATTTCGCAATCTTTGCATTCGAAAAAAACAAAATTTATGAGCAAGACTAAATTAATCATCAATAAAAACGGTTCAATCAAAATTGAAGGTGATTTTGAAATCATGGATCCAGAAGGAGCGCTTTACGGTTTACAAGGAAGATCTGCACTTGGACTTTGCCGTTGCGGATTATCTGCAAACAAACCATTCTGCGATGGAGGACACAGAAATAACTTTGAACATGATTCTGTTGCGTTTGATCTTCCGCCAATGAAAACAAACTAAAGATCTGAATTAATGGAATTTAAAATAAACTGCATCCGATAAAGATGCAGTTTTTTTGTGACAATTTTTATTAAAAAGTAGGGTATTACTTAGGAAACAATAATTACATTTACACAACTTTAATTTTCCAAAAATGAAAAAACTAATAATGCCACTGTTGTTTTTGTTTTTTAGTATAAGTTATGCTCAGACACAAAAAGTAATTTCCAGCGATTGGACTTCTTTCAATCAAACCATTGACATTCAAACCAAAGTCAAAAAAAAGTTTAAAGTAATCGCTTCGGTTAAAGCCGAAACTACAGAACCAATATCTTGGGCTGGAGTATGGGCTAGAGTCGACACAAAAAATGATGAAGAAGGTTTTTTTGACAATATGCAAGACAGACCAGTAAAATCTAAAGAATGGAACTCTTACACAATTGAAGGAACTATTGATGCAAACACGAAATCATTAAGTTTTGGCGGTTTGTGTGTTAATAACGGAAAATTCTATTTTGATAAATTTGAAGTATTAATAGAAAATGATAAAGGTGTTTTTGAGCCTTTTACTGTTTTAAATGCAAGTTTTGAAACTCCTGTAAAAAATGGAGACATTCCAAAATGGAATTTTGGAACCTCTAAAGATGTTATAGTAAAAGTACAAGAATATAAAATTTCTTCAGATAAATCGGCTGTTGACGGTAAAAGCAGTCTTTTGCTAGAAGGAAACGGAATTAAACCCCGTCCAGAAGCAAAAATAGGAGGTGTCGAAGGCGCTTCTCCAAAAATTGGTGATATGATTTCGATGCTTGAAGACCTTAAAGCCCGAGTTGAAAGAACAGTCAAAAACATGAGCCAATATGAAATCGATTATCTTCATGATGAAGAAGCCAATCGAATTGGAGCTTTGGTCATGCATTTGGCTGCAGCCGAAAAATACTATCAGGTTTTTACTTTTGAAAACAGGGATTTCAATGAAGAAGAAAAAAAGAAATGGAACACAGCCCTAAATCTGGATCAAGGCGGACGAGACGAATTTAAAGGACACAGTATTCAATATTATTTGGACATTTATAATGAAGTGCGAGCTAAAACAATCGAAGAATTAAAGAAAAGAGACGATGCGTGGTTTGCCGAAGTCCAATTAAAATATGACATGACAAATCAGTACTGCTGGTTTCATGTTATGGAACATCAATCAAGCCATCTCGGACAGATTTTGTTTTTAAAGAAACGTATTCCGCCACAGCAAAAACAGATATTAGAAAAAGAACTTAAGAAATAAAAAAAACCGCATTTAGCGGCTTTTTTTTATAAGTTTCCGAGAAGTGCAATATTCATAACAAACAAATAAAGCTCCACCGCAGCTTTTTTATTGCTGAAAAACAACTGTTTTGGCCGATCGGGATACTTTTATAATCTGAAAAGGCTGTGTAATTATAGAACTCAATCCTCCAGGATTAAAATTTTCAATTTGTACAAATCGGTTGTGTTCGTTTTCAGCTACTTTTGTAACTTCTATAGAATAACCGCTGCTCATTCTGATTTCGTCAAAAACAGCTATAATCTGGTATTTGGTAAAATCAATTTCTGTTTCTTTTAAGGTTGAAACGCTGTAAGAGCTCATTTTTTCTTTTAATGTATTCCATTCAGCCTCATTATTGATTACCAGATTTATTTTAGGATTGTTGTAATCGCCGTTAAATTGGTCATCCTGCGCAATAACAGAAAATGTTACCGCAGTCTCTTCTTGTTCGTCATTGCTGCAGCTTGTCAGCAATAACAATATACTTAAAATAGTAATAATCTGTTTCATGTTTGGCGGTTTTGGTTTTTCAGAAACTTAAAAGTTCTTTTATTAAACAGATATGGTTTTTATAAAATGGTTGCGCCACTATTAATGACTAAAACTTTTTTAGTTGGTTTCTTAATCAACTATAAACGCAGATTTTAAGAAAATATTTTAGACGATTGTAAAAAAAAATAATGCCTTGAAACGTTTAGAATTTATGAACTCTAATCTTCAAGGATTTTTTTCTTATCCAATTTTGAAACCGCTAAAATATCTTCAGATAATGTAACGAAATCTTCCAAGCCTCTTTTTTTTGTTTCCGAATTTGGAGACCAGAAATGGTAGCTTTTGTTTTTACCTTTTGCGCCGTATTCGATTTTCCAGGTGCTACCGTCTATGCCTGAGAGGTCGGCTTTTTCAATATTTATTTTGTCGAATGATTCTGTTGTTGTGGCAAATTTTTCAAATGTTGCAACATCGATTTTAAGCATTGTATCAATTTTAGTATCGCGCCATTCTGGGGTTTCAAACAAAGGCCTACTTTGAACAATAACTCTTGCACTGTCTGTATATTCCTTTCTAATGTATACAGTAACGGTATTGTAGGGAATCCTGAGTCCGCCGAGGTATGAAAAAGTTATTTCATCAATTTGAAATTTTTCTGGTGCTTTATTTTGACAGCTTAAAAACAATGAAGTCACAAAAACAATTGAAAGAAGTCTTTTCATCATAACAAAAATTAAGAGTTATTATAAACCTATTTTGGAAAACAGTTTCATACAACAAATAAAATCTAATTTAATCTGCCGAAATCTCTTAAAATCTGCGTGAAATACCTTTGGGCATCGATTTTTTGATTCAGATTTATACGGATTAAAGCAGATTTAAAAAAGATTTTGAATCTAAACTGTTAAGTAAAATTCAAAAACAATAATTTCACCAACGGATTTATTATAAAGTTAAAGATATCATTTAATACATCAACCTGATATAATACTCGATTATTTCTCCGAAATTTGCAATGTAAAATCCTTTAAAAAGAACTCAAATGGAATTTGGCAGAATCATTATTTCAGAAACGGCAGCAAAAAGTGAAAATCCACAGGATGTTGTAAATTCGAATATTTCGGTAATCAACCTGATGCGCGAAGAGAAAATCGATGACGACTTAATCCATGAAGATGCTTTGATGAGTTACTATTTAGATTATTATACATCTAAATATACTGAAGGTAATTTTGCTAGATTTGTTTACGATTCAGGATGGAATAAAGAACTCAATGAATTGATAGAAGAAGGACTGGCGTTGATTGGCGCCGAAAAACATTTGGATTTTTTTCAGGAGCAGAGCAAAAAGTTGCGTTTGCAGAGCAATATCAAATTGGGAAAATTTTTGAAAGCAAAATTCGATGGGCCGAATCCGTTTCGAGACAGTTTAAACAATAATGCATTTTTTGATTTAGATGAAAATCTAGTAGCTCTAAATGCCAGTTTTCTAAAATCGCATCCCGATACAGAAGTACTTTCGGTTGAGGAAATGTTTGCTGCTTTGGAAGAATTTACTGGACAAGAGATAAAAAGAGAATAGCGTAATAAAAACCATTACGATTCTCATTACGCTATAAATTTATTCGTTTGTGTTTTGGATATTATCTCAATTCACCCTTGTTATCATATGCGTATTGTACCTGAAGTTCTTTAATGAGCGTATCAAGTTCAATAAGTCTGTCATATTCTCCTTTAAATAAAATCATTGCTTTTTCCAGATCAGAACCAGTAACCACATCTGCATTTGCAGCAAAACTATCCATTGATTGTTCGCTACTGGTGTACATTTCTAGCATTGTATCTCTTAATCCGTGGTCTTTAAAAGGAGTCAGAGCATCAACTGGCTTTCTTCCTTCAACTAATTTCGCTTTTGTTTCCTTGATAAGCTTTAACAAGTCTTTTTTAGATTCCGGTTTTCCTATATAATTTTCACATTTCTCATAGAAATTATTGGTCGCGTCAAACAAAGTACTGTGAGAAGCCACTATAGTATTATTGTAACTTTCTAGAGTCTGCTGGTTGCAGCTTGAAAAAATCACAGAAACGAATAATAAAATTAATAGAGTAGTTTTTTTCATAGGTATAAACTTTATAAAAAATGTTAAAGGGCAAATATATACAAACCAAATGAACATTTGTATTTACATCAGACTAAAAGCGAAAAAAACATTTTTTAGTGAAATTATTTATAAGATGTTGATTTTATATGTTTTACTTTTTTGATTAAAACCAATTTCAGAGTAAGTGCTGTATAGGATTTTATATTTGTTTTTGGATAGATTTAAAAACACAAAAGCGTATTTGTGATTATTGATGACAATTTGGTTGTTATTTTAAGAAAAACAATCTTAAAAAAATCAAATTTTTAGTATTTTTTTTGTAAGAAAATTATATATTTGAAAAACTTTCAGGATAAGGTAATTAGGATTTTGAAAGATTAAAATTCTAAAAACAAATTGGTGCTAATGAAAAAACAAATTCTTCTGGGCGGATTTTTTATGTTTTTAATTTCTTGCGGCAAAATCGAAAGTAATTTAAGCGAATCGCAAAATCGGAATCAGGAACTGCTGAGTCAAAACGAATTGGATACAGGTCATGATAAAAATGCCCAAAAACTGCTTTTTAAAAACACCGACGAAATTCAAAAATCTGAAGAATTGAATGTAAAGTTGCTGTCTAAAGTGGCAGACAATCTTAAAATCAAGTATTCTGACATCAAGATAAACGAATCGAGTTCTATTAATTACAATGAAAAAATTACCTTTTTTGTCGTAACTATTACAGAACACGGAAATGTTAAAAACGAAGAAGGTGCACTCGGAGATTACTTTCAGCGTAAATACTTATTTGTAGACAAAGAAGACGGAACCATAATTGCCGAAGAGTTTGATGATAATCTCGGATATTATGATAATGAAGGCATCCGGGTTTCTAAAACTAATATTCTAAAAAAACTGGTTTCGCTCAATGAAAATCTGAAAGGCATAGCTTTTTATACAGAGGTCAGTGCAAACAGCCGTATCGTTTTGTATGCTGAACAAAAATTTACCATTTTGACTTTGACCGATAACGAGATAAAGAAAATTTTATACGAATATCCGATACGTCTTACCAACGGCGATTCTAACGGAAGTGGTACTTACCAATTGGAAACCTTAGAAACAGGCATTAGCCTTTCTCAACAAAAAACAAACGGCTTTTTTGATTTGCTGGTAACCAAGCAGTTTTCATATGAAGAAGCTGTAGAAGCCGATTTAGAAAACGGAATAGAAGAAAAAAGCGATCTTAAAACCAAAAAAGAGTTCGAAAAACTGCGTTTCAATGGCAGAGAATATGTGTATGCCCGAGATGACAGGCATCGTTTTTTAGAATAAAAGATAAATTTGAAACAATAGTAAAAGGCACTTTTAGAGTGCTTTTGCTGTTTATAAGAGATTTCAGTTTTACTGCAAAACTTTGACCTATTGTTAACAAACATTTCCTTAAATTTGCTTCCGTTATAAAAAATACAATAGTTATAAAAATCAAGCTATGTTACAAATTGCATTTATTAGAGAAAATCAAGAGAAAGTAATCCAAGCTTTAGCAAAACGAAATATCGATGCTAAAAGCGTTGTGGAAGAAGTGGTTCAATTAGACGAAAATCGTCGTGCTGCACAAGTGGAATTAGACAATACTTTATCAGAATCTAATAAATTGTCCAAAGATATTGGTGAATTGATGAAAGCTGGTGAGAAAGCTAAAGCAGCAATCTTAAAAGAAAAAACAGTTTCACTAAAAGAAAAAAGTAAAGAACTGAGCGAAAAAGCAGAAGCTTTGGCTGTTGAGTTAACCAATAAATTATACACTTTGCCAAACCTTCCAGCAGATATTGTTCCTGAAGGAAAAACGCCGGACGATAATTTGAATGTTTTCCAAGAAGGAGATATTCCAGTTTTGCATGAAGGTGCACAACCACACTGGGAATTGGTGAAGAAATACGATATTATCGATTTTGAATTGGGTGTAAAAATTACTGGAGCAGGATTTCCGGTTTATAAAGGAAAAGGAGCTCGTTTACAACGTGCTTTAATCAACTACTTTTTAGACAAAAATACTGCTGCAGGATATAATGAAGTTCAAGTGCCGCATTTGGTAAACGAAGCTTCTGGTTTTGGAACTGGACAATTGCCGGATAAAGAAGGACAAATGTATCATTCTACAATTGATGATTTATATTTGATTCCAACGGCTGAGGTTCCAGTTACGAATTTGTTCCGCGATGTACTTTTAACTGAAACTGAATTACCGGTTTTGTATACGGCTTACACGCCATGTTTCCGTCGTGAAGCGGGTTCTTATGGAGCACACGTTCGCGGGTTAAACCGTTTGCACCAATTTGATAAAGTAGAAATCGTTCGTGTGGAGCATCCAGATAATTCTTACGCAGCATTAGACGGAATGGTAGAGCACGTAAAAGAGATTTTAAAAGAACTAAAATTACCATACAGAGTTTTACGTCTTTGCGGAGGCGATATGGGATTCACATCTGCTTTAACTTATGATTTTGAAGTGTTTTCTACAGCACAAGATCGTTGGTTAGAAATCAGTTCGGTTTCTAACTTTGAAACTTTCCAGGCTAACCGCTTGAAATTACGTTTCAAAGACAAAGACGGAAAAAATCAATTGGCACATACACTTAACGGAAGTTCATTGGCACTTCCAAGAGTTTTGGCCGGAATTATAGAAAATTACCAAACTCCGGAAGGAATCGTAATCCCTGAAGTTTTACGTCCTTACTGCGGATTTGATATTATAAACTAGTTTATTACTTCTAACCTCGATTTTAATCTAAATCGAGGTTACATTTTATTTCCAAATCGAAAGTTAAATATGAAAAGACTTTTACTCTGTGTTTTATCGTTGATTTATGGTTTTATGTCTGCTCAAAACGAGTCGCCTGCTATCTCTTCAAACGATAAATTGATTTACTTGGATTCGGTTTGTAATCCAGCATCCAAAGAAAATCATAAATATTACAGGATTGTAAAAGATTATTATCTCGATAAAGAAGAATATCGTTTTGAAGATTATTACAAATCGGGCAAAATGGTAATGGAAGGCAATTCGACTTTAAAAGATAATTTGTCTAAAAAAGGAGAGTTTATTTGTTATTACGAGAACGGAAATAAGGAGTCGGTTTGTTCTTATGAAAAAGGGCGTCCGAAAGGAAGTAAAACCGAATGGTACAAAGACGGTCGTAAAAAACTTGAAGGAGAATATGTCTTGGTAGACGGTGGCTATATTTCAGAATTTAGACCACTTCAATATTGGAATTCCGAAGGAGTCCAGACTGTTGTTGATGGTAATGGAGATTATGAAGAGATTGAAGACAATCATAAAGGTTCTGGAAAAGTAAAAAACGGCTTCAAAGACGGAGTGTGGACCGGATCAGATAAAAAACTGAAATACAGTTATACCGAAATTTATAAAAATGGAAAACTAGCAAAAGGCACAAGTATTGATTCTCTTTCAGTAGAGCATAAATACGATAAAGCTTTTTTAATGGCCAGACCCGCAAATGGACTGGAACATTTTTATAAATACATCGGAAAGAATTTCAGAATTCCCAAAAGCGCAGAAGGCATTAGCGGGAAAATTTATCTAGAATTTGTGGTGACAAGAACCGGAGGAGTAGAAAAAATCAGAGTCCTTAGAAGTGCAGGATATGGTTTAGATGAAGAAGCCATTCGACTGATTGAAGAATATCCAGAATGGAGTTCGGGTGAAATAAGGGGAATAAAAGTCAAAATATTGTATTCAATACCAATTACTATAAAGACATGATGCTTTATTAAGTTTGAAAAACCGATTTAAAATGAAAAACATCTTTATCTATATCGTTCTGTTGTGGTCAGGTTTTATGTGCGCCCAAAACGAGCAGTTAGCACAATATTATTATGATAAAGGTGATTTTGAGAAAGCGAAAATCAGTTACGAAGAACTTTTAAAAAGCGCTCCTTCCAATACACAGTATTTTTTAAGAACGGTTGATTGCTATCAGCAATTGCAGCAGTTTGCAAATGCCGAAAAAGCAATTCAAGACCGTTACAACAGATACAAACAAGGTGTCTTTTTGGTAGAATTAGGATATAATTTCCAGCTTCAGAAAGACGAATCAAAAGCGAAAAAATACTACGAAGAAGCAATTGCCAAAATAAAGGTAAATCCGAATGATGTTTATGGAATTGCGAGTTCTTTTGAGAAAAAAGTCTTGCTGGAATATGCTTTAAAAGCCTATCAAGCAGCAATGGAAATACAGCCAAACTACAATTTCAATTTCCAGATTGGAATGCTTTACGGTCAATTAGGTAAAACCGATTTGATGATTGATTTATTGCTGGCAGAATCGTTTAAAAATCCGCAGAACACCAATCTCATTCAGACGCAGTTGTCGCGTTTTATGAATGGTGAAACCGATAATACAGCTTTTAAAGATGCGATGCGAAAAGCATTGATTCTAAAAACTCAAAAAGATCAGGATGTATACTGGAATCACTATCTAAGCTGGTTTTATGTACAGCAGAAGGAATTCGGAAAAGCGTTTATACAAGAAAAAGCCATTTACAAACGTGAGCCGGAATCATTGATGAGCATCGTCAATTTGAGTCAATTTGCGATGAATGACGATGATGACGAAACGGCTGCCGAGATTCTGAATTTCATTCTTCAAAATACCAAAGATTTAGATTTGCTGATTCAATCGAATGCCTATTTGATGGAAATCAAAATCGATAACGCGGCAGAAAAAGACTATCCAGTAATCAGCCAAGAATTACAACAATTGCTTGTTACTTACGAAATTAGTCCTTTTACCTTATCTTTGCAGTTGATTCAGGCACATTTTCTGGCTTTTAATCTGAAAAAAACAGAAGAAGGAAAAGCAGTTGTCAAAAAAGCTTTAGAGTTAAATCTAAACGAATATCAAAAAGCAGATGCTAAAATGGAGTTGGCCGATATTTTGCTTTTAGAAGAAAAATTCAACCAAGCATTGATTTATTATTCGCAGATTCAACTCGATTTAAAGAATGATGTCATGTCGCATGAAGCGAGTCTTAAAGCGGCAAAGACAAGTTATTACAAAGGCGATTTTGAATGGGCGAATAAACAATTCAAAGAATTGAAAGCGGCAAACACGCAATTGATTGCTAACGATGCCTTAGAATATTTTCTTTTGATTAATGATAATACAGCAGCAGATTCAACCCAGACGGCTTTGAAACAGTTTGCAAAAGGAGATTTCCTGATTTATCAAAACAAAAAAGCCGAAGCGATTACACAGTTTCAAAATATTCTAAAAAGCTTTAAAGGGCAGGAAATAGAAGCAGTAACGTTATTGCGTTTAGGAAAAGTTTACGAAAGTCAGAAGGATTTTGCTTCGGCTTTAAGCCAATACCAGCAAATTATCGATAATCACAGTGACGGGATTTATGTTGATGAGGCATTGTTTTTCTCAGCAGAAATTTACAACGACGAATTAAAAGATACAGAAAAGGCAAAACCTTTATATGAAAAGGTAATTTTTAATCATCAGGACAGTATTTACTTTGTCGATGCCAGAAAAAAATACCGCGAGTTAAGAGGGGATAAGAATTTATAAAATTCCAATTTTTAAATTCCAAACTCATAAAAAGAATTAATAATATGATGATTTGTGGAGAAATTTAAGAGCAGTAGAAAAACTTAGCATCTTAGAATCTCACAATCTCAGAATCTTTAAGAAATGATTATTTACAACGTTACCACCAATATACACGAAAGCGTTCACGACCAATGGTTAAAATGGATGCAGGAAAAACACATACCTGAAATTCTGGCGACTCAGAAATTTTCTTCAGCACGAATAGTAAAAGTTTTGGTTGAAGAAGAAATGGGAGGCATTACTTATTCTACTCAGTATGTGACAGACAGTAAAGAAACTTTAGAGAAGTTCTACATCGAAGACGAACCAGAATTTCATAGAGAAGCATTAGGTTTGTTTGCTGATAAAATGCTTTCTTTTAGAACAGAATTGGAGGTTATTTCAGAGCATTAATCTTAATTATTGTTCAGTTTTCAGTAATTAGTATTCAGTCAAGAGAAATTAAATCTTTGTGTCTTTGAGCCTTTGTGGCAAAAAAAACAATACTTTTGCAGCCTCGTGGCAAACAAGAAATGAAATGGAAAAAGTAAAAGCCAAAAAACATTTAGGACAGCACTTCCTTAAAGACGAAAGCGTTGCAAAAGCTATTGCAGATACTTTAACTCTTAAAGGATACGATGAGGTTTTAGAAATAGGACCAGGGATGGGTGTGCTTACTAAATATTTACTTGAAAAGCCAATTAATACACACGTTATTGAAATCGATACAGAGTCTGTAGCGTATTTGGATGCACATTATCCAAAATTAAAAAATAAAATTATCTCTCAGGATTTCCTGAAGTATAATATAAATGAAGTTTACGAAAACAAACAGTTTGCCATAATTGGTAACTTTCCGTATAATATTTCTTCTCAGATTGTTTTTAGAACATTAGATCTGAAACATCAGATTCCTGAATTTTCGGGAATGTTCCAGAAAGAAGTTGCTGAACGCATCTGTGAGAAAAAAGGTTCAAAAACCTACGGAATTTTATCAGTTCTAGCACAAGCTTTCTATGATACTGAGTATCTGTTTACGGTAGATGAAAACGTTTTTATTCCTCCGCCCAAGGTCAAGTCGGGTGTGATGAGAATGACCCGAAAGGAAGACTACAGTCTTCCTTGCAAAGAAAAGTTGTTTTTTACAGTGGTAAAAACTGCTTTTCAGCAAAGACGAAAAACATTACGTAACAGTTTGAAAACATTAAATTTATCTGACAATCTGCGTGAAGACACTATCTTTGATAAACGTCCGGAACAGCTTAGCGTTGATGAATTTATTGAACTAACTCTAAAAATAGAAGCCGATGGAGTTCAAAGTTAGTAAAGAATTTATACACCAGTTAGAAGAATTAATCAATAAGAAAAACGACAACGAGCTTGAAGTTTTGCTTAATGATCTTCACCATGCTGATATCGCCGAAATCTTAGAAGAATTAGATTTTGACGAAGCAACTTACATTTTCAAGGTTTTAGATAGTGATAAAACCGCAGAAATTCTTTTGGAATTAGAAGAAGATTTGCGTGAGAATATCTTAAGCCGACTTTCACCTAAAGAAATCGCCGAAGAGCTTGATGAGCTAGAAACCAACGATGCTGCAGATATTATCGCAGAACTTTCGCAGGAAATAAAAGCCGAAGTAATCTCCGAATTAGTAGACGTTGAGCACGCCAAAGACATTGTTGATCTTTTGCGTTACGACGAAAACACTGCAGGTGGTTTGATGGGTAAAGAGCTTGTAAAAGTGAATGAAAACTGGAATGTATTGACTTGTGTAAAAGAAATGCGTATTCAAGCAGAAAACGTGTCTCGAGTGCATTCTATTTATGTTGTTGATGATGAAAATCGTTTAAAAGGGAGACTTTCGCTTAAAGACCTACTCACTTCTTCTACCAAAACACAGATTGGTGAAGTTTACATCAGAAAATTAAATTTTGTTAACGTTGACACCGAAGATGTTGAGGTAGCCCGTATCATGCAAAAGTACGATTTGGAGGCAATTCCGGTTGTTGATGAATTAGGAAGATTGGTTGGAAGAATTACAATTGACGACATCGTTGACGTAATCAAGGAAGAAGCAGATAAGGATTACCAGTTGGCTGCGGGTATTACACAGGATGTTGAATCTAATGACAGTGTTTACGAATTGACTAAAGCACGTCTGCCATGGCTTTTGATTGGAATGGTAATCGAAATTGTAGCGTCTTTTGTGCTAAAAGGAAACGAAGGCACTTTTCAAAAATATTCAACTTTAATCATTTTTGTACCGTTGCTTTCTGCAACTGCAGGAAATATTGGCGTTCAAGCTTCGGCAATTGTAGTGCAAGGTTTGGCAAACGGAACATTGAAAGATTTCAGTCGTGCTTACTTTACTAAAGAAATTACCGTTTCTATGATTTCGGGAAGCATCATTTCATTGCTTTTATTGGGATATCATTCCATTATGTATCAACAATATTTGGTTGGATTTGCTATTTCAATTTCGATGATTGTAGTGATTTTGTTTGCTGCAACTTTAGGAACTTTAGTACCGCTTTTCTTAAACAAAAACAAAATTGATCCCGCAATAGCTACGGGGCCATTTATTACAACAACCAACGATGTATTTGGAATTATGCTCTACTTCGGAGTAGCAAACTTAATTCTCGGATTTTAGATTTTTGCCACAAATTGATGAATTACAGTGATTTTAAATCTGTAAAATCTACGTAATTTGTGAACGAAAAAAAACTATTGTCAGCTCGTAATCTGCATGCTGTAAAAACATATTTAAGAATAGAAATTTAGCGGAAACACTTTCTGCCATCTGCGGGTTACGATTAATCAGTTTAAACAATTAAAGCCAGCCAAAATGAAAGTACACATTATTGGAGGAGGAAACCTAGGGGTTTCTATTGCCTTGGGAATTGCGAAATTTTCTAAACAGAATCAGGTAACTGTCACAAGAAGAAATACAGCTGCTATTCAATATTTGACCGAATACGGAATTACGGTTTCTTCAGACAATAAACATAATATTCAGGAAGCCGATGTGGTGATTTTAACCATAAAACCGTATCAGGTAGATACGGTTCTAAACGAGATTTTACCAGTAATTTCAGGAAAAACGATTGCTTCTGCAGTCAGCGGATTATCTCTAGAAATGCTTCAGGCAAAAACAAGTGATGCGCATCCAGTTATTCGAATTATGCCCAATATAGCGGCACAGTTCGGAGAATCTGCCACTTGTATTTCTTTCCCAGAAAAACACAAAGAAAATGCATCGCCAATTGTCGACCTGTTTCAGGATTTAGGAACAGCTCCGGTTATAGACGAAAAATTGATGGATGCCGCGACTGTTCTCGGTGCGTGCGGTACAGCATACGCTTTGCGTTACGTAAGAGCTTCTATGCAAGCCGGAATCGAAATAGGTTTCGATTCTCAAACCGCTCTTGCTATCGCGGCCCAAACTGTAAAAGGTGCGGCTCAAATGTTGTTGGAAGAGAAAGTGCATCCCGAACAGCTAATCGATCGTGTAACTACGCCACAAGGCTGTACAATTGTTGGTCTAAATGAAATGGAGCACAATGGTTTCAGTTCGTCTCTAATAAAAGGAATCAAGACTTCTTTAAAGCAAATCAAAGGATAAATTACTTAAATCTCAATATTTAAATTCCAAATTCCAATTTTTAACTGGGGTTTGGAATTTTTTGTTTAATCACTAATGACGTTCAGAAGAGCAATAATCGATTATCAATTCTAAATCTGCTTCTTTTATGTATTCTGTAAACTTTGTTCTGTGATAATCTATTCCTAATTCTTTAATTTTTGTAGTATCAATTTTGTGATTTTTGGCGATAATCCATTTTGTGAAAATTAAGGAATCCACACCGCGAAGTGCCGGTCCTGTACTTTTGGCGTCTAATTTGTGGCAAGCAGCGCAGTTTGAATTGAATATTTGTTTTCCTTTTACTTGGTTTTCAGATAAAATTGGAGTTCCGCAAAAAGGCACGGGAATTTTACAATAAAAATCAGCAGCTGGAGTCTCATATGTTGCAATTTGATATATGATAATTCCAGCCAGAGCGGTTATAAGCACTATTGAGAAAGTTATTATTTTTCGAATTCTATTCATTATAGTAGACATCAATTATTGAGATTTGGAATTTGGAATTTGGAGTTTGGAATTTGGAGTTTGGAATTTGGAGTTTAAAATTTTCATATCAAGCCTTTTTTCTCCGATAGTGTAAACTTCAAATAAGAAAATCCGAGCATTCCTGAAAGTACAGAAGCGATAAGTATGGATATTTTTGAATAAAGAATCGCTTCAGGGTCTTTAAAAGCCAGAAGTGTTATAAAAATAGACATCGTAAAACCAATTCCGGCCAGCATTCCAGCGCCTAATATATGAGCCCATTTTAGGTTTTTGGGCAAAGCACACAATCCGGCACTTACTCCAATTGATGAGAACAATAAAATGCCAAGCGGTTTCCCGATAGTCAGTCCCAAAACAATTCCGAAAGCATTCGGATTATTTAGGCCTTCATGCCAATTTGGTGCAATCGCAATACAGGTATTTGCCATTGCAAACAAAGGAAGAATAATAAACGCAACAGGTGCATGCAAAAAATGCTGAAGTTTATACGAAGATGATTTTTCGCTTCCATCTCCAAACGGAATCACAAATGCCAATATAACGCCTGTTATGGTAGCGTGAATTCCAGAATTCAGCATAAGATACCACATCACGGCACCTCCAATCAAATACGGAATCAAATTGTAAATCTTCATTCGATTTAAAATAAATAAGAATCCCCAAATGGCTAGGACAATTCCGATATTCAAAAATGAAATGGAACTGGTGTAAAAAACAGCAATCACGATGATGGCGCCTAAATCGTCGATTACAGCGAGTGCAGTCAAAAAAACTTTGAGTGAGGCCGGCACTTTATTCCCTAATAGCGATAATATCCCTATTGCAAAAGCAATATCGGTAGCCATCGGAATTCCAGCGCCTTTTTGAGACGGAAGACCAAAATTAAAGGCTAGGTAAGTTGCGGCAGGAATCAGCATTCCTCCAAAAGCGGCCATTATTGGGAGCGATGCATTTTTGATATTCGATAATTCGCCATGATATATTTCACGTTCCAGTTCGAGACCAATCATTAAAAAGAAAATAGTCATCAAGCCATCGTTAATCCAATGTGTAATGGGGTGTCCGCCAAAATCTTTTTCCCAAAATGAAATGTATTGAGTTGCATGAGATGAATTCGCGACATACAAAGAAACGATTGTTACAAATAACAATAACAGTCCTCCGGATTTCTCGTTTTCAAAAAAAGCTTTAAAAGTCTTGGTTAATTTCATTCTGGAAGATTTACTGAAGATTTAGAATAGAATCTTGGAAGTCCTATCTTCAAAGTTAGAAAAAAATCCAATCAATAAAAAGTTTAGCACAAATACAAGAAGACACAAAGCCCCTTGATTAAGTGAAAGCTAAAAAGTCGGGTCATAATTAAGAAAATAACGAGAAGAATTAAATTTAAGAAAAAACTTAAAATTAAATGTATTTTTGCTTTGTAGCAATATCCAAAATTTCGCAATAAAATTAGCTTATCACCTAAATGAACAAAAAAAAATTACTTAGAACTTTACTTCTTTCTTTTATTGTAATCCAACTCTCTTGTAAAAAAGAAAACGATCAAAATCTGATACCATCTTCTAATGATAAACCTGACTTAGTTACCATCAATGAAGGTTATCAAAAAAATGAAAAACAAAATGGAAATGAAAATCTTGAAGTCAATTCAATTATTCATTTTTCAAAAAAATACAATTCACCGCAAACTTGGGATTATTCATTGAATTTGACTGAAGCTAGTCTTCGTGGTTTTCACAAGTTAAGTAATGGAAATACGATGTCCATAGTGGAGAATGATAACCGTAGCGATAACTCAACTGTCTTTGTTTTGATATTGGATAAAGAAGGAAAAGAAATTGCCAAAAAGAAACTGCCGACTAATTCAAAATCAAAGTTTAATTTATATAATATTTTAGTAAAGACTGATAATGCGGGGGGATTCACGATTTATATGAAAAAACAAATTAGATCTTTAAGCGAATCAAACGAAGATTCGGATGAGGCAAAATTAAAGAGAAAGCTTAGAGAGTATCAAATTGATAAAATCAAATTCAATAATACATACGCTGATCCTCAAATAGAAAGTAAATCTATGGAAACGGTATTTCTTAAATCGTTTCAGGATAAAGGTTTGTCAAAAATCGTATCCGCTGATTTTTCTATGAAATATCTAAAAGACAAAATAGTGGTATACGGAACAACTGGCGAACCTTCTCTTAGCGATACTCCTTTTGTTGCTGTTCTGGATCAGAATATGAAACTTTTAAGGATAAATTCTTTTAGTAATTATCTTGAAACTGCAATTGATAATATTACATTAAATAAAGAAAACAATTTATTTGTTGAAGGTCTTGAACATAGCGGAGCCGATGGAACGTGTTACAGAACCAAAAAAAGATTTGTGCTAGATGATAATTTAAAACTAATTGCCGACAAATCAGACAAAGAACCTTACGAGTCGTTTTATTGTGGGCCAGCTTTCCCTGAAAGTGATGAAGAAAGTAGTGAAGAGGCTGAATCTGAACCTCAAGAAGAAGAAACGACTGTAAAGCCTGAAAAAAAAGAAGTTTGGGATACTTATACTTTTCATAAAGACGAAAAAGAAGAAATGCTGTATAATTTCAAACAGAAAGGAATGTTTTCGAATAAAATCATACTTGAAAAAACAAAATTAGACAGTACAGCCCTATGGCAGATAAAGTTTATGTTCCCTGATAATTACGAAGTTTCTTATAGTAGTAGTTTGCGAGGATTTAAGCGCTCTAACGGAGATTTTGTGTTTTGTGTTTATCTAAGAGAAAAAGTAAATGAAAAAGAAAAATTAAGCATGGCAATTTTTGTGTTTAATAAAGAAGGCCATTTGATTCGTCAATTTGAAACTCCAAGTTATTACGGATTAACTAATTTTGAAATCGAAGAAATAGATGGAAACCTAATTGTAGCTTATATGTCTTATGATTCAAAGTATATAAATGGCGAATGGAAGTATGATTATGCTTTTCGCGCAAATTCGTATTCTTTAGAGTAAGTGACTAGGGAATTACTTGTATTTTTGTATGATATTAAATTCAATAAAAATGAGCATAAAAATTCTTCATATCGACAGCAATAATCCAATTCTTTGGAATCAATTAGAGGAAGCTGGTTTCGAAAATCACGCCGATTTCAAATCTTCTAAAGAAGAAATCGAATCAAAAATTCAGGACTATAACGGAATTGTAATCCGCAGTCGTTTCAAGATTGACAAGGGATTTTTAGATAAAGCAACAAAGTTGCAATTTGTTGCGAGAGTTGGCGCAGGTTTGGAAAGTATTGATTGTGAGTATGCAGAGTCTAAGGGAGTTCACCTAATTGCTGCTCCCGAAGGTAATCGCAACGCTGTTGCAGAACATTCGCTTGGCGTAATTTTGTCGCTTTTTAATAACCTTAATCAGGCCGATGCCGAAGTGAAAGCAGGTCAGTGGAATCGCGAGAGTAATCGCGGACACGAGCTCGATGGAAAGACAGTCGGAATCATCGGTTATGGAAATATGGGAAAAGCTTTTGCCAAAAAACTCCGCGGTTTTGAAACGGAGGTTTTGTGTTATGATATTTTGGAGAATGTTGGAGACCAAAATGCCAAACAAGTTTCTTTGGAAGAATTACGTGAAAAAATAGACGTTTTAAGCCTTCACCTTCCTTGGACACCAGAAACAGATAAAATGGTCAACAGTGAGTTTATAAATGCGTTTAAAAAGCCTTTTTGGATCATAAACACTTCTCGCGGTAAAAACATTGTTACAGCTGACTTGGTTGAAGCGATGAAACAGAAGAAAGTTTTAGGCGCAGGTTTGGATGTATTGGAGTACGAGAAACTTTCGTTTGAAACGCTTTTTCAAGATAAAAATACACCAGAAGCTTTTCAGTATCTTCTCGAAGCCAAAAATGTCTTGCTGACTCCTCATATTGCAGGCTGGACGTTTGAAAGCCATGAGCGTCTTGCTCAGGTTATAGTTGATAAAATCAAAAAGCTTTATTTAGATTGAATTGATGATTTTTGAATTAAGTTCTGTTTTTTTGGATGAAGTTTAATTTAGGTCGAAATAACAAGCATTTTCTTCAAAAATTAATTAGGCATCTAGCTTTTCATTTAATTTTTTTTTAATATTGTTCACGAATTTTAACAAAATTTTAAAAAAAGGAGAAGCCGAAAATCCCAAAAGAGTAGGCATAATTTAACTAATTTAATTATGATCGAATATTACAAAAAGGTTGTTTTTGAAAACTATGCAAATTTTAAAGGCCGTGCACGCAGAAGCGAATACTGGTATTATACACTTGCGCAGTTTGTGATAATGATTTCAATTTTTATTGTTGCTTCAATAATCGGAGCTGTTTTTGCCGATGCGTTCACTGGATTGTTTGTGGGATATTTTGTATTTGTACTTTATTCTCTGGCGACCATCCTGCCAACATTAGGTGTTGTTGTGCGAAGACTGCATGATGTAGGTAAAAGCGGCTGGTTTTATTTTGTTTCTCTAATTCCTCTTGTTGGCGGAATTTGGCTTTTAGTTCTCTTGGTTACAGACGGCGATTACGGATCAAATCAATACGGTCATGATCCCAAAAATATAGCTGATGAAATTAAGGAAATCGGAAACGTCGAACTGCATTAATTTTAACAAATAATCATCATGGAAAATACTAAAACAGAACACTGGAATACACCTCAGAACCATCGTGAGGAAAATAAAAAAGTTGTAGCTGGAATTTTAGCTATTCTTTTAGGATATCTTGGCATTCATAAATTTTATCTCGGTTACACCAAAGAAGGCGTGATTCAGATTCTTTTGAATGTGTTTTTTGGTATTGGAGGTGTTATTGGAATAATAGAAGGCATCATTTACCTGACCAAATCAGACGAAGATTTTTATAACACATATCAGAGAAATCAAAGAGGCTGGTTTTAATAACGTTTCTGATTTCAGAATTTAAGGAGAGACCGAAAATCCTGAAAAGAGTAGGTAAATAACATAATCATCGAAATAATAAAAATGGAATTAAAAGAAACATCTAATAATCCGATACCAGAATTTAAGGTTGATCCAGTTATGGTTTTGCTTTATAGTTTTTTAACTTGTGGATTGTATTTAATTTACTGGAACATTAAAGTTTCAGAAGTTTTTAATGCAGTAGCAGGAAGAGAAGTAATCTCACAGCCAATTGCAATTTTTGCAGGATGTTGTATGCCTGTAAATATTTACTTCTACTATTTGGCAGGAAAAGAAGCTTTGCCTGAAGTTTACAAAAGAACAGGAGAACTTCAAAAGGACCAGTCAGTTTTATTAATCGTTTTGGGTTTCTTTTTCCCAATGGCAGCCGCTATGATCGTTCAGGGTGATATCAACAGACTTTACAAATAATAAACGAACAATACGTAAAATTTACGGAATTATCGGTGCGTTAATCACACTGATAGTTCCGTTTTTTTTAATGCTCGATAATCATGACCATCATTTAGAAACCGATCAGTCTTTCTGTCCTTTCAAAATGGTGACAGGTTTTCCGTGTCCGGGTTGTGGTATTACCAAGTCGCTGGTTTATTTTTACGAAGGCGACATTTACAAATCTTTAAGCTATCATATTTTAGGCCCTTTCGTAATCCTATTTTGCGCAACAACAATTGTGGTGCTTGTCGCCGAATTAATCACCAAAAGAGAATATTTTACTAGGCTGATGTTTAACAAAAAACTGGCTTATAAACTAGCTTATTTTCTCGCTTTTTACCATATTATCCGACTGGTTCTTTTTGTAAAGAATAATTCGTTTGATGATGTACTGCATCAATCGATTTGGTTTTAGATAATAAAAAATCCTGTTCGTTTGAGCAGGTTTTTTTTTGACTGCTGTTTGATAATAAAACAACGATTATATTAAAATGTCTTTTTCTGTTATAAAAACGTCCTTAAGGGAGTTTTTTTAGTTTTTGAACTGCGTAATGTTGCCTTTTTAAGATAAATTTTAAAAAAGGAGTAACTGAAAATCCTTAAGAGTAGGAATCAAATTAAAAGACTAAATTATTATGATTGAAATGTACAAAAAAGTGGTTTTTGAAAACTATTTGAATTTTAAAGGTAGAGCAAGAAGAAAAGAGTTTTGGATGTTTTTCTTGGTGAACTTGATTCTTGCCGTGGGATTAGGTTTTATAGTAGCCCTGATTTCTCCAAAATTAGCCATAATAGGAAATATTTATTCTCTTGCGACGTTGCTTCCGGGACTTGGTGTTGCGGTTAGAAGAATGCACGATATCAATAAAGAATGGTGGTTTATCTTAATTCCGCTTTACAATATTTATTTGTTGACAATCGAAGGAGACAAAGGTCCTAATCAATATGGAGCAGACCCTAAAAAATAATCTAAGATAAAACTAAAACCAACCGACTAGTTTTAAATAAAAATTGTTAATTGAAAAAGTCTCATTCGCATTTGCAAATGAGACTTTTACTTTTTTGATAATGATTTTTGGGTTTAAAAACTTTATTTGTGTGAAAATAAATAGTGTTTTCTAAATAAAAGTCGTTATTTGAGTAAAGTTTAAATCTAAAAATAATAGCAATAAAGTATGGGATTGTTTAGCAGAAAGAATAAGATTGAAAAACCAAAGGTAGTTCTTGAATTAAGAAGTCCGAGTTGTCCAATAACTGCAATTGTAGAGCAAGATAATAGAACGGCTTATTTTTATTTGTTCGGAGACAATGAGGACTTTGGTGTAAAAAGCTGCTGGATCAGAAATTTAGTTAAAGCTCCAGAAAAAATAGAGATAGAATTGATGGAGAAAGGCGTTCCTCCAATGTTGACTAAAGAGTTTTGCAAATTTCCAGAAGGGCAGGATGCTCTTAAGGAAAAGGAGCTCGAAATTGTCTGGCTAGAAGAAGGCGATGGAGCGGCATTATTGGAGAATGGAGAAATTGTATGTGTGATTCCAAGTTGGGGAGGCGAAGAAGGATTCTTTGGATATGCTCGCGATTGTTCTGGAGAAGGCAATTTTGCTTGGGAACTTTCTCAAGATAACGTGATGAGAGAACGCGTAAAAAATGCAATGTCTTTTGTTAAGGAATGGGACGAAGAAGTGAATCCTTTTCAGTCGTTACAGCCGAAAATTTTAGATTATTATGAAAGCGTATTTGGAGAAAGCGAGAAGTATTATGCAATCGATAATTCTGAGTGGCCTCCAAAAGGTCTTTATGTACACGAAGGGCAAGAAAAGATTGTTTTTGCAACTGTAGCGGTATCATTGCGATCGCAACCAAAAATCGAAATGTATTATGAAAATCCGGAAAAAGTAAATAGAATAGAACTCGGAATCATTTTGAAATCAAGGTTAACAAATGATCAAATAAACAATGTGGCAAGCCTGATAAGCGGATTTACGGCAATACCTTGGGATTATGTCACTTTTTTGGCGGAAGGGCATACGGTAGAATTTCAGACTATTGTTAGTGAAAAATATAAGTATGCGGTTCTAACGAATAAATTAAAACTTCTGCCTCAAATGGATGTGCCAGCTTTTGGAAATTCGGAGACTAATTTTTTATGGATTGTTCCTATTTCAAGTGCGGAATGGGATGTGATGAAGGAATCCGGTTCACAAGTTGTATTGGATAAATTGGACAACATCGGCGAAGAAATATTCAATTTGGAACGAGAAGAAGTGGTTTAAAAATGCTATAAAAAAAGAAAACTCATAAAGTTAAATTTATGAGTTTTCTTTTTTTATAATTGATTCTCTAGTCTTCTTTCTCAGATAATTTCTTTTCCAGCTCAATCTGAAATTCTTCAATAACAGGTTTCATAGTGCTTTCTGGAATGTCGGCGATCCTGATATACATTAAGCCGTCTACAGCATTATTAAACAACGGGTCGACGTTAAATGCAACCACACGAGCATTTTGTTTGATGTATTTTTTGATAAGAACTGGTAAACGTAAATTTCCTGGTTCCAATTCGTCAATGATTTTGTCGAATTTATTCAAATCAGATTCGGCTTCATCGAAGATAAAATCTTTATCAGCGTCTTTCAGCTTAACTTTATATGCTTTTTTCGGATGAATGTATTGCGCAATATACGGATCGTAATAGTTAGATTTCATAAACTCAATCATCAATGATTTAGAGAAATCAGAAAACTGATTGCTGATACTTACGCCGCCAACCAAATATTTATGTTCAGGATGACGTAATGTTGTGTGAATGATCCCTTTCCACAATAAGAACAAAGGCATCGGTTTTTGCTGATATTCACGAGTTATAAAAGCACGTCCCATTTCGATAGACTTGTGCATCATGTCATGAAGTTCTGGTTCAAATCTAAAAAGATCCGTTAAATAAAAACCTTCGATTCCGTATTTAGGATAAATCTCAGAACCTAATCCCATACGGTAAGCACCTGCAATTTTTTTGGTATCATCATCCCATAAAAACATATGATGGTAATATTGGTCGTACTCGTCAAGGTCAATAGATTCGTTGGTTCCTTCGCCAACTTCACGAAAAGTGATTTCGCGCAGACGACCAATTTCATGTATAATGTTCGGGATTTCTTTTGCACTGGCAAAGAAAACCTCATAGTTTTTGCTTTGCAAGAAACGAGAATCATTATCTCTTAAGGCCTGAACTTCATCAATCATTTTGGATTCGTTGGCAGGCGTTACGATTTTTTTTGGCGCTTTTGGTATTTTAAGGCTGGCTGTGTCAATCAGTTTGGTGTCTTTCTCAAACGGATTTGCCAACATATAGGTTTTCTTTCTTAAGAATTCTGAATATTCTTCAAAAGATTCTATCTCATTTTGCTCGTTTACAGAAATTGGTTTTCCAATACGAACTTTAATCACGCGGTCTTTTTGTGTCAAAAGTTCAGAAGGAAGTTTGGCCGTACGCAGTGTATCGTCTATTTTAGAAAGCCAATAGAATAATTTGCTGTTTTTAGCATGAAAATAAATTGGAACAACTGGAACTTTTGCTTTTCGAATCAGCTTAATTGCGCCTTCTTCCCAAGGTCTGTCTACGACCAGTTTTCCGTCTTTATACGTTGAAACTTCTCCGGCAGGAAAAATACCAAGTGGTTTTCCGTCGCTTAAATGGCGTAAAGTTTCCTTAATGCCAATTACGCTAGATTTTGCATCCTTATGATTTTCAAAAGGATTTACCGGCATGATGTATTTTTTCATTGGTACAATTCTATGCAATAAGAAGTTGGCAATGATTTTGAAATTAGGCTCTCTTTCAAGCATCAATTTCAATAATAAAATTCCATCAATTCCTCCAAGCGGATGATTGGAAATGGTAATATAGGCACCGTCTTTTGGCAAGCGTTTCAAATCTTCTTCCGGGATTTCAAACTTAATTTCCATTTCGTCCAAAATTCCGTTCAAAAATGCAAGATCTTCAAGGTGTTTATTACGGTCGTAAATTTTATTAAGGGTAGAGATCTTAAGAACCTTCATAAGAATCCAGCCAGAAAAGGTACCGAAAACTCCGTACTTTTCAACATTTATTGCCTTTGCAACTTCTTTCGCGGTAACTAAACCCATGTACTATTTTTATTTATTCGAACAGCGAACAAAGATAACAAAAAAGTCTACTTTTCATTGTTTCCAAGATAAACTTTGCACTTTTTTATTACATTTGGAATCCTAAAAAAAATCTCAGATGAAAATTATTTCTTATAATGTTAACGGAATTCGTGCAGCCATAAACAAAGGTTTTATCGAATGGCTGCAGCAAGCAAATCCTGATGTAATATGTCTTCAGGAAATAAAAGCAACTCAGGACCAAATTCCGGTAGACGATATTACGGCGGCGGGCTATCCGTTTCAATATTACTATCCTGCGACAAAAAAAGGATATAGCGGCGTAGCCATTTTGTCTAAAACGAAGCCAAACAATATTGTGTACGGAACAGGAATTCATCATATGGATTTTGAAGGACGAAACCTGCGTGCCGATTTTGATGATTTCTCAGTAATGAGTTTGTATCTGCCGTCTGGAACCAACATTGAAAGACTGGATCATAAATTTATGTTTATGGATGATTTTCAAACGTATATTAATGAATTAAAAATTACGATTCCAAATCTGATTATCTGTGGCGATTACAACATTTGCCACGAAGCAATTGATATTCACGATCCTGTGCGCAACAAAACCGTTTCTGGATTTCTTCCTGCAGAACGCGCTTGGATTGATGCTTTTATGAAATCTGGGTTTATAGACAGTTTCCGTCATTTTAACAAAGAGCCTCATCATTATTCTTGGTGGAGTTATCGTGCAGGAGCAAGAGGAAATAACAAAGGCTGGCGTATTGATTACAATCTGGTAAGTAATTCTTTAGAAAAGAGATTAAAACGTGCGGTAATTCTTCCAGAAGCGATGCATTCTGATCATTGTCCGATTTTAGTTGAGATTGATTAAACTTTGGTATTGTTCTTGTAAAGTAAAATGTGATTTAAAAAAATCAAGTTTTGAATAAAAGTTTCCGAACTTGGAATTTAAATCAACGATTTAGAATTAATAAATGCCCCAAAATAAAACCAAGTAAAAAATGATTAAAAAAGCCTCCATCGGATTGGTAGTTTTAGCTTTGTCTGCAACTTCCTGCGTATCCAAAAAGATTTACAATGATCTTGAAAACAAATATTCGGATCTAAAAAAAGAAAACCGTTCTATTACTGACGAAAATGCTGATTTGAAAAAAACTAAAAATCAGTTAGAATTAGATCGTGATAAATTGACAAAAGACCTTGCAAGCACAAAAGACGATTTAGCAAAACAAAAAGCTGATCTTGCTGCAGAGCAGAAAAAATACAAAGTGTTGCAGGATTCTTATAATGCATTAGAGAAAAACAGCAACGATGCATTGGAGAAAAATTTGGCTAAAAACCGCGAATTGTTAGCGCAGTTAGAAGCAAAAGGAAAAGCTCTTGCAGAGGAACAAGCTCGTTTGGACAAAACAGCAAGCCGTTTGAAAGAACTGGAAGATATGATTGCCGCTAAAGAAGAGGCAATGCGTAAACTGAAAGAAACATTATCGAAAGCATTGACTGGTTTTGAAGGTAAAGGTCTAACAGTGGAACACAAAAACGGAAAAGTTTATGTTTCTATGGAAAACAAATTACTTTTCAATTCAGGAAGCTGGGCTGTAGGGTCAGAAGGAAGAAGAGCTGTTGTAGAACTTGGAAAAGTTTTGGGCGATAATCCAGATCTTTCTGTTTTAATTGAAGGACATACAGATGATGATCCATATGCAGGTTCAGGACCAATTGCAAACAACTGGGATTTATCAACTAAAAGAGCAACTGCAATCGTAGCAATTTTAAGCGAAAACCCAAAAATCAATAAACAAAAACTAACAGCAGCAGGAAGAAGCGAATTTTCTCCTTTGGCAAGCAACGCTACTCCAGAAGGAAAAGCGAAAAACCGAAGAATCGAAATTATCTTGACTCCAAGATTAGACGAGATTGCTGAGATGTTGAATAGCATTAACTAAAGTTCCAAAGGGACAAAGTGACAAAGGCTCAAAGGTTTTTACTTTTGAGCCTTTTTTTTAAATCCCAATCTTTAAATTCCAAATTCCAATTTTTCAAAGCGTATGGAATTTGGGATTTAAAGATTGGAATTTAAAATTTTGTAACTTTGGTTTCTATAAATTAAAAATCATGGGACTTCCAGAATTAAAAGAGAAAATAAAGAATCAATTAGATTTGGCTGATGAAAGAGTTCTGCGAATTGTTTCTTCAGTATTTGATAATTATTTGAATGAAGTGGTTTCGTATGATGCCAAAGGATATCCTGTGACATTAAGTGATTACCATAATAAAGTTGAAGAAGGCTTAGAGGATATTAAATACAATCGAATAATTTCAAGTGAAGATTTATCAAAAGAAATGAAAGATTGGGATAATGAATAAGCCAACAGTTTTTTGGACAGAAAATGCAAAATTAGATTTGAAGGAAATTTATTTTGAACTTAAAAATAAGTATTCAAAAGAAACCGCATTAAAAGTTAGAAACGAATTATTTGTTAGTGCGAATAATATTCTTTTCGCTGAGCAATTTCAATTTGATGAGTATAGAATTGATTGCCATCGAATTGTGGTCAGAAATTTTAAAATTTTATATCAAGTCAAAGATGATTCTATTTTCATTGTTAGGATTTTCAATACATTTCAAAATCCATTAAAAAGTTTAAAATAAAATTAAGGGACAGAGTCTCTAAGGTGCAAAGGCTCAAAGGTTTTTACTTTTGAGCCTTTTTGCTTTCCTGCAAGGTTTCCAAAACCTTGTAGGTATAAGTTCGTTTGTAACAAAAGAAACACCTACAAGGTTTTGGAAACCTTGCAGGAAGGCGTAAAAATCTTGTACTTTTTTTAACCTTTTTCAAATCTAGATTTGAAAAATCCCTTTGTACCTTTGCCTCTTTGCAACTTTGAACCTAAGAAAAAAATGAAATACACCACCTTACCCAACACCGATATAAAAATTAGTAAAATATGCCTTGGAACGATGACTTTCGGGCAACAAAATACCGAAGCCGAAGGCCACGCGCAAATGGATTACGCTCTTGAAAGAGGTGTAAACTTTTTTGATACAGCCGAAATGTATTCGGTTCCGGCGAGTGAAGCGACTTACGGAAGTACAGAAAAAATTATAGGAACCTGGTTTAAGAAATCAGGAAACAGAGATAAAGTTATTTTAGCATCTAAAATCGCAGGTCCGAATCCGAATTTTGGATATATGCGTGAGAAACTCGACTTTTCTCCTGCAAGTATTAAATACGCAGTTGAAAACAGTTTAAAAAGATTGCAGACCGATTATATCGATTTGTATCAAATGCATTGGCCAGAAAGAAAAACCAATAATTTCGGACAGCGCGCTTTTCACGGACACGATGATGTTTGGGAAGATAACTTCAGAGAAATCTTGGAAACTTTTGACGGATTAATCAAAGAAGGTAAAATCAAACAGATCGGAGTTTCAAATGAAAACGCTTGGGGAATGATGCGTCTTCTAGAAGAAAGCAAATACAACAATCTGCCAAGAATAAAAACCGTTCAAAATCCGTATTCACTATTGAACCGTTTGTTTGAAGTAAATTCGGCAGAAGTTTCAAAATACGAAAATGTTGGTTTGCTAGGATATTCACCTTTAGCTTTTGGAGTTTTGACTGGAAAATTCCTAACAGGTGAAAGTCACCCAAAAGCAAGAATTAACCTTTTTCCGCAATACAAACGTTACAATAGCGAACAATGCACACAAGCGACTAAATTGTATCAGGAAATCGCAAAAAAACATGGTTTAACGTTGACCGAGCTTGCAATGGGATTCGTGCTTCAGCAACCGTTTTTGACAAGCGCTATTATTGGTGCGACGACTTTAGAACAATTAAAAGAAAACATTGATACAATTGATGTGATTCTTTCTAAAGAAATCTTAGCAGAAATTGATGCAGTTCAGGCTATAATTCCTGATCCGGCACCTTGATTTTTTTTGCCACGAAGGCACTAAGGCGCGAAGTTTTATGTTTTTTGACTTGAAAGTAAAAATCCCGATAGCTTTATTGAACTATCGGGATTTTGTTTTTTGAAAGAGTTATAAATTCAAAATCTGATCTTTTGGATATTTTACTCGGTAGCTTATCCTAATTTTCTTGGTTTCATTTGGTTTCAGCTGTAACTGCCAAGTCAGGATTCCAGTTTCGGTATTCACTTTGGCACTGTCGCTTTGTAATAATTCAACCTCGATTTCTTTATTAGTGGTTAGCGGATATTGGTCTTTCAATAAAAGTTCGACCAATTCTTTTTTGTTGTTTCGAATGGTAATATCATAGGTAAAAGTCTGTTCTTTTCTAGAAGATAAAAACTTAGTTCCCGATTTATCCGCCACTTTTTCACGTTTGATAGAGACTTTTTTATCGCGACCCATACTTAAATTCAAAGTATCGCTGGTTTGGTTCGGTTCTATGAACGTTTTTCCAACATACATGCCCTCAAAAATAATATTGGCTTCGCCTTGCAATAAATTGTATTTGCTGTAATCGGCAATTTCGGCAAGAAGGAAAGCCTCATTTTCTATTTTCGGAACAGCATAATATTTATACGTTGCCGGAAGTTTGATTTCTTTTAATGAAACACTGTGTACTTTTCCGTTAGAAAGAATATCGTACGGAATGTCAATATCAAAAGCAATATTAAGTTGGTTTTCTGCAACAGTTGTAAAGTCAGAAATTGTAGATTCTGTCATAACAGGCGCCGCAAGTGCATCACCCGTTTTTTTCTCTTTCATTACTCCAAAAGCAGTACTTTGTATTTGGTTTGCAACCGCTCTTTGGTTGTAACCGTAATTGGCATTGTTTCTCAAAAACCAAGAACTTAATATCGGAGCTTGATTGTTTTGATTTGGATAACCGCTTGACAAAGTCAGTTTTACTTTTTTCCAGTCAACACCACTGTTTTGAAGAACTTGAGCTTTATAAACCATATTGATTGGCGCGTTTACACTTTCGGTTCTCAAATCATAAAAAGGTGTCCAAGAAGCGCTTTGTGTTAAATATGAAATCTCAAGCGGCACAATTCCAGCTGTGCTGTTCATTACCTGAACAATTAATTTTCCAGACGAAGTTTTTTCTTCTTTGCTTGTGTCAACTTCAAGTTTGTTCTTTAGTCTTTGAAGCGTTTCGTTCAGTTTTTTCTGTTTATCGGTCAATGCATTCATATTATTGGCAATTTCGATTTGCTTGCTTTTATAATAATCAACCATTTTCATTAGCTCTGCAACACTCAATCCCGAATTTGTTCCCGAAACCTGCTGGTTTCTATCAAGCAATTGCATCGTTTTGCTTTCTGAATTAATGCTATTGACTACTTTTTGAATTTCCTTCTGAACCAAAACAATACTATCATTCACTTTTTTGATTAAAGGCGATTTTGAATCTGCTTCGTATTCCGAAATGTAATTATTGGTAAACTGAACCGAAAGCACAGTGACATTTGCTGGAGCGCCAATTTGAACTGAATTTTCATTTAATTGGGAAGCCACATTTTTAATGACAATTTCGCTTGTACCAGCAGGAAGAGTTGTGCTTGCGGTTTGCGAAATTTCGGCGGCATTAAAATATACAGTTGCCGCTTTTACTTTTGCTGTTGTAAAGATTGGTTTTTGTGCATTCGCGAAAGCGCAAACCAATAATACGATGAATAGAATTGCTTTTTTATTCATAAATTCTGAATTTAAATTGTTAAGGAAGATACCGATTATTAATAGTACAGAACCAAAATTATTTTCTTTTTAGAATTGTCGATTGCTTTTTCAAGTGTTCCAAAGAATTTCTCGTTTACCATTGGACATCCCAGACTGTAGCAAATAGGATAAGGTTGTTCGTCAAAAGGTACTTTAGAATATTTGTGCAATACAATATTGCGGTCAAAAGCATTACTGTTTGTTTTGTCTAGGCCATATAATTTATAAGCTTTTCCATAACTTCCAGAATAAGAACTGCCAATGACGTATTTACCAAGCGAACTGGATTTAGAATCTTTTACGTTGCTGAATTTTAATTGTCCTTCTACTTCCGTTTCAGAGCCTATGCCGTGTGCAACCAAGCCTTTATTTGCTATTTTGTCGTTTTTAAGATCGTAAACAAAAAAACGGTTTTTTCCAGATTCGACTTTCATGTCAATAAAAAAAGCAATTTCCGAATTGTATTTAGGTTCTTTTCTTAAAAAACCTTTCATTTCTGTAACGTTGCCTTTTAGGTGTTCTTCATAAGAATAAATCGCTTTCGGATTTTCATTGGTTTTCTTTTTTCCTTTTTTATCCATACAACTAAAACTCGTAAAGATTATAAGGCTTAAGAGCAAAAAGTGGATTGCGTTTTTCATGTTCTGCAAAAGTATATTTTGATTTGATAAAGAAACACAAAGAAACATAGATTTAAAACTAAAACTATGCTTCGATGTGTAAGAAATAATGCTCCCCAATGCATTATTTCTAATTATTTTCGACAGTATAGCCTTTAACTTTTGCAAATGCTACTACAGAAGTATTTATGGCGTTGCCCAAATCGTCTTGTTTTTTGGTTTTTTTGGCTTCATTGTCAATATATTCCTGACGTTTTTTTGCCAAAACACTCATTTCTTTTTTAATCGTTTCTCTTTCTTTAGATTTTGCTTCAACGATTGTTTTTATTTCGGCCTCCGATTTATTCTGAAGTTCAGTTGGCAGTTCTTCTTTTCTGATTTTCGAAATAGCATTGGCGTCATCCTTTGTTTTATCAACCAAATCCCAGCTTTCGTTTTTATAAGCAGCTTTAGATTTGCTTACTGCGCGGGCTGTGTAATTGGCGCTTGAAAGTTTTTTGGCATTTTGATCCTGAACTTCCTGATTCATTTTTTTCTCGTTTCCTTTTACACCGTAACCAATGTAGGTTTTATTCATTTTTTCATCGCATTTAGTGATTTCATCGTCGTATGGCGTTACGATATATTGTACCGATTTATCAGAATCAATGTTGAAATATTTTCCTTTTCCATAATCAGCGCCGTCTTTCCAAAGTATTCTTATGCCTTCGCTTTTGTTGCCACAGAAAATAGTATTTACAAAAATGTCATTTTTTAAAGCACTGCTAATGGCTTCTTTATAATTGATTTTTCCCTGATTGAATTCTTCATTTCCGGCAATGTAAATCAGTTTCATGCTGTTGTTTTCTCCAGCCCATTTCAAATCTTTTACCGCATCTCGAATTACTGTGCCACAATATTCTTCACCACCGTTGGTACGAAGGGCAAAAAGTTGTTCTGAAATCAAATCTAAATCGGTAGAAAGCGGCGTAATCTGTCTGATGTAATTTGATTTTTCGCTCAAACCACTGTTTCCGTATTCGTATAATGCAATTTCGATTTCAGGAGTTTTTCCTTCGTATTTCAAAGTGGTCAATGTGTTTACAATATCCCATAATCTGGCTTTTGCTTGATCGATCAATCCGTCCATGCTGCTTGAGGTGTCCAATAAAAGTGCAACCTGAATTTTGGTTGTCACGACCGAATCAGATTTTCCAGTTTCTGTTTTCTTTTTTGGTTTTGCACTAGATGAATTACAAGCGGCAAATGATAATGCCATTGCTAAAAATGCTGTTATAAAAAGATTTGATTTCATAAATTTTAGTTTTTAATTGGATGATTACAGATCAAACTTAAAAACAAAAAAGGCCTGTTTTTTGGATAAAGGGTGAAACGGTCTTTTGACTTGGTGAAACAGTTTGTACGATGATTATAAAATACTTTACTTTACAATATTGTTTTTGAAGATTCAAGGAATCTAACCTGCTCTATATTATGACTCATTTATTGTCTAAGTTTACTTATTTTTTTTTCTTGCTGTTATTTCCTTTTGTAATAACGGCACAGGATTCTGTTTCCAAGAAAAAGGCAATGCCAGTAACCAAAATGAAATCGGTAACCAAAGATTTGAAAAAAGCACTGGAAGTAAATGACGAAAACCAGATTGCTCAGAATTATGAAAAACTGGCAAATGAATTTCTAAACAAAGGAGATAATGCGAAAGCCGAAGAATATTATAAAAGAGCTTTAAATAGTTACACCAAATTAAAACTCACAGAAGATAAAACCCGAGTAACTCGAAGTTTGGCTAAAGTACAGGAAAATCAGAAAAACTTTGGCTCGGCGATAAAAAACTATGAAAAAGCGGGGTCATTGACCAATGATGCAGTTGAAGAAAAAATCAACATTAACGATGCCAACCGTTTAAAAAACCAGTCCAATCCAGCAAGTCAGACCGACTATGTAAATTCGAATATTGATTTACTGAAAAAAGAAAATAAAACAGCAGAAGTTACCGAAGCCTATGTACAAAAGGCGCAGAATTCGCTTCAATTAAAAGACAAAGATGTTGCAATTGAAAGCTACAACAAAGCCTTAGATTACGCCAAAGATAAACCCGAAGAGGTTATAAAAATCAAAAACGAAATCGCCAAAGTTTATGCTGCGGACAATCAGTTTGATAAAGCGCTTTTGATAAACGAAAAGATATTGGCTGAAGCCAGAAAAAACAAAGATTATACAACTGAAATAAAACAACTTCAATCGCTTTCCTCTATTTATTTTGAAAAAAAAGAACCTGAAAAGGCGATTTCATCATTAAAAGAAGCATATGACTTATCTTTTCAGAAAGGTAATTCGGCCGAAGCCAAAAAAAGTTTGTCGTCTTTGGTGAAATACTATAAAACCAAAGGTCAGGATAAAGAAAGTATGGTTTTGTACGAACAGTTTTTTGAAAATTTCGATAAACTGATTCATTCTGATACGACATTGATTGATGCGAAGACTTTTCAGATTACGGAAGAAAAAATCCGTCAGCTGGAAAAGGAAAAAATATTGAAAGACGAATTGATTTCGAAGAAAAACACCTTCAATTATTTTCTAATCGGTTCGGTTGGTTTGTTACTGCTTTTGTTTTTGTTTATCGTAAAAGCGCTGTATTCTATTAAAATTAAAAATAAAGAAATCGCTCTACAGTCTTTACGCCGAGAGATGAATCCGCATTTTATTTTTAATAGTTTGAATAGCGTTAATCAGTTTATTTCGGAAAATAAAGAATTGGAAGCCAATAAATATCTAACGTCTTATTCCAATCTGATGCGGAATATGATGGAGAATTCCAACAAAGATTTTATTTCGCTGGATAAAGAAGTAGAACAATTGAAGAAATATCTGGATTTAGAACATCTGCGTTTTGAAGATAAATTTGAATTTGAAATTACTGTTGATGATTCGCTGGATCCGGAAAGAGTTTTTGTTCCGAATATGATTTTACAGCCTCATCTCGAAAATGCCATTTGGCACGGATTGCGTTATCTCGATAAAAAAGGATTTTTGTCTTTGCGATTTGATGTGAAAAACGGAAAAATCATTGTAACCATTGAAGACAACGGAATTGGTTTAACCAAAAGCCGTGAACTCAAAACCACAAACCAAAAAATATACGAATCCCGAGGTTTGAACAATACCAAAGAACGAATCGCACTTTTGAACGAATTGTATAAAAAGGAAATTACATTTAGAATTGTAGAAAAGGAAGGACTGGAATCTGGCGTGATCGTTCAGATTGTTTTTCCATTAATTGATAAAATAGGATGATGCTTCAAAAGATAAAAAGTGTAATTGTAGAAGACGAACTCGCCGCGCGAGAAGTGCTCAAAAATTATTTGAGTAAGTATTGTCCGCAGGTTGAGGTTATTGGCGAAGCGCAGAACATCAAAGAAGCTGTTCCGTTGCTTCACGAACTGAAACCGCAATTGGTTTTTCTGGATGTCGAAATGCCTTTCGGAAATGCTTTTGATGTTTTGGAAGCCTGTAAAGATTTGCATTTTGAAACCATATTTGTCACCGCTTTTTCAGAATATTCGCTTCGTGCTTTGAATCAGAGTGCGGCCTATTATCTTTTAAAACCAATCAGTATTGAAGAGTTGATTGTAGCAGTGAATAAAGTGCAGCATCAAATTATGAATCATGAAATCTTCAATAGAAATAAAATTATTGTCGAAAATTTTCATGAACAAAAGCTCGAGAAACAACAAGTCATTCTGCCAACACTTGAAGGTTTTGAAGTCGTAAAAATGGAAGAAATTGTACGCCTTCGCGGAAACGGAAATTTTACAGACTTATATCTCAACAACGGAAACAAGAAAATGGTCTGCCGTTTCCTGAAACATTTTTCAGAGATTCTGCCATTGCCTTTTATTCGGGTTCATAAATCGCATATCATCAATGTCAATTGCGTGAAATCGTATAACAAAGGCGGAATTGTGACATTGAATGATGGTGCTGAAATCGAAGTTTCGCCAACTTATAAAGAAGAATTTTTGAAGAACTTTAAATAATGGGTTTTGCCACGAAGGCGCTAAGACACAAAGTTTTTTTAAGCTTGTGGAATTTGCTCGCAAAGTCGCAGAGTCGCAAAGTTTTATTTACTAAAAGCAAAAAAAGTTTCACGCAGATTTAGCAGATTTGGGCAGATTTTTTTTGAAATCATCTGCAGAATCTGCTTAAATCTGCTAAATCTGCGAGAAATAAAAACTTTGCGACTCTGCGACTTTGCGAGATTAAAAAAATACTTCGCGTCTTAGCGCCTTCGTTGCAAAACTCCTCTTATAAATCAAATTCATCATCAATAACCAAAGAATCATTTTTAACTGCAGTAGAGTCCGGAACTTTGATTTTAATAAAAGAACGCGCATTTCCTGAAATATAAACCGGCAATATTCCAGTTGTATCTTCTGGAATTAAAAGCCCCCTTCTGAACATTAAATTCTTCAAGAACTTTTGGTTTTTTACAGCGTAATCTTTCAAATTACCTTCATCATTAAATTGATACATGAATTTTCTCGGCTTCGGAATAATTGTTGCGAGATACAAACATTCATCCACATTTAAATCGGCCGGTTTTTTTTGGAAATAAAAATGACTTGCTTCGCCAATTCCGTACACATTTGGTCCCCATTCGATAATGTTGAAATACACTTCCAGCATTCTTTCCTTGCTAACAATTCGGTTATTTTCTAAAATGTAAACTAACAAGATTTCTTCCAGCTTTCGTGAAAGCGTTTTTTCTCTGGTCAAGAAAACATTTTTAATCAACTGCATGCTGATCGTGCTGGCGCCACGAGAGAATTTTTTGGTTCTAATGTTTTTCAGAATCGATTGTTTGAAAGCTTCATTGATGAATCCGCGATGCGAGAAGAAAGACGGATCTTCGGTCGTTAAAACAGATTTTCTCAAATAAGGAGAAATTTGGTCTAGAGGCGTATAATTCGGATTCGCATTTCCAATTAAAACGGGTCTTTGCAATACATTTTGAATAATGGCACGATAAACAAATTCGCCGTTTAGTTTATTTAAATCGGCTTCGCCATATTTGGTGATTCGTAAATCTTCTTTGTTTAGTTTACTGTCAAAAACAAGTGTATTCGGTTTGTTTTTATTGAATTTGAAATCGAGTTTATAATCAAAATTTCCAGTCGCCTGCATACCTTGAAAATGGGTAAATAAACCATCCGGAAGCGAAACGATAAAATCTTGCGCTTTCATCTTCGGAATATCTACTTTCAAAGTATAAACGGTATCTTTTTCGGTATCATAAGAGATATACGGACGGACTTTAATTTTATTCAATTGCATAGTCGAAGTACTGTCGATTGAAATGAAATTGTCTCCCAGTAAAAAGCGATAATCAAAACGGGCATTTTTAATGACAACGTCTTTGCTTGCAATTTTCGGATGATTGATTTTCAGGTTTACGATAGAAGTAAAGCCGTCAAGATGAAATTCACTACCGCTTTTATCAATGTTTTCGACATTTAAGCGAATCGAATCAAAACTTGCTTTTAAATTGTAGCGTTCATCCAGATACGGAACGCGAATCGCGCCAGTGTCAAGATTGAAAAACCGAATATCTGCCTTTTGGTTTCTTGGGTCGGCAAAACCTTTAAGGTTCCATCGCTGGTCAAAATCTTTTGCGACAACATGAATGTTTGTTTCGAGTTGTTTGTCGCTTAAAACCAATTTATTTAGTGCGATATTCGTTTTTTTTCCGTTATCGTCAATTTTGAATTGAAAGTTTTCAAGGTTCATATCTGTCGGAACCAGATTGAGCAACTGCGAAATAATGCGATAAGCAAATGCGCCGTATTTTCGCTTTTCGCTTTTTTCAGAATCGTCGCGATTTCTTTTTAGGAAAGCATCAAAATTTCTAATTTTCCCTTTTTTGACCAGTTGGATATAACCATTCTTGATTTTTAAAGTTCCAACCTGTACATCTCCGATTAATAGATTGCTTAAACTTACGCTGGTTTCTAATTCTTTGATTCTTAAAAGTGTATCGGCATTTTTTGGAACCAACGTCACTTCAGTAAGTTTTATGCTTGATAATCCGTTAAAAGAAGCTTCTTGTATAGAAAAGTCACTGTTGTAACTCACAGCCATTTTGTGTGTCACTTTTGCAATGGCTTGTTTTAAAAGCGAATTGCGAAAGTAATAAAGGCCAATACAGAGCAAAATCAGTATAACTGCCAGTACTTTTAGAGCTTTGAATATTTTTTGTTTTGGAAATTTCATAAAGTTATTTCATAATATTTTTGAAACTGTTTGCTTGCGAAATATATTTTTTAGCCACGAATTCACGAATTATATTCAAATCTTTAGGGCAAAAAAATCAACCAAAGAGAATACTGGCGACATCTTCAATTTTAGCTACAAGTTCAATCTTAATTCCGGTATTTTTTAAAGTTATTTTGTTGTATTTTGAAACAAATATGGTGTCGAAACCTAGTTTTTCGGCTTCCTGAATACGTTGATCGACTCGGTTCACTGGACGAATTTCACCCGAAAGGCCAACCTCTCCGGCAAAACAGAAACCTTTGGTGACTGGAATGTCTTCATTGGAAGATAAAATTGCGGCTACGACAGCAAGATCAATTGCTGGATCATCAACAGAAATTCCGCCCGTAACATTCAGGAAAACGTCTTTGGCTCCCAAACGGAATCCAGCTCTTTTTTCTAGAACTGCCAGAATCATATTCAGCCTTTTGGCATTGTAACCAGTAGTGCTTCTTTGCGGAGTTCCATACACTGCCGTACTTACAAGAGCTTGTATTTCGATCATCAACGGTCGCATGCCTTCGAGTGTTGTGGCAATCGCGGTTCCTGATAATTCTTCGTCTTTGTGTGAAATTAATATTTCTGACGGATTGCTAACTTCTCGCAGTCCGCTTCCGAGCATTTCGTAAATACCAAGTTCAGAGGTAGAGCCAAAACGGTTTTTAAGCGAACGTAAAATTCGGTAGATATGATTTCTATCGCCTTCAAACTGAAGAACGGTGTCCACCATATGTTCGAGGATTTTGGGTCCGGCAATATTTCCGTCTTTAGTAATATGGCCAATTAAGATAACAGGAGTGCCGGTTTCTTTGGCAAACTTAATCAGCTCGGCTGTGGTTTCGCGAATCTGCGAAATACTTCCGGCTGTAGATTCAATATAATCGGTATGCAGTGTCTGAATCGAATCGATGATTACGATTTCGGGTTGCATCGTTTCAATCTGTTTAAAGATATTCTGCGTTTTGGTTTCCGTTAGAATATAACAGTTGTCGCTGTTTGGCGTTATTCTTTCGGCGCGCATTTTTATCTGTTTCTGACTTTCCTCGCCAGAAACATACAGTGTTTTATAAGGTAATTTTAATGAAATTTGAAGTAAAAGCGTACTTTTTCCAATTCCAGGTTCGCCTCCTAAAAGCGTTAAAGATCCAGGAACAATACCGCCTCCTAAAACGCGGTTCAATTCGCCGTCGGTAGTATCCATGCGTACTTCCTGAGCCGAATCAATTTCGGTTATTTTTAATGGTCGCGGCGCTTTGCTGGATGGAGTTGGTTCGCTTTTCCATGCCACTTTTTCCTGCTTTTGAATAATTTCTTCAGCAATTGTATTCCATTCCTTGCATGCATTGCATTGTCCCTGCCATTTAGCATATTGAGTGCCGCAATTCTGGCAGAAAAAAGAAGTTTTAACTTTTGACATTATTTACTTTTTTTGGCAAGTGTATTCATTTCGTCAATTTTCTCATACATGAAATCTTTATTCAAATCACCAATCGGTTCCATTTGAGACGCATTTTGATATTTTTTTGATGCGTGTTTCGCATCTCCCATTTTTTCGTACATCAAACCTAATTCATATTCGCCTAACATGGCTTTCGGATAATTCACATTTCCAATTTCGGCCATTTTCCCCAATTCATCGTAAGCATTCTTTTTGAGAATCAGGTTTTCTACTACTTTAAAATCGCTCATTCTCACCGGAATCTGAACACCTAAAACTTCAGACATTGTGGCGTATTTTTTTTCAAGATATTCGGCATAACCAGTTTCAAGAACAGCAATTTTTTCGTTGTATTCAGCAGAATTTATTGGTCGGTAAACCTCAAAAATCTGGTACAATGCGTTTGGAATTGAATGCAGCACTTCAGTATAATGAGTCGCGCCTTTAAAAACATCATATTTATAATTCACTAACGGATTATTTGCAATTTTAATATTTCCGTTCAGTTTTTCAATTGGTTCTTTTATTTTTTTGATATCGCCTTCTCCAGCAGAAAGGTAATAGAAAAACGGTTTTTGAACTTTAGCAAATTTCTCAGCAATACGAACTTCCATTTTTGGAGCAAGTTCTGGGCTTAAGCAAATGTAAGCGCTAAAAAGCGGTTCTTCTTTATACAAGAAAAAGTTTGCAAAACTCGCTGTTACATCATGACCTGCAATAATCCTGAAAGGAGAAGTACGGTATTTTTTTTCGATGTACGGAATTAATTCGGCACCAATAAATTCAAAGAATTTTGCTCCTTTTTCAAACGGCAATCCTTCGTTTTGGTCGATTGTTGTATCGTCATAACGCTCACCGTCTTTGTTTTGGTGAATTCCGATTATAATCATTTCCGGAATATCGTCCCAATAGGATCCATAAGTAACAGCTCCAGCAAAAGGATCAAACAGATAATCTCCATCTAAAAGATATAAAACAGGATATTTTTTATCTGATTTTGCATCGTAAGAAGGAGGTAACCCTATGGTGATTCTCCTTTCTTCGCCGAGCTTTTGTGATTGAATGTTGTCAAATTTTTTCTGCGAAAAGACAGAAGCTGAAATTAATACTAACAGCAGGTAAACTTTTTTCATGATTTGTGGCATTTCAGTGAATTAAAAAGTATTGAAAATAGTACGGCAATATAATACTTTATTTGCTTTTTGATATTTTGGGAATAAAAAAAAGAAATGATTTCTTACGAAGATTTTTTTAATTCAGGCAAAAGAAAATCTGTTTGTGCAAAAAAACATTTTGACAAACGAAGATGAGGATTAAAAGTAAAAAGATTAGGTTAACGAATTATCGTTTTCATTCGGGAAAATAATCCATGGTTTGAAGGTTTTGGCTTCTTCAAAATCCAGGGTTGCATACGAAATGATGATGATGATATCGTCTTTTTGAACTTTTCTTGCCGCAGGACCATTCAGGGTGATTTCGCCTGAATTTTTTTCTCCTTTAATGGCATAAGTTTCAAAACGCTCTCCATTATTAATGTTAACAATAGATACTTTTTCGCCTTCAATAATATTTGAAGCTTCTAGTAGTGTTTCATCAATAGTAATGCTACCAATATAATTTAAATCGGCTCCGGTTACTTTAACTCGATGAATTTTTGATTTTATAACTTGAATTTGCATGATGCAAAGTTAGATTAATTTAATGAAATGGTGTCAATCAGTCTTATAGAATTAACAAATACCGCTATAAAGGCACGGTAATTTTTGGCATTCTCTTTATGATCAATAGGCAAAAGTGTAGATTCGTCAGCAATAACAAAATATTCTAAGTCAAATCTTTCGTTGTTTTTAAAAGCATTTTCTACAAATTCGATTGTTTCTTTCGGATTTGTATTTTGAAAAAGCTCCTTTGCTTCGGTCAAAACTTTGTAAATAATAGCGGCTTCTTTGCGTTCTTCGGGTGTAAGTCTTTCGTTGCGCGAACTCATCGCCAGAAGGTTTTCTTCCCTAAAAATCGGACAACCGACAATGTTTACAGGTAAATTGTTTTTTTCGACCATTTTTTTGACAATTTGCAACTGCTGAAAATCTTTTTCCCCAAAATAAGCATTAGTTGGTGTTACAATTTCAAAAAGACGTTTTACAATTGTGCCGACTCCGTTAAAATGTCCAGGACGAAATTTTCCTTCCATCTGATTTTCGAGTCCATCAAAGTCAAATTCCTGCGAAATAGTATTTCCTTCATAAATATCATCGACAGAAGGCGCATATAAAATGATTTTATCACTTAATGTACGCATTTTCTTAACATCTTCTTCAAGAGTACGTGGATATTTTGCTAGGTCTTCGGGATTGTTGAACTGTGTAGGATTGACAAAAATGCTTACAACGGTATCGTCGTTTTCTTTAAGAGATCGTTGCATTAAAGCAAGATGCCCTTGGTGTAAAGCCCCCATAGTTGGTACAAATCCAATGGTTGAATTTGCAGTTTTGATAGTCTTAATATAAGCTATCAAAGCGGCTTTACTGTAAAAAATATGCATTGAAGTATTATTAAAATTTAGTGCAAACATAATATATTAGTTATAAACTGCATAAAATTTTGTAATTTTGCGACGTTTTTATTACCAAAAATTAAGTAAAATACTATTATGAAAGATAAGAGGATATTATACGTATCATCTGAAGTCGTGCCTTATCTGGCTGAAAATGAGGTTTCTTTAATGTCTTATGACGTTCCGAAAATGATTAACGATCAAGGAGGTCAGATAAGAATTTTCATGCCAAGATATGGGAATATAAATGAAAGAAGACACCAGCTGCATGAAGTAATCAGACTTTCAGGAATGAATTTGGTAGTGAATGATTTGGATATGCCATTGATTATCAAGGTAGCTTCAATTCCGAAAGAAAGAATTCAGGTTTATTTTATCGATAACGATGAATATTTCAAACGCAAAGCTACTTTTGCTGATGAAGAGGGAGTTTTATATCCTGATAACGACGAAAGAGCTATCTTTTTTGCAAAAGGCGTGGTTGAAACTGTAAAGAAATTAAACTGGGTTCCTGATATTATTCATGTTCACGGTTGGCTTGCAGCTATGCTTCCAATTTATATGAAGCACTTCTACAAACACGAAGCCATGTTTTCTGATACTAAAATCGTGACTTCGGTTTATGGTCAGTCTTTCGATGAGAATTTAGATTTGGAGATGATCAACAAAGTTAAATTTGACGGTGTGCCACACGAGTCTGTTGCTGATCTGGAAACTCCGAATTACGAAAATATCTTAAAAGCCAGTATATTACATTCTGATGCCGTAATTATAGCCTCAGAAAATGTTTCCCCAAGTTTAACAAAATTTATAGAATCTTCAGGAAAACCTTTTTTACCTTTCGCTCCGAAAAATGCATTCGCAGAAGCGTATACAAATTTCTATAAAACGATGGGTCTTTAAAATTTAACTATATTATTTAAAATGTATAATACTTCTTTTATTAAGAAAATTCTAGTAGTTGCAATTGTTGTTTTTTCATATTCCTGCGATAAAGATTTTAATGCGATTGGTGATGATTTGATTAGTGACGATCATTTTGGACTTGAGTCGGAAAAGTACGATGTACTAGCCTTTAATCAGGAAGTTACTCCGATACAATCTAATGCTTTAGCAGATAATGCTCTTGGTATTTATGAAAATCCTGTTTTCGGAACCACGACAGCTAATTTTGTTACACAGGTAACTTTGGCTAATTATTCACCAAGTATTGGTGCGGATCCTGTTATTGAGAGTGTAGTTCTAAAGATTCCTTATCACAGCCATACAACAGAGACTCTTACTGAAGGAGGTTTTAAATATGAATTGGATTCTATTTATGGGCCTTCAACCGGAAAAATTAAATTAAGTATTTACGAATCGGGTTATCAAATGCGTAATTCATATTTTGATAACGGAAGCCAGTATGCGCAATTGTATTATACAGATCAGAATGCTCTTTTTGATTCTTATAAAGTCCCTACTGTCTTAAATGACGCAGCTGATGTTAAACAGAATAGCGAATTTGTTTTTGATGCAGCTCAAATGGTTGATGTAATTGTAGACGAAACTACAAAAGCAGAGACTAAGAATTATTCAAAACCAGAAATGCGTTTGAGCTTGAATAAAGATGCTTTTAAGAGAATAATAGAGGCTCCAGCTTCGAAACTTTCTGCAGCAGATGTTTTTCAGGAATATTTTAAAGGATTATATTTTAAGGTAGAGAAATCAGGAAGCAGTGCGAGCAATATGGCGTTGATGGATTTTTCAAAAGGGACAATCACAATAACGTATAAATGCAAAACCGACAGCACAACAGACGCTCCAGAAACAACCGAAACGCGTACTTTGGGTCTTAATCTTACCGGCAGTACAGCAAGTCTTCTTCAGGAAGAAAAAAGCCAGGCTTTTAAAAATGCTATAACAGAAGGAAACATTAATCGAACTTCTGGTGATGAAAGATTGTATTTAAAAGGTGGCCAAGGGTCTTTGGCAGTTTTAAAGCTTTTTGACCAAACAGATGTGAGCAGTTATGACAGCAGCAATAATCTGGTAAATGTGCCGAATGGTGTTTCTGATCAGTTGGATGAAATCAGACATAATTTTAAAGTTAAAAACTGGAGAATCAACGAAGCCAATATGGTGTTTTATATTGATGCTGATCAATTAACAACCCTTGGAAATGAAGAACAGGTAAAAAGGGTTTATTTGTATAATCTTACAAACAATGTTGTTCTTGCTGACTATTCTTCAGACGGGACTTCAGCTATTAATTCAGATCCTAAAAATTCAAGATACATTTTTGGCGGGATGATTAATCTTGACAACAATAAAAGAGGAAAAACGTATAAAATTAGAATTACAGATCATTTGCGTAGTCTTATAAAAGATGAAACAGTTAAGAATGTAGATCTCGGATTGGTTGTAACACAAAGCATTGGAATTGTAACTTCTAATATTTTAAAAGAGAAAAATACATATATTTCTCAGGCACCGAGAGCATCAGTTATGAATCCGCTGGGCACGATTTTGTACGGAGGAAGAGTTTCTCCTAATGTTCCAGAGGATAAAAGACTAAGACTTGAGGTTTACTACACGAAACCAAATTAATAAATATATATGTGTGGAATTGTTGGATATATCGGTCACAGAGAGGCCTATCCTATTGTAATAAAAGGATTAAAGCGGCTCGAGTACAGAGGATATGATAGTGCCGGCGTTATGTTGTTTGACGACGCGTCGGGAGTAAAACTTTGTAAAACAAAAGGTAAAGTTTCAGATCTTGAAACTAAAGCGCAGGCAGAACTTACTGCTACTGGTAATATTGGAATCGGACATACACGCTGGGCAACACATGGTGTGCCAAATGATGTAAACTCGCATCCTCATCTTTCTAATTCAGGTGATTTAGTGATTATTCACAACGGAATTATTGAGAATTATGCACCGCTTAAAGAAGAATTAATCAAAAGAGGATACACTTTTAAATCGGATACAGATACAGAAGTTTTGATTAATCTGATTGAAGAAGTTCAGAAAAAAGAAAACATTAAGCTTGGAAAAGCTGTTCAGGTTGCCTTAAACCAAGTAGTTGGAGCTTATGCAATTGCTGTTTTCGACAAAAAAAATCCAAACGAAATCGTTGCGGCGAGATTAGGAAGTCCGCTTGCGATTGGTGTTGGAGAAGGCGAGTTTTTTATTGCTTCTGATGCCTCTCCGTTTATTGAATATACTTCTAATGCAGTGTATTTAGAGGACGGTGAAATGGCAAACATCAGATTGCACAAACCTCTTAAAGTCAGAAAAATTAAAGATGACTCTTTAGTAGATCCTTATATTCAGGAGCTTCAAATGAATTTGGAACAGATTGAAAAAGGCGGTTATGACCATTTCATGCTGAAAGAAATCTACGAACAGCCAAGTGTTATCAAAGATACTTACAGAGGACGTCTTCATGCAAATGAAGGTATTGTTCAGATGGCAGGAGTTGAAGACAATCTAGAAAAATTCTTAAACGCAAAAAGAATTCTAATCGTTGCTTGCGGAACTTCTTGGCACGCAGGTCTGGTTGCAGAATATATTTTTGAAGAGTTTACCCGTATTCCGGTTGAAGTAGAATATGCTTCAGAGTTTAGATATAGAAACCCGATTATCAATAAAGACGATGTAGTGATTGCAATTTCTCAATCTGGAGAAACGGCTGATACTATGGCGGCAATTAAGTTGGCAAAAGAAAACGGAGCATTTGTTTTCGGCGTTTGTAATGTTGTAGGTTCGTCTATTTCTAGAGAAAGTCATGCAGGTGCTTATACACATGCAGGTCCAGAGATTGGAGTAGCTTCAACAAAGGCATTTACAACTCAGATTACGGTTTTAACGATGATTGCGCTTCGATTAGGAAAAGCAAAAGGAACGTTGTCAAATCCAGATTTCCATGCCTACTTACAAGAGCTTGAATTGATTCCAGAAAAGGTTGCAGAAGCTTTAGAAACGAATGACAGAGCAAAAGAAATCGCAACAGCTTTTAAAGACGCGCCAAACTGTCTTTATTTAGGTAGAGGTTATAATTTCCCAGTAGCTTTAGAAGGTGCTTTAAAATTAAAAGAGATTTCGTATATACATGCTGAAGGTTATCCTGCGGCAGAAATGAAACACGGTCCGATTGCGTTGATTGATGAATTTATGCCTGTTATCGTAATTGCGCCTAAACAAGGACATTATGATAAGATTGTAAGTAACATTCAGGAAATTAAATCAAGAAGCGGTAAAATTATTGCTGTGGTTACCAAAGGAGATATTCAGGTTCGCGAACTGGCAGATTATGTAATTGAGATTCCAGAAACTTCAGATGCTTTATCACCATTGGTTACAACTATTCCATTACAATTGCTTTCTTATTATATTGCTGTAATGAGAGGCTGTAATGTCGATCAACCTCGTAACCTAGCAAAATCGGTTACAGTAGAATAGATTTCTAAAAACATAAATATGTTAAAAAAGCGAGATTTTAGGTCTCGCTTTTTTTATTGTCATATTTTTTTTCTTCTACATGTATTTTTATTAAATCCTCAAAAAAAATCTTAAAAATTATATGTATGCATAGTATCTGGGTTTGTATTGAATTATTATTTGATTTAAATCTAACATTTTGGTGTTACGGAATAGTTAAAATTTGATACTTTTTTGTGTTGAATATTAATTTTTTTTAACGTTTTTTTATTAATACTAAAAATAGTTGTATTTTGGCTATATGAACTAACTAAAAAACAAACCAAATGAGAATCTATTTGCTAATTATGTTGTTTTTCAGCGGAGTATCCTTTGCGCAGAATACAATAACAGGTTCTGTTACGGATAGTAACAAACAATCTATTCCTGGTGCTAATGTCGTTGTTGTTGGCGACAGTGGCGGTACTTCCACGGATTTTGATGGCACATTCAAATTATCTACAAGTGTTAAGCTTCCGTTTTCTATAAAAGTAACGGCGATAGGATTTGAGTCGACCACAATCAGTATTACTTCTGCAAACCAAAAAGTAAATGTTGTACTGAAGGATGAAGAAACGAAACTGGATGAAATCGTAGTTTCTGCTTCAAGAACACCAGAAAGAGTAATTGAATCGCCTGTTACAATTGAAAGAATGGGAATTCAGGAAATAAAAAATACTACTGCTGCAACTTTTTATGATGGTTTAGAAAACTTAAAAGAAGTGAATTTTAATACCAGCAGTATTTCTTTTAAATCTGTAAATACGCGTGGTTTTGCCACTGTAGCCAACACACGTTTTATGCAGCTAGTTGATGGAATGGATAATTCTTCTCCTGCATTAAACTTTGTATTAGGAAACCTTATTGGGGTTTCTGATATAGATGTTGCAAGTGTGGAGCTGCTTCCGGGAGCATCTTCTGCGCTTTATGGCGCAAATGCTTTCAATGGTATTATGTTCATGACTAGTAAAAGTCCGTTTACAAATGAAGGAATAAGCGTTTATTATAAATACGGACAGACAACTCAGAAAGTTGCCGGAACTAATGATTATAATGATTTCGGAATCAGAGCTGCAAAAGCATTCACAAAACATTTTGCGTTAAAAGCTAACTTTACTTATATGGAAGCATCTGAATGGATTGCGGCCGATACTAGAAGTATGACTGGCGGTACTGTCGGACATGCAACAAATCAGAATTATGATGGATTGAATATTTATGGTGACGAGGTAACTACTTTTATTCCAAATGTTGGACAGGTAAGTAGAACAGGTTATCGTGAGCAGGATGTGACAGATAATAAAGTTAAAAGCATGAAAGCCGACTTCAGCGCTCATGTTAGACCTTGGGCGAATGATACAGAGTTTATACTTCAATATAAAATTGGTACAGGAAGCACAATTTACCAAGGAGCAAATAGATATGCTTTGAAGGATTTCTTAATGCAACAGGGTAAATTTGAAGTAAAAGGGAAAAACTTTTTCGGACGTGTTTATTTTACAAGTGAAGATGCCGGAAACTCCTACGACATGAGATTTGCGGCATGGAACGTTAACAGAGCAGCGAAATCAGATCAAGAGTGGTTTACCAATTATGCGACTGCTTACCAATATGCGGGAGCAGTAATGGGAACAAATGCAAATGAGTCTGCTGCAATTGCTAGAAATTTTGCAGATTATAATGTATTGCCTGCACAAATTTCTTTTATTCCGCAACCAACAGGTTCTCCAAGATTTGAGCCAGGAAGTGCACAATTTAACCAAGCACTTAAAACCGTGGTGGCAAATCCGGATTTAACAAAAGGAGCTAAATTTATCGATCATTCAAAATTATATCATTCAGATGTAAATTATAATTTCAAGGATATCATCAAATGGGCAGAATTGCAAGTAGGAGGTTCATGGAGAAAATATGTTATGAATTCTGAAGGAACAATCTTTACAGATTATGATGGTCCGCTTGAGTATAAAGAATATGGTGCATATGCGCAAATTCAGAAAAAATTCTTAGACGACAGATTAAAATTTACAGGTTCGCTTCGTTACGACAAAAGCCAGAATTTTGACGGAAATGTTTCTCCAAGAGTATCTTTTGTGTATTCAGCAGGAGAAAATAAAAACCATAATTTCAGATTGTCTTATCAGACAGGTTTCCGTAACCCAACAACACAAGACCAGTATATTGGTTTAGATTTAGGACCTTTTGCTTTAATTGGTTCGGCGGCAGAAAACTTAGACCGTTTTCAAGAAACTGTAAATGTAAGTGCGGCGGGACAGGCGATTGCAGGTCAGCCAGCAACTATTAATATGTCAGGGCAAAATGCTTATCACAATGCTTACACCGTAGCATCTGTTCAGGCCTTTGCGGCATCTTCAAATCCTGGAGATTTGCAAGTAGCAGATATCGGATTGGTAAAACCAGAACAGGTTCAGGCTTTTGAAGCAGGATATCGTACAGTGGTTCAGAATGACTTATCTGTAGATTTGAATGCTTATTACAATATCTACAATGATTTCATGAATACTGCGAGAGTCATTTCTCCTTATTACGGAACAGTGGGTACAGATGCAGCAAATCCTGCGGTACAACAGACTTATCAGGCTTTGGCATTTGGAGATAGAAGAGTTTATCAAGTTTATACAAATACGACAGCACAAATCTCTTCATTTGGTTTTGGAGTTGGATTGGCTAAGAAAGTTTATAAAGATTTTGAATTAGGCGTAAATTATAATTATGCTCAATTTAATTTCAATCAGTCAGATGATCCTGATTTCGTGGCTGGATTCAATACTCCTAAACACAGAATCAAAGCATCTTTAGGAAATGCGAAATTGATCAAAAATTTAGGTTTCAATGTGAATGTTAGATGGAATTCTGAGTACTTATGGGAGTCTTCTTTCGGTGACGGAATGATTCCAGAGAATACTGTTTTGGATGCCCAAGTTAATTACTCGCTTCCAAAATTGAAATCGGTTATCAAAGTTGGTGCTACAAACCTTTTTGGGTCAGATTATCTTCAGGTAATTGGTGCTGGAGCAATTGGGCAGATGTGGTTTGCTTCATGGACAATCAATCCGTAATGATTGTCTGCTGAAAATGAAAGAGATAATAATTTTTAAAAAGTACTAAAATGAAAAAAAATATAAAATGGCTGTTATTGGTTTCTCTAACTGTTATGGCTGCGTGTAATAATGATGACAATAATGATACTCCTGCGGAAGTTCCTGTAACACCTGGTTCTGCGGTCTTTACAAAATATATAGCTCTTGGAGATTCTTTTGCGGCAGGTTACAGTGACAACGCCTTGTTTAAAAAGGGTCAGGAGAATTCATATCCAAATATTTTGTCTCAGCAATTCGCTGCTGCGGGTGGTGGGGCTTTTACACAACCTCTTATGAATGATAATGTCGGAGGTTTGCTTTTGGGGGGCAATGTAATTGCTGGTACGCGTTTGTCTTTTGACGGCGCAACGCAAACTCCGATAAGTGTAGTTGGAAAACCAAGTACCGAAGTTACGGCACATTTAACTGGCTCATTTAATAATTTAGGTGTTCCCGGAGCCAAAAGTTATCATTTGGTGGCAGCGAATTATGGAAATGTTGCTGGTGTGGCTACAGGTGCGGCGAATCCTTATTTTGCAAGGTTTTCAAGTGCTTCTTCAGCAACAGTTATTGCTGATGCCGTAGTGCAGGATCCTACTTTCTTCTCTTTATTTATTGGAGGAAATGATGTCTTGGCATATGCACTTTCTGGAGGTACAGGAAAAGATCAGACTGGAAATGCAAATCCTGCGACTTACGGATCAAACGATATTACGGATCCAACGGTTTTTGCAAGTATATATGCCAATCTGGTTACTGCTTTGACGGCGAAAGGAGCAAAGGGTGTAGTGGCAAATCTGCCGTATATTACAGCTTTGCCTCATTTTACAACTGTTCCTTACAGCCCGCTTACTCCTAAATTGATTGGGAAAAATAATGAAGCTGTAGGAGTGGCTACAATCAAAGCATTAAATACACAATTATACGGTCCGTTAAAGCAAGCATTGACCGCCTTTAGTGCAGGAGACAGAATCAATCTTCTTTCTGAAACCGGGGCAAGTCCTTTGCTGATAAAAGATGAAACGCTGACTAATCTATCTGCTCAGTTAACAGCGGCATTTACGCCTACATTAGGAGCGCAGACAGCGGCTTTTTACGGAAATGTTTTTGGACAGGTAAGACAGGCTAAAGCGACTGATTTAATTGTGCTAACAACTAGAGCTGATATTGGTACTGCACCAACCGCGTCTAATTCCGGAATCGGAATTGCACCGCCGTCTCCATTAAATGCGTTTGGAATATCGTATCCTCTACAAGATAAACATGTATTGATTCCGACAGAAACTGCGGAAGTTAAAAAAGCCACTGATGCATACAATGCAACAATTGAAGCAGTTGCTAAAGAAAAAGGTCTTGCATTTGTAGATACAAAAGCAACTTTGACACAATTAGCAAGTGGTGGAATTAGATTTGGAAATTTCACAATGAGTTCTTCTTTTGCGACAGGTGGAGCGTTTTCGCTAGATGGTGTTCATCCAAGTGCGAGAGGGTATGGTTTAATTGCAAATATTTTTGTTGATGCCATAAACGCTAAATACGGTGCAACTTTGCGTCATGTAGATTTAGGAGTGTATCCTATTCAGTATCCTGCGACACTTCCTTAAAAATATAGTTTAAAATGCATAAAAAAACCGCTGATTTCTTAGAATAAAGCGGTTTTTTGTTTTGTAAAAAAAATGAAGTTTTTATGATTTTAAAGCAGACTTTTATGAATCAAACAAAATCGTTCTATTTTTTATGAAAAAAAAATTGATTTTATATTTTAAAAAATTATCTTTGCGCTCTGAAAAAAGAGGTATTTTCGATAAACCTAAATAGCTATTTAATAAATACATAAGTAATGTCAAAAGTAATAGGAAAAGTTGCTCAAATCATTGGACCAGTAGTTGACGTAGTTTTCAACGGTAAAGATGTTGAACTTCCAAAAATTTATGATTCATTAGAAATCACAAAAAAAGACGGAACTATTTTAGTTCTAGAAGTACAATCTCACATTGGTGAAAACACTGTTCGTACCATTTCTATGGACTCTACAGACGGTTTGTCTAGAGGATATGAAGTAGTTGGAACTGGTAATCCAATCCAAATGCCAATCGGTCCAGACGTATATGGAAGATTATTCAATGTTATTGGAGATGCAATTGATGGTTTAGGAAACTTGCCAAAAACAGGAGAAAACGGTTTGTCAATTCACAGACCAGCTCCAAGATTCGAAGATTTATCAACTTCATCTGAAGTTTTATTTACAGGTATCAAAGTAATCGATTTGATTGAGCCTTACGCAAAAGGAGGTAAAATTGGATTGTTTGGTGGTGCTGGTGTTGGTAAAACAGTATTGATTCAGGAGTTGATTAACAATATCGCTAAAGGTCACGGTGGACTTTCAGTATTCGCTGGAGTAGGAGAAAGAACACGTGAAGGAAATGACTTGCTTCGTGAGATGTTAGAGTCAGGAATTATTAAATACGGTGATGATTTCATGCACTCTATGGAAAATGGAGGATGGGATTTATCTAAAGTTGATATGCCAGGAATGAGAGAGTCTAAAGCTACTTTCGTTTTCGGACAAATGAATGAGCCACCTGGAGCTCGTGCACGTGTGGCACTTTCAGGATTATCTATCGCCGAGTACTTCCGTGATGGAGCTGGATCAGACCAAGGAAAAGACGTATTGTTCTTCGTTGATAACATCTTCCGTTTTACACAAGCAGGTTCAGAGGTATCAGCACTTTTAGGACGTATGCCATCTGCGGTAGGTTACCAACCAACATTGGCAACTGAGATGGGTGCAATGCAAGAGCGTATTACATCTACAAACAAAGGATCTATTACATCTGTACAAGCGGTTTACGTTCCTGCGGATGACTTAACTGACCCGGCGCCGGCTACAACTTTTGCGCACTTAGATGCAACAACAGTATTGTCTCGTAAAATTGCTGAGTTAGGTATCTATCCTGCAGTTGACCCGTTAGATTCTACTTCAAGAATCTTGACTCCACACATCTTAGGTGATGAGCACTACAACTGTGCACAAAGAGTTAAAGAAATTCTTCAAAAATACAAACAATTACAAGATATCATCGCTATCTTAGGTATGGAAGAGTTATCTGAAGAAGATAAACTTTCTGTATCAAGAGCTCGTCGTGTACAGCGTTTCTTGTCTCAGCCATTCCACGTAGCGGAGCAATTTACAGGTATCCCAGGAGTATTGGTTGATATTAAAGATACTATCAAAGGTTTCAACATGATCATCGACGGTGAATTAGATCACCTTCCAGAAGCAGCTTTCAACTTGAAAGGTTCTATTCAGGATGCAATCGAAGCTGGAGAGAAAATGTTAGCTGAAGCATAATCAAGCATAGCTTGATAAATATCAAAAAATAAAAATTCCAAATTCCAAAATTGGGATTTGGAATTTTATAATTTGGAACTTAAAAAAAAGTTATGATTTTAGAAATAGTATCACCAGAAGCAAAATTATTTTCAGGAGAAGTTACTGCGGTTACTTTACCAGGAGTTGATGGAAGCTTTCAGATTTTAAATCATCACGCACCAATTGTTTCTATTTTAGAAAAAGGAACAATTAAGATTGCGGCTCCAAGCTTTAATTTTTCTAAAGAGGCGGCAGATAAATTCACGAAAGTAAATGACCAGACTTACACTTTGGAAATCAATTCGGGAACTATCGAGATGAAAGACAATAAAATTATTGTCTTAGCAGACTAAGACAATTTATAATACATAAAAAAGCCAGACTAATTGAAATTGTCTGGCTTTTTTTGTTGAATACTGTTTTTATTCTTTTACATATTCCATAATATCTCCCGGCTGGCATTCTAATATTTCGCATATGGTTTCTAAGGTCGAAATACGAATTGCTTTTGCTTTTCCCGTTTTTAATATAGAAAGATTAGCCGTTGTAATTCCGATTTTTTCTGCCAGCTCGTTTGAGCGCATTTTGCGTTTAGCGAGCATTACGTCTAAGTTGATGATAATTGGCATAGTTTAAATAGTTAATTCGTTTTCTTCTTCTAAAGATCTTCCTCTTTCAATCAATTTGGTAAGCAATACCAAAATACTTCCCAAAAGTACTGCGTAAAACTGTACGTCTATCGTTGGATTAAATGAAACTTTAATATTTTCGAAGGAAGTTCTCTGTAAAGATGCTAAAACTTGTGTTTCGACCCCTATGTGTTCAAATAAATTAATGTCGAGAAAGCAGTAAATGATAGGGATTAATTGGGAGAACAGAAACACGTATCCTAATCTTTTGATATAAGTTGAAAGAGATTTTGAAAAATATATTTCTTTAGCCAATTCACGTAAAATAAGTGCTAGAAAAATCATTTTTAAAATCAGAACAATGCTGTTCAGTTGTTCTCTTATGGCTAGTATAGTGTTGGTAGAAGGTTCGTTAGTCAATATTTTTAAATAAACTGAATCTCCTTGTGGGGCATATTTTATAAATTTAAACCTATTGGCCTGTTTATACGTATAATTTCCATTCCCATCGGCACCTAGTGAAGCGTAATTGCCTTTGGAGCTGACATTGTAAATGTTTATAGCTTTTGCTATTTTGTTATCCTCTAGATATGTTCTGGTTGTTTGTGGATAGGAGTCTGTTGCGTATACTCCAAAACCTCCTTGGGTTTTTCTTATAGAATCGGGAATTTGTAAAGTGAGTGCGACAGGAACATAATATCCTTCAGATGTTTTGTTTCCCATTGTAATGGTCGAATTGCCATTCTTTATAATAAATTGCCCGTCGTTTCCAAAAAATTTTCCCAAAACGACTGTGAGAAAAAAGAATGAATAACTTATAATACCAAAGAGTACAGCAAAGTAGAGAAACGATGCGAAATGTTTTACTGGATTCATGATGATTTAGGTTTTTGGTTCATTGCAAATATATAAAAATTATCGAAAAACGATAATTAATTATTAAAAAACGATTTTAATTTTTTCCACTCCTTTTATCAAGCAACCTAAAATTGAATAAGCGAAGGACAGGTTAGCCTATGTGCTGCCGTTTATTTAATTCATATCAAATTTCATAACTTTGTTTTTATGAAACTAGCCCAAAACCTCATACAAAAGCTCGAAACAAGAAAACAGAATAATTCATTTCGACGACTGCCAAGTTTTAATAATCTGGTCGATTTTTCATCAAATGATTATATTGGGTTTTCAAAGTCAGAATCGATTTTCAAACAGGCACACCATTACCTGATCGAAAATGACATTATCCAGAACGGTGCGACAGGTTCGAGGCTCATTTCTGGAAATCATTCCCTATATCAAAATGCAGAATTGTTTATCGCGGCATTTCATGATTCAGAATCGGCTTTAATTTTTAATTCGGGTTATGATGCCAATGTTGGTTTTTTTGGCGCTGTACCGCAGCGTAATGATGTTATTTTGTATGATGAATTGAGCCATGCTTCGATTCGGGACGGAATTTCGATGTCTAATGCCAAATCGTTTAAGTTTTTGCATAATGATTTTGAAGATTTGGAACGACTGATTCTAAAATTTCCAGATACGAATCTTTACATTGTAACCGAAACTGTTTTTTCTATGGATGGCGATAGTCCGAATTTGGAAGAGCTGGTGCAACTGTCTGAAAAATACAACTGTTTTTTGGTTGTTGATGAAGCGCATACATTGGGAGTTTTTGGTGAAAAAGGAGAAGGAGTAACACAATACCGACAATTGCATAACCGAATTTTTGCCCGAATCATGACATTCGGAAAAGGACTTGGTTGCCATGGCGCCGCTATTTTGGGAAGTATTGAATTGAGAGAATATCTCGTGAATTTTGCCAGAAGTTTTATTTACACTACCGGATTGTCCCCACATTCTGTCTCTACAATTTTGACAGCTTATCAGCATTTGGAAATTGAGAAAGATACCATCGAAAAACTTCGTCAGAATATTGTGTTTTTTAATCAACAGAAAAATTTGTTGGGATTAAAACCCATTTTTGTCCGAAGTAAATCGGCAATACAATCTGCCGTTATTCCAGGAAATCAGAACGCAAAAAATCTTGCACAGGAATTGCAAGACAAAGGTTTTGATATCAAAGCCATTTTGTCACCAACTGTTCCCGAAGGACAGGAGCGTCTTCGCTTTTGTATTCATAGTTATAACACTGAGGATGAAATAACTCAAGTTTTAGAGGCTTTAAGAAGTTTTCTGTTTTAGTTTTTTCACAGATACACACACAAAAACTCAAAGAAGCACAAAGAAAACTTTGTGTAACTCTGTGTTTTCTTTTGCGAATCTTTTTGAAATAAAAAAATATCAGTCGCTATAGCCTGTATTTACTCACTTTTTAAAAAAAAATGAAACTTTTTTTGTAACGTTTTGATTGTTTAGTCACTTACGAGTCGTAATCAAAAAAATTAGAACGTTATGAAATCAAAATCAACTTCGTCAAAAGATATTTTTTCTAAAATTTTCTTTTATACTTCAATAGGATTTTTATTAGGCTTAGTAAGCTACTTTTTAATGAAAGTTATCGCTGTCTGTTTAGTTATCGGAGTTATAGCTTCGTGGCAGAGAAATAAAAATACTAAATACTAGAAGGAGTTTCAATCATCAATCAAATTTCAATCAATCATTCATCAACTAATCAATCAACAAAATGAAAAATTTAATCAAATCAGCAGTATTATTTTTATTGGCAATCTGTTGTTTCGCAGCAAAAGCTCAAGAAACGGCACCAAAATTAGAAAACTCACTTTTGTGGGAGGTTTCTGGAAACGGTCTGAAAAAGCCTTCTTACTTGTATGGAACGATTCACATGATCTGTTCACCAGATTATTTCTTAAGCGAAAAAGCAAAAAAAGCCTTCGAGGTTTCAGACAAACTTTTTTTAGAAATCAATTTTGCAGATCCTAACGAAACTTTAGAAATGCAAAAAATGGCAATGGGAAAAGAACCTTTGAGCAAAAAACTAAGTCCGGAACAATTATCTAATTTAGATGCGATTCTAAAAAAGAAAACCGGAATGTCTGTACAGCAAGTAGATAATTTTAGTTTATTTACTGTAATGAGCCTGATTTCGATGAAATCTTTTGGCTGTGCAGACATGAAATTTTATGAATTGGAATTTATAGAGATGGCTAAAAAGAAAAACATACAAGTTGGCGGACTTGAAACGGTTAAATTTCAATTTGCGATGTTTGAAAATGCTTATACAAACGAGGAAATGATTACGGCACTTGGAGAATCTAACGGAAACGAAACAACAAAACTTGTTGAGCAGTACAAAACTGAAAATATAATTGGTTTGTATGATATTATTACAGATAAAAAAACAACAAGCGAAAAAACCAAGAAACAGATTTTGGATAATAGAAATCTTAATTGGGTAAAAATAATGCCGGAACTAATGAAAAAAGAAAGCGTGTTTTTTGCTTTTGGTTCAGGACATTTGGGCGGGGAGTATGGCGTAATCAATTTATTAAGAAAAGCAGGATATAGTGTAAAACCAATACTGAATTAAATTTATTTTGAAACAGAAAGAACAGGAATTTTTAAACCGAATCGAAAGTCATAAAGGGATTTTGTACAAAGTTTCGAAAATGTACATGGACAACCATGATGACCAGCAGGATTTATTTCAAGAAATTGTCTGCCAACTTTGGAAATCGTACGAGACGTTTAGAAACGAAAGTCAATTTTCGACCTGGATGTATCGAGTAGCAGTAAATACGGCAATTGTTTTCCTTAGAAAAGAAAAACGAAAAGTAGACAAATACGAAATTGCTTCGGAAAATATTAAAGATGATGAAGGCGATTCGCATATAAAAGAAAGTCAGCTAGACCATTTTTATAAAGCGGTGCAAAAACTCGAAAAGATTGATAAAGCCATTATTTTTTATCAGTTAGAAGGTTTTTCTCATAAGGAAATTGGCGAAAATCTTGGAATTTCTGAAGGAAATGCCAGAGTAAAATTAAATAGAGCAAAAGAAAAATTAAAAGAAATAATTAAAAATCAAGGATATGGATTTTAACGATATACAAAACGCATGGAATAACGAAAAGACAGAGAATGTCGTTCTTCCAGATAATTTAGAAAAAATAAATTCGGCTAACACGCCTTTGGATAAGATTAGAAAGAATCTGAGAAATGAACTTATTGGACAGACAATTGCTTTATTGATAATTGGGTTATCGCCTTATATATTTCATTTTCCTGAAAAATGGATTTTGCCTTTTTACTTGTTTTACAGTATAGCTTTTGCTGTGTCGGTTTATTATTTGCTTAAACTTTATTTTTTTTATAAGAGACTTAGTAAGATTGCTTTGAAAACAAAAGACAGTTTATATGAAACGTACTTTGACATAAGGCTTAACATGGAGTTGTCTAAAACTTTCGGATTTGCTTTAACTCCATTTATGGTGCTGTTTATAATTGGTATTTGGTACAATAAAATTTCGCAACATCCAGGTTTTGATGTCGCTAATTTTACTAACAGGCAGCTCATAAGTGTTTTTACAGGTATTGCAACTTCTATCTTGTTTATGGGGTTGGCAATGGAATGGACGGTTCACTATTCTTATGGAAGATATGCAAAAGAAATCAAGAAAGTAATCGACGAATTAAAAGAAGAATAAACAACAAGCCCATCAATTACGATGGGCTTGTTGTTTTTATTGGTATTTTTGCATGATGACACATAGATAAAACAAATAGAACGGATTATCACAGATTGTTATTTAGATTAGTAGAATGTAAAAAAATCCGCGGTTAATCTGTTTAATCAGTATAATCCGTGGTCTATTTATTATGAAGATATTCATAACAGGAATTTCAACAGATGTTGGTAAAACAATAACTTCGGCAATTGTGGTCGAATCTTTAGAAGCTGATTATTGGAAACCGGTTCAAGCTGGAGATTTGGATAATTCGGACAGTCATAAGATTAAAGCCAGAATTTCAAATTCAAAAACTAAAATCTTTGAAAACAGCTATAAATTGAATACACCGGCAAGTCCGCATCTCGCAGCTGAAATTGATAATGTTTTGATTGAATTAGATAAAATTATCGAACCCGAAACAGAGAATCATTTGGTAATTGAAGGTGCAGGCGGTTTGTTTGTGCCCTTGAATCAGGAGAAAATGGTAATCGATTTGATTAAAGCAGATTATAAAGTAATTGTCGTTTCGAGGCATTATTTAGGAAGCATCAATCATACCTTATTGACGATTGAATCTTTGAAAAACAGAAAACTGGATATCGCAGGAATCATCTTCAGCGGAAGCGAAAATAAATCAACAGAAGATTTTATTCTCAATTATACCGGAATAAAATGCATTGGAAGAATTGATGAAGAACCATTTTTTGACCAAAATGTAATTAGAGAATATGCTGATTTGTTTCGTGAAAATTTATTAGCATTAGAAAAATCTAAAACCTAAAATCTTCAATCTGAAATCAAATATGAATTTAGTAGAAAAAGACAACCAATATCTCTGGCATCCGTACACACAGCACAAAACCGCTTCGGCTCCTATTGCAATAACAAAAGCGGAAGGTGCATTGTTTTGGGACGAAAACAATAAAGAATATATTGATGCAATTGCTTCCTGGTGGGTAAATCCGTTTGGACATAGTAATAAAATTATCGCCGATGCAATTTACAAACAGCTCACTACCTTAGAGCATGTTTTGTTTGGAGGTTTTACACACGAACCTGCTGTAAAAGTGGCGGAAAGATTGATGGAAATATTGCCAGATAATCAGAAAAAAATATTCTTTTCTGATAATGGATCGACTGCAGTAGAAGTGGCAATAAAAGTGGCCTTGCAATATTTTTTTAATAAAGGTGAAAAAAGAACTATTATCATAGCTTTTGAAAATGCTTTTCATGGAGATACTTTTGCGGCAATGGCTGCAAGCGGTATTTCATTTTATACCATGGCATTTCAGGGAATGTTTATTGATGTAGTTCGAATTCCAGTTCCGGTAAAAGGGAAGGAGCGGGAAAGTTTTGATGCTTTGGAAGAAACCATTAAAAAGCATAATTGTGCCGGATTTATTTTTGAGCCTCTAGTTCAAGGCGCTGCCGGAATGGTGATGTACGAGCCCGAAGCTTTAGACAAACTCATTGAGATTTGCAAAAAGAATAACGTTTTGACTATTGCAGACGAAGTAATGACTGGTTTTGGAAAAACCGGAAAAAACTTCGCCATGGATTATGCAACCGAACAGCCCGACATGATTTGTTTGTCAAAAGCACTAACAGGCGGAACTATTCCGATGGCAATTACGACTTTTACAGCAGATATATTTGAGGCTTTTTATGATGATGATATCAATAAAGCATTATTTCACGGACATACTTTTACGGCAAATCCAACAGGATGTGCTGCGGCTTTGGCGAGTATTGATTTGCTACAGACTTCTGAAATGCAGGAAAATATCAAAAGAATAAATAAGAGTCATCTTTTGTTTCAGAAAAAGATTGAAAAACATCCGAAAGTAATAACTGCAAGAACTTTGGGAGTTATTTTTGCAGTCGAAATAAAATCGGATGCTGAAGAAAGTTATTACGGTTCTATGCGCACTAAATTGTACAATTTTTTTATCGAAAAAGGAGTTGTCTTAAGACCTGTAGGTAATATTGTTTACGTACTTCCGCCTTATATTATGACAGACGAACAACTTCAGAAAATATATAAAACAATTGAAGAAGCAATCGAGATGGTATAAGTATTTGCAATATCACATTGTATAAAAAACTTAAATATACTTATATCACTTATATTGTTTGTTTGCTAAAAACATTTAAAAGTCAATACATTGAATAATAAAATCTCTATAATGGCCTTTTCGTCAATTTCTCCACTGGGCAATACTTCGGCTGAAGTTTGGGAAAACTATCTTGATCCGAAACATTGTTTTACGAAGCAATTTTTAGATGGGCAGGAAACACCCGTTGCGGCCTTGAGTACGGCATCAAAAGAAATTGTTGAAGAAATAAAGGAATCAGATATAAAATATAAATTTTTAGATAATTCTGTTTTGTTTGCTTTGGCAGCTTCTCGCATTGCAGTTGAAAATGCTGGATGGACAAAAGACGATGTTTTTGGAATCAACATTGGTTCGTCTAGAGGAGCAACCGATTTGTTCGAGAAACATTATAAGGAATATTTAGAGAATGGAAAAGCACAGACATTAGCCTCGCCAACGACTACTTTAGGAAATATTTCGTCTTGGATTGCTCATGATCTTCAGAATAATGGTCCAGAAATTTCACATTCAATTACCTGCTCAACTGCTTTGCACGCGGTTTTGAATGGAATTGCTTGGTTGAATTCTGGAATGGCAGATAAATTTTTAACAGGAGGAAGCGAAGCTCCTTTAACCGATTTTACAATTGCACAAATGCGTGCACTCAAAATTTACTCTAGAATCAATCTTGACGAAGAATCTTGGCCAAATCTTGCATTTGATTTTGATAAAACACTAAATACGATGGTTTTGGGCGAAGGGGCTGCGGTTTGCTGTCTAGAAACTGGAGAAAAAGAAAATGCAATGGCTTACATCAGCGGTTTTGGTTATGCAACAGAAATTCTCGAACATAATATTTCAATTTCTGCAGAAGCAGACTGTTTTCAGAAATCCATGAAAATGGCTTTGAAAAATGAAAATCTAGATGGCATTGACGTTATTGTCATGCATGCTCCAGGAACCATAAAAGGCGATTTGACAGAACTACGCGCAATCGAAAAAGTATTTGGTTCGAACTTGCCGCTGCTAACCACTAATAAATGGAAAATTGGACATACTTTTGGAGCTTCTGGACTCTTAAGCCTTGAGCTGGCTTTGTTGATGATACAACACGATACTTTTATCGGAGTGCCTTTTGCAAAAATGGATTTCAAAAAAAGGCCAATCAAAAAAGTTTTAATAAATGCAGTGGGTTTTGGCGGAAATGCAGTCAGTATTTTGATTGAAAAGGCTTAAATTCTTTACTTTAAATAAAAAATCCATTCCGGAATTTCTGGAATGGATTTTTTTATTGAAAATCAGTTTTCAATTAATTGAAAATAATTTTCTTATTGATGGTATGATCGTTTTCTAAAGTTATTTTAACTAATAAAACCTGTTCACCCATTTGTAGATTATTGATTTTTAGTTCAGAAGTATTTACTTTATTTTTATTGAACACCAACTGTCCGGCGATGTTGTAAATAGATACCTCTTTGATATTTTCTTTAGAAGAAGTTATGGTGATCGTTTTAGCTTTCACGGCAGTGAAAACACCATTTTCAACATTTTCAAAATCATCGTTTCCTAATGTTTTAGAAGTGTAGCGCAATACAAAACGATCAGTAAAAGTTCCAACGGTAGATGTAAAAGTATAATCAGCACTTTTTAAATCGTGGATGGTACCTGCTTTTTTGTCTTCTAGATAAACAGCCTGATTTGCAAACAAACCTTCTCCTTGATCTATAGCAATAGTAAAATCTCCCGCAAAAGTGGTTTTGTATCCAAGCGGAATTATCTCTGCATCATCAAAAGGAAGCGCACGTGCCTGAATGGTTAGATTATCTGTATCGTTGATAGTGTAAAAGTCTACGTAACTATTTGCTCCCATGGTTACCGCATCGTAGTTGGCATCCATTTTATTAGTTGCATTTTCTATATATCCTATCAAAGCTTGTTTAAACGCGCCTTCATTATTGCTGAAATTTAACCAAAGACGATTTTTTTCGGTTCCGCTTGTTTTGAAAAACTGTGTATTGTGTCCAGCTTCACGCATAGCATTGTTAAAAACAACAGAAGTTCCCGTTGGTTGAATAAAAAACGACTGGCCAGAAGCAATGTAACCATCTACATGCGCGGCTCCGTTGCTGGTTTTAACTCCACCCAAAAGGCTGAATGCTGCATAATCGCTACTGGTATAATTATTAGTCTTGTCTCCCGGAATTCCTGCGTTTGGAGATGTGTTATGTGTCCAGAAGTACAACGCGCCAACATTTGTACCCGCAAGGCTGTTGATTCTGATGAAATCTTCTGCATCTACAGCTGAAGGATACGGATTTCCGATTAAATTCCAATGTCCAGAAACCGTTGTTAATGGTATATTTCCATTATTAGGTACACCTACGAAAGAGGCCAAATAAGTCGCTGGAACAGTAGTGCTATACGATTGTGGTGCACGAACAATATAGCCTATACCTGGCATCATGGTCAAAGTTCCGTAATTATTGATTACCCATTTTTCAGTACTGGCATTATAACTGTAATATTTATCTAACAAAGTGTTTGAAGATAAAGTACTAAGCTTATATGAAGAGCTGTATGTTGGGGCAGACCAGTAAGTAAAATCAAAACGACGTACTGGTTGTGTAATTCTTCTGTAAACGATATTTCCTGAATTGGAAACATTATTTATCTGGACAAGGCTTGAATTGTTTTCGAAAGTTAATGAACCCGACGCAGAAACAGTAACAGCATTTGTTATGTTTAATGTAACACCTGATGGAACTACTAGATTTACACCTGAATTAACAGTTAAAGAGCAAGCAGTTAAATCTGATGTTATGGTATAGGCTCCAGAGAAAGTTAATCCTTTTGAGCTGTCAGGTGTTCCATTCGACCAAGCTGTACCATTCCATGTAGTAGAAGATTGGTTGGTTATGTTAAATGTTGTTGTTGACGGTGATTTGCAACCTGTGCTGTTTGTTACTCTAAATGAATACGATGTACCAACAGGTATATTAGTAATGGTTGCAGTTGTTCCGGAACCATTGGTTATAACGCCTCCAGGAGTTCTTTCAAGTGTCCAGTTTCCTGATGGAAGATTATTTACAACTACGGTTCCTAATGAAGAACAAGTTGTATTGGTAACTGTTCCGATAGTTGGCGGTGCCAGTAAATCGATTACAGTTGCGATGTTGTCGGTATAAGTTTGTCCCGAAATATCTTCTACCACGTTTAAGGATGGATCTGTTCCTGAAACTTTTGCCGTATTAGTTATTCTTCCGGCAGCAACGTCTGCAGCGGTAATAGTATAAGTTCCAGTAAGTGTTGTAGAGGCACCAGCAGCTAAACTCGGAATAGAATTACCAGTAATTGTTAAACCTGGCATAAGATCGGTAACCGAAATATTGGTAACGGGTACTTCTCCCGTGTTTTTGATATCAAAGGTATAAGTAACAGTATCTCCTAATTTTCCACAGGAAGCAATTGATGCCCTTTTAATCATGCTTAATTCTGCTATTTTTAATGAACTAGTATTAAAAGCGATAAAAGCACAATCTGAGTTTCCTGAAAATGTTACGATAAAACGGTCAACTTGTGCTGCATTTGCAGGTGTAATTCCAAATGACTTGGTTTCTATTCCAACTATTCGGATATCTCTGGTCGCAGCAGCTGTAAAGGCCATTGTGCCATTATCGGCTCTAAATAAATCTAGGCTGTAAGTTCCGATTGCAGTTACAGATCCAAAGGAAACAGATAAGGAGTTTCCAACTGTTGCTCCAGAAGCATCCACAAATCTAAACGAGTCTGGCGTACCTCCTGGTTCAGCAACCTGAGTTACAATCAAATCTGGGATATTATCTTCAATACCAGAAATGGTAAGATTGTTAGTTCCGATTTTAAATTCGGCTGTTCCTGCTTTGATGTTTGCAATACCGGTTCCAAGCGTAAGTCCGTTTACACCATCAGTAAGTCGTGAAGCAAGTTCAGGGCCTGTTGAAGTAGTGCCCATTAGAGGCGGAGTTAAGGTCGCGGTTGAATTGGATCCGTCGATCATAGAACCTTGAAGGAAAAATGTACTTCCAGGTTCTTGTCCTAGGGTTTGAATTTTTAAGGCTCTGTACTTTTGAGCATTAAAAGTAACTCCTCTTGTCGTAAGAGTGGCATCATTTACTCCAGTAGAATAGGTAGTGCCATTCCATAAAAAAGCAAGAAGATTATTTTCTGTATTCGGACGATTACCTGAAGCGGTTGTAGAGTTAGACGTCCAATATCCGTTCCAGTCTGTATGAATTCTAGTAACGGTTGTCTGGCTTATAGTTTTAAAAGAAATTAAGAAAAAAAGGATTCCTAAGCTTTTAAAAAATAAATTATGAAGATTCAAAATTGGTTTTGATAACATGGGGTTTGGGTTCGATTAAAGTTTCGTAATATTTCTTTTTCGTATTTTGAATGTTAGTCAGTTATTTAATTTTTAGAATGTCTCTATATGAATGCACAAAAATCCGACAACGTTGATTGTCGGATTTTTGATGCTTTATTATTATTTATCGGAAAATGATTTTCTTCGTAACAACATGGTCATTTTCTAAAGTTACTTTTACTAGTAAAACCTGTTCACCAGCCTGCAAGTTTGTAATTTGCAGTTCTGTTGCCGTGACTTTTTTCTTACTGTATAATTCCTGCCCTCCGATATTATAAATCAGGACATCCTTGATATTTTCTTTGGTCGAAGTGATGTTTACAGTTTTGTCTTTCACTGCAATCAGTACACTATCTTCTACGTTTTCAAAATCTCCAGTTCCAAGCGTTTTAGAAGTATAACGAAGCACGAAACGATCAGCAAAAGTACCTACAGCTGTAGCAAAGGTATAATCGGCAGTTCTTAGGTCATGGATTACGCCTGTTGTCTTGTCTTCAAGATAGACTGCCTGCTCTGCAAATAATCCGTCTGTATGATCTATTCCGATTGTGAAATTACCAGCAACAGTAGTCTTATATCCAAGAGGAACAATGTCGGCTTTGTCAAAAGGAAGCGCTCTCGCCTGAATAGTCAAAAGATCTTTATCGTTGATACTGTAGAAATCAACATAACTGTTGCTTCCCATTGTTAAGGCATCATAATTTGTATCCATTTTGTTGGTCGCATTTTCAACATATCCAATAAGTGCCTGTTTGAATGCACCTTGGGTGTTGGTGAAATTCAACCATACACGGTTTTTCTCGGTTTTAGCCGATGCAGAAGTCTTAAAGAACTGAGTATTGTTTCCACTTACGCGCATGCTGTTGTTGAACAAGATTGAACTTCCAGAAGGCTGCACAAAGAAACCTTGTCCAGCTGCTATGTAACCGCTCGGGCTGGCCGCACCGCTTGTTGTAACTATGCTTCCAGCAAGACTGTATACCGCATAATCATTGCTGGTGTAATTTTTTGTTGCGTTTCCACTATTAGCACTACTTGGAGGCGAATTATGCGTCCAGAAATACAAAGCCCCTATGTCTGTTCCCGCGAGGTGGTTTACATCAATCAGTTCTTCAGCATCAAGAGCAGAAGGATACGGATTACCGATAAGGTTCCATTTTCCTGAAATCGGGTGTATGGTGTAAGGCCCATTGTTTGGCGTACCGACGAATGATCCAGTATAAACAGCAGGAACAGTCGTGCTGTAAGATTGAGGAGCTCTCACGATATAGCCAATTCCGTAAGCCATATTGATTGTTCCATAATTGTTGATTGCCCATTTATCTCCAGCTGCATCGTAACTGTAATATTTGTCAAACAATGTATTTGGCGACAAGTTGTGAAGAGTGTTGTCGGCACCAATCACCGGTGTTGACCAGTAAGTAAAATCAAAACGTTTTACCAGCTGAGTGCTTCTCTTGTAGGTGATATATCCGCTGTTTGTCGCATTAGTAGTCTGAATCAAACTTGAGTTGTTTTCGAAGATTAATTGTCCATTTCCTAAAACTGTTACAGCATTTGTAACCTGGATTGTATTGTTAGAGCCAACCGTCAACGATGCTTGATTGTTAATGGTTAATGAATAAGCATAATATGTTCCAGTACTTGCAGCAAGAATAGGTTTAACCGCTACGTTAGGAATCTCAACACAGTCTGTTGTTGTTGGCACACCAGATGGAGTCCAGTTTGAAGGAGTATTCCATGAAGTGTTTGTACTTCCGTTCCATACTTTTCCTGCAGCTGGGTTTATGGCGATAACAGTTGCAGGAGAGATACATCCTGTGCTTGTGTTTTTAACTGTAACATTGTATGAACCAGCTGTTAATCCTGTAAATACACCAGTAGTATTAGTATAACTCGTTCCATCAATGCTGTATGTGAATCCAGTGCTAGAAGCAGGATTTGTAACAGTAATTGTACCAGTGTTGTCTGCACAACTTGGCTGTTTTGTGGCAGAAGCAGTTGGTGCATTTGCAGCATCGCCAGGTGTAGTCGACGGTATAAAGTTAACATTCATAAGAGCATCTCCTGCATCTTCTTGTAAACGCACCTCTATTTCAGAATCAGCACCAAGATCGTAAGTTGTATTGTTTACTGCTGCAGTATTATTGTTGATGTTTCCTCCGGCTGTGTAAATTAAAGTTCCGTTACGGTAAATTCGCAGATTATCGTCACAGTTTGCTACAACGATTCTATATCTTCCGCAAGGGAAGCCTTTTCTTTTATAGCTAATAGTAAAATTATCTACAGGAACCGGTGCTCCGCTCCATCCAGTTGTTGAAGATGGTGAAGCAGCTCTATTCCAAAAAGCGGTAGTAGCGATATTAAGATTATTGTCTACATAACTTCCCGCATAACTGTAAGCAGGAATGTCAAGATTTGCTAGTGTATAACCGTAAACATTCCATTTGTCAGTACCAGGAGGATTACTAGCGCCTAAAACAGTACTAATAATTCCGTAAGAGAATGAAACTCTTGCAGAACCTCCCATTTCAAAATATTCTAAAACAAAATCGTGTGCTCGTGCATCTAATGTTACCTGTGCAGCATAAGAGTTATAGCCATGACCAGTATATGAATTCGTTGGTGCTACATTCACTAGAACACCATCAATATATAAACGCACCCCATCATCGGCACCAATCGTAAAGTTATAAATACCAGCAGCAGTTGTAGTTCTCATTTTATAACGAACAAAGAAGTTATCAGTTGGAGGCGTCTCACAATTGATATTTCTAGTCACACCATTTACAGCACCAGTTCCAACATTTCTATCAAACAATGCATTTTCGGTTACAGTTCCGATATAAGTTGAAGTGGCAGATATTGGAAGCGTATTTGGCGTAGCCGGATTCGGATATGTTCCAGTCCATTTATAAACATATCCAGTCCATGAATTTGCTCCAAAGGTAGTCTGGTCGCCTGCCGGAGTACATGGAGGCGGAGTGCCATTTACAAATACTGTTGCAGAAGAATAGTCAGATGGACTATTTGAGTTACGGATAGTGTAAGTAAATGAAGTAGATCCTGTAAAACTTGATGATGGAGTAAATACAACTTGGTTAGAAGCGTTTAGTGCTACTGTCCCGTTTACAGGTTGTGTTAGAGATATTGATTGTATAGGATATCCTCCCACAACATCATTTTGTAATATTGAAATAGTTGCAGCTTGATTCGTTGGAGTAGAAACATAATCGTCATTAGCTGTCAAAGTAAAAACATCTTCAACAGTTCCTGTGATTGTTGGACCCTGAAGATTTCCATTTCCGTTTTTAATTTCAAAAGTGTTGTTACTGCTGTATACATAAAATCTAATATATAATGTTTCACCTGGTAATACAGGACTTACACTTGCAGAAATATTATTAGTTAAAGTTGTCCAATCAGAAGCGGTATTAGTTTCTGGAATTAAAACTTGTGCGCCAGTTGAAAAGTCTGTACTTTTTGAATATTTTACCAAGAATTTTTGATTCTGCCCACGATAAGTAAAATTAAATTGTTTTATATTTAATTTGTGTTTACTATCAGGACTTATTTTGAATTCAACATATTTAGTAGGGCTTTCTTTTCCTCCATTTTCCTGTGGATTTGGCCATCCACTAGTTTGAAAAAATGCATTATCTGTATTGTAAAACGTATAATTTAAATTAACTCCTGTTGCAGTTACAGGAGCATTATCATTTACATAGATGTTAGTTTTTGGAGATAAACTATTCCCCGCTCCATCCCAAATTGATAAATTGCTGTCTATGCTATTTGAGACAGTAACTTTTATTGTTGCAGTAGATGTTTCAGTTCCGTTAGAAATAGAATAGCTGAAAGTTGATGTTCCAACAAAGTCTTTTGCAGGGTTAAAAGTTAAGGTTCGATCAGGATTTACAATAACTGTTCCTTCCGTAGCAGCTGGTGGTGTTGATACAACAAGAGAAGTTACATTTTCCTTTTTCACATCATTTTTTAAGGGGTAAATGTTTATCGCTGTATTTGTTTTCGTATCTACAAAATCTTTTATTGCCATGATTTTTGTGGCATCAAAAGTTGTTACAGTACCATTCATTACTGGTACGATATTGGTGTTTAAAGTTCCGGTTTTTATTTCGAAAGTATTATTTGTGCTGTAAGAATATATTCGAATATATACTTTTTCATTGTCTAATACGGGATTTAGATCATTAGATAATGTTCTAGTAAAAGTGGTCCAATCACTAGGATTATCTGTCTCTGTTATTAAATCAAAAACTCCTGTAGTAAATGTTGCATCTTTTGAATACCTAACTTTAAATTTTCCTGATCCAGATCTACATTGAAAAGTAAAGGTTGTTACGTCAGCTTTATAACCCGCTTTAGGTTGGATGCTAAACTGAACATATTTATTAGCATCATATGCTGTTCCATTTTGTTGTGGAACAGGCCAGTTTCCTGTTTGAAAAAAAGTTGCTTCACTATTATAAGAAATATAACCAATATTAACGCCTCCGTTAGTTGTAATATCTAATGGAGTTAGATTCGTGTTAACAACGGGTGTAAAATGTGAAGCTGTAGAAGCATTCCATTTAGAAATTTCTTGAGCAAATCCCAAAATGGGTAACAATAAAAATAAAAGTAAAGTTTTCTTCATGTTAAATGTTTTCTATCAGGTTGTTATGCTGGCATAAGATTTTGCATGCGTCGCAAAGATAGATACATCTACGTGCGGGAAGTAGTTAGGGTTTTGAGAACACCCAAAAAATCGATGAAATGTTAAAAAAATCGACAAAATACACGCCAAAAAATAGCTTTTGGCGTTATTTCTTATAAAATGTTAAAATTTCTTATAAGAATAATCTCAAATAATTGGGTTTTTTGAGTTGTATTTTTGAACTTTTAGTCATAAAAACGCGAGTTTGAGTATAAAATCCTCAAATTTGGAATAAATTATAACCAAAAGTAGTATTGCGTTTCGTCAGTAATTTAATACGGTATTGAGTTTGAGTCGTTAAATTTGTTAAAAAATGAAAATTTTGTAAAAAGTTCAACAAAAAATCAACCCTCTTTTTCTTCAAATTCTTTCATTTTTTCATAAATCAGATTACTTTCGTATCCTCGTCGAAGCAGATAGTCGCAAAATTTTTTTCGTTTTTTCAGAAGATTTTTTTCTGACAAATTGTCCCAACAGCGCTCGGCTAGATTTTCGAAAGTTTCAAAATATTCTTCGGTAGAAATTTCTTTCAAGGCCAAATTAATATTTGCAGCTGAAATTTTTCGAGCTTTAAGTTCGTTCATAATTCTCAGCTTTCCCCAGTGTTTTATGCGGTTTTTGCCTCTTGCGAAGCTACAGGCAAAGCGCGTTTCGTTAAGAAAATTACCCTCAATTAGCTTTACAATGATTACATCGATTTCGTCAGAATTCATTTTCAAGCTGTATAATTTTGCTACCACTTCTTCATGACAACGCTCTTGATAAGCACAAAAATTTTCCAATTTTTGTAAAGCTTCTTTTGGTGTTATAATGTCTTTCATCGGCTTTTTCTTTCTTTTTAACGATTAAATGTGATTTATTGCATTTGGTAGCAAAATTATTCTAAAATTTGTTAATATTTGTAAAAAAGAAAGAAGACTAAAAATTCGGCTAACCACCGAACAGAGATTTTTTGACATCTAAAATTTTAACAAATGTTCAATAAATTTCAAAACAAGATTTGAACATTAAAATTAGATAAAAAACGCTCGAATTCTTATTTTCTTTTTTACGCCCAAAAACAAATTTATCACATAATACCACATGCCTATGAAACGAAAATTACTTTTGTTCGTCATTTTTATCGTTTTTCCTTGTTTAACTTTTGCACAGTCTATTTGGACAAACCCAATAACAGGAAATAACATTACAGCAAATCCTTACACAACAGGTCAAATTGTTGATGCGAATATTACGGCTTTGGGTATTGGAAGAGGGACTGGCATATCTAGTTCTGGTGCAAATAATGTTTATCGAGCAAGTGGATGGACAAATAGCTCCAATATTGATTTAACTGACTTTTTTACATTTACAATAACTCCAAATGGAGGAAGTTCAATTAATTTTGTAAATCTTATTTATACAAGTTCAACTAATAATAATGGACCTACAAGATTTGTTTTGAGATCCAGTTTAGATGGATACTCGGCAAATATTGATGGGGTAAAAACAGACACAAATGGAAATACCTTTTTATTAGGTACTTCTTTTCAAAATATTACAACAACTATTACTTTTCGTTTATATGGGTATAACTCAGGAGACTCAAATGGCAGTACTTTTAGTATAAATGATTTTACTTTTAATGGCACAATTTGTCTTGCTCCACCAACAACGACACCTACTACCATTTGCCAAGGAGATGCTGCCAGTATAAGCGCGACATCAAGTACAGCAGTTACTGGAAATACGTTTTCAGGTTCTTGGAACGCGGCTACTGATCCAACAGCTAGAATTATCAGAGCGAGCATGCAGAATGATCCTGTTTGTGAGTTTAGAAATACGACAAGAAACTACACCGCTACTACATTTACTGTAAGCGTCAATGGATCTTATACATTTAAAATGACTGATACAGGTAGTTTTGACGGAATGGCTTATATTTATAGGGATGGAATGACGCCTGGTACATGTGGATCAGGATGGGTTGTAGGAGATGACGACGCTGATGGTATTGGTCTTGAGCCGAGATTGACTGCAAATTTAACAGCAGGAGTAGTCTACACATTAATTTCTACTACTTACAATGGTTCAAATGGTACTTATTCAGGTAATTACACATGGAATGTAACGCCTCCAACAGGAGGACAAGTAACATTATCGCCAATACAGTGGTTTACTGGTTTGACAGGTGGAACTGCTATAGGAGGTGGATCTCCGTTTAATCCTGTTGGAAGTTCTACTTTACCTAACACAAATACTCCTGGCGGACCATATAATTTTTATGCACAAGCGGAAGGCTCATGCACAAGAACACTTGCAACAGTTACCATAAATCCGAAAGCTACGATTAATGCCATGACTGCTTCCATTTGTTCTGATGGAAATTTTTCGGTGACACCAGTAAACGGTACTAATGGAACTGTACCTGCAAACACAACATACAGCTGGCCTATACCAACGATGCCCGCTGGGGTCAAAGGCGGTGCGGCAGGAAGTGGCGCTTCATCTATTTCTGGTACTTTGACGAATTTCAGTACAACTGCGCAAAACGTAGTATATACTGTAACGCCTTTAACTGGAAGCTGTCCAGGAGCACCATTTAATGTTACAGTAACTGTAAATCCTAGTGATATTAATAACAAAATAACTCTTGCTGGTTCAACCGAAATTTGTAATCAGGCTCAAGAATATAATAATCTTACTTTAACTGCTCCGACAGGAACTTATTTTAACAATGTAAGTTTTGCAAGTTATGGTTTGCCAAACGGAAGCTGCGGTTCATTTACTGTAAATACTGCATGTCATTCTACTTTCAGTCAGTCAGTTGCAGAGACTTATTTTTTAGGGAATTCAAATGCAGTTACTATAGCAGCTTCAAATAGTGTTTTTGATGATGGATGTGTTGGTCTAGAAAAGAGATTGTATATTGCTGCTAATTATTCACAACCAATATGTTCAGGAACTGTTCCAGGAGTAATTTCAGGAAGCCTTCCTACAGGAACAGTGACATCCTATTTATGGGAAACAAGTACAAGTGCTTCAGGTGTTTTTGGAAACGCGCCGGGAACAAACAATGCTCGAAATTATACTCCAACAGTTGCCATAACTCAGGATACTTGGTTTAGAAGAAAAGTTACGATTAATGGTTGTACAAATATTTCCGGATTAGTATTAGTAAAAGTTGCTCCACTGCCAACAATTACACACTCTTCTACTGCCACAGCTATATGTGCAGGAGCAACAAGCACAACCTTGAATTATTCAGCCGTAACAGGAGCACCAACATCTTACAGCATTGTTTGGAATTCAACTCCAACAAATTCATTTTTGCCGGTTTCGAATGCTTCATTAGCAAGCGGCTCTATCAATATTACAATTCCGGCTGCAGCAAATGCAGGAACTTATACAGGAACTCTTACTGTAAGAAATGCAAATGGATGTACAAGTACTGGAACAACTTTTACTGTGACAGTAAACCCAAATTTGCCAGCTAGTGTAAGCATTGCAGCTTCGCCAGCAGGAGCAATTTGTGCGGGTACTTCAGTAACATTCACAGCTACTCCAACAAACGGAGGAGGAGTGCCAACATACCAGTGGTACAATGGAGCAACTTTAATTGCGAGTGCTACAAATTCAACTTATACAACTACCGGTTTAGCAAATGGAAATGCTATTACTGTTCGTATGACATCCAATGCTTCGCCTTGC
>NZ_JBHLYW010000004.1:0-75410 GCF_042431625.1 Flavobacterium procerum | reverse complement strand
AAGCTTCTCTCGAAAACGCCCCCCACTAGCCCCGATAGGAGCGGAAATCCTTTTGTGCCGGGGTTCGGCACAAAAGATTGAAGCGCATAGCGGGATCAAGCTCCTCAAAAAAATAAAGACAATCATGCTCAAACTACAAAGCGCGCTATACCTATTATATATGCAACAAAAAAACAAACCCGAGAGGTTTTAAAAAACCTGTCGGGCTGATAGAAGTTACTCATTATATATAGGAATACTAAAATAAAAACCGATAGTTCTCAAAAAAACTATCGGTTTGCTTCTTACTTATATTTTTAAATCTAATTATCCTTTTTTAATTCACCAGCTCTTTTCTGCCATTTCTCTGAGAGATCATCATAGTTGATTTGTTTGGAGGGTTTCTGATTAACTAGTCTTCCTGATTCGAATGCTCTAACGAGTATGGTTTCTATAAGATAATCCTCGTTTACCTGATAAGGGTCGTACTCTGTCTTTAAACTTATGTCAAAAAGATTTGCCGTCGTATTGGAAACAAATGCCTTAAAACCGCTTTTTAATGTTCTTACCAATTCGTAAGTTGTTATTCCGGTTTGACGATGTATTAACTTAACCAAAATCTGACCTTGTTTACGTGAAAGCTTTTTCAGTCTTTCTTCAAACTCATTATTCAGATAGTCTTCAACAATCTTAAAATATTTTTTCTTTTCTCGGCTTGTTTTCAAACGCGCCATTCCATTATTTAGAGCTGTTAATCGCTCAGAGGCTAATTTCGCATACGGATATACCTTATATACACGATTCTGCAGAATTAAAAATTGCTTTTGTGCTTCTGGATCGAGCTTTTCCTTAGATATTATTATTTCTGGAAGCTGTATCGTATCGTTTAGAATAGAATCTTGCTCTGTTAATATGTATCCCATTTGTTGGTTCTCTTTAGGAGTAACTTGGGCTTTGGAAGAAAAGGAAACAAATAGTATAAATAAAATAAAGGTGGTTAGTCTCATCGAATCATAATTTAAATGTAAAATTATATATTTATACACAACTCTGATACCAAATTTATATTTTAGCTGAAAAATATTTTTTATGAGTACAAATTCTATCTTGAAAGATACCTCAATAGCTTTCCTTGAAAGCTACTTAAACAATGCTTCTCCAACTGGTTACGAAAGTGAAGGCCAGAAACTTTGGATGGATTATTTAAAACCTTACGTAGATACTTTTATAACTGATTCGTACGGGACAGCAGTTGGCGTAATCAATCCCGATGCTCCTTACAGAGTTGTAATTGAAGGACATGCTGATGAAATTTCATGGTACGTAAATTATATTACTGAGGATGGTTTAATTTATGTTATTAGAAATGGAGGCTCTGACCATCAAATCGCTCCTTCTAAAAGAGTAAACATCCATACTAAAAAAGGCATCGTAAAAGGCGTTTTCGGCTGGCCGGCAATCCATACCCGTTTACGTGATAAAGAAGAAACTCCTAAACTTAGCAATATCTTTATTGATTTAGGATGTGAAAATAAAGAGCAGGTTGAAGCATTAGGCGTTCATGTTGGATGTGTAATCACATATCCTGACGAATTTATGATTCTAAACGAGAATAAATTTGTGTGTCGTGCTATTGATAACCGAATGGGCGGCTTTATGATTGCCGAAGTTGCTCGTTTGTTAAAAGAAAACAATAAAAAACTTCCTTTTGGTTTGTATATTGTCAATTCAGTTCAGGAAGAAATTGGACTTCGTGGAGCAGAAATGATTGCACACAGGATAAAACCAAATGTTGCTATCGTGACAGATGTTTGTCATGATACGACCACTCCAATGATTGATAAAAAAGTAGAAGGTGATCTTAAAATGGGTAAAGGCCCAGTTATTGGCTACTCTCCTGCTATTCAAAATAAATTACGTGATTTGATCGTAGATACTGCTGAAGAAAAGAAAATTCCATTTCAGAGACATGCAACTTCTCGCGCAACTGGTACAGATACTGATGCTTTTGCTTACAGCAATGGCGGTGTTCCGTCTGCATTGATATCGCTACCTTTACGATATATGCATACTACTGTAGAAATGGTTCACAAAGAAGATGTTGAAAATGTAATTCAGCTTATTTATGAGACTTTATTGAAAATTGAAAATAACGAAACTTTTTCTTATTTCAAATAAGATGAATTTTTAATGTAAATCCGGATTTAAAAAACCGGATTTACAAATAATCAATCAACATGAAAATATTACTACTCGAAGACGATTTTACTTTATCAAAAGAAATCTCAACATTCTTTACTTCAAAGGGTTTCGTGTGCTTGCCTTATTATGATGGCTCTTTATTACTAAAGAAATATTTTCCTTATGATTATGATTTAATTGTCCTAGACATTAATGTACCTGGAATAAACGGAATTGAGGTTTGCAAAGGCATTCGAGAAGTCGACAAAAAAACTCCTATTATTATGCTTACCGCTTTTAGCGAAATTGAAGATAAGTTATCCTCATTTGATAATGGCGCAGACGATTATCTGGTAAAACCTTTTCATTTTGACGAATTGTTTGCCAGAGTACAATCACTTTTAAGAAGAAAAGAGGTTCCGCAACAGATTGAAAACAAAATAATCATTAAAGACCTTCAAATCTTTGAAGAAGACATGAAAGTGTTTAGATCTGGAGAAGAAATTAAGCTCACTCCAAAAGAATTCAAACTCATTCTTATTCTCGCGCATGCTAAAGGAAAAGTTTTGTCAAAACAATTTATTGCCGAGAAGCTTTGGGATTATCATATCGAAACAAATCAAAATACTATAGAAGTCTATATTAACTTTCTGAGAAAAAAGATTGACAAGGACCACGAAACAAAACTTATCCGTACTAAAGTAGGTTATGGTTATTATCTAAGCGACCAAGAATGACATTAAAAAATCGAATATCACTTTTAGTCAGTTTACTGTTTACCATTCTTTTTGGATTGGCTTCGACAGTGATATTCATTTTATATTCTAATTATCGAAAAGAAGAATTTCGTGATCGTTTAGAAATTAAAGCGTTATCAAACATAAAACTTTTGGTAAATGTCAAACAAGTTGACAATCAGCTTTTAAAAATAATTGACCAGAACTCCATCAATAAATTGTATGATGAAAAAACTTTGGTTTTTGATTCTAATTTTAAATTGATTTACAGCAGCATTGACGATGCCAAAATTAATTGGTCTATTGATGATTTAAAATATCTCAAAAAAAACAAGACGTTTTTTAAACAGCAGGGAGATTATGAAGTTTATGGCGTTTTTTATGATACAAACGACAAAGATTTCTATGCTCTTATTTCTGCAACTGATGATTATGGTAAAAAGAAACTGCTTTTTTTACGATACACTTTAATTATATCATATATTTTCTTTACCTGTGTGTGTTGGGTCATTACTTCTTTTACTGTAAAAAAAGCAATGAATCCGCTAAATGCCTTTCATCAAAAAATAAAAAACATAAACGAAAACAATCTTGATACAAGGATTGAATCCAATAGTACTAAAAATGAAATCGATTTGATTGCAGACGAGTTTAATTTTATGATGGATCGAATTGAAATTTCTTATCAAAGACAAAAGGAATTTACAGCTCACGCTTCTCATGAGCTTCGAACGCCGCTTTCTAGAATGACTTCTCAAATTGAAAATGCAGTTGCTGATCCTGATGTTAAGCCTAAAAACCGCACTTTTCTAAATACAATATTAACGGATGTCAACCATTTAAGTGAATTGATTAATTCCCTTTTAATCCTTTCCAAAATTGATAATCGCGAAACAGAACATCATGAAGTTCATAGAATAGATGAAATCTTATTTTCTTCTATTGAAAAAATAAACAAAACTTTCCCTGATTTTGTCATTTTATTCGAAATAGAAGAAAGTGAAGACCTTGATACGGCTTTAGAAATAAAAGGAAACAAAAATCTTTTAGAGATAGCTTTAACTAATGTCTTAAAGAATGCCTGCGTTTATTCAGACAATAAACAAGCTAAAGTAAAAATAAGTACCGATCATTATCATTTAATTGTATCCGTTTCAAATACAGGAGATACTTTAAGCGATGAGGAACAAAAGAATCTTTTTCAACCCTTCATGCGTGGTAAAAATGCTAAGGGAACTTCCGGTTTTGGACTTGGCTTAAGAATCGTTCAAAGAATTCTAGCACTCCACAAAGCAAACATAAACTACTCAATACCAAACACTAACACAAACTTATTTCAACTATTTTTTAATTTATAAATAATTTTAAGCTATTTTTAAGGTAGATTTTAAGGTCTCTTAAAGCCTGTTGATAGCATATTTGTATAATTAAAAACGGTACAATGAAAAAGTTATTCGCATTGCTGTTATTTGCACTTCTTAATCAAGCTGCAATAGCTCAAAAAACACTCACACTTGAAGATTGTGAAAGTCAATTCTTAAAAAAAAATCTTTTCTTACTGGCATCTCAATATAACATCGATGCCTCAAAAGCACTAACCATTCAAGCTCGTATCTGGGACAATCCCACCATCTCGGCAGAATTGAATGCTTACAATCCTGAGCGAGATAAATATTTTGACATTGGAAAAAACGGGCAAAAAGTTTTTTCGATTGAACAACTTATCTATCTAGGCGGTAAAAAAAGAAACGAGGTTAAACTTGCTCAAACCAATGCGCAACTCGCAGAACTTCAATTTAATGATTTGTTGCGAACCTTGAAATTTCAATTGCGAAAGAGTTTTTACACGGTTTATTATAATACTAAAAACTTAGAAAATACCGACAAGCAATTAGCTCATATCGAGAATTTGATTAACTCCTATTCTATTCAAGCTCAAAAAGGAAATATTCCTCTGAAGGATGTTGTTCGTTTGCAGTCATTGTATCTTAATTTTAAAAATGAACGATTAGAAGTTATTAATAATAATATTGAAGAACAGGCGAATTTAAAATTGCTTTTAAATGAAACAGAAAACGTGGTTCCTTTAGTAAGCAAAGATGATTCTAACAAATATTTAAAAATTATAGATTTTGACCTTAAAAGCTTTGAAGAGCAAGCAATCGCGAATCGCCCGGATTATTTAGCCAAACAAAAAGAAATCGACGCCAACGAATTGAATGTAAAATGGCAAAAAGCGCTCGCTATTCCAGATATTACTATAGGAGCCAATTACGACCAACGAAGTGGGGCTTTTAATAATGAAGCCAATGTGAACGTTGCAATTCCACTACCACTTTGGAATAAAAACAAAGGAAATATTAAATATGCTCAAACTTTATTGGAACAGTCAAAAATTGAAAAACAAAATTTTGAACTCCAATTGCAAACAGAAATTACATCGGCTTGGACGAAATGGGATGAATCTAGACAAAATTATGCTGTAATAAAACCAACCGTTAATTCAGATTTTGAAGCAGTCTACAATGGTATGCTTACCAACTTTCAAAAACGAAATGTCAGCCTTCTTGAATTTACCGATTTTATGGAAAGTTATAATCAAGCTATAATTCAGTTAAATGAATTGAAGAAAAAAGTGGTAATAGCAGGTGAAGAATTAAACAGCACAATCAACAAAGATTTATTTTAAAAAAATTATAGACATGAAATATACATTATTCATAGGAATTGCAATTGTGAGCCTATCTTTGGCAAGCTGCAAAAAAGAAGTCGAAAATCCACAAACTAATACTTCTTTTGTTTTAAGCAATGATATGCTAAAAACTACCACAACAGCTACAGCTGAAAATCAGCCTTTGAAAAACGAACTTAGTTTTTACGGAAAAATCACAGCCGATAACAACAAAATGATTGACGTTTACCCTTTGGTTGGCGGAAATGTAATGAAAGTAAACGTTGAACTTGGAGATTATGTAAAAAAAGGACAAGTTTTGGCTACTATAAAAAGTACCGATGTTGCCGATTTTGAAAAACAATCCATTGATGCTAAAAGTGATTTATTGGTTGCAAAAAACAATCTGAAAGTTGCGCAAGAATTATTTGACGGAAAATTGAATTCTGAAAGCGATGTTCTTCAAGCTAAATCTGAGGTAAATAAGGCTCAGTCACAATTGGCCAAAATTCAGGAAACTTATAAAATTTACAATATCAAAGCGGGATCTATTTATGAAGTAACAGCGCCGATAAGCGGTTTTATTATTCAAAAAAGCATCAATCAGGATATGCTTTTGCGTAACGATCGTTCTGAAAACATTTTTGATATTGCTGAAATCAGCGAAGTTTGGGCAATGGCAAACATCAACGAAATTGACATCAATAAAGTAAAACTAGGAACAAGCGCTGCCGTTACAACTCTAAGTTATCCAGACAAAACATTTAACGGGAAAGTCGACAAAATCTACAATGTAATTGATCCAGAAACTAAAGCAATGCAGGCAAGAATCAAACTAAGCAATCCTAATTATATGCTTAAACCTGATATGAATGCCAATATAAAATTGTCTTTTAATGACAATCAAAATATGATAGCCGTACCAAGCAAAGCGATTGTATTTGACAAAAGCAAAAACTTTGTTGTGGTATTTAAAGACCGTAATAATATAGAAACAAGACAAGTAGAAGTATATCGAGTTGTTGGAGATACTACTTATATCTCAAGTGGTTTAAAAGAAAACGAAAAAGTAATCACAAACAATCAGCTGTTTATTTATGGTGCTTTAAATAATTAAGACATGAACAAATTCATAAAAAATATTATTGCTTTTTCTCTTAAGAATAAAGCATTTACCTTCTTTTGGGTAGGATTATTGGCTGTTGCAGGGTTTATTTCGTTTAAGAATATGCCTATTGATGCCTTTCCTGATGTCACCAATACACAAATCATCATCATTACACAGTGGAACGGAAAAAGTGCTGAAGAAGTTGAGCGTTTTGTAACTTCTCCTATCGAGATTTCGATGAACTCTGTTCAGAAAAAGACCAGTGTTCGAAGCATTACCATGTTTGGATTATCGGTAATCAAAATCATTTTTGATGATGGCGTAGACGATACTTTTGCTCGTTTTCAAGTAAACAATTTATTAAAAAACGTTTCTCTTCCTGATGACGTAGAACCAGACGTTCAGCCGCCTTATGGACCAACTGGGGAAATTTTCAGGTATATTGTAAAAAGTAACAGCAGAGACAGTAGAGAATTACTGACTTATCAAAACTGGGTTATCGATAAACAACTGCGCGCTGTTCCAGGTGTTGCCGATTTGAATGTTTTTGGTGGACAAACAAAAACATACGAAGTTGGTGTAGATCCTATAAAACTAGCTAAATATAATATTTCTCCACTTCAGGTTTATAATGCTGTTGACGCCGGAAACTTAAATGTAGGAGGTGATATTATTGAAAAGAATGGACAAGCCTTTGTTGTTCGTGGCGTTGGACTACTTAAATCTATAACCGACATCGAAAATATTATTGTTGATGATGCTGGAGGAAATCCAATTTTAGTTAAAAACGTTGCTTCTGTATATGAGAGTGCCATGCCAAGAGTTGGACAAACTGGTCTTGGTAACAATGACGATGCTGTTGAAGGAATTGTAGTAATGCGTAAGGGCGAAAATCCGCAGGAAACTTTAGCATTATTAAAAGAAAAAATCAAAGATCTTAATGACAATGTCCTACCAAAAGACATTAAAATCGAAACATTTTATGATCGTGACAATCTAATGAATTTCACGACAGAAACGGTTATGCACAATTTATTCGAAGGAATTATTCTGGTAACTTGTGTTGTATTTCTTTTCATGGCAGACTGGCGAACGACTTTCACAGTTTCTATCGTAATTCCGCTTTCACTTCTTTTTGCATTTTTATGTTTGAAGATGATGGGAATGAGTGCCAACTTATTAAGTTTGGGTGCAGTCGATTTCGGAATCATCATTGACGGAGCCGTTGTAATGGTCGAAGGATTGTTTGTAGTGCTGGATCATCGAGCGCATCAATTGGGAATGGATAAATTTAATAAAATTGCCAAAGGAAGCTTGATCAAGAAAACGGGAACAGAAATGGGTAAAGCTATTTTCTTTTCTAAATTGATAATCATTACAGCATTACTTCCAATTTTCTCATTCCAAAAAGTAGAAGGAAAAATGTTCTCTCCTCTAGCCTTTACATTAGGTTTTGCATTATTAGGAGCGCTTATTTTTACTTTAACTCTTGTTCCTGTTCTTTCACATATATTATTAAACAAAAACGTAAAAGAAAAAAACAATCCATTTGTAAATTTCTGGGACAGAATTGTAACCAAAGGGTTTGCATGGACTTTTAAACATAAAGTACAAACACTAATCGCTTCAACAGCATTATTAGTAGCAATATTCTTTTCTGCAGGTTTCTTAGGTACTGAATTTTTACCTCAATTAAATGAAGGAGCTTTATGGGTTACGGCAGAGTTGCCAATGAGTACTTCTCTTCCTGAAAGCGTTAAAACCGCGGCAATGATTAGAAAAGACTTAGAAACTTTCCCTGAAGTTAAAAATGTTTTATCGCAAACAGGACGAAGCAATGACGGAACCGATCCAAATGGTTTTGGATTTATCCAGCTTCAAGTTGATTTAAAACCACAGAAAGAATGGACTCGTAAAATTTCTATGGATGAACTGATTAATGAAATGGATACTAAACTAAAAGTTCATCAAGGAATCACTTATAACTATTCTCAACCTGTAATTGACAACGTTGCAGAATCTGTTGCGGGATTTAAAGCATCAAATGCCGTAAAAATCTATGGTGACGATTTAGATAAACTAGATCAGCTTGCTAACGAAGTTTTGGCAAAAATTAGAAATATTCAGGGAATAAAAGATGTCGGAATTCTTCGAAATGTCGGCCAGCCTGAAATAAGCGTAATCTTAGATCGTGAAAAAATGGCTGCTTACGGAGTAACTTTAAGTGATGCTCAAGCTGTTTTAGAATTGGCTTTTGGAGGAAAAACAGCAACTCACAAGTATGAAGATGAAAAACGATTTGATGTGCGAGTTCGTTATTCTAAAGAATATCGTAAAGACGAAAAAGATTTAGAAGAATTAAAAGTTCCAACCATAAGCGGCGTAAAAATTCCATTAAAAGAAATCTGCGATTTAAAAAGCGTAACAGGTCCTGCATTTATTTACAGAGACAATACAAAACGTTTTATCGGAGTAAAATTCTCTGTTCGTGACCGAGATTTAGGAAGTACAATTGCCGAAGCGCAATCAAAAGTAAATGAATTAAAACTTCCTGCAGGTTATACAACTGGATGGACAGGAGAATTTGAAAATCAGGTACGTGCAAGTGCGCGTTTGGCTCAAGTTGTACCAATCAGTTTAATTGGAATTTTTGTACTCTTATTTATCTTATTCGGAAATTTTAAAGATTCTCTTCTTGTTTTGGCGAATGTTCCGTTTGCTATTATTGGCGGAATTATAGCATTGCATGTTACAGGAATGAATTTTGGAATCTCTGCCGGAGTTGGGTTTATTGCTCTTTTAGGAATTTGTATTCAAAATGGAGTGATTTTAATATCGGAGTTCCATCATAATTTGAAGGCAAAATTTACACTCGAAGAATCCATTTTCATGGGAGTAAAAGCTAGAACAAGAGCTGTAGTGATGACTGCATTAATGGCTTCAATCGGATTATTACCTGCCGCAATTTCAACAGGAATTGGTTCTGAATCTCAAAAACCTCTTGCAATTGTAATTATTGGAGGATTAATGACCGCAACTGTTTTAACTCTCTTGGTTTTCCCGATTCTTTTCTGGATTTTCAACAGAAAGAAACACGAGCCAATTGAATAGTATTTTTTTAGTTTTTTAGTTTTTAAATCAATTGTTGGGTTTAAAAAGAAAAAGCATCATTAGTAATAATGGTGCTTTTTTGCTTTTGTATGTAAAAATTACGAATTGCTGTAAATAAAAAAACGGTCTTTTGCTCAAGAAGACCGTTCACTAACTCAAAACTTTTTTAAATCTTATTTAAGATCTTTCAAATAAGCTATTGCTTCTGAAGCATTAGATAATTGTGCATATTTTAAAGCGGTAAAACCTTTTTCATTTTTGTCACCAGGACGTGCACCATTCTCAATTAAAACTTTGATGATATCAATTTTGTTGTAACGCGCCGCAATCATTAATGGAGTCATATCTTCTGATTGCTCGTTAACATCTGCACCATACGCGATGAATTTTTTAACTACTTCAATATCTCCTTTGCTTACTGCAACATGTAATGGAGAAGTAAAGAAATTTGTAATCTCTGTTTGAGGTTTAACAGTTGATGACTTTTGATTAGAAGCCATTGAAACATTTGTTAAAGCTAATAAAGCCACTCCTAAAATAATAACTGAATTTTTCATAATGATTGTTGTTAAATGATTGATGATGATTTTAATTTTTTGTAAAGGTAAAGCTTTTTATCTATTATGTATTACACAGTACCTTGTTTTAACTAATTCTTAACATTTACTTAATAAAAACATAATTTATGGGCTTCTATATTACCATTTTTATGATTTTACTCTAATAGACGGTGAAAAACCTAAAATGTTACAGTTATTCTTAAAAAAAATAATTTTATTTTTAATTGTTTGTAGCCATAAATTGAAAGTAATCCATATAAGTCCCTATTTAGAAAGTCTTTAAACGTTTCTTTTTAACAATAAATCGGATAAAAATGATTTAGAAAAAAACTTGAAAAAGTAAAAGATGAAATAGAGAATTTCTAAAATAGTAAAAGCAAAAGCGCAATTCAATGTTCTGAATTACGCTCTCTTTTTTCAATTCCTTTTCTGGCGATTATTTCTTTTTTTCTTTCTTTAGAATTGCAATTGCTTCCGTTGATTTTGCAAATTCAGCATAATGCAAAGCCGTAAAACCGTGTGAATTTTCTATTGATAAATCTGCACCATTAGTAAGTAAAATTTGCATAATCTCACAATAGTTAAATCGCGCCGCTATCATTAGAGGCGTCATATTATTAACCATTTTATTGACCATTCTACTGGCATTAGATTCATACATTATAAATTTCTTGACAGCTTCAATATCGCCTTTGCTTATTGCTAAATGCAGTGGGGATTTTCCATAGAATCGAAATTCAACTTGATTGCTTGGTTTTAAATCTAAATTTGATGCAATTGATGCATTTCCTAAAAGCAGTAAGACTCCTAAAATAATAACTGTTTTTTTCATGATGATTATTTGTTAAATGATTGATGATTATATATTTAGACGAATCTAAAATGAATTTGGTTGCATCAATAATAGAAAAAATGAAAAAAAATAAAAAAGCGCAATTCAGATTTATCCAAATTGCGCTTTCTTATCGGTTGTTAAAACAAATTTTACATCTTAAACTTTTTGCTGTATATATTTTTTAAATCCTTTTCAAATATTGTAAACGGATTATTGTAGAATTCGATAAAATCCTTTTCACTGCTTTGTCCTGGAAAAGGAGCATAAAAATGTGTTGGACTTGTACTGTCATTTCGCCATACCAAAACATAAGCAAGTTCTAGTTTTTCTGACTGAATCGTTTTCAATAAAACTTCTGTCCACCATTTTGTATTTGGAATTGATTCTAAACCTGTTTCTGTAAATGCCGCCAGTTTATTCTTTTGTATCGCGATATCAGAGAAAATTTTCAACTTTTTTCTGCCTGCTTCTAAATCATATTTGCCATCTCTACCAAAATCCCCGTAATCATCCATTCCCAACATATCAACAAATTCATCTCCGGGATAACGCTCTAGATATTCTTCGGCATTGTTAAATTGATTATCAGGAGAAAAGGCATAAATAAAATTATGAACTCCCAAAGTATCTTTTAAATAAGAAACCGTAAACTGCCATACTGCAATAAAGTCTTCTCTTGAAGTATGCGGTTTCCCCCACCAAAACCAACCTCCATCGAATTCATGAAAAGGTCTAAAAATCATTGGCGAAAGTGTTCCATTTTTTGCTTTTACAGAATGTGCAAAATCGGCTATTGTCTTTAAGATTTCTTTATATTGTTCATGATATGATCCTCCGGGTTTTATCAAGGCCATCGATGGAGCTGAAATTCCATCTTTCCAATAAAAACCTCCATCGGAAGCTGGATTGTTAAAATGCCACGAAACAGTAGTAATTCCGCCTCTTTCATAAGTATCAATTACATTTTTTCTTAGTAGTTCTTTTGTTTTTTGAATTTGCTCAAAAGAACGTCCAGAAAAATCACTAAAATCAATACCAATCACAGCAGGATGCGAACCTGTTACCGATTTAACATCTGACCTATTGGGTTCGTTGCTCCAACCATGTCCATATTCAAGCGCATGCTGATGCCCAAAGAGAATGTGATTTTTTGAAATTGTTTTTAAGTTTCGATAGAGATGCTTCGTTTCTTTTGTTGCATCTTTATCAAGTTGCGCAAAAAGAAAATGCCCTGCTGTAAAACATACAAATAGCAGGGCATTTTTTTTAGATATAAGTTTCATGGTCTAAATAGTTAGTTTAAACCCGAAAATTACTATTTAGAAGATAAGTAATCTAATACGTTTTTTTCAATACGTTGATCAATATTGTCAATAGCGGCCTTTACAAATTTTTCTCCTAGAATATTCTCGTACAATTCGATGTATCTCTCAGAAACAGATTCAATATATTCGTCTGTCATATTTGGAATTTGCTGTCCTTCCTGACCTTGAAAACCATTTTCAATCAACCAACGGCGAACAAATTCTTTAGATAATTGTTTCTGCTCTTTTCCTTTTGTTTGTCTTTCTTCATAACCTTCTGCATAAAAATAACGAGAAGAATCTGGAGTATGAATTTCATCAATCAAAACGATAACACCCTCTTTAGTTTTTCCGAATTCGTATTTTGTATCGACTAAAATTAAACCTCTTTTAGCAGCGATTTCCGTTCCTCTTTGGAATAAGGCATGAGTATATTTTTCTAAAACCAAATAATCTTCTTCAGAAACAATTCCTTTGGCTAAAATATCTTCTCGAGAAATATCCTCATCATGAGATCCGTTATCTGCCTTTGTAGTCGGTGTGATGATTGGCTCCGGAAATTTATCATTTTCTTTCAATCCTTCAGCCATTGCAACACCACAGATTTGTTTTCTGCCGGCTGCATATTCACGCGCTGCATGACCTGACAAATAACCACGAATTACCATTTCAACTTTAAAAGGCTCACATAAATGCCCAACAGCAACGTTTGGATCCGGAGTAGCGATAAACCAGTTTGGAACAATATCTTGTGTCAATTCCATAAACTTTGTTGCAATCTGATTTAAGATTTGCCCTTTATACGGAATTCCTTTTGGCAAAACCACATCAAATGCCGAAAGCCTGTCAGTAGCCACCATAACTAAAAGCTCGTCGTTGATATTATAAACTTCTCTAACTTTTCCGCGGTACACTGATTTTTGATTCGGGAAATTAAAATTTGTGGTTGTGATAGTATTGCTCATTATTATATTAGTGTGTTGTTTTTTATGAATGCAAATTTAAAACTATTTATAGTTTTAAGTCGTCAGTGTTCCGTTTTTTTTTAGTATTCAGTTTTTGCTGATATCGTTTTTGTAAAAGTTTCAACATAATTTAAAACACTATAGTACACATTCTTTGAACATAAAAATAGTTTCGGCAACTAATGAATTTGTCTACATTATAGTAACTAAATACTGATACTGACTACTAAAAAACTGAACACTACATGCTTATTTCAAAAGCGTCGAATTAAATAAATCTAAAATTCTGCTGTATTCATCAATCCATGAATATGTTTCTTTGAAACCATGCGATTCTACAGGGAAAGATGCCAAACTCCAATTTTTCTTTTCTAATTCGATAAAACGCTGAGATAAACGCACAATATCTTTGTACTCGACATTATCATCAACCATTCCGTGAAGCATTAATAAATTTCCTTTTAAATTATCAGCATAATAAATTGGTGAGCTTTTTTTGTAAGCTTCTGGATCTGTTTCTGGGAAATTCAAAATATTTCCGGTATAACCATGATTGTAATGCGCCCAGTCGGTTACAGAACGCAAAGCAGCGCCCGATTTAAATTCGCCTGGAGCGGTCAGCATTCCCATTAAGGTAATAAACCCTCCGTATGAACCGCCATAGATTCCAACTCTATCAGCATCGATACCATATTTTTCAACCAAATATTTTTTTCCGTCTAAATGATCAGAAAGATCTTTTCCGCCCATAAAACGGTAAATTCCTGTTCTGAAATCTCTTCCGTAGCCGTCACTTCCTCTATAATCAATATCTAAAACCGTATAACCAAGATCGGTCAAGAGATTATGAAACATATATTCTCTGTGATAGTTACTCCAAAAATTGTGTGCATTTTGCAGATAACCTGCACCATGAACAAAAATAACTGCTGCTTTGTTAGCATTTTCCGTTTTTGGAGTATATAATCTTGCGTTTACTGGAGTTCCGTCCTGTGCTTTAAATGTAATTACTTCTGGAGTTCTCCATTGGTATTTTTTGAAAGCTTCTGTCGTTGACGAAGAAATCTGCTGTAAAGTTGTGTTTTTCTTATTATCGGCGATATAAAAATCCCATGGAATATTTTTATATGAATAACGAACTAAAAGTGTTTTTTCGTCAGGCGAAAGCACCACTTCATGCGCACCATCTTTGGTGAGAATTGGCTGTAAAATTCCGTCTACTGGAGATAATTTGTAAAATTCTCTATTTCCAGGATGTATTGTATTTGTTGACAAATAGAAAACTTTTTTGTCTTTGGATAAAGTTACATCACGAACTTCCCATTTACCGCTCGTAAGCTGTGTTTTCTTTTTTGTTTTGAAATTATAAGTGTACAAATGAGAATATCCTGTCGCTTCAGACTGGAAATAAACCGTTTCATTGTCTCCTAAAAATTCAATGTTTCCTGAAGAAAATGAATACGAAGGAATCCCCGGGCCAGCAATCCAAGCCTCATCGTGCTGATGATCTATTTCTTCAAATGTTCCTTTTTCGAGATTCAAACTCACAATCCATCGGTCTTTATTGTCCTGACTTCTGATTGAAACTACTGCAAGCGATCCGTTTTCATTATAAATTGGCGCTTGTGCAATGATTAGTCTATCTTCTTTTGGTTTGTCTTTTAAATTATCGTACAATTTAAAATATTCCGGAGCATCCTGAATATGACTTAAACTGGAAAAATTCACAAAATAAACCGAATCTTTAGCTACAGAATAAATAGCGTATCGTGTTTTTACAAAGTTATTTACCGAAACTTTATCCTTTGTTTCTGGGTTTTGGTTATAACCATCACTTGTAATAAAAACCTCCATTTTTTCTTTCTTCGTTTCTGGAGTTTCCATCAGAGAAAACGTAACATAATTACCATTCGGATTTACGCGAAGGCTTCTTAAATCATCTTTACCATATAAATATTCTTTCGCAAAATCTGACTTAACTAATTTATTCTTAGCATCGAACCATTTTTTGCGAGCATCTTTGTCTTTAATGAATTGAAATAATTCTTTCTGTTGCGAATTCAAGAACGTCTCTTTTTCTGGTTTGTTCTCTTTTTTAACGCCTTTGCTTAAATTCGTCAATTGTAAAAGTGTTCCGTCTTTGGTGTTGTATTTAAAAATATTTTGATTCTGTTCAAAAAATAAAAAATCAGACTGACTTCCTAATTCCAAATTAGAAAGCGACGCACTCTGCTGAATGATTTTTTTAGTTGTTTTGTTACTGGTAGAATACGAATACAAAGCTCCTTTTTCGATGTAATAAACGATATCAGAATTTGGTCGTCTTTTAAAATCAAGTTTAGAAAAAGCGGCTTCTTTTGGATCTGTAAGAACAGGTTTTGTTTGTCCTTTTTGCCAAGAATAAGTACTCGCTCCAAAATCATCAGTAGGATTCCATTCAAAATACACTTTTTTACCATCTAAAGACCAGCGTCCGTATGTTGGCTGATTTCCAATAAAAGAATCACCTTTCATTATTTCTTCTAATTTCAAATTCTGACTAATGCCTATAGTCGAAAATCCTAAAAAGGCGAGGATAAAAATGTTTTTTGTCATAGTTGTATTTTTTTGAGAAAACAAAAATACACTTTGAAGTTTATTTAAAAAATGTTTTTGATATTTCCTTGCGAAATTCTTTGAATAATATTCATTAAACAAAAAAAATCCCTGAAGAAAAGCTTCAAGGATTGTGTTTTATGCTAAAAAATTAAAAATTGGCATTAACTGGCCGCAAATTCTTTATCTAAAATTTTAGACGCTATAAATCTGGCTACACCATCTTCTGCATTTGTTTTAATTACTTCTAAATCTGGCAGAGCATCTTTTAAAATCGAAGGAGCGTTGCCCATAATTAAACCTTTTCCAGTTGCAGACAACATTTGCACGTCATTAAAACCATCTCCAAACGAAACAGCTTCATCCATTGCAAATCCTTCTTTTTCTAAAACTTTTGCAATGGCAACCGCTTTATCTACCGATTTGTCCATAAATTCTAAACAAGTTGGCAAACTGAAAGCATGATGTAAATGCTCTGACGAATTGGCCAAAACAGCATCTCTCACCTTTAATAATTTCTCGTGATTATCGCATGAAAAGAAGATTTTAATCGCTTTAAAGTCTTCTATAGTTTTATAATCGACTAATTCTGGACGGTATTTTAATTCTGCTTGAAAAGAATTCAATCTTTCGTTCCATTTATTGGTCTGCCAAACATTTTCTTTGAATAATACAACGGTAACATCCGGATCGATTTCTATATTTAATGCCGCTTTTACCACATCGCTGTCCAAATTAAAAGCAAAAAGTTCTTCTTTATTTGGTGAATGAATTCTTCCTCCATTAGAACTTACCAGATAAACCGGCACCGCAAGCGTTTCGATAATAGCCATCGCATCAAGATGATGACGTCCTGTAGCTACAACAATTAAATATCCTTGATTATGAAGCTCTTGAAAAATTGATTTGGTGTATTCTGAAATCCTGTGTTGTGGGTTGAGTAAAGTTCCGTCAAGGTCGCTTACTACAACTTTTATATTTTTAAGTTTTGTCATATTAAGTATCAAATAGTGATGATATGCAAATTTAAGGTTTTAAGCTCGGTTAGACAAAGATTACAAGCTCTGAAAGCCAAATTTGAGGTAAGTTTATTATTTATTTAACTTTAAAATTCCTTTATCAAAATAATCTTAACTTTCTTGATTATTTCTTCAAATAATACAAAATCGCCTTTATTTCGTTCTCATTTAAATTAAAATCATGCAAGTAAGGATTGTTGTTGCTCCAATCTTTTAATGCTAAAGCTTTTTTATTTTTGCTCTTTAAAAGACTATCCTGCTTGGTAATAAAATTTTTCAGAAATTGATATTCATGCCTATCATTTTTAATCGCATTTTCTAAGTAATTATCTTTCGCACCTCTATTTGCATGGCATTTCAAGCAGTTTTTTTCAAAATATATCTTTCCGATTGCATCTAGCACTTTTTCATTAGTCTCTTTGGCTTTCTTTTGATAGAAATCATTTCCATCCTTTTCCTTCCTTTTACAAGAAATCAAAATGCTTAAAAACACCAAACAGAAAAGCTTAAACTTCATCAAAATTCATTTAAAAAAATATTCGTTTTGCACCTTCATAAAAAGCACAAAACGAATACTAATAATGTTAAAACACAATTCACGATTTACATTTAACATTCATATTGTTATTAATCGTGATTTTCAATCTGTTTATACGCATCGATTACCTTTTTAACCAATCTGTGGCGAACGATATCTTTATCATCCAGATAAATGATTCCGATGCCTTCAATATCTTTTAGAACCAAAAGCGCTTCTTTAAGTCCCGAAATAGTTCTACGTGGTAAATCGACCTGCCCAGGATCACCTGTAATCATAAATTTAGCATTTTTTCCCATACGGGTCAAAAACATTTTCATCTGCGAATGTGTGGTGTTTTGAGCTTCGTCAAGAATTACGAAAGCATTATCCAGCGTTCGTCCGCGCATAAAAGCCAAAGGTGCAATCTGAATAATTCCTTTCAGGATGTAATCTTCTAATTTTTCGTTCGGCAGCATATCGCGCAAAGCATCATAAAGTGGCTGCATATACGGGTCCAGTTTTTCTTTCATATCACCCGGAAGAAATCCAAGATTTTCGCCTGCTTCAACTGCCGGTCGTGTCAATATGATTCTTTTTACTTCTTTATCCTTCAGCATTTTTACTGCCATTGCTACACCTGTGTAGGTTTTTCCCGTTCCGGCTGGACCTACTGCAAAGACCATATCGTTCTTCTTAATCGTATCAACTAGTAATTGTTGATTCGGTGTCATGGCTTTTATGATTTTCCCTCCAACACCGTGAACTAGGATTTTATCGTGATCATAAGCTCTTTTTTCATCCTGACCATCGCTCATAATTACACGTTCAATCACATTATCATCAATATTGTTATATCGGGTAAAATGAAGCATTAATCTTTGAAATCTTTTTTCGAATTCGTCTAACACCTCCTTTTCGCCAAATGCTTTTAAAGTTGTCCCTCGCGCTACGATTTTAAGCTTTGGGTAGTACTTTTTGATTATTTCAAGATGGCTGTCCTGTGCGCCCCAAAACTCTTTTGGCGCAATATCTACTAGCTCGATTATTCTTTCGTTCAAATGAAGTAATTTTAAATTAAATAATTCAGTTTTTATTTTTAGAAGTTGTCGGGTTCTTTTTTAAGTAGCCTTTTCAGCGACCGTTTTCGAAAACCAAAAACCGAGGCTCAAGACTGATACTTCTATAACAGCAACTTAGTTCTAAAAAAACAAATTGTCTTTTCTTTCTTTCAATTTGTATTTACTATTACTAGCTTTGCATTTCTCAAATTTAATGAAAATTAGATTTAAATACTATCAATAGTTATAAACAAAATGATGTCAATAATTACCCTTACTACAGACTACGGCTTAAAAGATCACTTTGTGGGGTCGTTGAAGGGTAAACTGCTTTCTGAAAATCCAGAAGCTCAAATCATTGACATTTCTCATGACATTGATCCGTTTAATACTGCCGAAGCGAGCTACATTATTGGCGCTTCATATTTAAGCTTTCCAAAAGGAACTGTACACCTGATTGGAGTCGATATCGAACGAAATAAAGAGAACCAACACATTGCCATGCAATGGAACGACCACTATTTTATTTGTGCTGATAACGGAATTTTAAGCATGCTGACACAGAAAATTGTGCCACAGAAAATCGTTTCCATCAATATTCACGATCGTTTTCCAATTGAAGCTACCGATTTGGATATTTTTATTCAGGTTGCGTCTCATTTATCAAAAGGTGGTCTGCTGAATGTTATCGGTAAAGAAATTACATCTATCAAAGAAGCAACCGAATTACAGGCTGTCATTTCAGACGACGGAAATTCGATAAAAGGGTATGTAATCTATATCGATCATTTTGGAAATATCGTGACTAATATTTCTAAAAAGCAATTCTTAGAAATTTCACGCGGACGTCCGTATGAAATCGTGATGAAACCCAAAAGCATCAAAACCATATTGCCGAGTTATTCTGCAATTGCCACCTCAGACAAATATCCGATAAAAACTTATGAAGGAGAAAAACTGGCTATTTTTAACGAAGCTGGATTTTTAGAAATTGCTATCTTCAGAAGCAATCCTTCAAAAGTGGGTTCTGCCAATAGTTTGTTAGGATTGAATTACAGAGACGTTATTACGATTAAGTTTTCTTGATTTTAGATTTTAGATTAATTCTCCCGCAGATTTTGCTGATTGAGCAGATTATTGACTGCATATGAGCATAGCCCGTAGTTTCAACCACGGGAAACGTATTGTAATATTGCATGCGTCCCCATGGTTGAAACCAAGGGCTATACTTTAAATATCTTTGGCATCAGAGTTATAGAAAACATACTTTTATAATAATTCAATTTTTATTTAAAACCACAATCAAATTTGGTATTTTTGCGCACCTGTAAGCTTTTAGACATTAAAAAACCTAAAATCAACAGTCAAAAATCTAAAACAATAGTATGTTTGTTAGAATAGTAAAAATGAGTTTTCACGAAGAAAAAATTCCCGATTTTTTGGAGAATTTTGAATCGGTAAAAGAAAAAATACGAAATGCAGAAGGAAATCGTTTTTTAGAATTGTATCAGGACAAAAATGACAAATGCATCTTTTTTACATACAGCTATTGGGAAAGCGAAGCTGATTTGGAGAATTACAGAAATTCTGAGCTTTTTAATACCGTTTGGGATTTTACAAAGAAATTATTCAATGCTAAACCAGAAGCTTGGAGCGTTGATAAATTAGTAAGTTTAAAATAGTTTCAAGTTTCAAGTCTCACGTTATGCGCAACTTGAAACCTAAAATATGAAACAATAAATAACAAAAACAAGAATGAAATCAATCATTTTACGAGAAATAAAATCTTTCTTCGGCTCGCCAATCGGATATTTGGTTATTGCGATTTTCCTTATCAGCAACGGACTATTTTTATGGGTATTTAAAGGAGATTACAATATATTAGACAGTGGTTATGCCGATTTGACTCCGTTTTTCACTTTATCACCATGGATTTTAATATTCTTAATTCCAGCCGTAACGATGAGAAGTTTCTCCGACGAAAAAAAACAAGGAACTTTAGAGCTATTATTAACCAAACCTTTGTCTATTTGGCAGATTGTAAATGGCAAATTCTTTGGTTCGTTTTTATTAATCATTTTGGCTATTATTCCGACCTTGATTTATGTAAAAGTAATTTCTGATTTAGGTTCCCCTGAAGGAAATATCGATATGGGCAGCACAATCGGATCTTATTTTGGATTATTGTTTCTGATTGCGTCTTATTCTGCAATCGGAATCTTCACTTCTACTCTTTCAGAAAATCAAATTGTAGCCTTTATCATTGCCGTTTTTCTATGCTTTTTCTTTTATTTTGGTTTTGAAGGTTTATCGTCATTGCTTCCTTCTTCGGCAAACTTCATATCAGTTTTAGGAATGCAATATCACTTTAAAAGCATAAGCCGTGGCGTTGTTGATACCCGAGATGTTCTTTATTTTTTGAGCATCAGCATTTTATTTTTATCAATTACAGTTTATCAATTAAAATCTTATAAAGCGTAATGAAAGCATCTAATAAACTAAATCTAAAGACATTAGGCATTACAATATTTGTTTTAATTGTTTTGAACGTATTAGGAAGCTTATTTTTCCATCGTTTTGATTTAACAAAAGACAAACGTTATACTTTATCGCCGACCACACTTCAAATTATAAAACAGGTCCAAAATCCGTTGTCGATTAAAATTTACATGGAAGGCGAACTTCCGGCAGATTTTAGACGTTTACAGCAGGAAACAAAACAGTTATTGGAAGAATTTCAGGCTTACAACAACAATATTGTGTTCGAATTTGTTAATCCGATGGAAAATGAAGACGAAAGCATGGATTTTGCCAAATCACTTTTTCAAAAAGGATTAACTCCAATAAATATCACAGTCGATGATAAAGGAAAACAGTCTCAGGCGATGGTTTTTCCGTGGGCAATCGCGGTTTACAACAACAAAGAAGTTAATATTCCTCTGCTAAAAAACAGAATGGGCGCGTCGACTACCGAAAAAGTAATGGGCTCCATTCAGCATTTAGAATATTCTATAACTGATGCTATCAGCAAAATAACCAAAACGAAAAGTAAAAAAATCGCAATCATAAAGGGTAATGGTGAATTGAAAGAAACGCATATTGCAAAAATGCTCATGCAGATTCACGAAAGCTATCTAATAGGACCATTTACTTTGGATTCGGTTGCCAAAAATCCGAACGGAACCCTGAGAGAACTCAAAAAATACGATTTAGCCATTATTGCCAAACCAACAGACAAATTCTCTGATGAAGAAAAAGAGGTTTTGGATCAGTTTATCATGAACGGAGGAAAAACGCTCTGGCTTATTGATCAAGTTGCGGCAGATATGGACAGTCTTTACAACGATGCTGGCGCAACTTTGGCATATCCAAGAGATTTGAATCTAAATGATATGTTTTTTAAATACGGATTCAGAATTAATCCTGATTTAGTAAAAGATGAGCAAGCAAGCGCAATCAAACTCGCAATTGGCGAACAAGGTAGTGCAACACAGTATCAAGAATTCAAATGGAGATTTGCTCCAGAAGTTTTTCCGACAAGCAAACATCCGATCGTAAAAAACTTGGGTGGAATCAAATTTGACTTTGCGAATCAAATCGATACTCTTAAAAACGGAATCAAAAAAACCGTTCTATTGCAGTCTTCTCAGTATTCGAAAACAGTTGGAACTCCGACAGAAATCAATTTGGGAATGGTGGAAGAAAAAACGACACCAGAGGATTATTTGAATAAAGGCAATATTCCGCTGGCCGTTTTATTAGAAGGTTCTTTCCATTCTGTTTTCGAAAATCGAGTGCTTCCTTTTAAAGACAATTCATTTACAGCATCAGGAAAACCAAACAAAATGATTGTAGTGGCTGATGGAGATATCGCTAGGAATCAAATAGACAAAAACGGGTTGCCTGTTGAGTTAGGTTATGATCAACGTACGGGCAAACTTTACGACAATAAAGACTTTATCATGAACGCCATCAATTATTTGTTAGACGATACTGGACTTATTAACATTAGAAGTAAAGATTTAGAACTGCCCCTATTAGACAGAGAAAAAGTTTATCAAAATTATACCACAACACAATTCATAACTATCGGAGTTCCAATTCTAATTTTAATCATTTTTGGACTGGTTTTCACTTTTGTAAGAAAAAGAAAATACAGCACTATACATGTTAATAAAAAAATGTAATACTTTAGATAGTTTAAGATATATTTGTAAACCATATATTAAGCCCCTTTAATAATTAAAAAGGTCTATCAAAAAATAAAACAATACAGATGAAATTTATAGTATCGAGTTCGTACTTATTAAAACAATTGCAAGTTTTAGGTAGTGTAATCAACAGTAACAATACGTTGCCAATTTTGGACAACTTCTTATTTGAGCTGAATAATAATGAGTTGACTGTTTCGGCTTCGGACCTTGAAACAACAATGTCTGCTACATTATCGATCGATTCTACAAGCAAAGGAAGCGTAGCTGTACCTGCAAAACTTTTGCTGGAAATTTTAAAAACATTCCCAGAACAGCCTTTAACTTTTACTGTTGAAGACAACAATACGGTTGAAATTAGCTCAAATTCTGGTAAATATGCATTGGCTTATGCTGCTGGAGAAGAGTTTCCAAAAGCTGTTCAATTAGAAGAACCATCTGTAACCCTTGTTCCTGCTGAAGTTTTAGCAACTGCAGTAAGTAAAACTATTTTTGCAGCTGGAAATGATGACTTACGTCCAGTAATGTCTGGAGTTTTCTTTCAGTTCTCACCTGAAGGATTGATTTTTGTGGCTACTGATGCTCATAAATTGGTAAAATATGCAAGAACAGATGTAAAAGCTTCTCAGGTTGCTGACTTTATCATGCCTAAAAAACCTTTGAATATCTTAAAAAGTATTTTAGGAAGTTCTGATGCAGAAGTAAAAATTGAATACAACGACTCAAATGCAACTTTTTCATTTGATAATTATATTTTGATGTGTCGTTTAATCGACGGAAAATACCCTAATTACGAAGCGGTAATTCCAAAAGAAAATCCAAACAAATTAATGATTGACCGTTCTTTATTTTTAAGTTCAGTACGTCGTGTTGCGATTTTCTCTAACAAAACTACACATCAGATTCGTTTGAAAATCGCTGGAGCAGAATTAAATGTTTCTGCAGAAGATATCGATTACTCAAACAAAGCAGAAGAAAGATTAACTTGTGATTATCAAGGTGATGATCTTCAAATTGGTTTCAATTCACGTTTCTTGACAGAAATGCTTACTAATTTACAATCTGACATGATTATGCTAGAAATGTCTCTTCCAAACAGAGCGGGAATCCTTACTCCTGTTGATGGTTTAGAAGAAGGCGAAACAGTTACGATGCTTGTAATGCCTGTAATGTTAAATAGTTAACATCAAACTTTCTTTTTGTTACAGGGATTTTTTTTAGTTTCAAATTAAAGACATATCATTGTAAAAAAAATAACGCTATTAACCAACCATTTTTTATACCTAGAAACCGCAATTCTTAAATTAAGTGTTGCGGTTTTTTTATTTTGCTGATTTTTTTGTTTCAAGTTTAAAGTTTAAAGTTGATTTACGAGACATTTAGTTTAACCGCAAAGGTCGCTAAGGTTGCGCAAGGTTCGCAAAGTTTTTACGCAAAGCTTTGCGAACTTTGCGTTTTCTATAAATTTTGCATATCAAAAAAACTTGCGTGCTTTGCGGTCAAAAACACAAAGCACATCAACTTGAAACCTGAAACTAGAAACCTAAAACAATTTTTTCCGTATTTTTGTATTATGAAAATAGAAATTTGGTCGGACATCATGTGTCCGTTTTGTTATATCGGAAAAAGACAGTTAGAAAATGCATTAGCTACATTTCCTGACAATGATTTTGAAGTTGAATGGAAAAGCTTTCAACTTGACCCAACAATTACGTCTCAACCTGAAAAAGACGTTTATACCTTTTTAGCCGAACGAAAAGGCATGTCAATTGAACAGTCTAAAGAAATGCACAAAGGAGTTACAGAACGAGCAAAAAGCGTTGGTCTAGAATACAACTTTGATAAAGCTGTCATTTCAAATTCGCTAAATGCACATCGCATCATTCAATTGGCAAAAACAAAGAATCTTGGAGACGCAATAGAAGAGATTTTCTTTAAGGCTTATTTCACCGATGGAGAAGATCTAAACAATGGGCTGACTTTAATAAAATTAGGAATTCAGGCTGGTTTGGCAGAAAATGAAATCAGAGAAGTTCTAGAAAGCGATACCTTATTCTTGAAAGAAGTAGCATCCGATATTAAAGAAGCTGGCGAAATTGGAGTTCAAGGTGTTCCTTTTTTTGTTTTTGACCGTAAATATGCCATTTCGGGCGCACAACCGGTAGAAGCTTTTGTACAGACAATCAAAGAAATTTTAAAATAATTCAATCCTAAAAAAACGCATCATAACAACTGTTTTGATGCGTTTTTAAAATTAAAGTCTCTTGTACTCTACTCCGTTTTTATCTGCATACGGAAGCAGTAAATCCATCATTTTTTGGTGTTTTTTATCCAATTCGATTCCTTTTGTATCATCTAGATGTTTTGCAGCGGCATCAACTTCTTCATCGCTTTTACCGTCGTCAATCATTTTGGCAATTACTGGGAAATCTTTGCTCTGAATCTCATCTGCATATTCAAACAATTCTATTCCGGCTTTAACTATCTCTTTTGCATCATCATCAGGATTTAACTTCTTTATTTTCTTTAAATCCTCCTTGAATGTAAGCCCATAAAAATATTTTACAAATTCAACACAATTAGCTTTTTTCATGCTTTTTCCATCCTCAGACGGAACATTTAACGATTTGCTTTCTTTCTGCTGTCGCAATTCTTTAAAAACACGTTCATAACTTGGAGGAATTTTATTTGAATTCAGACCAATCAACTGAAAAATTGTATCTGGACTGTCCTTCACTAAATCACAAGAAATGGTACAAAAAAACAAGACAAAGAATAAAACGCTGCTTCTTTTCATAATTTACATTTTAAATAATTGTTTTGATGTCAAACTTTAAGTTTGAACTGATTCGACTAACCTATCCAATTTTTGCAGAATAAATTTCTCATAAGCAGCTTGACGACTTTGGCATTTTTTTCCCGAAGAAAAACTTTCGCTCAAAATATAATTTTTCTCAAACTGACTTCTTGCGGCACCTAAAGCATAATACCAATTTCCCATTTCGGAATGGGCAAATATAGTCACTTCATGAAGTTTCATTATTTTTCTTTTACCGAGAATCGGACTCCATTTATACACTGCATTTTCATTGCTGTTAAAGATATAACGAACTTTTGAACCAACTTTAACATCATATAAACCTTGAATTCCTAAGCAAAAAATAAGAATGTAAATAGCCCATCTAAGGCTTTCGTCTAAGTAATTTTCAAAAAATAACAATACAATTACACCTCCAATTATGCCAAGCAAAGACCACCACAACGTATTTAGCGATGGCTTTTTAGGACAAAATGAAAATGTATGTAGGGTTTCTTCAATATTATATCTTTCTTGAATTTCCATCTAATTCTAAAATATCGTTTATTTCATTAATAATTTTTTGCATAGACGAAACCAAAAAACCTTGCGCAATTTCGATAGATTTTTCTTTGTTATCCTTGAGGTAATACATATTTAGCGAAACATTTGTCGTGATAAAGTTTTGCTTTATTTTATATAGTTCAAAGTTTACAAAATCAGAAAAATGAATTGTAGCCGTTTTTGTGATTAGACCATTGTTCACAATAAATTGCTTTTGATCCAAATCAATAATAAAACTATTGTACAAAACAGATATAGCACAAAGAATCGTCAAAATCAAGAAAACCAAAGCTATTAAGTATTTACCATGCCACAAGCATCCGATTGCAACAGCAGCCATTGCCACAACGATAACAAAACCGAAACCGTACTGTTTTTTCAGGACGTACTGGTTTCCGGTTTTTTCGAATTTTTTTAACTCCAGCATTTTCTAATTTACATTTACGCCATCAATCATCATTGATGCGCAGATTATAGAAAAATAAGAACTACTGTAGTCTGCATTTATCTGATCGCTCAGCGAATCAATTCTTGCTTTAGTAAATTCAAATTTTCTTGCCGGAAGTTTGCCATAAGAATCGGTCATTGTAATTTGCCCATCAACTCCACCTTTGTTTTTCATGAAAACAGTTAGTAATGCAATATCCTGTTTTTCAAAATCCAATGAAAAAAAGTAGTTGTTTGTCTCTTTGTTTTCTGTACTTTCTGTTCCAGAAAAGTTATTTACAGAACGTGTAAAAGAGAAAGTCGCAGATCTTACCGCCCCTTTTATTGTTTTGTTTCCATCTTTAAGCGTAATTTCAATTTTAATTCGCTTGTCATCCTGTTGTTGTGCATGTACCAGTTCTGTAAAAAAACATAATGCAAAAACCAATAAAGTAAAAAATTTCTTATTCATAATTTTAGAGTTTTAAAAAAAATAACTACTGCAAGATTACTACTAAGATCAAGGCACAACAATCGAGAATTGGCATATGGATGATTTAGATTTTTATTTGGATACTCTTTTTCAGGATTCAGCGAAGATGCTGTTTATATAGGTTTTAAAGAATTATTTTTAACTAAATCACTGTGCAAAAAAGTGTTTGCAATAGTTTGGTCAATCTGTATGCAATTTGTACTTTGCTCACAATTACCACTAGAAATGCAGAAAAAATTGACATCAAATTTCTCAAAAAACACAATGTACAGGTTTATCATCCTGGTATTTTCTTTATTGTTCGGCACAGCTTTACAGGCGCAACAGATTTCTGCTGTAGAAAGAAAAGCTGAAGATGGATATGCCAAACGTTTTTCTGATTCTTCTGCCTGTAAAAAACTACAGATCGATGCCTTAAACCTTGCTAAAAAAAACAAAAACATAGACGACGAAGTCATTTGTTATTCCTATCTCGCCCTAACACAAAGACGCTTGCTGCATTTGAAAGATTTTACCAAATATGCTGACACAGCTTATATTCTTTCGCAAAAATCAAATAGAAAAAGAACAAAAGCATTTGCATCTCTGGCGATGGGAACTCTAAAATCTTATATAGACGACAAACCTCAGGCCTTGAATCATCTGCTTACTGCCTACAAACTTTTTTCGCAGGCAGATGCTCACGATCAATGCGCTAAAATTGCTGCCGATATCTCTTATTTATTTTCTCCAGCCTCACCTGAAAAAGTCAAAAAATATGTCCGTGAAGCTTTACTGCATGCATCTCAGGCCGGAGATCCAGAAAGTCAGTTGTATGCTAGGCTTGCATTTGGAAGTTACTTAACTGACAAACTCGAAAACGGTTCTCAAGAAGAATGGAAAGCCGCTTTAGATTTTTTTGAGGTCACAGTCGCTTATACTGAAAAAAATGCCGATGAAATAATCAGCAAAAGCAATATTGGAATCGCATACATCAATCTAGCCGATTTATATTCTAAAGGTCCGAAGCCTATCAATGAAAAAGCATTGCTGAAAAATCTTGAAAAAGCGACTGCGATTGCTAAAAAGTACAACATTAAAATCATCTACAGAAGCGCTATCGGATTAAAAGGGGTTTATTATACCGAAAAAGGCAACTATGCAAAAGCCGAACTTTTGTTTATTGAAGGCATAAATTATCAAAAAAGCCTTCCCTACACCGATAATTATCTGTTGGCTACTTTTTACAACTGTCTTAAAGAAGTTTCCATAAAAAGAAAAGACTACATTGCTTACTATTCTTATGATACACTGTACACTAAATACAACAACTTAAAAAATAACGAGAATATGCAGCGCGAACTGCAGAATGCCGAAGTAAGGTACGAATCGGCAAAAAAAATGGAACGAATAGAACAGCTTGAACAAGAAAACAAACTCGAAGAGCAAAATAAACTTTTGGGCTATGCTGTTGCAGGTGTTTTGTTGATTGGACTAATATTCATGTTTCGTTCATATTATTATCGTCAAAGATATTATCAAAATCGTGAAGATTTTATGCATCAGGAACAAACCAATGCGGAACTGAAAATGCAGTTGATGGAAAAAGAGACCATCGAAAATCTTGCGGCCAGATTATCATTAGAACGCAGATTGCTTCGTTCGCAAATGGATCCACATTTTATTTTTAATGCCTTGGGGAACATCCAAAGCATGATTTTGCAAAAAGATACAATTCCGGCGGTTTCATACCTTAATAAATTTGCAAAACTAACGCGTCAGATTTTGGAGCAGTCACGCAAAGAAACAATTTCGATAGAGGAAGAAATAGGAACTTTAAAAAATTATATCGAACTGCAACAGCTGCGCTTAAACAATGGATTTGATTACGCTATAGTATGTGATGAATCTGTTGAAAATAATTTACTTATTCCACCTTTATTAATTCAACCTTTTATAGAAAATGCGGTAGAACATGGCTTAAAACCAATAGCTAAAAACGCTAACGGATTATTAGAAATACATTTCAAGTTAGCTTCTCAGGAACAAAATCTCATCTGTACTATAAAAGACAACGGCATCGGACTTGCGGCTTCGAGAAAATTCAAGCTAAAAGACAACCATAAATCATTATCAACGACAATTACTGATGAGCGATTAAGCAAAATGCAAAAAGATTATCCGTGGGCAGGATTTAAGGTTTTAGAGCGAGATCCAGAAACAGACAGTTCAGGCTGTATCGTAATTATAAACATTCCAATAATAGACTAGATGTACAAGACAATTATAATTGAAGATGAACAGCGCATTCGCGAAGCGCTATCAATAATGTTAGAAATGACCGCACCCAATAGTATTCAGATTATTGGTTACGCCGAAAGTGCATCAGAAGCGGTAAAGTTAATTGACAGATTAAAACCTGATCTGGTTTTTATGGACATTATGCTCACTGACGGAACCGGCTTTGATGTTTTAAAGCAAATTACATTTAATTCTTTTCACCTGATTTTTACAACAGCATACGAACAGCATGCTATTAACGCTTTTAAGTACAGCGCTATAGATTATCTATTGAAGCCAATAGATCCCGAAGAACTCAAAACAGCAGTTGAACGCATTACTTTATTGGAAGAAAAAGTTCTGGAAAAACAACAGCTAAATGAATTGCAGCAAAATCTAACCAGAACTCCGGACCGTATTATTCTGCCGACTCAGGAAGCGATGTATGTTGTAAAACTGGATCAAATCATCAGGTGCGAAACTTCGGGTTCCTACACCACTTTTTTTCTGACGGATGGACGAAAAATAATGGTTTCAAAACCTTTAAAAAATTATGAAGATTTACTAGAACCTCCAATGTTCTTTCGAGTTCATCAGTCACATTTAATCAATGTAAACTCAATTGTAAGCTATTCCCGAGAAGGAATGGTACAAATGATTGATAAGTCAGCCGTGCCCATTTCAAGAGGAAAAAAAGAGCATTTTTTTAAACTGATGAAGGACGAAATTTAGAAAATAATGACTCCTAATTTCACTTTACTAACCTAATCCGAACAAATACAAAGTCAAAACAGCCAAAGACAAATTCTCTATTTAAGATTCCTATTGTTGTATCTACTTTTGATCTAATAAATAAATATAACGATGAACAGAAAAACCCTTTCTATCTTAAGCTACATCACTATTATTGGATGGATTATAGCATTTGTTAAAAGTAAAGATTTAACTCCAAAAAGCGACCTTGTTACTTATCACTTAAAGCAAGGCTTGGGTATTTTTGTAGTTTCATTTGTAGTGAATATCCTTTTATCTATTGTCGTATTTACGGTTTCGTCTCTTTACTTTTTAAACTACATTGGTTACGCAATTTTCATTTTATGGATTTTCGGAATTATCAATGCAGCAAACGAGCAAAAGAAACCAATTCCTGTAATTGGAAAAGCATTTGAAGATAAATTTGGTTTTATCGACTAAATAATCCCCCAATTTTTTTTACACGCCGATTTTTTAAATTTTTGGATAAAGAAAGTGGCTCTCTGTAAATGTTGATGCTATGGGTCTAGCATCAGCAAAAGCTGAGGGTCATTTCTTTTTTTATCCTTCTAACTTTATCCAATAAAAAAAGATGAGCTCAAAAACTCATCTTTTTTTCGTCTATATTAAAATAAAATTGAATAAACAGCAAGCTTTTACTTTAGAAGCATCACCGCATCATTAAGCTGATGGTCGGCAATGTATCCCAATAAAAACTCTTCTGTCGATTTTTTGTTTCGCGAAGGTGTAGAAAAGGTATTGAGGTAATAATGTTCGTCTTCATCCGAAATATGAATGATTTCGGTAAAGCCTCCGGCAATCAATGACCCTTTTAGTTTAATCACTTTAAACTCACTGCCATTGTCAATTTCTTTTCTCACCCTAAGTTTAATAGTGCTTTCCATCACGATGTTTTTAAATTATTTTTGGTTTCTTCAAACTACTGTAAGACAGCAACTTTAGATGTATAAATATAGATAAAATTCTATTCCGCCTCTAATCGAAATTGTTAAAAATTTGTAAGCTGTAAATATTTCACAAATAATCAATTACGTAAAACTTGTTATAATTTATAACAGCACTTTTTCAAAAAAAGGCATCAATCTATGCTAATTTTGCAAAACCAGGAACAAACAGCTGTTTTATGGTTCAAGAAGCTGTAAAATGAGAGAAACTGAATATGCCATAGTCGATATTGAAACCACAGGCGGTAATGCCTCTGGAAGTCGCATTACAGAAATTGCCATCATCATTCACGACGGCAAAAGTATTATCGACCGTTTTGAAACGCTTATAAATCCACAAAAAGATATTCCGCTTCCGATTTTTGCCTTAACAGGAATCAACAATGAAATGGTTCGTGACGCTCCAATTTTTGATGATGTTTCTGAGCAGATTTTCGAAATGCTCAACGGCCGTATTTTTGTAGCTCATAATGTAAATTTTGATTATTCTTTTGTACGGCATCAGCTTCAGGAATCCGGATTTAAATGGACAGCCAGAAAATTGTGTACAGTACGCGCAACCCGAAAGATAAAACCTGGACTAAGTTCTTACAGTCTCGGAAATTTGTGCCGCTCCTTAGAGATTCCCGTTGAAAATCGTCACCGCGCGGGAGGCGACGCAGATGCTACAGCGATTTTGTTTACAATGCTCCTTGATTGGGACGATGAAGGCCATATTTCAAAAATGCTCAAAACTACTTCTCAGGATCAGCGACTTCCTCCTAACCTTCCTCCTTCTGATTTTGAACAACTTCCAGAAAAACCTGGGATTTATTATTTCTATGATCAAAATAAAAAGGTAATTTATGTTGGAAAAGCCGTTAACATCAAAAAACGGGTTGCTTCTCATTTTACAGGCAATAATGTAAAACCTCAACGCCAGAATTTTCTTCGAGATATTTACAATATAACCTTTGAAGTCTGTGCTACCGAACTTATGGCGCTTCTACTGGAATATAGCGAAATCAAAAAACTTTGGCCGGAGCACAACCGCGCTTTAAAACGTTTCGAACCCAAATTCGGATTGTATGAATATGAAGCTCGAAGCGGCCATAAACATTTGGCTATCGGAAGACTGAATAAATTTCAGACTTGTATAGAAGTTTTTAATTCTGAATATGAAGGTGTAAACTTATTGCTTTCTCTTTCTCAAAAATTTGAAATCGACCAAAGATTCTGCAGTTATTCAAAATTGTCGCCAGGTGAATTTTTGATGCCTCAGAAAAATTCGGATTATCCGGAAACTGTTGCTCATAATGCTCAAGTCGAAAATGCTCTTGAATATTTAATCGGCATTAGGCCTAGTTTTGCCATTATAGACAAAGGACGCTCTGCTGATGAACGCAGCTGTATCTGGATAGAAAACGGTCATTTTTACGGAATGGGCTATTTCCCTACCGAAACCGCTATTACCGAACCTTTAGAAATCAAAGATTACCTTACGGCTTATGCCAGTAGCCAGTATATTATGCAACTGGTGTCTTCGTTTGCAGAAAAAAATCCGCGAAAAGTATATTTCAATAAAAATTTTCAAAAGAAAGAAACAGAAACCGATTTATCATTTTAAATTTATTTTCTTAATCAAAAGTTACGCAAAAAAATCTAAATTTGAGCTCCCTAAATAAGCCTAAAAATTATGATTTTTCTGAAAAAACCTATTTATTACCTTACATTACTACTAACCCTTTTTTATTCGCAACAGCATTTCTCACAAGAGAATAAAACTCCTAAAAAAGAAAATGCCGGTCGATTGTTTAACGATACAACCGCAACCGACAGCGATTATCTAATGTCTATCGAAAAAGCTGGAGAAGTTTTAGAATCTGCTTATAACGATACCGATTTTGAAGGTGGAACACATCATCTTTTTGGTGAGATGAAACGTACCGAAAGTAAGCTTGAACTTATACTAGCGAGTTTAAAAGGCGCAAATCCAAATGTTAGAAATCAGCAGATGTACCGTCTTGTTCTGCAAGAGATTCAGCAGGAGCTTAATGAACAGAATACGGCAATCAACGCCCGAAACTTGATTCTTGAAAAGATTAAGAAACGTGTTATCGATCTACGAAAAGACAAAACTTTAATCACTTTATTAAGAGATACGATTCGTCGCAAACAATTCAAAAAAGAATTTGCCGACCTTAAAAAAAGATATCTGGCTACAGATAGCCTAATGACCGAAAATCAGGGAATCCTTAACAATAAAAAAAGACTTACAGTACAGCGAAAAATTGCCGTTTCTAACGCTCTGGTTACTGTTGAAGGAAAACTTGAAAAGTCGGGAATCAGTATTTTCAACAAAGAATATCCTTCTTTATGGCAACTTGGAGATTCGGCTGTAAAGAAAAAAGTTACGCACAATATAAAAGCTAAAGTAATCATCGAAGAAAATGTAGCCGCTTATTATCTTGGCTACAAAGCCGGCGGACTTGTAACTTTATGTTTCTTTATGGGACTTTTGTATTGGTACATTTCGAGAAACATAAAATTCCTAAAATCTAAAGACTGTATTGAGAATCTTTCACAGTTTAATTTTAAATATCTTAATAGAGGCATTCTTATTCCAGTTGTGGTTATAGGTTTAAACATTGCGGTTGTTACCAATTTGTATGCTCCTGCATTGTTTTTAGAATTAATCCAGCTTATTTTGTTAGGAGCTTTAACAGTATTATTCAAAAACAAATGGTCGGGCATCGCAATGCGTAACTGGCTGTTGCTTTTAGGATTGTTTTTTGCTCTTTGCTTCTTAGATTTATTCATTACCGTTGGTTTATTGCAACGATGTGCCTTTATCGTAATCAATATCCTCGGAATTCGTTACGGATTGGTTCAAATCAAAACTTTAAAAGAACAGCTTTATATCAAAGGATTTTTTAAATGGGCCAGTATTATTTTTATTGGTTTGAATGGGTTATCTATTCTATTTAACTTGTTTGGTAGAGTTTCGCTTTCAAACATGATAAGTATTACAGCTTTCATATCTTTAACTCAAATTGTCGCTTTAAGTGTTTTATTGAAGATTATTTTAGAAATCATTCTTCTTCAAATTTACACCACAAGAGTAAAACGAGGTATCGAAAAAATGTTCAATTACGAAAGTTTGTCCGATACACTTAAAAAGCCATTCATTATCGTAATCAGTTATATGTGGCTGATTGTTATTGCTTCTAATTTAAATATTTGGGAGTCGCTTCGTGCTTCTTTTCAAAAGATCTTAATTCATCCAAATACAATCGGAAGTATTACTTTTACTTTAGAAAACATCGTTTTATTTTTCATCATTATTTGGGCAGCACATTTACTTCAAAATTATGTAGCTTACTTTTTTGGTGAAATTGATGATGAAAATGAAGAAAACATCAACAAAAGGCAACATTCAAAGCTTCTTATTACGAGGTTGATTGTCTTAATAAGTGGTTATCTTCTGGCTGTGGCTGCGTCGGGAATGCCATTGGATAAATTGAGTATTCTTCTTGGAGCGCTGGGTGTCGGTGTCGGACTCGGACTTCAGAATATAGTCAACAACTTTGTTTCGGGTATCATTTTAATTTTTGACAAACCTATCCAAATCGGCGATGTTGTTGAAATCAGTTCAGAATCAGGGCGAGTAAAGTCTATGGGACTTAGAACAACCAAAATCAATGCGCCAAACGGTGCCGAAATCATTATCCCGAATGGTAATTTATTATCGCAGAATATCACAAACTGGACCTACACTGATAATTATAAACTTGTAGAAGTTACGTTTGAGATTACAGGCGAAACTGTTCCAGAAGAAATAAATACTATTGTAAACGAAACGCTTGCGAATCTGCCATTGGTAAACAATGCAAAACCATCTCAGATTTACTACAGCGCCATTTCTCAAGGAAAATATAAACTGCTGATTAAATTCTGGTGCAGCATTTATCGCACCGAAGAAACGATAAGCAGTGCCCGCCAGGAATTGTATAATGGTTTTAAAGATAAAGGTCTGACTTTCTCAAGTTAGACGAAAAAAAAGCGATAACTAAAGACTTCTTGGTTATCGCTTTTTTGTTTTATTGAACTTATGTTTCAGTTTTACTATTTTTTACTCGTATTTCAGATAGTGCAAAATGTCTGTTTTCGTTGCTGCATAAGCTCTCGAAAGAACAATTGTTAATGTTAGAATTAATAAAGTGAAAAATCCTAAAATGAATGGAATTATGCTGATGTCTATTCTAAAAGCGAAATTTTCGAGCCATTTGTTCAATAAAAAATGAACAGGAAAAATTGCTATTATGAAACCTATTATGCAGTAGAAAACATATTGTTTCGATAATTCTTTTAACAGCACATTTGTTTCAGCTCCAAGCGTTTTTCTAATGGCGATTTCTTTCATTCGTCGTTGTATTGAATAAGATGCTAAGGCAAATAATCCAAAAAGAGCAATTAGAATTACAATAACATTAAGTAATAAAAACAAATTCTTTTGTTTTACATACGCTTCGTAAGTCCGTGCGTATTCTTTATCTACGAAATCGTATTTAAAAGGATATTCAGTATCAACTTTTGTTTTCCAAAATTTTTCAATGTAAGAAATCGTGTTGTCTATATTTGTTGCATTCAATTTTACATATACTCTGTCCATTTCTGTCGCCATTCCTAAAGTTTTTAAATGATAAAATGTCATTGGCGGTACGGCGACCTCTGGACTTAGTAAATTAAAATCTTTTACCACTCCAATAATTTTTAAGTTTTGATTTCTAATCAAAATTTGTTCTCCAATAGGATTTTTCATATTCATCAACTTTGCGGCAGTTTCATTTATGATGATGGAGTTTATAGTGTCGGAAGCAAGTTTTTTGTCGAACCCTCTTCCTTTTGCCATTTTGATTTTTAACATTTCAAGCATCCCAAAATCTATCCCAATATGTTTTGCCTTAAAAAGTACATCGTGATATAAAAGCGGTGCTAACGAATTGTCTGAACCGTCAAAAGATACAAGTCCGGTTGAAACATTTTCAACTCCTTCAATTTTGCTTAACTCTTGCTTTATTGTACTGTATTTGTTGAAAATATTCTGCGCATTGTTTTCTCCTTCGTAATCTGAAGGAAGAAGGTGTAAGTCTACTGCAATCAGCTGATTTCCTTTGAAACCGAGATCTTTATCGCTTAAATATTTTACTTGTTGATATACAATGCTTGAGCCAATAATAAAAAATGTAGCGATAGCAAATTGAAAAATCAACATTCCGTTGCGCAACCAAACGCCATTTTTACTTCTTGAGAAATTACCTTTCAAGACTTTCAAAGTTTCAAAATTAGAAACATACACTGCAGGAAATATCCCTGCAACAAAAATAGTTGTAACGAAAATTAGAATGAGTTGTAGATAAAATTGGCTTCCAATAATCATTAAATTTTTATTTAAAAAATTATTGTAATAAGGCAAAGTCGATTCTACGATTACTAAAGCTAACAATATCGACAACAAACTAATTAAAGTTGTTTCAAATATAAATTGAAGTATGATATTATTTTTTGATGCGCCAATAATTTTGCGGATTCCTACTTCTTTAGCGCGTTTTATGGCATTGGCTGTAGCCAGATTTATATAATTGACGATAGATAAAATTAGAATCAAAATCGAGAGTCCTGTCATAATTAGCAAAAACTGATAATTGCCACGACCTTCAGGATAACCATCTGCAATAGATTGTAATCTTGCTGTTGACAACGGTTCCATGAAAACTGTAAAATGCCCCACTTTTTTTGTCATCTCTTCAGGAGTAAAACCAGCTTGTTTTGCCTCTCTTACAATCACATCATCATAGTATGCTTTTTCGAGCATCTTTCGGGTCTGTTCTACTTTTGCCGGATCTTTCACTTTTAAAAGTATTTTTAAAGCAAATAGGCTTCGACTTTGAGCCGGATCTGCGAGATCTTTCATCCGATTTACTACAACATTTGGAGCAATCGAAGAATTTCCAGGAATTTGATATACGGCACGAACTACAAACAAATTATCAAAACAATTGATTTGTTTGCCAATTGGATTTTCATTTCCAAAAACGCGATTTGCAAGATTTTCAGATATTGCAATACTTGAACCATCTTTTAATGCATTCACAGCATTTCCATGAATGATTTTAAAAGGAAAAAGAGAAAAGAAATCTTTTTCAACATTGATTATTTTATCAACGAATTCTTTTTTACCATTATAAATGAATTTGCTTTTTTGATACCAGCTATCAGCAAAAACGATGTTTTGGACATTAGGGTCTTTTTCCAAATGTGCTTTTAATAATACAGTATTATCTGCACTGACAGGCATATCTGTGAGTTGTACTAAAACTTGATAAACATTCTCTTTTTCCGGATTCCAGGCGTTATAACTCTGTTCGTCGTTCCAGTACAGTAAAGCGAACACTAAACCTGCAATTCCAATCGATAGCCCTAAAACATTCAGAGCACTAAACAACTTGTTGTTCTTAAGTTGGTAAATAAATATGTTGATCCAGTTTTTTAGCATCTTATTCGTATTTTAAATATCGTAAAATTTCGACTTTTGTTACTTGGTACGCTTTCGCCAAAACGATTGTCAGTGTCAGAAATAATAAAGACACAAAAGCAATTATGAAAGGTAAAACTGGAATGTCAATTCGGAATGCAAAATTTTCAAGCCATTTTTGCAATAAAAGATAGGCAGGAAGTATTCCGATCAAAAAGCCAATCACACAAAAAACAACATATTGGTTTGATAAATCTTTAAGCAAAATATTGGTTTCTGCACCAAGCGTTTTTCGAATAGCGATTTCTCTTAATCTTCTTTCCATTGAAAAAGAAGCCAGAGCAAACAATCCGAAAACGGCAATTAGGATTACGATAATATTCAATAAGGCAAATAAGTTTCTTTGGTTTTCATATTTCTTAAAATTTCGGGCATAGTTTTTATCGACAAAATTATATTCGAATGGATATTCAGCATCTACTTTTTGCGTCCAGAATTTATTAATTCGGGCAATAGTTTCTGAAATATCGTCGGGTTTAACTTTTATGAAAACATGTCTGATGTCATCCTGAACGCCATTAATTTTGGTTACATAAAAGAGCACCATAGGTCCAATTCTGCTTTCAAATCCGAAATAGTTGAAATTTTTAACCACGCCAACAATCTTCATTTTTTGATCTCTCCAAAGAATCGTTTTATTTATAACATCTTTTTCTCCAATCAATTTGGCAGTTTCTTCGTTTATAAGTACTGACGAAATGGTATCAGAAGAAATTGCGGGATTTAATTTTCGCCCTTTCAGCAATTTAATATCCAATATATCCAGCATGTCTAAATCCATTGCCATTTCCTGAATTAAAAATGGTTTTCTGTTTTGATAACTCGCACTTGACCATGAATTTTCCTGAGATCCCATTGCAAATAATGCAGTCGAAACCGCTTCGACGCCTTTTATTTTTGAGGCTTCTTGTTTGATGAGTTTGTATCTTTCGAATTGCGATTTCTCTTTTTTAGGTTTAAAAGTGATATCTAAAACTTGCGAACCATTAAAACCTAAATCTTTTTCGGCCATAAAATTGACTTGCTTGTAAACTATGAAAGAGCCAATGATAAAAAAAGTCGCAATTGCAAACTGTAAAACCAACATTCCGTTTCGGAGCCAAATTCCTTTTTTGCTTCGGGAGAAATTTCCTTTCAAAACTTTTAAAACTTCAAAATTCGAAACATAAATCGCTGGCAGAACTCCCGAAACTACTATTACAAGCAACGTAATTAAAATTAACTGAATATAAAACTGAGTACTAACCAGAACCAAATCTTTATTTAGAAATGAATTGTAATACGGCAACAAAACCTCAACAAGGACTAATGCCAGTAAAACGGAAAAAATCGTAATTAAAGCTGTTTCAAAAACAAATTGAGTTACAATTTGTCCTTTTGTCGCGCCAGTGATTTTTCTTACGCCAATTTCTTTGGCTCTTTTTATGGCATTTGCAGTCGCAAGGTTAATGTAATTTACAATCGAAAGCGATAAAATTAAAATTGACAAACCCATTAAAATCATCAGGTATTGCAAATTTCCGTTTGGTTCAGAAAAAGGCTGATTTCCTTTGTATAACTTAGCTTCCGATAAAGGCAACAAACTAGTTTTTACAGGATTTCCGTACTTTTTTGTAAATTCTTCGATCGAAAGACCTTCTGATTTGGCTTGTGCTTTAGTAACATTTTCAAAAAAAAGATTGTCCATGTTTTTTATGATGGCAGCTGTCGCATTTTGGTTTTTAACTTTCAAGACCAATCCGTAATGATAGCTCCACTCGTCTTTTGTTCTTTTTAAGTCGTCATCGATGGCCGTTGTAACAGCTTCTGGCATTACAGAAGATTTTTCAGAAAGGCTGTAAACTCCTCTAACAGTAAAAACTTGCCCATTATATTTCACCAATTTTCCCATCGGGTTTTCTGTACCGAAAAGTCGCTCGGCAGTTTCTTCAGATAAAGCAATACTGTTTCTGTCCTGAATGGCCGTTTTGCCGTTTCCATGAATAAATCTGTACGGAAAGAAAGAAAAAAAGTTGCTTTGTGCTGTAAAAATCTTATTTAGCACCTCTTTTTTTCCATTATATAAAATCACATCTTTGGCATATTCGGTATAAAAATAACAGTAGCTATCCAGGTCTGAAGAAATTGCTTTTAGCATTGGTCCGGTTGTCGCCGCATTTGTTGTCCAGACATTATTTTCGCCAATGTCATTTAAGACCGAATAAACTTTGTCTTTTTCCGGATTCCATTGATCGTATGAATGTTCGTCGTTCCAAAAAAGAATCGCAAAAATCAAAGTCGCCATCCCGATTGACAATCCTAAAATATTTAGAATTGAAAACAGTTTGTTGTTTTTGATGTGATAAAAAAATGTGTTGATCCAATTTCGTAGCATCTTATTCGTATTTTAAATATTTTAAAACATCAACTTTTGTCGCCTGATAAGCTCTTGAAAGGACTACTGCAAGAGTTAGCAGTAATAAAGCCGAAAACCCAATTAGAAAAGGAGAAATCGAAATAGAAACGCGATAGGCAAAATTCTCTAGCCATTTGTTTAATAAATAATAAGCGGGAAATAAAGCAATCACAAATCCTATTATACTAAAAAGGATATATTGTTTGCAAAGTTCCTTCAATAAAACATTCGTTTCGGCACCAAGTGTTTTTCGAATAGCAATTTCTTTCATACGTCTTTCAATAGAATAAGAAGCCAATGCAAACAAACCAATAAGAGCAATTATAATAACGATGACGTTTAGCAGCGAAAAAAGATTTTTTTGTTTTACATAACTGCTATACGACCTCTTGTATTCCTTATCTACAAAATCGTATAAAAATGGATATTCTGAATCTATTTTCTTCACCCACAAACTTTCTATGTCAGCAATAGTTTGCTGCATCGTTTGGGTATCTGCGGTTACATAAATATTATTCAAAAGACTATTAAACCAAGGCACGCTTTTAAAATGGAATATTGACATTGGTGGTATAGCTTCGCCCGGATTCCCAATGTTAAAATCTTTTACAACTCCCACGATAATGGCTTCTTTTCCGTCCCAGTTTATTTTTTTTCCAATCGGATCTTTTTCATTTAACAATTTTAACGCAGTTTCGTTAATCAACATCGAATTGATAGTATCCTGAGTATATTTCGGACTAAAATAGCGCCCTTTGACTAATTTTATTTTCATCATTTCAAGAAGCCCAAAATCTACAGGAACATTGTTTCCATCAATATTAATATCTTTATGATGATAAGAAATCACAGATTTTGCACCATTTCCCATTACAAAACCGCCACCAGCGACTTCTTTAACACCTTTTATACGAAGCAGTTGATTTTTGATGTTATCATATTTATCATACTGGTCTTTAAAGCTGATTTTTTCACCATATACATTACGATACGAGATATTCAGAATTTGATTTCCGTTAAAGCCTAAATCCTTTGAATTCATATAATCAATTTGTTGATTTACGATATAAGATCCAATAATAAAAAAAGCAGCTACAGCAAACTGAAATATCAGCATTCCGTTACGAAGCCATACGCCATTTTTACTTCTTGCAAAATTACCTCTCAAGACTTTCAAGACTTCAAAATTTGAAACATAAAATGCCGGAAATATCCCTGCTGCAATTATGATTACAATAAAAACAATGATGAGTTGCAGATAGAATTGTCCGCTTTGTAAAACAAGTGTTTTTTCTAAAAAAACATTATAATAGGGAAGTGAAAGTTCAACAATTACAAGAGATATTAAAATTGAAAATAATATAATTAGTATGGTTTCAAAAATAAACTGTTGTATGATATTAGCTTTAGAAGCTCCAATAATTTTTCTAACACCAATTTCCTTAGCTCTCTTTACGGCGTTTGCGGTAGCAGAATTCACATAATTGACAATCGATAGTATCAATATTAAAATGGATAAGCCAGCAAAAATCAGCAAAAGCTGATAATTTCCGTTACTTTCTATAAGGCCACCAGTTTTGGTATGCAAGCGAATAGAGGATAAAGGCTCTAAAGTGGGTTTTACTTCTCCAAATTTTTTAATAAGTTCCTCCGGTGTCATACTTTGAAATTTAGCGCGAGGTACTGTCATATTATCATAATAAACCTTAGCAAGGCTCTTTGTAACTGATGCTGCGTAAGAAGGATTTTTTAGTTTTAATAAAAGGATGTATTGGAAATTCCCCCAAAGCTGAATATTGTTTTTAACTCTTAAATCCATAAAATTGACCACACAGGAAGGGTTAAAAATCGACTTTTTATCGAGTTTGTAAACCCCTCTTACCACCAAAACCTGATTTTGCAAAACTATTTTTTTGCCAAATGCGTTTTCATTTCCAAATAATTGCCTAGCAAGATCTTCGGACAAAGAAATACTATTACCGTCTGACAAACCTATTGCCGCATTGCCTTCGATAAACTGATAAGGGAAATAGTCAAAAAAGTTTTTTTGCGCTACAAGAACTTTCTCAGACTGTATTTTTTTACCATTGTAATGAATTATTTCATTATCATAATTGCCGCTTACATAACAATAAGATTCAACTTCCGAACTTGAATTTTTTATCGCTGAACCAATTGGTGCAGAACTTGAAGCCCAATATGTAGTGGGATCCATTTGATTGGCAACCAAAAAAACAGTGTCTTTATTAGGATTCCATTGGTCGTAACTGTGTTCATCATTCCAATACAGAATGGCAAAAATCAATCCGGCAATTCCTATACTCAAACCCAAAACATTCAAAGCTGTAAAAAGTTTGTTGTTCTTTATCTGAAAAATAAAAATACTAATCCAATTTTTCAGCATGGCTCTAATTTTTAGAAGTTACCAAAACATCGACATTTCTATGATTCTGTTTTTCAGAAAGAATAACACCATCTTTCATCAAAATTGTTTTTTGCGAAAAAGAAGCATCATAATCAGAGTGCGTTACCATCAAAATTGTTGAACCGCTTGCATGAAGATCAGTCAATAATTCCATTACTTCATTTCCGTTTTTACTATCTAAGTTTCCAGTTGGCTCATCTGCCAAAATGATTTTCGGATTATTGATTAAAGCTCTCGCAACAGCCACACGCTGCTGTTGTCCGCCCGAAAGTTGTTGCGGGAAATGTTTCAATCGGTGCGAAATTCCTAAAATCCTAGCCATGTCATTTACCTTTTGTTTTCTTTCAGAAGAGGGAACGTTGTTGTAAATCAAAGGCAATTCGATATTATCATAAACCGACAATTCATCAATTAAATTGAAGTTTTGAAAAATGAAACCGATGTTTTCTTTTCTTGCTTTTGCTCTTGATTTTTCTTTTAAACCTACCATTTCCTGATCAAGCAAATGATAACTTCCGTTTGAAGCGCTGTCTAAAAGCCCGATGATATTTAACAAAGTAGATTTTCCGCTTCCGGATGGTCCCATGATTGAAATAAAATCGCCTTGATTTATAGTTAATGAAATTTCGCTTAATGCTCTGGTTTCTAATTCCTCAGTTCTAAATACTTTTGAAAGTTTTTTAATGGTAATCATAATGGATGTTTTTAGTTTTGATTGATTTTCTTTTTAAAATATTTTCCCTTTTGAAGTAAAAGAAACACAGCTGAAAATTAAGATAATTAACAATGTGATTTTTTGTTATTTTTACTTTCGAAAGGGCTTAATAATTAATGATTTACCAGTACAATTGTGATTTTCATGCCAAAAAATTAAACCTCGTAAGTACTTTATTTTTAAGATTTTATTTTAAGAAAAAAAGCTTCACTGTCCATAAGTGGACACCTTTCGTCCAAAACCGAACAAAAATGAAAAAGACAAACGCTTCAATTTTAATCATCGACGATCAAGAAGACATCCTTTTTGCGTCGAAAGTGTATCTGAAAAAGTATTTTGAGAATATTTACACACTCAATAATCCGAAAAATATTGTCGAATTATTGGCAAAAAATACCATCGATGTTGTTTTGCTGGATATGAATTACAGAATTGGATTTGAAGACGGAAGAGAAGGTTTGTATTTGCTGAAAGAAATAAAAACGCTTTCGCCGAAAACAGTCGTGATTTTAATGACGGCTTTTGGAAAAGTGGAAACTGCGGTTGAAGGTTTAAAATCGGGCGCTTTTGATTATATCCTGAAACCTTGGGAGAATACTAAATTGCTGGAATCAGTAAAACAGGCTGTTGATAAAGCGAGAAAAGAACAAAAGAAAATGAAAAGCCCGGAAATTGCTGATGACTTTTTTATTGGAAATTCTGAAATCATAAAAAAAGCGTATTCTCTTGCCGATAAAGTTGCAAAAACAGATGCCAATGTTTTGATTCTTGGCGAAAATGGAACTGGGAAATTCGTTTTAGCACATCATATTTATTCTCAATCCGAAAGAAAAACTCAGCCTTTTGTAAATGTTGATTTGGGCGCTTTGAATTCGAATATTTTCGAAAGCGAATTATTCGGATATGCCAAAGGTGCTTTTACCGATGCCAAAACCGATACGCCGGGACGTTTTGAAATGGCGCAAAACGGAACTATTTTTCTGGATGAAATAGGAAATGTTCCGCTTCATTTACAGTCAAAATTATTGCAGGTTATCCAGACCAAAACCGTTACGAGATTGGGCGAAACAAAACCTAGACCTTTAAATGTTCGAATAATTACAGCAACCAATTTGAATTTAAAACTCGAAGTTGCCGACAAAAATTTCCGCGAAGATTTGTATTACCGAATCAATACAATGGAAATTGTTTTGCCTCCGCTACGCGAAAGAATCGAAGATAAAATTCCGTTAGCCGAATATTTATTGGAAAAAATCAGCGAAAAATACGGAAGAAGCCAAATTATTTTTGACAAAAAAGTTTTGGAACAAATCGAAAAACACGCTTGGAACGGAAACATTCGCGAAATGGAAAATAAAATTGAGCGCGCCGTTATTCTTTGTGAAAACAATAAAATTACGGTTTCCGATTTAGATTTAGAACAAATTACGGAATATGAAAATCTGGATGATATTCAGCTTTCTTCTGTAGAAAAAGCGACGGTTGAAAAAGCACTTTTGAAACACAATAATAATATCAGCAAAACCGCCGAAGAACTTGGCTTATCAAGAGGTTCTTTGTACCGCCGTCTGGAGAAATATAATATCAGCACTAATTAATATGCTTAAATCCTTAAAAACATATCAACTCCTTTTTTTGCGGTTAATTTTGATTTTGGTTACAATCGAATTTTCGATTTATCTGCATAAAATCAATTTTGTTTTTGCACCAATTTTCGGTTTTTTAATTGTTTTTCTTCTGATAATTGAATTGTATAATTATGTAAAAAGCATCATTTTGCTTTATGATAAAACCATTTCTTCGATTATTCAAAACGATTTTAGTTCTGATTTTTCAAAACATAAATCAAGTCAAAATGATTTATTTGAGTTGTATGATATTTTAAAAAACAAGCAAAATGAGCAGGTTTCTAAAGACATTATTTATACTTCTATTTTAAATAATATCGAAACCGGAATTATTATTCTGCAAAAACAGGAAAGCGACTGGAACATTTTTCTAATGAATGATTATTTTTCGACGCATTTTAATGTTCCGAAATTCTCAAAATGGAAATACCTTAAAAGCCATTTACCAACTTTATGCGAAATTATCGACAAAGACGATTTTCAGGAAATAAAAACGTCAATCGAAATCAGTATTAATCAGCAAAATTCGCAGACTTTTGTTTTACAGGCATCAAGAACGGAGATTTTTGAAAACGATTATTTTATTGTTTTACTCGATTCGATTCAGAATGTAGTAGAGAAAAAAGAAAAAGAAGCATGGGTAAATTTGATGAAAGTGATTTCGCATGAACTTTTAAATTCGATAACGCCAATTCGTTCTATTTGTCAAAATTTGCAAGATTTGGTCGAACAGGATAGTCTTTCAAACGAAGATTTGGAAGATATAAAAAACAGCGTCGAGACCATGTTGCGAAGAAGCGATCATCTCCAGAAATTTATAGAAGGGTATCGCAAACTCGCTATGCTGCCAAGCCCTAAAAAACAAAAAATAAACCTGTTGGACTTGGTCGACAATAGTCTTCAGATCATGAATCCGTTGTTTCGTCAAGAAAATATAAAAGTAGAAAACAACATTTCGTCAAAATTTTCAGTCAATGTCGATTCTCAGCAACTCGAACAAGTATTGATTAATCTATTGACAAATGCGATTTATGCTTTAAAAGAAATCTCAGATAAAGAGATTTCAATTGCAGTTCAGGCAAAAGAAAACCGCACTTTTATCAAAATATCAGACAACGGCAACGGAGTCGAAAAAGAAATTGCCGAAAAAATATTCCTACCGTTTTTTACAACCCGATCAGAAGGCGCTGGCATCGGACTCACTTTGTCTAAAAATATAATTGAAGCTCACGGCGGTTACATTTCACATAAAAATGAAGACGGAAAAACTGTTTTTGAAATTTGTCTCGTCGAAAACTAAATTAAAACATTGTGTGTGAAAATTATAACATAATGAAACACATTCTGTAAAAACGATAAGCGAAATATCACGACCTTTATTTGCAATAGCTTTTTATAGATTAATTTTATGAGTGATATTGCAAAACGATTTCCCGAAAATCCATTATTGATGCCTAAGGATCTAAAGTCAAGCACAAACGATCTTCAGATTATCAGTCTTTTGAATCCCGGTGTTTTTACCTTTGACAATAAAATCTGGCTCATTGTAAGAGTTGCCGAAAGCATTGCCCAGAAAGAAGGCGTGATATTTTTCCCAGTAGTCAATGAATTAGGCAAAGTAGAAATTATCGAAATACCGCTAAATGATCCCGATTTAGTTGCCAATGATGCACGAGTGATTCAATACAAAGGTCTGGATTATCTCACTACCTTATCTCATTTACGATTGGTCTGCAGCGATGACGGAATTCATTTTTACGAACCAGAATACAACACTTCGCTCATGGGAATTGGCGGTTTGGAGCAATATGGAATTGAAGATTGCAGGGTCAGTAAAATTGATGAGACTTATTACCTAACTTATACGGCAGTTTCGTCAAGTGGCGTTGGCGTTGGATTGAGAACCACAAAAGACTGGAAAAATTTTGAAAGCAAAGGAATGATTTTTCCTCCTCACAATAAAGATTGCGCCATTTTTGAAGAGAAAATCAATGGAAAATTTTACGCATTACATCGTCCGTCTAGTCCACAAATTGGCGGAAATTACATCTGGCTTTCAGATTCGCCCGACGGTGTACATTGGGGAAACCATCAATATCTTGTGGGAACGCGCAAAGGTTTGTGGGACAGCGCAAGAGTTGGTGCAGGCGCCGCACCTATTAAAACTGATGCGGGTTGGCTCGAAATTTATCACGGAGCCAATTCCCAGCATCAATATTGTTTGGGCGCTTTTTTAATGGATATCAAAGATCCATCAAAAGTAATTGCAAGAACGCTGGATCCCATTATGGTTCCAACAGAAAATTACGAACTCAGCGGTTTTTTCGGATACGTTGTTTTTACAAATGGCCATTTGGTCAATGGCGATCTACTGACAATTTATTACGGCGCTGCAGATGAATTTGTCTGCGGAGCACATTTCTCTATTAAAGAAATAATGTCGAAACTCGATTATTCTGCGAAATAACATACTTCAAAATATTCTAAAAATGCCTTTAACCTAAAAATTAGTTGAAGGCTTTTCTGCTTTTTACCAAAATACCAAACCCGAAGCCTAAGTCTTAATTTCTTTGAAATAAAACGAATGAAGGTTGAAATTCACGAAATATAACCAATAATTCAAGTCAAAATAATTATATTTAATTGATTTTCAATGACTTCAAATAAAGGCATAAAAATTGGCTACATTCTAAAAAAACAAAATTAAACCGATGCTCCAACTAGAAAATACAGGATTGATTGTAATTGATGTTCAGGGTAAACTGGCCCGAATTGTAAACGAAAGCAATCGAATGATTACAAATATCGAGAAGCTTATTCGTGGTTCTCAGATTCTCTCCCTCCCTATTATTTGGGCGGAACAGAATCCCAAAGGACTTGGTGACACGGTTCCCGAATTGAAGGAACTTTTAAAAAATAATCATTCAATCGAAAAATTCTACTTTAACGCTTTAGATAACGAAGAATTCAAAGAAGCTATTTTAAAAACCAAAAGAAAACAATGGATAGTCTGCGGTATAGAAACTCATATATGCGTATATCAAACTATTCTCGGATTATTAGAAAATGGTTTTGAGGTAGAAATCGCAGCTGATTGTGTTTCTTCCCGATCAAAAGAAAATTCCGAAATGGCTTTGGCAAAATTGCAGAACTGCGGTGCGTGTCTAACCAATGTCGAAATGTGTTTGTATGAATTGATGAAAAGTTCTAAAAATGAAAATTTTAAAGAAATTCTAAACCTAATCAAATAAAATAATCATGGCAAAATCTAAAACAATCGTACTCATTCATGGAAATTTTGTGAATAATGATACTTGGCAAGAATGGAAAAACTATTATGAACAAAAAGGTTATACCGTCTATGCCCCTGCAAATCCCGGACACAATGGAAATCCCGCTGAACTTAGAGCAAAAGTACATCCTGAACTTGTAAAAACCGGATTTATAGATGTAGTCGAAAACATCAATAAATTATTGAAAACACTTCCCGAAAAACCTTTAATTATTGGTCACTCAATGGCTGGAATGGCAGTTTTAAAACTAATAGAAATGGATAAAGCCGTTGCTGGCGTAAGCATTGACGGAGCACCGCCAAAAAATGTTTTTCCACCTTTTCAGACTTTGAAAACGGTAATTCCTGCCTTTGGTTTTTTCTCTTTCAATAAGTATTTTATGGGAAGCCGAAAATGGTATGATTATGCCTTTTTTAATACGATACCAGAAGCAGAAAAGAGAAGTTCATTTGAAAAATTTGCCGTACCCGAAAGTTATAAAGTCAGCCGTGAGCTGGTGCTGAATTCGTTTTCAAACATTGACTTCAAAAAACCTCACGCGCCACTTTTGTTTATTGGCGGCGGCAACGATCATATTTTTCCGCCCTCACTTACCAAAACCATCGCTTCTAAATATAGAGATGCGAACAGTAAGATTGAATTAAAAATATTTGAAGGAAAAAGCCATTTCATTTGCGGAGAACCGGGTTGGCAAAATGTTGCCGATTATATTTTGAATTGGTACGAGGCACTTTAAAAACCTAAAATTAAAAATCAAGAAACACAAAGGTTAAGAAGAAATTCTTGACCTTTTTATTCTTTTTATGGGAATATACTGTCACAGTTTGTTCTAAATTATTTCAGCCTTTTTAACTAACTTAGCAAATCAGATCTTTTATATTAAAAGATTAAGAAAACAAACTGTCCACTATATTTTTAAAGTTTTATAAAAGCCTAAACAACAACAAAATAGAATTTTATTTATTACAAAAAGACAGTATCCTAAAAACTTAGTTAATTTAAAAATTATGAGCACATTTGATTTTGGTATTGTCGGGCTCGGCGTAATGGGCCGAAACTTACTTTTAAACATCGCAAGTCATAAATTTGCAGCAGCAGGTTTAGATTTGGATACCGAAAAAGTAAATTCCTTAAAGGAGGAAGCCAATCCGGAACATAGTATTGAAGCAACAACAGATGTCAAACATTTTGTTGAATTAATCCAACGTCCAAGAGCGATTATGCTTTTGGTACCGGCAGGAAAGCCGGTTGACAGCGCAATTCAGAGCCTTCTTCCTCATTTGGATCAAGGCGATATTATAATTGACGGCGGAAACACTTATTTTACAGACACAGATCGCAGATTTTTGGAATTATCAGAAAAAGGCATTCACTTTTTTGGAATGGGAATTTCTGGTGGAGAAAAAGGTGCGCGATTAGGACCTAGTATGATGCCTGGAGGCGACAAAAAGGCCTATGAAAGATTACGTCCGATTTTTGAAGCGATTGCTGCAAAAGTAGACGGAGAACCTTGTGTAGAATACCTTGGAAACGGATCGGCTGGAAATTACGTGAAAATGGTGCACAACGGAATCGAATACGGCATCATGCAACTGATTTCTGAAATTTATGACCTTATGAAACGTGGTTATAATTTGGATGAAGACACTATTCAGAAAACTTTTGAAGAATGGAATCAAACGGACTTGAAATCATACCTAATCGAAATTACGGGACATATTCTTAAAGAAAAAGATCCAAGCGGTGTAAAACTTATAAACCTGATTTCTGACTGGGCAAAATCTAAAGGCACAGGTAAATGGACTTCTCAAAATGCAATGGACTTGCAGGTACCAGCGCCTACAATCGATGCCGCAGTCGTAATGCGAGATATGTCAAAAAGCAAACCAGAAAGAATTGAAGCATCTGCTAAATTAATCTGGAATCAAAAGCAAACCGACGTCAATGTCGATGAGGCTGTAAAATCACTTAAAGATGCCTTGTTCTTTTCTATCCTGATTACGTATGCACAAGGACTTGCGATGCTGAAAACAGCTTCTAAAGAATACAATTACGAACTTAATTTAGAAACAGTTACTAAAATATGGCGTGGAGGTTGCATCATTCGTGCTGTCGTTTTAGAAGATTTCAGAAAAGCATTTACTGCAAACCCAGAATTAGCAAATATTCTTTTGGATGATAACATTGCTTCAAAACTTAATGAAAGCCAAAAAGGAATAAGAGAAATTATACAGTTTGCTGTACAAAACGGAATTCCAGCTGCAGGGTTAATGAACTCTTTAGCTTATTTTGATGCTTACCGATCTGAAAATCTTCCGACAAATTTAATTCAGGCACAACGTGATTATTTTGGAGCACATACATACGAACGTATTGATGTTCCTGGTGTTTTTCACACACAATGGAATGAGTAAGCAACTTTAAGCGAAATTAAATGAGTACTACTAAAAATATAAATCCAACCATCATTGTTATTTTTGGAGCTTCTGGAGATCTTGCAAAAAGAAAGCTTTTCCCAGCGTTTCAAAATTTATATCTGGATGGAAGAATGCCCAAAAAATTCCAAATCATAGCGCTCGGAAGAGCCGAAAAAACTGATGAGGAATTCCATAATTATGTTCTGGAAAATTTAAATACATTTTCTAGAAAAGCGGCACATGAAGACAACGATACCGATAAATTCATTTCGCATATCTCCTATTTGCGACATGATATCGACAAAGAAGAATCGTATCAGGAATTAAATACAAAACTAGACAGCATTGATCAAGCTTTTGGTATTCGTGCCAATCGTTTGTTTTATCTCTCAATTGCGCCTTCTTTTATTACAACTATTTCAGTTTATATCAAGAAAATCGGTCTTGCTGCCAATGTAAAACAAGACAGGATTATTATTGAGAAACCATTTGGTTACGATAAAACTTCTGCGATTGCACTAAACGAAATGCTTTCGGAAACCTTTAAAGAAGAGCAGATTTACCGTATTGATCATTATCTAGGTAAGGAAACCGTTCAAAATATCCTAGCTTTCCGATTTGGAAATTCGATGTTTGAGCCTTTATGGAGCCGAAATTTTATTGATTTTGTCCAGATTACAGTAGCCGAAGAAGTTGGGGTAGAAGAACGAGGCGGTTTTTATGAAGGAGTTGGAGCCTTAAAAGACATGATTCAGAATCACTTGCTTCAAATTTTATGTATGACAGCTATGGAAGCGCCAGCATCTTTAAGCGCAGACGATATTCGAAACCGAAAAGCTGATGTCTTAAAATCTATTCGACGCATAAAACCAGAAGAAGTAGATCACTATATCGTGAGAGGCCAATACGATGCCGGATTTATAAAAGGCAATCCTGTAGCTGGTTATCGTCAGGATAAAGGAATTGCGCCAGATTCTAAAACAGAAACTTATGTCGCAATGAAGATTTACCTTGATAACTGGAGATGGCAAGGTGTTCCTTTTTATCTGCGCAGTGGTAAAAGAATGCAAGAGAAGCAATCTTCTATTATAATTCAGTTTAAGCCAGTACCGCATTCTACTTTTGCATACGGTTCTGAAGGCATGACTCCAAACAGGCTTATCATTAATATTCAGCCAGCCATGGATATCAAATTGCAATTTATGACTAAAAAACCAGGACTTTCGCTTTCTTTAAGGCCAGCAGAAATGGTTTTTGATTATTTTTCGTGCTCGACCATGTCTCCAGAAGCTTACGAAACACTTCTTGCCGATGCTTTAGCGGGAGATCCTACCCTATTCATGCGTTGGGATCAAGTAGAACAAGCTTGGGATGCTATCGATACGATACAACAAGTATGGAAAAGTACTGCACCGACAGATTTTCCTAACTATGCAGCAGGAAGCTGGGGACCCGAAGCCGCAGACGAGCTACTTGCCCGTCAGGGACATGCGTGGGTTTCTAATACACCTGTTACTTTAAACGAATAATTTTATGATGAAACGAATATTTATATCAACAGAAGAACTTAACGAGAATGCTGCGGGGACTTTTATATCATCTGCTCTTAAGGCCATAAATGAAAAAGGCAGTTTTACTGTTGTACTTACTGGAGGATCTTCACCAGAAGGTCTTTACAAGCTTTTAGCTTCAGAAACTTACAAGTCAAAAATTGACTGGAACAAAGTTTATGTTTTTTGGGGCGATGAACGCTGGGTACCACTTGATAATGATTTGAGTAATGCAAAAATGTCTTCTAAAACGCTTTTAAGTCATGTTCCAATTCCTGATGAAAATGTTTTTCCGATGTACAAAGACGGAGTTACAGCAGTAGAATATGCAGTAGAATATGAACAATCTATTCGAACCATTTTAGGAGATGAAGGAAAATTTGACCTTATACTGCTTGGTATGGGGGATGATGGCCACACCGCTTCTCTTTTTCCAGGTGAAGCCGTTTTAAATGAAAAAACAAAATGGGTAGATGCCTATTGGCTTGCTCCTCAGAACATGTATCGAATTACCTTAACGGCTCCTTTAATTAATAAAGCGGCAAAAATTATTGTAATTGCGTTTGGAGAAAAGAAAGCTCCTGCACTTAAAGAAGTTACAGAAGGTGAATATAATCCTGAAAAATATCCAATGCAGTTGATTAAGCCTGAAACTGGAGAATTGTTCTTTTTTGTTGACAAAGAAGCTACTAAAGGGCTAAAAAACAATTAAAGTCTTTTAACATTAGTCAAAAAAATAAAGCATGAAAAGAGATCAATTCTCATTTTCATGCTTTTTTAATATCTCTCAAAATCAGTTTAAAGGTTCAGATGTTTTCATCCTCAAACAATTTTCTGATCCCAAATAAAGCGGATTTCCATGTTTTTCTGACCAAAAGCCTTCGAGAACATCTTTTGTAATGCATCTGTAAACTGCAACTCCCTTATAAGTTTTATGATCATCGCCTTTATAACTAAAATTAATCACAAGTATATTGTCCTTAAAAAAGCCAGTACCTTTTTGTTTTTGCGTATCATTAATAAGCCAAACAGCTACTATTCGATTATTTATGTCTAATGAAAGGCTCAAAGTACCTTTATAGCTTATTGCGCTACTTTCTTCCTGATTACTTCCAGAAATGGAATAATCACCTATTAAATCTTGTATTGTCATTTATTTTACTGAAAATTCAGAGTTTAAAAAACGTAAATTTAATTAAATTCTAAAAATAAATACAGCGATTTTTCTTCCTCCAAAATCACTTTAATTCAGAAATTTAGTTTTGGATTTTCCTTATTTCTTAGTGTTTTCACAAGTTACATAGTTTGTTCCTCAGAGATTAAAACAAAAACATTAAAAACCAGTATTGACACCGCTTTTACTAACATTTCAATCTATTATAGAGTTTGAAGTTCCCTGCTATACCTAACGTATTCAACTTTGGAAAAATAATCTGCCACAAGGAATCCGAATTGCAGAGAATGTAAATCTTAGTGAAATTTCTAAAAGATACGATATTACAGGAACTAATATTATAAATATAATTCAGTAAGCCTATTTAGAAGATAATAATGACAGCATTAAGCTATAAACATCTGCTTCAAGGAATTAAGAAAGAATATGCCAAAGAAGGCAAAATAATATTGATTCATTTTATAAAGAGAATTTCTAAAATCTGTAAATTATGTAAATGCCGTATTTAAAATTGTAAGAAAACACATTTGAATGCTATTAAATTTGCTGAACTTTTTTAATCATTCCAATCCATACTAATTATAAAGTCTACAGCATATGATACACAATTTAAAAGATACCGACATAAATCTTCATTCTCAAGCAATAACCCTAGACGATCAAGGCCAATATTACGACATGATTGTTTTTTCAAATCTGAGATATCAGTTCGTGTACCAGCGTCCGCAGCACATTATGAGCAGAATGGCAGAATCAATGAAAATTTTATTTATTGAAGAGCCTTGTTACAACGCTGAAAATGAAAATTCAGGTAATCTGATGATTATTAACGAAAGGCTTCATGTACTGCAACCCAATACAAGAGATATTAAATCTATTGCAGAAATAATTCCCACTTATGTGAAGAATAAAAATATTGTTTCAGGTTGGTTTTACTCTCCTACATTCTGTCCTTTAATAGAATTATTCAATTTTGATACTATAATTTATGACTGTTTAGAAGATCTTTCACTATCAAAAGATGTTACAGCTGAATTGATTGAACAAGAAAAATACCTAACTTCTCGTTCAGATATTATTTTTACCAACAGCAAAACGTTATACGAAACAAAAAACCAAGTACACGATAATGTTCATTTTTTTCCAAATTCGGTAGATGAAGAGCACTTTGCAAAGGCATTAAACAACATTTCAATTCCAGCAGACATAGGAGACCTACAATCACCAATTGTTGGTTATTACGGCGTAATTGACTCGCGCATCGATTTTAAATTATTAGAAGAAACGGCAAAAAATCTTCCTAATGTTTCATTTGTAATGATTGGACCATTGTCTGAAATCACCCAAAAAGATCTGCCTAATACACCAAATATCCATTATTTGGGTATGAAATGCTACAATGAACTGCCTTATTACCTAAAAGCATTTGACATTGCGATGATTCCATTTTTACTCGATGATGCCGTGAAATACAACAATCCGACTAAAACATTAGAATATATGGCAGCCAAAAAACCAATTATTTCAACCAAAATTATAGAGATAATGCGCGATTACAGCCATTGTGTAAACTTGATTGACAATACTGACGATTTTACCAACGCCATAGCTTTTTTATGTGACGATACAGAACGCCCAGATATGGAAGCCGCATATGCTAAAATCTTGAAAAACACATCTTGGGACACCACAGCCGAAAAGATGAAAACTATCGTTAAGTTTTATGCCAAATAAAAATATGCAATAAAGAACCGAAAAGCGTGTCCAATGACGCGCTTTTTTTATTCATAGAAATTCTTAAACCAATTATGATTTTATTTTCGTAAATTAGTGTACACTTTTCGCTCTTCTAATTAAAAACAGGTAAAACTACCTACTACAGAATCAGGCATTTACCCTAAATTTAGCATAATGATTTTTCATAAAAATTATTGACTCTCCCCAAATATATTTCATATCAATCATAAGGTTTTAAATATAAATCCAAATATTATGAAAATAGGAATAATCGGAATCGGAACACTTACGCTAGAATTAGCAAGAAGATCTGTGCAGGCAGGATATCAAGTAATTATAAATAATCCAAGAGGTAATGGCATCGTGCGAGAAACAATTGAAAAACTCGGGCCAAATATCGAATTAGCATCTTTGGATAAAGCCTGTGAAGCGGAGCTATTATTACTGTTTATTCCTAAAGACAATCTTGAGTCTGTACTTAAAAACATGCCCGACACTACGGGAAAAATTGTAGTTCATACCAGTAGTCTCATATTTAATCCACAATCTCTGCTATCGGGAATTACAAATGCTTTAACTTATCAGATAACAGCCGAATTGCTTCCAAAAGCACATGTGGTAAAATTATTCAATCCTGTTAAATTAGAAAAACAGAATTTGCCGGTTCAACAGAAAGACGAAATATTTTTTATAGCCAAACATTCGGAATCAAAACTTCGTATTCAAAACTATTTAAAAAGCCTAAATTTTTCAGCTATCGATCTTTCCAGGCGATTACAATTTAGCGGAGTAGAAGCAAATCCAGATGTCATTCATTCAATAAAAAATTATCCGAAAGGAAACTAAAAAACTTCAGCGGAGCAATATCTATTATATGTTTTAAAAAAATATTATTTGGTATATGCATTTCGTTTCTTTGAAGTAATAAAAAAAAGCTGTCCTTTTGAGACAGCTTTATACTGAAAGACAAATACGGCCTCTTATTGGGAGTACCGCATTCATCAACTAATTCAAATTTTACAAACTTCCTTTTACCTCACCACAGGTAAGCATGTTTTTAGGATAGTATGGGTTTTTTATTTCTTTACTGTCGCTTAACCACATAGCGCTCGTCATTGGGCAAACCTGCAAATGCAAAGTAGTATCTGCAGCTTTAAATTTAGGAGCCAAATCCCAAAACTTAGCAGAAAGCTCTTGGAATATTTTACGTTGTTTATTGATATTCTTTGTAGCTGCTACAGCTGCCGCAAGATCCATAATTTCTCTTCTTGCCACAGTCGCTGCATTCATCTGATCAAGAGTCAATTTTTTAAACCTAAAGTTATTTAACGAATTCTTTAAAGCAGCAGCGTTTTTAACAACTGCAATACTGTCTGAAACAAGAAGATTATTTTTTAAAGCCAGATAATTGTTTGTAATTTCCTTTTTTGCTGCTTCTCTTTTTTCTACTAATTCTGAAGCTACTTCTTCTTTTGATGTCAATTGTGCATGTGCCAGAGTGCTCAAGCAGATTAAAGCTGCTGCTAATAAATTTTTCATAATGTTGGTTTGTCTAATTTTGTAATGATTTTGTCAATGTCAAGTAAAATGCTTTCGAAATGATCTTTATTGATTCCAGATGCAGTATTCATCAGTTTTGTAATATCTATTTTTAGTTTTAGAAGATGTTGTCTTCCATACAACTTCACATCACTGCGTTGCGCTGCATTTGCTGCTTTTCCAGGCTCTAATTCTTTTGGCAATAACAGCATTCCTAATTTTTCAATATAACCTCGCTGCAAGCTTCTTCTGTAAAAATCCTGTTTTTCGTCTCCGCTGAATTTTACCCAAACCGTCTGCTGTAAATCGCTAAAAAATTCTGGAACCGTATAAGCTCCTTCAGACTGCATAGACTTCAAACTAATATTGTAAAGCATTCCCGAGCTCAAAAGCATATTTAGAACCTGATTCTGTTGATCTGAAATCTGATCTGCTGTTTTTAACGGAATAAGCTGCTCAATTTCTTTTGGATACATCCATAAAGGCGCTGTAAATAACTGTCTGCCAACATAGTCGATTGAAGCTTTTACTTTTGCCTTCGGAATTGGCTGATAAACTGTGCCTTTTTCGTCAACTGTTCTTTTGGTTACATAATTATTCCCAATATTTTTCAATACATGATACAAATAGCGGCTATATTGCGATACAACTGCTTTGTGCATGTCCGATAGATTATCGTAAGCATCGTTTGGCTGATACGTCCATTGAATCAAATTTGGGACTACTCGTTTCAGATTTTTAATTCCGTAATCACTCGCCTTTACTGAATCGTCTCCCAAATCTTCTGACTGACTGCGCGGATCTTCGTCTTTTCCTTCTCCTCCAAACCATAATTTCGGATTAGCCGTTAAACTGTCAGTTGTTAATTTGGCCAGTATGTTTTCTTCTTCAAATTCATCTTTAGTGTTTGGATAATAAGTATAACCCCATTTTACTGCCCATTTATCGTACATTCCGATTCGTGGATAAATTCCTTTGGGACTAATATTGTCTTCTGGTTGTGCAACGTAATTGAAACGAGCATAATCCATAATAGAAACGGTATGTCCATTCTCTTCAACCCATTTTTTATCACGAAGGTTTTCTACAGGAGTCGCACTGCTCGCTCCCATATTATGACGAAGACCAATCGTGTGTCCGATTTCGTGAGAAGAAACAAAACGGATTAGTTCTCCCATCAACTCATCGTCTAAATGCATTTTTCTTGCCCTAGGGTCTAATGGTCCTGCCTGAATCATGTACCATCTTTGTACCAATTTCATTACATTATGATACCATCCTACATGGCTCTCAATGATCTCGCCACTTCTTGGATCGCTAATTCTTGGTCCGTAAGCATTTGGTGTTTCAGAAGCTAGATATCTTACAACAGAATATCTTGCATCTTCTAAACTCATAGTTTTGTCATCTTCTGGCCATTCTTTACCTACTATCGCATTTTTGAAACCAGCCGCTTCAAAAGCTTTCTGCCAGTCGTTGATTCCCGCAATCAGATACGGTCTCCATTTTTTTGGCGTTGCAGGATCGATATAATATACAATCTGCTTTTTAGGTTCAACCAATTCGCCTCTTAAATATTTTTTGATGTCTTTGTCTTTAGGCTCAAGACGATAACGCTGTACAATGAATTTCTTCTGAGCACTTTGTTCATCATCATCAAACAAAACATATTTATTGGCAAAATATCCTACTCTTTCATCAAAAAAACGTTTACGCATCGGCGTTTTCGGAAGTAATACAATTGAAGTGTTCAATCGCAAGGTAATACTGCCACTGCTTGCCGTCGAACTTGTATAAGTCTTTGTTGTCTTAACTTCGATATTAATCGGATAGCTATCAACGGCTTCGATAAAAGATTTGTCATCAGCCAAAGAAGTCAACTTTTTCTCCGTTTTTTCTTTCCCTTCGATAGCAAACATTGCATTGTCTTTCTTAAAAACATCCGTTACATCGACAACTACATTTCCGTTATCTGGATTGGTTGTTTTGATCGGAAAAGCGGCAACAATTGGATTTTCATTGCTTCCTGCCAAAGCTTTTGCCAACATCGAATCGGCAGAGCGTACATCTTGTCTGTACTGTAATGATCTTAAGAAAACGGTATTATTTGCCCCTTTTTCAAAATAAATAGTCTGCTCATTTGCTTTTTCTCCGCCAAAAATCCCCATACCTTCTGGAGTAGACAGATAACGTGTTACCACCAACATATATCGGTTAAACAAACTGTCTGGAATTTGAAAATAATATTTCGTATCAACCTGGCTTACCGTAAAAAGTCCTGCTTTGTTTTTGGCCTTATCTGTGATTACTTTGTTGTAGGCCAGCATTCCTTTTGGCTGTGTACTGGTGCTGTCGGCTTTTTTTTCTGGAGTTTGAGCAAAACCATGCTGTCCGAAAGACAGCATGGCTAGTAAAATGATTAATTTCTTCATCTAATTAAAACGGAAGTTTTTCGTCTGTGTTTAATGTCAATTTTGGATTCTTCTGCAAAGCTGACAAAGGAAATGGAATAATATATAAGCGAGAGTTTGGTTGTAAAGTGTACGTTTTTTGAGGAACAGTTTTGTTTACCAAAGGAAATAATCTTGTAACTGTTTTGGCAAATTCTGTTTCAGTATTTAATCTTTTTAAATCGAAAAATCTATTAAATCCTAAAAGCAGTTCTTTTCTTCTTTCGTTGATTACCAATTCCATTGTCTCTTTTCTAGTTGACGGAACTGTTAAGTTTACTGTACCAGACAAAATACGTTTGGCTCGCAAAGTATTTAAAACTGTTACAGCTTCATTGAGCTTGTTGTCTCTTGCATAACATTCGGCAAGAATCAAATATACTTCTGTAGTTTTCATACCAACTGTCGGGTAGAAAAATCTCGTGTATTGAGTTGCCCAATAAGCTGTATTCGAACCTTGATCAAGATTGGTTGTACTGCTAGAATTAAAAAACAAATTAAAACGAGCATCATTAGTACCGAACAAAGTTCTCAACTCTGGACTTATAATATAGCTTTGTGCAAAGTTCATTTCGTTATAACCAGTCATGTACATATAACTTAAAACTTCTACATTATTTGCTGCTGGTACGGCAACTGCAGTTGGTCCGCCTTGAGCGTTGTAAGCTACCAAATCAAAAATCTGATTGTTGTAGCTTAATGATTTCTCTGCTGCTGCCTGAGCTTGTGCAATTTCGCGTTTGAATAAATGAACTTTTGCCTTAAAAGCATAAGCAAATGCTAGAGACGGATGGTAAACATCTGCAGGTTTTTCTTGAAGATATGGCAACGCTTCTTCAATATCCTTTTGAATGAAATCGTAAACCTGTGCAACAGTAGATTTTGAAGGCTGTGCTTCTAAATCAAATTTATCCATGATGCAAATTCCTCCATCTGTGCCTGCAGTCTGCGGATCGTAACCTTTTGCGTAAGTGTTCACTAACAAAAAGTGATCATAAGCTCTATAAATCTTAGCTTCGGCTTTAGCCAAACGTTTTGTATTTCCGTCTCCTTTGCTATCATCTACCAATGAAATAATGGTATTCCAACGGTTGATGTAAGTGTAAGCCTGATTGTAAAAACTAGAACCCGTCATCAGTGAAACTCGATCAACACTTTCGTCAAAAGTAAAATTGATGATATCGATGTTTGGAGTTCTTCCAATTACGTTTGCCTCTCTCATCCATTGGTCATCTGACAAATATTGAAAGTTATTGATCGGATAACCACGCCCTGGCAGAGAAACCAATTCTAGAAACTGATCGGCTGTTTCAATTACCAAAGATCCTTTTGGCGTAACGTCTGTATAATCTTCACAAGATGATGCTGAAAGCATCATTAGTGAAAGTATTAGATATATCTTTTTCATAGTATTAAAGGGTAAGATTAAAGCCAAACAAATATGTTTTTGGCAATGGTAAATTACGTGTACCTGAATTAACAGAATAAACTTCTGGGTCAATACGGTTTCCTGCAGCACTCCAATACCAAATGTTGTTCATCTGAAAAGTGAATTTAGCCGAAGCGATATTTAATTTAGTTGCAAAAGTTTTTGGCAGATTATATCCTAATGAAACGTTTCTTAGTTTAATATAATCTCCGTCTACAACATTAGCACTTGAATTTCTCCATTGACTGCTAATTGTTCCTGCGTAATTTCTAACACTTTCATCAAAATCTACATACAAACGTGTATTTCCGTTTGGATTTGCATCTGTATAACGATCTGTAATTCCAGAAAGATTTACTGCATCCGAACTCATATCAATTGTTTCTTTACGCATTACGTTTCCGCCTGAGAAAATAAACAAGAAATTCAAATCAAATTGTTTGTATGAAAAACGTTGTGATAACGAACCAGAGTAAGTTGGAGTTAAACTTCCCATATTTACAAGCGCATCAGGATTTGTAACGCTTTTGATTGAAGTCGCAACCGGATTTCCGCTAGCATCAAAAGTAATTGACGGATTTCCATTTTCATCCAAAACATAAGGATATCCGTTTATCGTTCCTCCATATTTATAAGCATACAAACTATTATAAGCTTCATTTTCTTCAAAATAATCAATTGGAGAACTTACAAATACTGAGGCTGTAGATTGTGCTCTGGTCACTTTCTTAACCGTTGTTCTATTAAATGCTAAAATCATTGTAGAACCAATACGCAAATCTCCATTATTATACCAATCAGAACCTATGCTAAACTCAACACCTTTGTTCATAAGAGCTCCAGCATTAATTCTTCTTGACAACGCACCAACAGTCGGATCTAAATCGGTTGTAGCCAATAAATCACTGCTATATTTACGATATAAATCGATGCTACCATTTAATTTTGCTCTAAACAAACTGTAATCCAAACCTAAATTTGTGCTCTGTGTTTTTTCCCATCGCAACATTGGATTTGGCTGAGCCGTAATGTTTGTATATTGTAAAGACTGATACAAGTTATCATTTCGCCTTGTAGCCGTGATGTATGGAGTTGTGGTTTGGTCAATGTTTCCGTTTACACCGTAAGTTGCTCTCAGTTTAAGTGCAGTAACCCATTTATATTCTTTCATAAATTCTTCGTTACTCACATTCCAACCTAAACCTGCAGACCATAGAGGACGATTTTTATACTTTGGATCTACTCCAAACAAATCTGCCCTATCAACTCTGTAACTTCCTGTTACGTTATATTTCGATAAGAAAGTATAACCAACTGTACTGAATACAGAAAAATAACGGTGCAGAATTTCTGTCTGCGTTCTTGATACTGCCGCTAGAGTTCTATTGTTTCCAAACATATAACTCGGCGTTCCTGTCTGACTCAATGCAAGACTATTGATTACAGCAGAAGTAAGCGTTACAGGATCGTAGCCGTATCGTATTTGTTCAATGTTCCTTGGAAGAAAAGTTTCTCGCATTTCAAAACCTGCTAAAGCATTTACAGCATGTTTTCCGCCACCAAATTCTTCATTATAATCCAATTGATTTCTAAAAGAATAATTAGTCGACTGATTGCTCAATTGTTTGTAACGGCCTCCTGTCGAAAATCCATCCACATAAGTATAGGTATTCGTTGTTGGATTGTATGCGGTTAAAGCATTAATGGCATAACGCATTTTATAAGAGTTAACATCATAGTACTGGTCTTGATCGTTTCTTCTTACTTCGTATTGAAACTGTGAACTAGCACTCAAACCTCTCCATAATTTTGCACGAAGATTTCCAAAAGCTCTCAAAATCAATGATTTTTCATGAGTAATACCTTCTTTTAGGGCATTTAAAACATTAAAAGTCATTGGCTTGAAACCACTTAACGCAGCTAATTTTTCTGCCATCGCGGGATTAATCACACCACTTGAAGTAAATCCGTCTTTAATTCCTACGAATGGAGAAATTACTAAATTTCCGTTATCATCTGTAATACGCTCATAACGTTTTTGGATGTCATAATTTCCAAAATCGTTATCTGTAACATCGTCATTGCTGTATGTTCCATTTACTCCAAATGTAGCATTTAACCAGTTATTAATCTGGAAACTGCTTTTTGCATATAAATTGAATGCTCTGCTTTGATTGTTTACAATTCTATTTTTTGATTCATCGTAATTAAGCGATACATAGGTGTTCTGTTTACTTGTACTTCCAGAAAATGAAACATTATAACGCTGTCTGAACTCATTCTGCCAAACATTATCACGATAATCTTTCATATAATCATTTTTTCTCCATTGAGCGATTGTACTATCGTAATCTGCACTGCTTATTTTACCGTCTTCTAAATTTCTGTTCAGTTGGTAAAGCGGACTATAATATTTAGAACTGCTGTTTCCAATATCACCATAACTGCTGAACATAGTTGATGTATTAGCAAATCTTGCTCTTTCGCGATTGTAAACATCTTGTTCAAAATCAATTAAATCGCTTGTTGAAGCATAATTCATGTCTCTTAGATTCGGTTTTGTTGAAACAAAGAAATCAGAGTTAACGCTCACTTTTAGTTTACCGCTTCCTTTTTTAGTAGTCAAAACGATAATACCGTTTGCAGCTCTAGAACCATAAATAGAAGCTGCCGCCGCATCTTTAAGAACGTTTACGCTTTCTATATCATAAGGATTAATATCTTCTAAAGCCAATTCAGATGGAAGACCATCAATTACAATCAATGGAGCGTAACCTACATTCAATGAAGAAAAAGTTCCCATACCACGCAATATCGGTGTGTCTGATCCGGCACCAGTTGGGTTTTTTCGAAATACCAAACCAGCTACACGTCCTTCTAAGGCACTTGGCAAATCCTTATTGATGTTTTCATTTAAAACTTTTTCATCAATTTTTGTAATTGCTCCTGTAGAATGGCTTCTTTCTAAAGTTTGAAAACCTGTTATGACCACTTCTTTCATAGCTGCAACTTTGTCTTCAACAATTACAGCTAATGTGTTTCGGCCATTTATCGCAATAGACTTTGTTTCGATTGTTAATCCAGAGAACTCTAAAATTCCATTAGAAGGAACATTATCAATTATGAAACTTCCATCAAAATCGGTAATACTAGCTCTGTTCGTACCAGATAGCGTTACTGTAACACCAGGAAAAGGTTCTCCTTTATTATTAGTGATTTTTCCGCTTACCCGGATTAATTCGTTTCCCAAGCGCTCCTCCTTTTCTTTTGAAGCTGTTACAACTATAGTCTGATTTGTAAGTGTGTACTTTAAATTCTGACTTTTAAAAATTTGGTTGAGTGTTTCTTTTAAAGAAGAATTCTTAACATTAACGGTAACTGGACTAGAATCTTTTAAAAGTTTTTGAGTGTACAAAACTTCATAATTTCCTTGTTTTGCTACTTCTTTCAACACTGTTTCAAGTGGTGCATCTTTAAAATTAATAGTGATATTCTGTGCTTTAGCTGTAAAACTGCCGAAAAGCATAAACAGAAAACCAATTATCCAGAAGCGAGAAGATAGGTTAAGCCTCGGAATCTTTTTTGTTACTTTTTTGTAAGGTTTTTTTGGTTGTAAATTTAATTTCATACATTTACATTGGTTATAGTTTAACAATAGTGGACAACTTATATCGACTATAAACTTTTTAAACAACCGGAAGCATCGCAACTGCTTCCGGTTTTTAGTTTATAACAACATAATCGGTTAAATCTAAAATCAAGGATAAACGATAATCGTATTCCCTTCAACTTTAAATTTTATATTACTAAGCTCAAGTACTTTTAATACTTCAGATAAATTTTTATTTCTAAACGTACCTCCGTTAAATCGAACATCCGATACATCTCCGCGGTATTCTACTTTTATGCCATACCAGCGTTCAAGCTGTTTCATGACAGATTTCAGGTCGGCATTATCAAATTTAAAGCGACCATTCTTCCAAGCAATTGCAGCCTCGGTATCAACTTCTCTAATTGCAATTTTATTTGAATTATCAGAAATATTAGACTGCTGGCCAGGTTTAAGAAGCGCTTTATTACCTTTAGAAGTAACCGCTACGCTTCCTTCTAATAAAGTCGTCTTTACAATTGCCTCATTTGTATAAGCATGTACGTTGAATTTAGTCCCAAGGACTTGAATGGACTGATTATCAGATTTTACGATAAAAGGTTTTTCTTTATTTTTGGCTACTTCAAAATACGCTTCACCTTCGAGTTCTACGACTCTTTCGTCTCCATTAAATTGTGTTGGATATTTTATAGAAGAAACTGCATTTAAAAATACCTTGGTTCCATCTGCTAAAACAATATTATATTGACCTCCAGTCGGAGTTGAAAGTGTGTTGAATGAATGTTCATCTGAATTTCTTGTCGCTGCACTTGGATTGACAACATACGATATCGTTCCGTCTGCATTCATGGTAATAGTAACTTCTTGTTTTTCGCCTTCTTCTGCAATTGTGTCTTTTACCGAAATATCGTCAAGAACGATTTGTTTTCCGTTTGAAAGTGTCAAAATACCATGGTTTCCTCCAGGAGCGATTTCATGAGGCTTTGCAGCAACCTGAACAGACTTTTCTTCTGATTTAGTAAAATAAAACAAACCAGTTCCTAGTAACAATGCAACAGAAGCCGCAATCGCAACACGAGGCCACAAGCTAATTATTTTGGTTTCTTGCCTTAAAGGCAAATTAGACTTTAAATGATGATAGCTATCTTCAAGTTCATATTCGTTGAGATTACGTTTACTATTAGCCGCTTTCTGCAGATACCATGCATCCAATTTATCCTTTTCTTCATCAGATAAGAAGCCTTGACGGAATTTTTGCAGTAATGCTAAGATTTCAGTTTCATTCATAATTACGACACGAAATTTTGTCCTGTTTTTAAGTAAGACAGTTATAAAAGACTTTTGTCATAGACAAAAGCTAAAAAAAATTAAAAAAAATATTATTATATCATTAATAAATCTGAAATAATGTTATTTTCTATTTACTAATGAGACTATTAAGCGAAGATTCTATCACAAAAATTAACAAAAACTTTTATAATAATTCACCAAACAAAAACATGTGCGAGAGTTTTGAGTTTTTCTCGGAGTATTTTAAGCGAATTATAAACTTGCTGTTTTGCGGTTTTATCCGTAATGTTCAATTGAAGAGCAATTTCATCATAAGAGAGCTCTTCTACTTTTCTAAGCAGAAAAACTTCGCGCATTTTTGAAGGAAGCAGCTCAATCTCTCTTTCAATAATCGATTCGAGTTCTTTTTCTCTAAGTTTAGAATCTGCGAGAACATAGTCGTTCTCTATAAAATTTGAAATTGAATCTGCATATCGAGAAACTACTTTTTCGTGCGCAATATGATTGAGTATTCTGTTTTTTACAGCTTTATACAAATAAGAAGAAAGTGCCCCTGTAATGTTTAAGTCAGCGCGTCTGTTCCAAACCGTCAAAAAGACTTCCTGAACGACATCATTTGCCTCATCCTGATTTCCTAAAATTTTGTACGCGTGATTGACAAGAATTCTAGAATATCTTTCAAAAATTTCGGTATAAGCCAACTGATTATCTTCTTTAAGAAAATTTAACAAGATATCATCAGCATATTTACTATAAACAGACATTAATTCGTACAAGTCAGGATCTAAAAAAGCAATATTAAACATTTTTTACATTAAAAACCAAACCATCATTGCAGGTTCAATAGCAAAATGATGAATTTAATAAGATTAATTCATCATTTTACATCATACTAAAAAATATTCTCAGCTATTGCTACAGCTAGATTAAAAACTAATATCTAAAGAAAAAAGCACAACTATTTAGAAATGATTTAAACTGCTTCTGTATTTAATCATCAGCGATTTAAACAAATCTTTATTTGAAGGAGGCGAAAGTACAATTGCTTTTGAGCCTGCTTTAATCGCTTCTTCAATACTTTCCATGCTTTTCCCGCCGGTGGCCATTATAGGAAATCCGGGAAAAATATTGGCAATCGATTTTAGAATTGCATTAGTATGTATGCCACCTGTAACATGAAAAATATCTACTCCTGCATCCATTTTGCTTTTTAGAAAATTATAATCAGAAGAAGCGATACTTGCGATAATCGGTATCTTGATTTTTTCTCTTATTTTTTTTAAATCCTTATTTTCAAAAGGTATATTAACAATTATACCCGCTGCTCCAGCTTGTTCCGCATACATTGCCATTTCAAGTGACTTTTTTCCTTTCGTAGTCCCACCACCAACACCACAGATTACTGGTTTATCCGAAAACTCTATTAATGTTTTGATTATTTTGACTGATGGCGAAAAAGGGTATACAGCCAAAACAGCATCTGCATCATTATTTTCAATTAAAGCCATATCGGTTGAGAAAAGAAACGACTTCAAAACTTTTCCGCCAAGTTGCAATCCTTCACAATTATTAGCAATTATTTCGGGAGTATTAAGCGCTTTTGAAAGCGTTTTTTTTCTTGTGAACAATCGTTCCCAAAATGAAATCTTTCTTTTTATCGCCCAAAATGTATCTGAATTTAGTTGCATATTTCTGTTATTTTCAACCAAATTTAGCACACTCAATTTTAAGATTTTATAAAATCATGATTGAAAATTCATTTTATGTAATGAAACCGAGAAAATTTGCAACAAAAACAATAAGCCGGTAAAATCGTCCCAAAAATTTACTTTTTCAGCATATTTTGCAATACTTGTAAACCATGTTCATTTTTCGGATTAAGCTCAACAGACTTTTGATACATGGCAATAGCTTTTTTCTGATCGCCGGTTTTCAGAAGAATTTCCCCATAACTGTCATAAACATTCCAGCTTTGAGGAAACAGATGCACATTGAGTTTAAAAATTTCAAGCGCTTCCTGATTTTGTTCTTTTGCAGCCAATCTGTAAGCCCATTCATTGAGTTCAAATTCATCTGGAACAAAATAAGGGTTTGCTTTCTTTTCCTGTTCTGTAAAACGTATGGCTTTATCAAAACCTATTTCACGAAGAGTTGTACGCAGTAATGTTACCGGGTCAGACTTGGTAATATCACCATTGTAAATTCCTGCCAATTCTTCTAAAAAATCCTCAGGATAACTTCCTCCAAGATTGGTCAAAACAATAACCGATAAATCATCTTCAGGATAAACTAAAAATGCTGCTCTTCCGCCCCCTGACATTCCTATTGCTCTATGTTTCGAACGAAGCTTATTCATTCCCCAACCCAAAACCCAAGGAATCGTTTTTCCACTATTAAATTTTGAAGGCTGCCACATCTGCTCCAAAGATGCTTTAGACAGCAATTTTCCAGATGTAAGTGCAATTATCCATTTAGCCAAATCCTCAGAAGTAGAATTGAGCCCCGAAGAAGTTCTTCTAAAATAAGGAAATTCAAAGTAATTATTAATAAGTTTTGGTTCAGGAAGAACTTCTCCATCAAGCGATTTTCGCCAAAAATAAGTTGGTGCCATATGCGGAATAACATCTCTGGAATCTCCAAAAACCGTGTGTTTCATGCCTGCAACATTAAACTGCTCCTCAAACTTTTCGACAAACTTTTTTCCTGAATATTTCTCAATAATTTTCCCAAGCAAATCACCATTCGTTTGATTGTAGCTAAATCGTTCTCCAGGCTCAAAATCCATAGGAAGCGTGATTAATTTTTCCCAAATGGCTTTTTCATTTTTATAAGTTGCAAAACCTCCAGTTTGCGGATCCATTAATCGCAATACATCCGGAAGTCCCGAAGTATGGGTTAGCAACTGTTTTATTGTTATTTTTGACCAACTTTCTGGAAGTGCATCCAGATAATGAGAAACTGGAGCAGAAATATCTATTTTTCCCGATTCTGCCAATTGCATTATTGCAGTTCCGGTAAAAACCTTAGTTATAGAATTTATAGCAAACACAGAATTTGACCGAACCGGAATATCATCCTGAATATTGGCAATTCCATAGCTTTTATTTAAAATAATATTTCCATTTTGTACAATCGCAACCTGCAGTCCAGGGATTTTTCGTTCTTTCATTTCGCGATTGATAAGAACATCTACTTGGCTTTCTTTGGTTTGAGCCTTAACGAATGAGCAATGAAAAAACATCAGAACTGTCGTGAAAAGCACTTTTTCGATAAATTTAATTGATGAAAGTTTTAGCATTTTCAAAATTTTAAAATATGAACTTATCTAAAGACTGCTTTAGTCTCTAAATGTTTCAGTTTTCTTAAAATTTAATTGAAGAAAATCTAATCAGATAGATATAAAAAATGCATAATACCAGTCTCTCATTACAGAAAAGTAAAACTGGAGAATCGTTTTTTTTGTTTTACACAAGTTGTAAAAATTCAAAAAAAAAGAAATGAATGATTGCTCAAAAACTACATTATTACAGCCTTCGACTTATCCGAAAAATTAAAATGACTTGAAAAAATGATTACAGCAAACGAAAATCAGCAAATTTCGGCATGTGCGAAAACCAATCAAATTTTATTAAGGCATCAATAAAGTACTTGATTTCGTTATATGTCGCAGGTTTTACAACATAAAACGAAGCCCCTAAATCAAAGGCTTTTTGTACTGCACTTGGATCACTTGAAGTAGAAAGAATTATAACGGGAAGTTCTTTAAAAATGCTGTCTTCACCTCTTATCATTTCAAGACATTGCATACCATTGCAACGAGGCATATTAATGTCAAGAAAAACAATATCCGGTCTTCGGGAGTTTGGATTATTCAGAAGATCCATAAGAAAAATACCGTCCTCTGCTTCGGTTAGTATTGCATAAGGATCAACCTGAGATAAAGCTTCGGCAAAAAGAGCACGATCATCCATATCGTCATCTGCCAAATAAATTCTTCTCTGTGTGCTGTTATTTTCTAAACTCATAACTCATCATTCTTTGTCAACAAAAACTATAAGACATGTTTAGAAAATCCTCAGATTCATAAAGCCAAAACTCTACATTCTGTAAATCTATAAAATATGAATTACAACCATGAAAACGGTTAACTCAGTAAAATTAGTGTTTTAAACCTTACAAACCGAAATATTACAGGTAAAAATACATAAATTATTTACAAATGTTAAAGTATTCTTTAAAAAGTAGCTATTTTATTAAAAAAAACAAAAAGGATAATTTAGCTAAACCGCATCCTTAATATTCTCAGGAAAAATAAAAATATAACGTGGAGATTCAGACTGCAAATTCAAAAGTGCCTTTTTCAATCCGCTGCCTAGATTCGTACAAATTGTTACAAGTATTTCTTTGAGACATTGAAAATCACAGGGTTTTACAAAATAGGCAACTGCTCCCAAAGTTCCCGCATCGTCAATACCTGCTTTTCTCGAAGAAGTAGCAATCATAATAACTGGCACTTCGCTTCTTCGATCCTCTCTTTTAAGTAAATCAAGAAATTCCCACCCATTCATAACGGGCATTCCAGCATCAAGCAGAATCAAGGATGGCGGTTCGATTACATTAAGTAGTTTCAATGCCTCAGGTCCGCTTGGTGCGCAGAGAAAATTTATGTTTTGATTAGAATCTCTAAAAATACCGGTAAATATTTCTGTATCATCCAGATCATCATCAATCAATAAAATTACTTTTTCTTTCATCTCTAAGGGGTAAAATCGGGTTGTATTAGGAATGTCAACTAAAGACTATCATTCATTTAAGAAATACCAAATTAAGAAATCATAAGATAAATCCCAAACAAATCAAGTCTTCCTTTCACATTTACTTAATCTAAAGCCTTCAGCTAATCCAAATCAAAAACAAAAAAAGCCAATTAACTGTTCCCAAACAGAGCCACCATCAAATAATATACCATTTGAGTTCAGAAATCCAATCTTCTTTTTTTTTGATTCTTTAATACAACGCATTATAGAACATGATTTGTTATCCTTTTGATCCCATTAACCAAAAGATTCTAAGCTTTACAACACCCGCCAAATAGCAATTAATGCTAAAATGAAAAATAGAAACATTTTATTTTGTAATTTCAGTTATTGCAAAAACTCAAAAAATAATCTACTAATTATTAAACCAAACCCACCACGCAGACAAATGAGAAAAGTATATCAATATGTGTTTATCCTGAGCTTGTTTACGCTTGATCTTACAGCACAGGATAAATTTCCATTTCAAAATCTAGCCCTGACAATTGAACAAAGAGTAGACGATTTAGTTTCCAGAATGACAATTGAAGAAAAAATAAGTCAGTTGATGGATTCAGCACCAGCAATAGAAAGACTTGGAATACCAGAGTACAACTGGTGGAATGAATCTCTCCACGGCGTTGCGCGAGCAGGATATGCCACTGTTTTTCCGCAATCTATTTCTATTGCCTCTTCCTGGGACAAACAATTGGTTCTTGAAGTTGCTAATGCCATTTCAGACGAAGCTCGTGCCAAACATCACGAATATTTAAGAAGAGGACAGCACGGCATGTACCAAGGATTGACATTTTGGTCTCCAAATGTCAACATATTTAGAGATCCTCGCTGGGGACGCGGCCACGAAACTTATGGTGAAGATCCTTATCTAACAGGCCAACTTGGACTTAATTATGTAAAAGGACTTCAGGGGACCGATTCTAAATATTTAAAAGTAGTTGCAACAGCTAAACATTATGCGGTGCATTCAGGTCCGGAGCCTTCTCGTCACGAATTTAATGCCAATGTAAGTGATATTGACCTTTACGAAACTTATCTCCCTGCTTTTAAAACTTTAGTAAAAGAAGGAAATGTATATTCTGTAATGGGAGCTTATAATCGTTTTAGAGGAGAATCTTGTAGTGCCAGCCCTTTTTTATTCAATATTCTTCGAAACGAATGGGGATTTAAAGGGTATATAGTTTCTGACTGCGGTGCGGTGACAGATATTTGGAAATATCATAAAATAACTCCAGATGCAGCTACGGCATCAGCTCTGTCTGTAAAAGAAGGCTTAGATTTAGAATGTGGGAGCAGTTACAAATCCTTGAAAGAAGCACTTGACCGTAAACTACTTTCTGAAACCGATATTGATATAACTTTAAAGCGCCTGTTTACTGCCCGTTTTAAACTAGGAATGTTTGATCCTGACGAAATTGTTCCTTATGCACAAATTCCTTATTCTGTAAATAATAATGCAGCAAATGACTATCTGGCACGTAAAGCTTCTCAAAAAAGTATCGTTCTTTTAAAAAACCAAAACAGTGCCCTTCCGCTTTCAAAAAAAATAAAAACAATTGCCGTTATTGGTCCAAACGCTGATGATATACAATCTCTTTGGGGAAATTACAGCGGCGTGCCAAGCAATCCTGTTAGTATTTTAAAAGGAATTAAAAACAAACTTGAACCTAACGCAAAAGTATTGTATGCCAAAGGAACTGATCTTGCTAAAGGCGTTCCTGAAATGAAGGTAATTCCATCTATTTATTTTCAAAATGAAAACGGAAAACAAGGTTTAACTGGTGAATATTTTGATAACAGCAAATGGGAAGGAGCCCCGATTTTTGTTCGTAACGATGACAATATAGATTTTCATTGGGATATTAATACTCCAGATCCACGTATGAAAATAGGCAATTACAGTGTGCAATGGTCTGGATATATTACTGTGCCTAAATCTGGAATTTATGAAATATCAGACTGGGCGAAGCCTTTTATGACTGTAAATATTGAAACTGGGAAATCATCAGGAGGAAAAAACAATCATCATCCAAGAATTCGTCCGCAGAAAATTGAATTAGAAGCCGGAAAGAAATATAAAATTGAAGTGAAGTATCAAAACTTTTATGGTGATGCTATAGCACAGCTTTTGTGGGCAGAACCAAAAGAAGACCTTTTCAAAGAAGCTCTAGAAACCGCTAATAAATCAGACGCAGTTGTTCTAGTTTTAGGACTAAACGAACGTTTGGAAGGCGAAGAAATGAAGGTGGAAGCGGATGGTTTTGAAGGCGGAGACCGAACAAGCCTTAACTTACCTGCCAATCAAGAAGAATTAATGAAAGCCATAGTTGCAACTGGAAAACCTGTAACTTTAGTATTAATTAACGGAAGCGCACTTTCCATTAACTGGGCAAATGATAATGTTCCAGCGATACTTACTGCTGGATATCCTGGACAACAAGGAGGAAATGCAATTGCAGATGTTCTTTTTGGCGATTATAATCCAGCAGGGAGACTACCTATCACTTATTATAAATCTGTTGATCAGCTTCCAGCTTTTGAGAATTATGACATGAAAGGGCGCACATATCGCTATTTTGATAAGAAACCCTTATATCCTTTTGGATTCGGATTAAGTTACACCACTTTCAAATACAGCAACTTGAAAATTCCTGCTGTAGTAAATGCGGAAAATAATTTTATAATTTCAGTGGATGTATCAAACACGGGTAATTATGATGGAGATGAAGTTGTAGAATTGTATCTGAAGGATGAAAAAGCTTCAACAGCTCGTCCGATATATCAATTAGAGGGATTTCAAAGAATTAATCTAAAAAAAGGAGAATCTAAAAACGTAAGTTTTACCATAATACCAGAACAGCTTTCCTTGATTAATAAAAAAGGAATTCGTGTAATTGAACCTGGTACGTTTAAAGTTTTCGTAGGCGGAAAACTACCCGACGATTCTAAAGATGTAGCAATAGGCAAATTTGAGGTTAAAGGAAAAACAATTGTACTAAAAAAATAGTTTTTGTTACTATTATTAAAGAAAATTAAAATTCAATTCCGGCATCAGTTTCTGATTATTTTCCATTAGAAATTGATGCCGTTTTTTCTTTTATGTTTCATTAGAATTAAAACTGCCTTCATCTGGATATTTTATACTGCCTTTTAGTTCTTCGACACGTTTCGGGTCAAACTTAGGAAGTTGCAATTCATTATTTTCTTTCCATTTTTTTATAGTCTCAGAAATAGCTTGAGATTTTTCATCGGAAGGAAGAATATCGCGCGATACAAAAAGCCTCTGAGAAGGATAAGCTAATGAAGTTCCACTGTTTTCAATAATATCCATCATTCGCAACAATAAATCTTCTTGTATTTCCTGCGATGTTTCAAAATTCACAGCTTTAATATAAGCTGTAACTTCAACTTTTAGAGCGTCGTTTGTAATTCCCGTAAACCGCACTACAGGAGTAGAATCTATAACTTCGGGATGTGCATAAAGCAGCGATCTAAGCTCTATCAATAGATAACGAATCTGATCTGGTGTCGTCTCCATTCTAAAATTAAGTATCGGATTAAAAATAAAGCGATCTCGATGAGCAAAATTCTCAATTTTACTGGCAGAAAGTTGTCCATTTGGAATGGTTACAATTGTGCGAGCAGAAGTTCTTAATGTTGTAGATCGCATTCCGATAGATTCTACAGTTCCTTTAATATCATCTACTCTACAATAATCTCCAACCCTTAAGGGCTGATCAGCAATAAGACTCACGCTTCCAACAAAGTTTTCAATAGTTTTTTGTGCTCCCAATGCTAATGCAATACCTCCAATACCCAATGCAGCAAGTCCAGCACTAACATCGACACCAATAATTCCGAGTATAGCGATAATACCGATGAAAACAATTGCAACTTTTGTAGTACGGCTTAAAAATAATATGGCAGATACAGCCGAAATCCTTCCTCTTCTATTCATTCTGCTTCGCGTGAACATGCTTATAAAGTCAGTAATTCTCCACAAAAGAATTAGAAAAGCTACAATTCCGATTGTAATTATAATGATGCTGAAACGCTGTCGAACTACAATAGATATTCCCATACGTTGAGTAAAAGCCACAAATAGAATTACGGTCAAATACATCTGAACCGGCAAGGTAAAAGCGTTTATGATAGCATCTCCTTTTTCACTTGCAGCTTTTTTCCATATTTTTTGTAAAACGAAAACAATCATAAAAATAAGTAATCTCGAAAACAAATAAGATACAACTGTCATAATTACAACCACAGCCCAGTGGCCAACAGGAACATTGCCCAATTTCCTTTCAATCAGGACATTTGGCAGTATTCTGTCCAAAAAAGTCTTTTCTCCCTTGATATCTACAGAAACAATTGCTTCTATAGTTTCAGCAGAAAAAAGCCATAAAGCAGGCTGGTTATCTTCTGATTGATTTTCAACATAAAGCTGTATCGTTTTTTTATTGGTTGAAATACTTCCAACTAAATCGATACCAGTTGCCAAATCATCATCAATACGTCCAAACTCTTTGTTGCTTATAATTGAAGAAGGAGAAAAATTACCTCCCTGATCCAGCAGTTGTTGAAACGTTTTTGCTATTCTTATCCTTTCTCCCGTCTTACGATAAGAACGCTTACTCAACACAAAATACTGACTTGCGCGTAGATAATTCTGATCTCCGATAGCCTTAATAAAACCATTGATTGTTCCCTGAGGAGTCCTTCTTCCTAGAGAATCTTCAGGCGATTTTGCAAGCTCTTCAGTAGTAGTTTTAGCAGTACCCAGCAACTGAGCAGTAGCTTTATTTGAGGTTACTAATACGAGAAGTAATACAAAAAAGAGAAGTAGACGTTTAACATTTAAAATCATATTTTCAATGTTTAAATATTTAAACTATTAAAAATAAGAAATATAGCAAAGAAAAGAAACTCAAATCAATAGAATTAATTCAATAATCTATACAATAAGAATAAAAAATGCTTCTTAATCTTGAAAATTATAGAATTAAATTGATTTATCATGGCGTTTCCTTGCGGGCCGGGCAGTCCGCTATCTTACCGATCGACAAAAACTGCGACTGAAAAAGCCTTGTTTTTGTGCCTATTCGGATTCTCATCTTTAAGAACCCATTAGGCAAAAAAAATCCTCATCAAGTCAATGATGAGGATTCCTAAAGAAAGGCGACGACATACTCTCCCACAATGATGCAGTACCATCTGCGCAGGCGGGCTTAACTTCTCTGTTCGGAATGGGAAGAGGTG
>NZ_JBHLYW010000003.1:0-345974 GCF_042431625.1 Flavobacterium procerum | reverse complement strand
AAGCTTCTCTCGAAAACGCCCCCCACTAGCCCCGATAGGAGCGGAAATCCTTTTGTGCCGGGGTTCGGCACAAAAGATTGAAGCGCATAGCGGGATCAAGCTCCTCAAAAAAATAAAGACAATCATTTTCAAATCTCATCTTAAAAGAGCCATCACTTAGCTCAACGCACATATCTATATATTATAGTATCCACAAACTGAATTATTCAGCTTTTCCTGAACTGCGCATAAGAAGCACTGCTGTATAATCTCTACTGAAAATCAAAATTTAAAATACATATATATTTATAAAAAACAAACCCGACTGGCTTTGGTAACCTGTCGGGTTATCGGAATGAAATCACTCATTATAATATAGTATGTTTAGGTTCTTACATAATAAAGCAATCTTATACATATTATATATTGTATGTATTTTTGTAATCATGTATATTTGCATTCACAAAATTATAAACAATGATCAAGATTACTTTACCCGATGGGTCAATTAGAGAGTTCGCTTCAGGCGTAACTCCAATGGAGGTCGCTAAAAACATTAGCGAAGGTTTTGCACGAAATGTTATTTCTGCATCTTTTAATGGTACAACTATTGAAACCGAAACTCCATTGACGACCGATGGTAATCTTATTTTATATACTTGGAATGATGCTGAAGGTAAAAAAGCTTTCTGGCATTCGACTTCGCACGTAATGGCACAAGCTCTTGAAGAATTGTACCCAGGAATTAAATTAACTCTTGGACCTGCAATTGCAAATGGTTTCTATTATGATGTTGATTTTGAAGATCAGAAAATTTCTGAAGCTGATTTCAAAAAGATCGAAGATCGTGTTCTTGAAATCTCTAGAGGAAAACATGAATTCAAAATGCGTCCGGTTAGCAAAGCTGATGCATTAGAAATGTATAAAGATAACGTTTACAAGACTGAATTGATTTCAAATCTTGAAGACGGAACTATCACTTTTTGTGACCACTCTACTTTTACTGATTTATGTCGTGGTGGACATATTCCTAATACTGGAATCATCAAAGCCATGAAAGTAATGAGTGTTGCCGGTGCTTACTGGAGAGGTGACGAGAAAAACAAACAGTTAACTCGTGTTTACGGAACTTCTTTCCCTAAACAAAAAGATTTAACTGAGTACCTTGAACTTCTTGAAGAAGCAAAACGCCGTGATCACCGTAAATTAGGAAAGGAATTAGAATTATTTGCTTTCTCACAAAAAGTCGGTCAAGGTTTACCGCTATGGTTACCAAAAGGTGCTGCACTTAGAGAACGTTTAGAGCAATTCTTAAAGAGAGCTCAAAAGAAAGCAGGTTACGAACAAGTTGTGAGTCCGCATATTGGACAAAAGGATCTTTATGTAACTTCTGGTCACTATGCTAAATATGGTGCCGACAGCTTCCAACCGATACACACTCCCGCAGAAGGTGAAGAGTTTTTATTGAAACCAATGAACTGTCCTCACCACTGTGAAATTTACAATGTAAGACCTTGGTCATATAAAGACTTACCAAAACGTTATGCGGAATTTGGTACTGTATATAGATACGAGCAATCTGGTGAATTGCATGGTTTAACTCGTGTTAGAGGATTTACTCAGGATGATGCACATATTTTCTGTACTCCAGAACAATTGGATGAAGAGTTTAAAAAAGTAATTGACCTTGTATTATATGTATTTGGTTCGTTAGGTTTTGAAAACTTTATAGCTCAGATTTCATTAAGAGATCAGGAAAACAGAGAAAAATACATTGGTACAGACGAAAACTGGGAGAAAGCTGAAAACGCGATTATCAATGCTGCAAGAGACAAAGGTCTTAACACAGTTGTTGAATACGGTGAAGCTGCATTTTACGGTCCGAAACTGGATTTTATGGTTAAAGATGCTTTAGGTAGACAATGGCAGTTAGGAACAATCCAAGTAGATTATAACTTACCAGAACGTTTTGACTTAACTTACAAAGGTGCCGATAACGAATTACATCGACCAGTTATGATTCACAGAGCTCCTTTTGGTTCTATGGAACGATTTATAGCTATTTTACTGGAACATACAGCTGGGAATTTCCCTCTTTGGCTAATGCCTGAGCAGGCTATAATCTTGTCTTTGAGCGAGAAATACGAAAAATATGCTAAAAAAGTTTTAGATTTGCTAGAAAATCACGAAATTCGCGCCCTAATTGACAACCGAAATGAAACAATCGGTAAGAAAATTAGAGATGCTGAAATTCAGAAAACGCCATTCATGCTCATTGTAGGTGAGGAAGAAGAGAAAAACAATACGATTTCTATTCGCCGCCACGGTCAGGAAGGAAAAGGAAATATCACAGTTTCAATTGATGAATTTGTCAGAATTGTAAACGAAGAAATAAATAAGACATTAAAAGTATTTACAGTTTAACTTAAATTAGAAAGTCATAGCAATAAGAAGCAACAGAGGTCAACAACCTCGAGTAGAAAAAAAAGATGCACACAGAATAAACAATCTTATTCGTGTGCCGGAAGTACGTCTTGTAGGCGAAAACATTGAACCTGGCGTTTTTAAAATAGCAGACGCACTACGTCTTGCTGACCAGCTTGAGTTAGATTTAGTAGAAATCTCTCCAAATGCTGAACCGCCAGTATGCAAAATAATGGACTACAAGAAATTTGTTTACGAACAAAAGAAACGTGATAAAGTTTTAAAAGCAAAATCGTCTCAAGTAGTTGTAAAAGAAATTAGATTTGGTCCTCAAACTGACGAACATGATTATGAATTTAAAAGAAAGAATGCTGAAAAGTTCCTTAAAGAGGGGTCTAAATTAAAAGCATTTGTTTTCTTTAAAGGACGTTCGATCATCTATAAAGACCAAGGACAGATTTTATTACTTCGTCTTGCACAAGATTTGGAAGAACACGGCAAAGTTGAAGCGATGCCTGTTTTGGAAGGAAAGAGAATGATTATGTTCATTGCTCCTAAGAAAAAGAAATAACGTTCTGTTTTTTAGCACCAGTGTTCAATAGCGAACCTGAAACTTTAAGATAAAACAAAATATTAAGTAAGTAAGAATTAAATTAAAACACTAGGAAAAATGCCTAAAATGAAAACAAAATCTAGCGCTAAGAAACGTTTTAAAGTTACTGGCTCTGGAAAAATTAAAAGAAAGCATGCTTTTAAAAGTCACATCTTGACTAAAAAATCTAAAAAACGTAAATTAGCTTTGACACACTCAGCGCTAGTTCACCAAACAGATATGAGAAGCATTAAACAACAATTAAGAATTATCTAATTATTGTAAAATGTAAAATGTATAATGTAAAATTGTCTTTGACATCGATACAATATACTGCAATACAATATACAACATAAAGGATTCTTTAGGTTAAAAAATATTTATATAACCTTGGAGTATGGCTTTCAAGTTCCTTTGATTCAATTCAGGACGCCTGCTACAAAAAAACATTAAAATTATGCCAAGATCGGTAAATTCAGTTGCTAAAAGAGCAAGAAGAAAAAAAATAATGAAGCAAGCCAAAGGTTTCTTTGGTAGACGTAAAAACGTTTGGACAGTTGCTAAGAACGCGGTAGAGAAAGCGATGTGCTATGCTTACCGTGACAGAAAACAGAATAAAAGAAATTTCCGTTCATTATGGATTCAACGTATCAACGCTGGAGCTAGATTAGAAGGAATGTCATATTCTCAATTCATTGGAAAAGTTAAAGCTAACGGAATCGAATTGAACCGTAAAGTTCTTGCAGATTTAGCTATGAACCACCCAGAAGCTTTCAAAGCTATTCTTAACAAAGTAAAATAAACGTTTTATAAACTCAATTTAAGATTACTTACTTATTATAGAAAAACCATTCGTTAATTCGAATGGTTTTTTGTTTTATTATCTTTCTAGCCAAAACTGTTAAAAATGAAGAAACTATTTGTCCCTTTATTTATAATACAAATACTTTTTGCGAAAGCTCAAGAGAAAAAATTCGACAAATATTCTATCAAGACCATAATTGGGCTAATTGATAAACGTGATGTAAACTGTATTTCCGAAATTGAACGAGCAAAAATTGATTTTAAAAAACAAGAAGTCCTCTACGAACTAATCCCCGAAGGACATCTTGACAGCGATTATAATAGGCATTATTCTCATTTAATAGATTTGCTAAAAGAAAAAGGAATTAACTTTTCAGAATCTCGTGATTTAGACCCATCTTGGATTTTAGATGATGAAACTAAATATCCATTACTATCAAATTGTTACTGCAAAGCATCTAATGAACTACTGAAGGAAAAATATGGGCAAAATTTCATTAAGAACATTACCAAAACTGCAGACAGTTTGTACGTAATGAGCAGAATAGAAATCCCTTTTGAATATCCATTTGGAGTAGATGACTATTGTTTGATATATCCAAAAGCCGGAGACTTTTTAGAGCAAAAGATTGAAATTCAAAAAGACTTTTTCTCTTCTTTTGTATTCCCAAAAAAATTCATTCAAAGCAGTGAAAAAAGAGATTTTTATGCAAAAACCAAATTCACAATTAATAGAGACAATTCAATATCTAACATTTCCATAGTTATTGAATTTAAAAATTCTAAAAATGAAGAGTTCGGCAAATTTATGAATGATCAAATCACTAAATTTATAAAACATGCAGATTGGCAAGCTGCTGTTAGTAATGGTATAAAAGTAAATACTAACTTTGCTATTAATTTTTACAATTAATTCATACAAATACTTAAACAATGCATAATGTACTTGTAAAACATATTCAAAAGTTTATTAATCTGGATTCTTCAGAAATTGATAGTATTGAATCACGTTTGACAATTTCTCAGATTAAAAGAAAAAATCATGTTTTAGAAGAAGGACAAATTTGCAATACTATGTATTTTATTGTAAAAGGCTGCATGAGACAATATATAATTAACGCTAAAGGAACGGAACAAACTCTTCAGTTTGGAGTAGAGAATTGGTGGATTACAGATTATTTGAGCTATCATAACCACACGCCATCTCATTTTTATATTCAAGCTGTAGAAACAACAGAAGTAATTGCTATCGACAAATCGGTTTTAGAATCATTGCTTGATGAAATTCCCAAACTGGAAAAATACTTTAGGATTGTTGCCCAGAAAGCTTTTGGCGCCGCGCAAATGCGAATTAAATTTTTGTTTACCATGTCAGCTGAGGAACGATATAATCACTTTAAAAATCAGCAACCCGATTTTGTACAAAGAGTTCCACAGTATATGCTTGCCTCCTATTTAGATTTTTCGGCAGAATTTATGAGCAAAATAAGAGCTGGAAAAGTCTGAAATGTATTTCTTGAAGTAGTTCAAGTTTTTAAGAGTATCGATTACTGACCTTTGTAATGAACTTTTAAAACATATAAAAATGAAATCAAGAATTGTTATTCCGCAGGCCGCTCCAGAAGCATACCAGGCCTTAATGAATTTAGAAAAATACATTGCAACCACTTCACTAACATCTACTCATAAAGAGCTTATTAAAATTCGTGCATCACAGATAAATGGCTGTGCATTCTGCATTAATATGCATACCGCAGATGCCCGCAAATATGGTGAAACAGAACAACGTATTTACCTTTTGAGCGCATGGCGAGAAGCCGACGTCTACACAGAAGAAGAAAAAGCAATTTTGGCTTTAACAGAAGAAGTTACCTTAATCAGCAATCATGTCTCTGATGAAGTTTATCAAAATGCTGCACGCCTATTTGACGACAAATATCTAGCTGAAATCATCCTAACCATTATTACCATAAATTCTTGGAACAGGATTGCCATCACAACGGGATTAAGAGCCGTTTAATTTATAAAGATAAATTTTACAAAATTTATTAGAAGAAAAGCTCTCTTAAACAGAGAGCTTTTTCTATTTAGTTGTAAATGAGCGATGGCATTTTTCAACAATCAAAATATTTTAAAATACTGTAATTATACTCTTTAACGGAAATTATATTTTTTTATTTTTGGTACATGATACCAAAAAGAATATATAAATACCACTATATAATCAGTTTTTTTGTCCTTTTTTTATCTTGCCAAAAGAACCAAAATTCAATTGTAAAAAAACCGAAGAATAATACCGAAGTCGAAAAACTTATTGCTGCTGCAGAATTCTTTACATATAAAAATGTCGACAGTGCATTTTATTACTACAACAAGGCCAAACTTATCTGCAATCCCTCCCAAAATATCGAAAATTATGTAACAGTCTTAAATAAAATGGCCGATTTACAGCTGGTTTTAGGAGATTACGCTGGAAGCGAAACGACAATCACAGAAGCAATTCCGTATCTAAAAGGCATAAAAAACCCTGTTCATTTATGGAATACTTACACCACGCTTGGGTCTACTTATTTATTTATGGGTGATTTGAACAATGCTTTTTTGTTTTATAATAAAGCTTTGGCATTAGAAACGAATGAACAAAAAAAACTAGTTGCAAAAAATAATATCGCCACTGTTTTGCGTCAACAAAAAAAATACGACGAAGCATTGCAAATTTTTTATACTTTATCAAACAAAAAAGAAGTAATCAAAAACCCGCTGTATCTTGCTACAACGCTTGATAATATTGGTATTTGTTATCTAAAAACTAAAAATCCTGAAGCGTTACAGTATTTAAACCAAGGTCTGAAAATCAGAAAAGAAATAAATGACAATTTAGGAACCGGAAATAGTTATCTTCATGTTGCTGAATATTACGACAAGGCTAAAAACCCGGAAATGGCTAGAAAGAACGCCATAGAAAGTTATAAAATGTTGACAAAATTACACAATGTTGACAATCGCTTAATGGCTTTAAAGCTCATAATTAAAAACAGTTCGCGCGATGATTTAAAAAAGTATTCTGTCCTTTATGTTAATTTGTCGGACAGTATTTTTGAAGTAAGACAAAAAGCAAAAAACCAGTTTGCCCGAATCAAATACGATTCTAAAAAAGAAAAAGAGGAAAATTTAAAACTAAAGACTCATAAAGCTGAAAACGAACTTAAATTAGAAAGACAAAAAAACAGAAATGTAATCTCGTATGTTGTAATTGCATTAACTTTATGCCTAGTTTTGATTCTATACTTCTATCTGACTTCTAAAGCAAATAGAGAAAAAATAGAAGCTGCTTACAATAGTGAAACCAGAATATCTAAAAAATTACACGATGAACTTGCCAATGATATTTACCATACAATGGCATTTGCAGAAAACAAAAATCTGGCACTTGCCGAAAACCGTGATCAATTATTGAACAATCTTGATGCTATATATTCCAGAACACGCGATATTTCTAAAGAGAATAGTATAATTATCACAAACGAAAATTACATTGTCTCGCTCAAAGAAATGATTTCGGGTTTCAGTACTTCTAAAATAAATTTAATTTTAAATGGTTTGGATACAATTCCGTGGCATCAGATTGACCGAAATAAAAAAATTACCGTTTACAGAGTACTTCAGGAGTTACTGGTCAATATGAGAAAATATAGCGAAGCGACACTCGTTGGAATCACTTTCAAAAAAACTGATAAAAATATTGTGATAAATTATACCGATAACGGAAAAGGAATTGATACCGACAAAATGATAATCAAAAACGGTCTCCACAATGTTGAAAGCAGAATAACGAAGATTAAAGGAAAGGTAAATCTTACTTCTTCTGTTAATCAAGGATTTAAAGTGTCTTTCAAATTTCCGTTGTAAGATGAAAAATGTAACTCAATTTTTTCAACCGAATTGTTTTTGTAAGCTATTTACAATCTTAGCTATTATCATTTTACTGCATTCTTGTGACAAAAAGAATAATTTCGTTTCAAACAAAAGCACTAATAAGCAAACAATAAAAAAGCTTACCGAAAAAGCAGATTCACTTTATTTTAAAGACCAATACGACAGCTCCTACTACTATTACAATAAAGCTCAACTGCTTTGTGACGTTTCTGTTGATTATGAAGAATATGCTTATCTCATTTCTTCTATGGCAGAAATACAATCGCTTTATGGCGATTATATTACTAGCGAAGCTTTATTGACAAAAACACTTCCGTATTTAAAAAAAATTAAAAAAGAGCAAACCGTTCGTAACATTTACAGTTTTATAGGCGATAATTATCATAATATGGATGATCTAGAAAACTCTATTCTTTATCATACTAAAGCCTTAAAAGTGTCTGGGAACTCATTTAAAAAATCACTTGTTTTAAATGACATTGCTGTTGCATACATTGAACAAAAAAAATACGAAGAAGCTGCCGAAATTCTCGAACCTTTGAGCCGAAGGAAAATTGTAAGCATCAGCCATCCTGAATTTTCAGATGAGAATTATGCTTATACATTGCTTAATCTGGGATATTGTTACTTTAATCTCAAAAAAGAGGGAGCACTGAATCTTTATCAAAAAAGTCTTCAGCTCAATCTAAAACATAATTTTAGTCTCGACTTAACTCAAAACTACATTTATCTTTCAAAATATTTCGAAAAAGAAAATCCTAAACTAGCTCGTGATTATGCATTAAAATCATATGAAAGAGCTTGTATTGATGTTTCTTCTTCCAACAAAACTCAGGCATTGGCTCAAATTATTAAAGTAAGCAACGGCAACGAGCTAAAGCGCTATACATTAAGCTACATAAAACTAATTGACAGCATTAGCGAAAGCAGACAAAAAACAAAAAACCAGTCTGCAAACATAAAATACAATTTTGCAAAAGATTTAGAAGAAAACCTAGAACTTAAATCACAGACAATCCAGAACCAAATTCTGTTGGAAAAACAAAAAAGCAGAAATATAGTCTCTTACATCACTATTGCATCTGTACTTTTATCGACCACTTTCCTGATTTTTTATTTAAGTTGGAGAAATAAAAAAGAAAAACAAGAAACGATTTATGAGAGCGAAATGCGTATTTCTCAAAAACTTAGTGCCACTCTCTCTGACGACGTTTACAATCTAGTGTCATTTTCTCAAAATACTGATTTAGAAAACGAACCTGACAAGGAAAAGTTATTGCAGATTTTAGACAATGTTTATCAGCGAACAAGAAAAATATCTAAAGAAAATAGCGTTATTTCAACCAATGAAAACTTCGAAACAGAATTAAAAGAAATGATTTCAGGGTTTAAAAATCCAAACCTGAATATTATTGTTAATGGGTTAAATGAAATTCCGTGGTCTAAGGTCGAAAAAAACAAGAAAATCACCATTTTCCGCATCATTCAGGAACTTTTAGGCCAAACCAAAACAGATAATCCTGCAACATTAACCAGTCTGGTTTTCAAAAATTCTACTCAGAATATTACGCTCATTTACACCGATAACAGAAATGGAATACAAAAAGAGAACTTTTTTTTAAGAAATGGACTCCAAAATGTGGAAAACCGTACAAAAACTATAAAAGGAAAACTTAATTTTGACACCAATGAAAGAGGTATCAAATTAAGTTTCACTTTTCCTTTATAAAATAAAAATATGTTTAAGAGAGTTTTAGTAGCAGAAGATTTAGACAGTATAAGCATTGCAGTTGTACAAGTGCTCGAGGAATTAAAAATTTCCATAATCGATCACGTAAAATATTGTGATGAAGCATTGCTTAAAATCAAGAAAGCACTTCAAGAAGGAGAACCTTATGATTTGCTTATCAGTGATTTATCTTTCAAAACAGATCATAGAAAAGTCAATTTAAGCAACGGAGAAGAGCTCATTGAAGCCGCTAATGCAGTACAACCTAATCTTAAAAAAATTGTTTTTTCAATTGAAGATAAAAGCTTTAGAATTAAAACACTTTTTAACGATTTCGGAGTTAATGCTTATGTCTCTAAAGGCAGAAACAGTATTACCGAATTAAAAAATGCGGTTGAAGCAGTTTATAGAAATGAAGAAAAAATACTTTCTTCAGATCTTGCTTTCAATTTTAATGATAAAACATTGATTGAAATAGAATCTTATGATATTTCTATTCTGAAATTGCTAGCACAAGGCTATATTTTAGAGAATATTTCTAAAGAATTTAAAGAACTTTCGATTGCTCCGAACGGAACCAGCAGTATCGAAAAGAGAATCAACAAACTAAAAATCTATTTTAAGGCAAACAACAATGTACATTTGATTGCAATTGCAAAAGATTTTGGTCTAGTTTAATTTATGCTTTTACGGATTCCCGTAAGGAAAAGCCTTTTTATAGCATTAAATTTGTAATCAACTATCAAGCTAACCATGAGACCACGGACCAAATTTAATATAATTGCGAAATTGAATACTATTCAAAATAAAATTATCATGAAAACAATGCTGTTATGCATCTTACTTTCAATGAGTTTTGCTTATGTCTCAGAAAAAACGGGCTGGTTAGAAATTGACTGGAAACTTGTTTTTATTCCTGCCCTGCTTGTTCTTCAAATTATTATTATCGGAACCGCTTTAAAAAACAGATATAAAAAACACTGATTAATTCTCAAACCTACGTTTTTTATAAAATTGATTGCCGTTAAATTTAGGGCTGGAAATTGAAATTCTTATATTTGATTTCTTTAATAATCTAAATGAAAAACCTACTAAGTTCCCTCTTCCTTTTAATTTATTTTATTTCATTTTCACAGACAAAAGTCGTGTCTTGGAATATTGAAAATCTTGGAAAATCTAAAAGCCCAGCTGTCTTAAACTTTATTGCAGAAACCGTTTTTAGCTATGATATCGTTGTTATTCAAGAAGTTGTTGCAGGTCCTGGAGGTGCACAAAGCGTTGCAAAACTTGCTTCCATATTAAACAATAAAGGATCTAAATGGGATTATATTATCAGTGATCCTACCACAAGCAGCAGTTACAAACGCGAACGTTATGCTTATATCTGGAAAACCAATAAAGCAAAACTAAAAGAAAAGTGGCTGGAAAAAAAACTCAACTTAGAGATTGACAGAGAGCCTTATTATGCGACTTTTGAAATCAACAAAAAAAGCATTACTCTTGCCAATTTTCATGCAATCACCAAAAGCAGACAACCTGAAACAGAAATAAAGTATTTTAAGTTTTTGCCTGAGCAATATCCACAACATAATCTTGTCTTCTTAGGAGATTTTAATTGCCCAGAAACTCACACTGTCTTTAATCCGCTTAAAAAAATGGGATTCTCTGCTCTTTTGAAAGGTCAAAAAACAACATTAAAACAAAAATGTAGAAACAATGTATGTCTGGCTTCAGAATTTGACAACGTTTTTTACAAAGCCGACCGCTTAAACATAAAGAGTTCTGGCGTGATTTTGTTTTACAACAAATTCAATTCACTGCAAGAAGCAAGAAAAATTTCTGATCACATTCCAGTTTGGTTTGAGTTCACTCTGAATTAGGTTTTTAGTTTCTTCTTTTTCGCCGCCGGAAACAAAACATTGTTCAAAATCAGTCGGTAACCTGGAGAATTTGGATGCAGATCTAAAACTGTCGGCGGATCACCAACTTGATGCTGAAAATCTTCTGGATCATGACCTCCAAAAAAAGTAAACATTCCTTTTCCTTTTTCGCCATGAATGTATCTTGCCTCACCATTGAGTTCGCAAGTCCCCATAACCAGCACATTAGATTTTACTAGAGAAGCGTCAAAAGATGTAGTTTGCCCCATAAAACCTTTTACAAGCTGTGTATGATTCTGACAAAGCATACTCGGAATTGGATCCCATTTTGCAGAAAATTCCATTAAAGTAAAATAATCTTTTTCCATCGGAATACGACGTTTCATCGTCATATCAATATTTGAAAACTCATAGACTTCTGGTTTTCTTTCTAAAGTAAAATTTTTAAAAGCAAAAGAATTTCCATAATTCAGTTTAGACTGATAATTTGATTCACTTGGATCTCCGTCAAACATTGCTTCGCAGATATCTACTCCATCTGCTGCAAGTGCAATATCAAAACTATCTGTAGCAGAACACATTGCAAACATAAATCCTCCTCCAATTACAAAATCTCTAATTTTTTTGGCAACGGCACCTTTTTCTTTAGAAACTTTATCATAACCGAGTTTTGCTGCCAAAGCTTCAGAATCTCTCTTTTGATCGATGTACCAAGGAGTAGTTTTGTAAGCAGCATAAAATTTTCCGTATTGTCCAGTAAAATCTTCATGATGCAGGTGTAGCCAATCGTAAAGCAATAATTGGTCGCTTAAAACTTCTTCATCATAAATTGGAGTAAAAGGAATCTCTGCATAGGTAAGAACCAGAGTTACAGCATCATCCCAAGGTTGTTTCCCTTTTGGAGTATAAACGGCAATTTTAGGAGCTTTTTCTAAAATTACCGATTCCATATTTTGAGAAGGACTCGAAATTTCGTTTAAAATAGACGCTTCTTCTCCATCTGAGATAATTTCAAAACTTACGCCTCTAATTTTACATTCTTTTCTTATTTCATCAGCGTCTGGCAGCAAAAAGGAACCTCCACGATAGTTAAGCAACCAACTTGCTTTGTAGTCGCGGCTCAAGCACCAATAGGTTATTCCGTAAGCTTTTAGGTGATTCTGCTGTGTTGTTTCGTCCATCGGAAGCAGTATAAAAGAAGCTTTTGCAGAAAACGACAACAGTAATAAGATAAAATATAAACCCTTTTTCATTCAAAAAATCATTTTAGTAAAGATAGGAAGAACTCTTAAAAACCATAAGGTTCTTGACAAGTTTTACAAAAGAAACCAATATAGAAGAAATATCTTAAGAATATTTTAATTTTAACAAATAAACACGTAAAAACACGCATTCTAAAAATAGAAATTCTAGTTACTTTTGCTTTTTTAGCCCTTCAAATCAATTCAGAAAAATCAAAAGTATGAGGTTTAACAACAGTAATAATAAAAAAAAAGAATTAAATATACTTCAGAAAATAGGTTTATGTGTTTTAGTACTCACAATAATCTTTTATTATGTTTTGTCTATACAATTTCTAGCTTCATAAAAAACTAAAGCGTTAAAACAGCAATTTCATTTTGTATTGCATAAACTACAAGGCCTGCAATATTTCTAGATTCGGTTTTTAAAAGTAAATTGTTCCTGTGTCCCTCAACTGTTCTTGGACTTAAGAAAAGATGCTCGGCAATTTCTGCTGTTGTTTTTTGCTGACAGATGAGCTGTAGAATTTCTACTTCACGAGATGAAAGGAAATTGGTTTCTAAACCACCTCTTGAATTTTTAGGAGAAACAATGGTTTCCTGAATCGTTTTTAAAACATTTTCGTTGTAATAAAATCCCTTTTGGGCGACTTCATTTATGGTTTTAATAAGATCTTTGGGCGTGGTATTTTTAATTAAATAAGCAACTGCTCCGACCTGTATCATATTTGCAATAAAAGATTTCGTATCGTAACTGGTAAGTGCAATAATCTTTATATCGGGAAAACTTTTACGGATTATTTTTGTTGCTTCAACGCCATTTAAAATAGGCATTTTCAAATCCATGATAATAATATCTGGTTTTGTTTCTTTCTGGTTTAGTTGCAAAATCAGTTCTTCTCCATTTGATGCTTCAAAAAGTATCTCAATGTTTTCTTCTCTCTGCAACAAAAAAGCTATTCCTTTCCGAAATAAAACTTCATCATCGACTAAAGCGATTTTTACAGCGTTACTCATTCTAATTTGGTTTTGGTCGTTTATTTATGCCGAAATTACAAAATATGAAGGAAATAAATTAACGAAAACCGTGTTATTATAGAAAATATACGATAATTTAACTATTTAAACAACTAAAACCTAAAATCAACTTTTATTCCTTTTCCTATTTCCGATTTAAAATCTATAGTTCCGTTTAAAAAAGAAATCCGGCTGTCAATATTTTTCATACCAAGTCCTTTCTGATTGTCAAGATTATTACTGTCAAAACCGATTCCGTTATCCACATAATGACAGGTATTGACACCATTATTATTTTTGAAGGCAATCCAGATTTCGGTTGCTTTTCCGTGTCGGAGCGAATTATTCATCAATTCTTGTAAAATCCTAAAAATATGCAAATGACGATCAAGGTCTTTTTCATCAAAATCTATTTCGTTTGTATAATAAGTTTTTACCTTTTTACTGCTTTCAAACTCTTCACATAATTCTTCTACTCCTGCATTCAATCCAAATTTTTCAAAAACTGGCGGTAATAAATTATGTGCAATTTTCCTAGAATTCTCTAACGCTTTAGTTGTAAGATTGATAATATTTTCGGTAATTTCTAGCGTTTCACTTTCTGTTAAACCACTAGTGGTAAGCAGATGGCTATTTAATGAAACAATATTAAGTTTAGAACTAATATCGTCATGCAAATCTTGTGCGATTCGTTTGCGTTCTTCTTCTTGAGTAATAATGATTGCGTGAAGTTGCTCTTTTTGATATTGCAAAATCAAATCTTTCTTTTCCAGTTCTTTCTGAATGATTTTTTTTCTCGAAAAATAAAAGAATACTATCAAACTAATAGCCACAATCATTAAGAAAAGGGATGTATATAAAATTATTGCTACAATTTCTTTCTCTGGAACCGAATTAATATTTAAAGCAATACTGGATTTTATCATATGTATAAATATCAAATTAGACATTTAATCAAATATAGTTTTTTATATAAAAATCTCTACCAAAATTGTTTGATAGAGATTTAAAAATGCTTTTTAATACAGTATCTTAAAAGGGAGGACTAGGTCTTGACCCGTCATAAACGATATCAACCCCTCCAGCAGTTTTTCCTGTTAAAGAAGAACCTTGAATACTGTTGTTTTTGTCCAATCCGATTAAATAAGTAGTCACTTTCCCTTCAGGATTAAGCCCTAAGAAAACTCCAACATTTTGAGTAGAAGCTTTTTCTAGCAAATCTTTAATGATTTCTACTTCTAAAGTATAGTAATGAAATCTGTCGTTTTCGTATGAAGTAACTTCATCAAGATCTGAAACTGTTTTGAGTTTGTTTTTCCATGATGTAATTCCGTCATAAGCTACAGATGGATTCATAATGTGCGCATTCAAAAGCGCAGAACTCTTTTTGGTAACAGAAGCTGAAGTGTTTAACGAACTCAGCTGAGCATCCAAATTAGGGTCTTTTAAAATTTTTGAATCAACAGCAGCCAATTCATTTCCGTCTTTATCAACTCCGGAGATATGAAGCTGAATTGTATTTTCATCATAACCTAAAACAAAGCGCACAAACGCTACATCCTGATCTGCTGCCAGCGTTTTAAGCTCAGCCGATGAAAATAAATAGGCCGAAACCTGTTGTTGTGAAGTTGCAAATTTAGCATTCAAATCGGCATCCAGCCAGTTCTCCTGCTCGGTTCTTGTTGCTGTAGAAGCATTCTCCTGAGAGTTGTCTTTTTGGCAAGAAAATGCAAAAAGCGCTACAGCAATGGTAATTAATAACTTTTTTTGGTTCATTATTTAAATATTAAGGGTTAATAAAAACTTGACTAAAAAAAATAATGAAGAGCGTTTTTTTTAAGATGAAAAACTTTTTTTCCATTCAAACAAAACAAAAAACTGATTTACCATAACAAAAAAGGCATTTAACGTCCAGGTTATTAATTTCAATTCTTCGCTCAAACCTAAAGTCAGATTTCCTACCAAAAATAATATCGTACTTGCCAACAGATAAATGACCAATCCTACGGTAATGTAGTAGAATTTTTTTTCATCGGTTAACATATTGTACAAATACAGCAAGGCAAAGAAAACCACTAATAATGAGGTTATTGTGATTTCGAATAAATTAAACTTAAAAAACAATTCTGGTTGCAGAACATATTGTATTGCCAAAATAAATATGCCCGTCAATAACGAAATCTGTATGATTTTTTTTTGTGCTTTATTTTGAAAAAGCTCTTTGTAAAAAAGACCTAAAAGCATAAACTGACCAATAAAATAGAGATGAACGAGTGATAGATTGTTTATATTAAAAAATACCATTACCTCCATAGTAAACTGGACAATGACCAATAGGAAAAGATAACAAACGTAAATTCTAAAAGCTTTTCCGAATTTAGAAAAGCCTTTAGAAAATAATATAAAATTGATTATTAATAGAAAATAACCGAAATAAGTAAAAAAAAGATATAACATTAATCTTTTTATTTACATCGGACTTTCAGGATCACCGTTTGGAGGACACGGACGTGTAGCATCGTAGACAACACCGCCATCGTTACTTTTTGCTTCTGCTCCTGCTCCCGTTCCTTCAAAAAATACATCTCTGTAAATACCCGTTTTAGGATCCAGTTTAGTGCCTACAAACATTAGAATCTGTTCGCCAGCATTGTTGATACCTTTGTAAGCACGAACAGCATCAATGTCTTGTTCTAAAACTAATTTTAAAGTAGCAAGCGGAATTAAATAAGCATTGACTTTGCCATTTCCTTCTTCGTCTTCTTTAGGAGCATCGCGATATTTTTTTGCCCATACGATACCTTCACTCAAAGGAATTTCCACACTTCCTAAATTTTGTAAATCTTTACTCATAGAATTTAATTGTTTTTGGTTAATGTTAAAAAAAATGTTTGTACTTGGTTTCGCTAAACTACTGAATTTTCTTAAAGAATTAACATTTTTTCATAAAAAAAGCCTTTCCGAAGAAAGGCTTTTTTAAATATGTTAAAACGGTACATCACTGTCGTCATCATCGTCATTGAGATTGCTTCCGAAAGCCTCATTTGCCGATGGTAAATTCTTTGTAATAAAGGGATTATCATCATGATTCATTTTAGATGGAAGATCATCGTATCCTCCGGTAAACTCCTCAAGGTTGTCAAACTTACCTAAATGTCCAAGAAACTTCAGACGAATATTTTCTAAACCACCGTTACGGTGCTTGGCTATAATAAACTCTGCCTGCCCCGCTGTAGAAGAAGCTTCATCATCATCCCATTCCTCAATTTTATAATATTCCGGACGATAGATAAACGATACAATATCGGCATCCTGCTCAATCGCACCAGATTCACGAAGATCCGAAAGCAGTGGTCGCTTGCTTGATCCACGGGTCTCAACAGCACGAGATAACTGAGAAAGTGCAATAACCGGAACGTTTAGCTCTTTTGCTAATGCTTTTAAGTTTCGAGAAATAGTCGAGATTTCTTGCTCACGATTTCCGCCTCCTTTACCATTACCTCCCGCAGTCATTAACTGCAAGTAGTCAATAATAATCAATTTAATTCCGTGTTGCGATGCCAAACGACGACATTTTGCACGTAAGTCGAAAATAGAAAGCGAAGGCGTATCATCGATAAATAATGGCGCCTTTTCTAAATCTTTCACTTTAGTACTCAGCTGTTCCCATTCGTGTTTTTCTAATTTTCCTGTTCTTAGTTTTTCTGAAGACAATCCTGTTTCAGAAGAAATAAGCCTCGTAATTAACTGAACTGATGCCATCTCCAGAGAGAAAACCGCTACGGCATGTCCAAACTGAATTGCAACATTTCGCGCCATCGAAAGTACGAAAGCTGTTTTACCCATACCCGGACGAGCCGCGATAATGATCAAATCCGAAGGCTGCCATCCTGAAGTTACTTCGTCTAACTTTTCGAATCCAGTAGCAATACCACTCAGACCTTCTTTTCCTGCAATCTCTTCAATACGTTTTTTTGCTTGAAGGACCAAACTCTGTGCAGTTTCAGAACTACGTTTGATATTTCCTTGCGTTACCTCATATAATTTAGATTCGGCTTTATCCAGCAAATCGAATACATCTGTTGTTTCATCATATGATTCTTCAATAATTTCAGACGAAATTCGAATCAAACTTCTTTGGATAAATTTTTGAAGAATAATACGCGAGTGGAATTCGATGTGCGCAGAAGATGCGATTTTCTGCGTCAGCTGAATTAAATAAAAATCTCCTCCAGCTAAATCGAGTTTTCCATTTTTCTTAAGCTGCGTCGAAACCGTCAATAAATCGATAGGTTGCGTTTCTGTAAAAAGCTGTAAAATTGCTTCGAAAATATGTTTGTGAGCATCTTTGTAAAAAGCATCCGGCTGTAAAATATCAATCACATCGTCTACCCCTTTTTTATCAATCATCATCGCACCAAGTACAGCCTCTTCCAAATCAATTACTTGCGGAGGAAGTTTACCTTTTTCTAAATTAATAATGGTGGTTTTGTCGACCTTAATCGGGCTTAAGTTTTTGAAATTTTCCATATAGCGAAAGTAGCAAAATTTAAAAAAAATCTGCTATCGAGTTATAACTAATACAGTGTTTATAAATAAGTTTTTTTGTTGATAACCAAAAAAAAATCCGAAACCGCAAGGCTTCGGATTTTTCATTCATTTTGATGAATTTATTCTTTATACTCGCCCATATTACTGTATTTGTCCATTCTTTGGGCAATCAGCTCGGCTGTTGATAAGTCTTTTAATTCATTGTATCCTTTAGTGATGTATTCTGCAACCGTTTTAAAAGTTGTTTCGCGGTCGTAGTGCGCTCCTCCTAGTGGTTCAGGAATTACATCATCAACTAATTTTTGTTTTTTCATGTCAGAAGAAGTCAATTTTAAAGCTTCAGCCGCACGTTCTTTATACTCCCAGCTTTTCCATAAAATAGAAGAGCAAGACTCTGGAGAAATTACAGAATACCAAGTGTTTTCTAACATAAAAACTCGGTCTCCAACACCAATTCCTAAAGCTCCACCAGAAGCGCCTTCACCTACAATAATTGTGATAATTGGCACTTGAAGACGAACCATTTCAAAAATATTTCTAGCAATCGCTTCTCCCTGTCCTCTTTCTTCAGCTTCAAGTCCTGGATATGCACCCGGAGTATCTACTAAAGTCAAAACCGGAATTCCGAATTTCTCTGCCATTTTCATCAAACGTAAAGCTTTACGGTATCCTTCAGGATTTGCCATACCAAAATTACGGTATTGACGTGTTTTTGTATTAAACCCTTTTTGCTGTCCGATAATCATAAACGATTGTCCGTTTATTTTACCAAGACCACCAACCATTGCTTTATCATCTTTAAATCCTCTGTCTCCATGAAGCTCTAAAAAAGTTTCGCCACAAATAGCTTTGATATAGTCTAAAGTATAAGGTCTATTTGGATGTCTTGACAATTGTACACGCTGCCAAGCCGTAAGGTTTTTGTATATATCTTTCTTAGTTTCTTCTAATTTCTTGTTGATTTCCTTGCAGGTTGGCGTTACATCAACGTCAGATTCTTTTCCAATTATAACACACTTTTCTAACTGTTCTTCAAGTTCTTTAATTGGAAGCTCAAAATCTAAATATTCCATGGATTTTTGAATTTTGTTTGTAAATCGAACCGCAAATATAAAAATATTATATCATTGGCGAAGTTAATTGTTATTTAAAGTATAAAAATGCAATTTAAAAATAAGGAAACTATTACAAGTTTTCCTTCTTGTTCTGATAATGCTTAAAAACACCATTCAGTATCACTGTTATGATAATTATAACCGCTCCAATATAAAATTCAACACTCATTTTTTCTTTTCCGCCCAAAATAAAATAAGCCAATATAATTCCGTAAACAGGCTCTAGATTTGTTGTTAACATCACGGTATAAGGCGTTAAGCGTTTCATCACTTTTACCGATGTTGTAAAAGCATAAGCAGTACAAATAGAAGACAAAACTAGCAGTAAAACCCAGTTATTTAAAGACATTGTAAAGAAATCTGCTGTGAATTTTCCTTGAAATAAAAAATAAATCGAAATGAAGAAAACTCCTGCGCCAAACTCATAAAAAGTAATTACCGAAGGCTCATGATCCGAAATCAATTTGCCATTCATCAAGGTAAACAAGACTCCTAAAATGATTGCTGCCAAAGCATAATAAACTCCCGTTAGATATTTCATTTCTACTTGAAGAATCAACGCCAAACCTGCAATAATTATGAGGCCAAAAAAAACTTCGTACCATAAAATTTTTCGTCCGTAAAACAACGGTTCTAATAAGGATGCGAAAAAAGCTCCCAGCGAAAATATGGAAAGCGTAATTGAAACATTGGAAACGTGAATAGCCTTGAAAAAGAAAATCCAGTGCAATGCGATTAACAATCCGACAAAAATCAGCTTAAAAAGTTCTTTTATAGGAACCTGAAAAGATTGTTTTTTAAAAGCAATAAAAGCTCCTAAAAAAACCATGGCAATAAGCATTCTAAACCAAACCAGATTATAGGCGTCAATAGTTATTAAAGCCCCTAAAATGGCTGTAAACCCCCAAATAAAAACAATTAAATGAAGGTTTAAATAGCTCTTTAAATTATCGTTTCGCATTACGTAATAAATAAACCGCTAAGATTCCAAAAACTATATTTGGGAACCAAACCGCTATTAAAGGTGAAAATGTAGATTTTTCGGCTAGTGTACCGAATATTTTATCAAAGAATACGAATGAAAACGCAATTGCAATTCCGATTGCAAGATTCATTCCCATTCCGCCTCGTCTTTTCATAGAAGAAACTGACACTGCAATAATCGTTAGAATAAAAGCCGAAACTGGTACGCTGTACTTTTTATAAAGAACCACCAGATAAGTATTGATATTTCCAGAACCTCTTTTTCTTTCTTTTTCGATAAAATCGATTAATTTTCCTAAAGTCAATGTTTCTGCGATGTAAACAACAGGAGTCAAATCGGCAAGCTCAAATTTAAAAGCTACGTTTTTCTCCGGTACTTTTTCGATTACATCATTAAGTTCTCCAACTGTTCTTTTTGTATAATCATATAAAACGTAAATTTTCTTTTTTGGATCCCATTTTATACGGCTTGCCGTGATTTTATAGGTCATTTTTTCTTTTTCGAAATGCTCTAAAGTAAAATTAAAAGCAGTTTTTGATTCTTCATTAAAACTATTTACAAAAATAAAATCGTGGTCGTTAATTTGTCTGTAAACATTGGTATTTTCACCTCGCATGAGCTCTTTACCGTTACCTTTCAGATAAGTGTATCTAAAATTATTATAACCTTCACTGGCTGCTGGAACAATAAAAAATCCCATTAGCAGAACAAAAAGCGATACAATCGTAGCACCTATAATATAAGGACGCAAGAAACGAGTAAATGAAATACCAGAACTCAAAATCGCGATAATCTCGGTGTTATTAGCCAGTTTTGAAGTAAACCAGATTACCGAAAGAAACAAGAATATCGGAAAAAGAGAATTAATGAAATAAATCGTGAAATTGTAATAATAAAAAGCAATATCCGGAAACGGAATCTTGTTTTCGAGCATTTTATTTACCTTTTCAGAAACGTCAATTACGATTCCGATGGGAGCAAACAAAAGCAACATTACAGAGAAAGTCCCCAGGTATCTCTTTAGGATGTATTTATCTATTATTGAAAGCATAGATTTTTTTGTTTCAAGTTTAAAAGCTACAGGTTTCAAGTTTCAAATTTCAGATTCTTATCGGAAACTTGAAACTAAAAAAACTTGAAACTTCTTATAATCTTTGGCTCATATTTTTAACCATCATTTCTTTCCAAGGTCTGAAATCTCCTGCTAAGATATGTTTTCTTGCTTCACGAACCAACCACATATAGAAACCAAGATTGTGAATGGTAGCAATTTGTTTTCCTAAGTATTCGTTGGCAGCAAACAAGTGACGCAAATAAGCCTTACTATATTCGGTATCTACAAAGGTATGTCCCATTTCGTCGATTGGAGAGAAATCGGCTTCCCACTTTTTATTTTTAATATTGATTGTTCCATTTGCTGTAAACAACATTCCGTTTCTTGCATTACGCGTTGGCATAACGCAGTCGAACATATCAATTCCTAAAGCAATATTTTCTAAAATATTTATCGGAGTTCCAACACCCATTAAATAACGAGGTTTGTCTTCTGGAAGAATTTCGCAAACCACTTCAGTCATTGCATACATTTCTTCTGCCGGTTCTCCTACTGACAATCCTCCAATTGCATTTCCTTGTTGACCCGAATTTGCAATATATTCAGCCGACTGACGGCGTAAATCTTTATAAGTACTTCCTTGAACAATCGGGAAAAACGTTTGTTCGTAACCGTATTTATACGGTAATTTTTCCAAATGATTAATACATCTGTCTAACCAGCGATGTGTCATATGCATAGAACGCTGTGCGTATCTATAATCACATGGATACGGCGTACATTCGTCAAAAGCCATAATAATATCGGCTCCAATAGTACGCTGAATTTCCATTACATTTTCTGGAGTAAAAAAGTGGTAAGAACCGTCGATATGCGATTTAAACTTTACGCCTTCTTCTTTAATTTTTCTGTTTGAAGAAAGAGAATATACCTGATATCCCCCAGAATCGGTCAAAATATTACGATCCCAGTTCATAAATTTATGCAGTCCGCCAGCCTTCTCTAAGATTTCTGTCTGTGGACGAAGGTATAAATGGTAAGTGTTTCCAAGAATAATATCCGGATTTATTTCTTCTTTCAATTCACGCTGATGAACGCCTTTTACAGATGCAACTGTACCTACAGGCATAAAGATTGGCGTTTCAATTACGCCGTGATCAGTAGTAATACTTCCCGCACGAGCTTTAGACTGCGGATCTTTTTGTAATAAATCGAACTTCATTTGTTTCTTTTTTCAGTCGGCAAAGATAGATTAATTTCAGGGAAATTTAATTAATTAGAAAATTTGTCAATTAGAAAATTAGCTAATGTTTTCTTAATTTCAGATTCTGTGTTTTAGAACTTGAGATTCTCTGATTTGTTTTTTCATGTATGACATATTCAATTCAAAACAAACCGAATGTAAAAACTACAATATCAAACCATTAAAATATAACATGGTAGAAGTCCCTATTCCGTAATTTTAGATAAAATCATACTACAGTATTCTCAATACTAAAATTATAGAAATCATGATAAACGCTGACGAAAAATTAGACCAAATCAAAGATGATCAAATCGAAAGAAATCTTGAAAACATGGATTATCCTGCAAACGAGGACATTTACAATCAAGAAGAAAGATTAGAAGACATCGACCCTCAAGATATTTCTGGAGAAAGAATAATCAACAATAACGATCATGAGTGGAAACAAAACAGTGACAAAATCGGCAACGACTTAGACGTTCCAGGTTCTGAACTTGATGATGAACAAGAAGAAATAGGTTCAGAAGACGAAGAAAATAATTATTACAGCGAAAGCGATACAAATTAGCTCACTGGTCCAATCTTATTTTTGCCACTGCTTCTACCGATTAAATAGATTTTAAAATCATTATAATCCGTAGAATCAGTGGCAAAACTTTTATATACAATTATCATATTTTTGATTTTTCTCCAATTTTAATAAAAAAAGAGTAAAAAAATCTAACAATTGGAACCAACTAAAGCAGAAAATCATTTGTCTCTCCACAAAATATCCGCTACTTTTGCTTCAGTTTAAAATTTTACATATAAAATGAAGCCTAACACACAACAATTAAGCGATTTAACGATCCAAGTAAGAAGAGATATTCTTAGAATGGTACATGCTGTAAACTCTGGACACCCGGGTGGTTCTTTAGGTTGTACTGAATTTTTGGTAACACTATATCAAAATATAATGGACCGCAAAGAAGGTTTTGATATGGACGGAATTGGAGAAGATTTATTTTTCCTTTCAAACGGACACATCTCTCCTGTATTTTATAGCGTTCTAGCAAGAAGCGGTTATTTTCCAGTTTCAGAATTGGCAACATTTAGATTGTTAGATTCTCGTTTACAAGGACACCCAACAACTCACGAGGGACTACCTGGAGTTCGTATTGCATCTGGTTCATTAGGACAAGGTTTATCTGTAGCTCTTGGAGCAGCGCAGGCTAAAAAATTAAACAACGACAAGCATATTGTATATAGTTTACACGGAGACGGAGAATTACAAGAAGGTCAAAACTGGGAAGCTATTATGTACGCTTCTGCTAAAAAAGTAGACAATATTATTGCAACTATCGACTTAAACGGAAAACAAATCGACGGAACAACTGATGAAGTTTTACCAATGGGAAGTATTCGCGCTAAATTCGAAGCTTTTGACTGGGATGTTTTAGAAATTAAAGAAGGAAACAGCATTGATGCAATTCTTGCTGGTTTAACTGATGCTAAATCAAGAACAGGAAAAGGAAAGCCAGTTTGCATTTTATTACACACAGAAATGGGTAATGGTGTAGATTTCATGATGCACACACACGCTTGGCATGGTAAAGCACCAAACAATGACCAATTGGCTAGTGCTTTAGCTCAAAACGTTTCAACTTTAGCGGATTATTAAAAAGTGCTCAATCTCAGTAAACAGTTTTCAGATTAGAAACTTATATTACTTAGAAACTTAGCATCTCAAAAGAAATAAAATGAAAAAATACACAAATACAGGAAGTAAAGACACTCGTTCTGGTTTTGGAGCGGGAATGACTGAACTAGGTCAAAAGAATGAAAATGTTGTAGCATTATGCGCAGACTTAATTGGATCATTAAAATTTGACGAATTCAAGAAAAATCACCCAGAGCGTTTTTTCCAAATCGGAATCGCCGAAGCCAACATGATCGGAATTGCAGCAGGTTTAACGATTGGAGGAAAAATTCCGTTTACAGGAACTTTCGCTAATTTCTCTACAGGAAGAGTTTACGATCAGATTCGTCAGTCTGTTGCTTATTCTGATAAAAACGTAAAAATCTGCGCTTCTCACGCTGGTTTAACTTTAGGAGAAGATGGTGCAACTCACCAAATTTTAGAAGATATCGGTTTAATGAAAATGTTGCCAGGAATGACTGTAATCAACACTTGCGATTACAATCAAACTAAAGCAGCAACTATTGCTTTGGCTGATCATCATGGTCCGGCTTATTTACGTTTTGGACGTCCGGTTGTAGCAAACTTCACTCCTGCTGATGAGCCATTCGTAATCGGAAAAGCTATTCTATTAAATGAAGGAACAGATGTAACAATTGTTGCTACCGGACATTTAGTTTGGGAAGCTCTTATTGCAGCTGAAGCCCTTGAAGCAAAAGGAATTTCTGCTGAAGTAATCAACATTCACACGATCAAACCACTTGACGAAGAAGCTATTCTTAAGTCGGTTGCTAAAACAAAATGTATTGTTACTGCAGAAGAGCACAACTATCTTGGAGGTCTTGGAGAAAGCATTTCTGGAGTGTTAGCTTTAAACAATCCAGCTCCACAAGAATTTGTTGCAGTAAAAGATAGTTTTGGTGAATCTGGAACTCCTGAGCAATTAATGGAAAAATACAAGTTAAACAATCAAGCAATTGTTGAAGCTGTTGAAAGAGTAATCAAAAGAAAATAATTAATTTTCTACTCCATAAAAAAACCTCGAAATTTACATTTCGAGGTTTTTCTTTTTTCAGACTTACCCAAAGATTTACAATGGGTAAGGATATGTTTTATCTAAGTGAATTCTTGACCTGCCAGCTGCGGTATAATCTTCAGGTATAAAAGCTCTAGGATTTGACCTAGACTCTGGCTTAGAAGAATCCTTAAGTGCCCCGGTTGGTCTTCTCGGAATTCCCCATGGTTCTGTTTCGTCTACATTTATTGTATTCGGATTATCAGAAACCGGCTCGAAAGGATAATACCTGCTTATTCCATAATAAAAATCTTCGCCGTTAAGTTTGCCCCATCCAATTAAGTCTGTTGGTTTAGTAATCTCCATTCTAGTCGTAAATCCGTCTCCATCATCATCCAAATCAAGGAAATCTGCTATTCCGTCTCCGTCAGAATCATCTCCTTTCATCCAATCAGGAGGATTTGGATATCTTGTTACGTCTCTAAGATCATATAGATAACCGTCTCCATTTATGTCTTCAAGATAAGAAGGAATACCGTCTCCAACAACTGTAGTTCCAGAACTTGTTGCCGTAAACTCGCTGTCCATTCGTTGCAAATTAAACAACTTAAAGCTGAAAGTCAGTGGAGAATAGGCTGGAACATCACCTTGAACACGGTTATAATATCCTAAACCAGAAGGCAAAAACATGACACCAGCACCAAAACCTGTATAGGTAATCGAACCATCATTACCAGTCTGCGATGTACCAGTTCTAAACTGTGGCATTATTTCACCCCATCCGTCTATAATAGTACTGATATACACATCCAAATCAAAAGTTCTTGCCACGCCATAAGAAGAGTCAAAAATTTTATTATCAAGAAAAGTTCCAGTGTAAGCCACAGAAATCTTATCGACATTACAAGGTCTAGCTCCAGTTCCTTCTCTTAAAACTAAATAATATACTCTATAGGTAATATCACGATTATATACATCACGGTATTTTAACTCGTAATCTTTCTGATCCCAGATTGAAGTCTGTGTTCCTCCTGCTGGTATTTTTTCAAATGTAATATCTAAATCAGACGTAACTTCTTTGATATAATTGGTCTTTAAATATTTTAGAATAGAATCATTATCTGCTTTGTACTGCTCAGCATAATCTCTTGGCGGTGTCACCACTACCTCATCGTCATCGCTTTTATTACACGAAACCATAGCAATACCAGCCAGTAATAAAACAAAATAATATTTAAATTTATTCATTATTGTTAATTTTTTAGGTGCGCAAGATACAATATTGATTTATTTTTGTAAAGAATTTAACTTGGATTTTAGAAAAATTATGAGAATAGATAAATACCTGTGGTGCGTGCGATATTACAAAACCAGAAACATGGTTACAGAAGCCTGCAAAAAGAATCAAGTTACAGTAAACGGACAAGTTTCAAAACCATCAAAAGAAGTCTTTCCTACTGATAAAATCACCTTTAGAAAAGACCAGATAACCTATATAATCACAGTATTAGATATTCCACAAAATCGTGTTGGGGCAAAACTCGTAGATATTTACCGCAAAGACGAAACTCCAGCAGAAGCTTTTGAACATCTTGACATGATCAGGCTTTCTAAAGAGCATTACAGAAAAACCGGTACTGGAAGACCCACTAAAAAGGACAGAAGAGATATTGATGATTACGGAAATGATTTTATAGACGAAGAGGATGAGTTGGATTAAAAAAAAATCCAAATAAACAAATTCCAAATTCCAATGCAGTTCAAATTTGGGATTTGGGATTTGGGATTTGAATATTAAAATCTTATCCCATTCTTAATTTTTTAAAATTTGTACATTAGCAAAAAAAACAGACCATGAGCGAAAATATCATTTTAACCCATCAGGAAATCGAACACAAAATAAAACGTATCGCTTATCAGATTTACGAAACGTTTGTTGACGAAGAAGAAATTGTAATTGCGGGCATCGCTTCTAACGGTTTTATTTTTGCCGAAAAAATCGCGGCCTCTTTACAAACTATTTCTTCTTTGAATGTTTCTATCTGCGAAGTTAAAATCGACAAACAAAATCCGCAGTCGGCAATCCAGACCTCTTTGTCAGAAAACGAATATTCTAACAAAGGTCTGGTACTAGTAGATGATGTTTTAAATTCGGGAACTACTCTAATATATGCAGTACGTCATTTTCTAGACGTTCCGCTTAAGAAATTCAAAACAGCGGTCCTTGTTGATCGAAATCACAAAAAATATCCTGTAAAAGCAGATTTCAAAGGAATTTCACTTTCCACTTCATTATTGGAGCATGTAAAAGTCGTTTTTAATGACAACGGAAAAGATTACGCGTCTTTAAGCTAAAATCTCCAGAATATCATTTACCGTTTCTTCGACCGTTCTGCCGTCTACTCCAAGCTTATGTTGTGCGTGGTTGTAATAAAAGCTGCGGTCGAATAAATGTTTTGCGATAAACTCTCTCATTTCTTCTTCATTCATATTAGCAATCAAAGGACGTTTGCTTTTGTTATGTATTAATCTATTATATAAAGTATCGATTGATGCCTTTAAATAAATCGAGATTACATTTTCGCTTTGGAGCAATTCATGGTTATTTGCATAACATGGAGTTCCGCCTCCAAGACCAATTATAGTATTTTCATCAGATTGCAACAATTCGACAAACATTTCGTGCTCTAACTTTCGAAAATAGATCTCTCCATACTTTTCAAAAATCTCATTTATGGACAAATTTGCTTTTTTTTCGATGCATTTATCTAAATCCAGAAACGGAATATTGGTAATTTTTGACAAGTTTTGGGCAATTGTTGACTTTCCGCAACCCATGTAACCTAATAACACTATTTTTTTCATATTAATAAAACCTTATAAACTAAGACATTGGGAACTTTTTGTAAAAAAAGACAAATTTATAATAAAAATGCTTGGAAACTTCGAAAATAACTCCTTATATTTGCACCCGCATTCAAGAAACGAATATGACTCGATAGCTCAGTCGGTAGAGCACATCACTTTTAATGATGGGGTCCTGGGTTCGAGCCCCAGTCGGGTCACAAAATTTGTGATTAACAAAATAAGTTTCTTGAAAGCAATGACTCGATAGCTCAGTCGGTAGAGCACATCACTTTTAATGATGGGGTCCTGGGTTCGAGCCCCAGTCGGGTCACAAAAGGTCGGGTAATTTATTTTACTCGACCTTTTTTTATTTTCGGCCATGTGGAGAAACGGTAGACTCGCCATCTTGAGGGGGTGGTGCTCGCAAGGGCGTGAGGGTTCAAATCCCTCCATGGTCACTATTAAATCTGAAAGCCTATTTTATTGCAAAATAGGCTTTTATAATTTATTACAAAAAAAGCTTAAAAAAAAGGCTTCAAAAACTAAATAAAGTGTTTATATTTGCACCCTCATTAGAGAAATCAATGACTCGATAGCTCAGTCGGTAGAGCACATCACTTTTAATGATGGGGTCCTGGGTTCGAGCCCCAGTCGGGTCACAAAAGGTCGAGTAATTTAATTTACTTGACCTTTTTTATTTTAAGGCCATGTGGAGAAACGGTAGACTCGCCATCTTGAGGGGGTGGTGCTCGCAAGGGCGTGAGGGTTCAAATCCCTCCATGGTCACTATAAATAAAAAGCACAATTCTTTTGAAGGATTGTGCTTTTTTCGTTTTCAACCTTTATTGCAAGTCTCAAGGTTTGTCAATGTTTTTTTTTCTTATGTTTATAAACTGAATTTCTAAAAATCAACAAAAGATTAAGCTATGGCGTTATTTTTAAAGAAAAAAATCATTTATACCTCCTTAGAAAAAAAAGATTTGATTGAAATCTTACAGAAAAACATTGAGCCTTTTAAAAAGGACAATTCAAGTTTTTTATTTGAAGGAAAAATCGATGCGAATGGGAATTTCAATATCTCTCCAACTTTTGATTATAATGCCAGAAATCAAATAAGACCAGAAATCAAAGGAATTATATCAGGCAAACCAGAAAAGAAGCTGGAAATCGAAATTACATTTGATCTTCCCAACACAATAAAAGGCTTAATCGGAATTGTAATTATTATCAATCTTATAGCATGCTTAATACTTTGTTTCAATAATTTCTTTTTGAAATGGTATATGGTTCTATTTGCGATTATCTTTTTTTGTTCATTCACCTATGCCATATACGACCAAAAGGTAAAAAAGTCACTAAGCATTCTGGAAAAATTGTTAAAATAAAAAAACACAAAAGATGAACTGAAAGATTACGAGTTTAATACTAATTAGGACCATTTATAGCCAACCTAAAATCAATACTAATGAAAACCAAAATCCTGCTCCTTTTTATTGCATTTTTTATTATTCTTTCGTGTCAAGAAAGAAAAGAAACAAAAAACAAACTTCCTGAATTAAAAAAAGAACATAAAGCTCAGACTAAAAATACAATCCCTGAACAGGACACAATCACTATTGAATATCTCAACAAACACAATTCTTATGATTATGAAACCAAACTTCGCAACGGTTATGATTTAGAATTTAAATATTTTCGGGAAAACAAAAACAGCAGTATTGAAATGTGCTTGAATCTAAAAAAAGGAAATACCCTCATTGACACTTTAAACATTATGGGTTATGGAGCACCTCATAAAAATCTGGGATATGTTGGTGCAGATTACAATAACTATTTTGCTTTTGTAAATTCGTTTGGAAGTGGCAACCCGCACGAGTTTAGATTGATTGAAAAATCTACCGGAAAAACCATCAAATCTGGTTTCATTGTGGATAGTTTTAAAAAGCCAGAATTCCTTTTATACACAAAAGGCTATGATTCCCTGATGCTTTATGATATGGAAAAAAAGAAGGATAATTATATTGAAGACCTTGCCAAATCTAAAGAAATTGACTTAATGGTAAGTGAATTGAGCGATGGTCTAAAAATAAAAAAAGTCACCGCAAAATATGTCGTAATCGAGATTGAGAACCACGAAAACAAAATCATAACCAAGAAATACAACCGATAGTCATCTAAAAAGATTACTTAACATGAGAAGTCTTTTCAAAAGCCACAGCAAGTTTGTCTAAAAATAAAAACAGCTTCTCATTCATTTCTGTAAAATCATAACTTCTGATTTCATTTGGTTTCTGAACAAATCGGTGTTTTGTATTATCGAGCAGAAAATCTTCCTCTTCTGCAATGAGCAATTCTACGACATCTGGCGTAAATTCCATATGGCACTGAAATCCATAAACCAAATCTGAATAAGCAACGATTTGCCTCGGACATCCATCGCTTTCTGCCATTATTTTAGAGTCTGCCGTAAGGCCTGGCATATCATTGTGCCAATGACCAACTGATAAAGGTGATCCAAAATGTGAAATTTTCGCATCCAGCAATCCCTGATCTGTAAGCCGAATAGGTAAAACTCCGATTTCTTTTTCGGGACTAGACTTAAATTTTGCCCCAAGTGCTTCTCCAATCAGCTGCGCGCCTAAGCACACGCCCACAACGGCTTTTCCTGCCTGAATGCACTTTTGTAGTAATGCAATCTCAGCTTTGGCATTAAAATGAGGACATTCTTCTATCGTAGTGTTTGGACTCTGTGGACCTCCCATAACAATCAGCATATCTATATTTTCTATTGTTTGAGGAAGCATATCATTTTCAAAAACTTTCGAAAAAGTAATGGAATGCTTATGCTTTTCAGCCCATTTTAAATAGGCTCCCGGCGCTTCAAATAATTCGTGCTGTACGAAATGGATGTTCATGAATCTTATTTTTTGAATACTAATTTCTAGTGCAAAACTACTTTACTTCTTCAATTTTAAAGAGGCACAGTTTAAAAATAAAACAGCTAGTCCAGCTTTTAAATGCAATTCAAATCAGTTTTTGTAATCATTTCTTTATATTAGCAAAGAGTAATACACAAAAAAATAAGTACAATTATGAAAATTTGTTTCTATACCGTTTGTTTTTCAGTCTTTTTCGCTACTGCTGTTTATTGCCAAAAACCAACTCCAGTAAAGCCGAGAATAGTAATTAGTACCGATATCGGCGGTACAGATCCTGACGACAATCAGTCAATGACTCATTTGTTAATGTATAGCGATAAATTCGAAATCGAAGGCCTGATTTCGTCACCTTCTTACGGAAATGGAAGCAAACAGGAAATAATTCGAATGATTGATTTGTATGAAGAAGACCTTCCAAAGCTTCAAAAACATCAATCGGGATTTGCTAGTCCCGATTATTTACGCTCCATAACCAAACAAGGTTATCACGGAAATGTTTCCTTTATTGGATATTCTAAAGCAACAGAAGGATCAAAATGGATTGTTAAATGTGCGAAGAAAAAAACCAATCAACCATTATGGGTTTTATGCTGGGGCGGATTAGAAGATCTGGCTCAGGCTTTACACGATGCTCCCGAAATTCAAAACAACATACGAGTTTACTGGATTGGCGGACCCAATAAAAAATGGAGCGCTAACAGCTATGCTTATATTGTTTCAAATTTTCCAAATTTATGGTTTATTGAAAATAATTCTTCCTATTATGGTTTGTTTTCGCCACATGATGAACCAGACAATGTTATTCTCTCCAATTACTATTCAAAATACATTCAGGATAAAAGTCATTTAGGAAAAGACTTTATCAACTATTATAAAGGAGAAGTAAAAATGGGAGACACGCCATCTTTATTATACATGATGGACGGCGACCCAAACGATCCGACTCGTGAAAGCTGGGGCGGCAGTTTTGAGAAATTCAATCATAGTCCAAGAACTGTACTTAAGCGTACTACAACCGCAAATGATTCGATAGCCTTTTGCTCGATTTTAGAACTTCGATTTACGATTCCAAAATCAAAGGCAAAGAAAGAATCAATTTGTTTCTGGATGGAAGTCCCATATGGAAAAACAGTGCAAAAATGGCCAGGTTATTATATAGGAAATGATGTTTATGCAATACGATATATTCCCAAAAAAGCAGAAGTTCTAAATTACAAACTGTCTTCAGATTTACCTGAAATCAATGGGAAAACCGGAACTTTAATCGCTACCAACTTATGGCCCGGAAAAAAAGGCCCAGACGATTACAAATTGGGCAATAACTGGTTTACAGACAAACATGACAAAGACTTGTATTTTGGCATCATACAAGGCGGAAAAACGGTTTCGAAATGGAAAGAAGAAATTCTATTGGACTGGAGCAAAAGATGGAACTGGCTAAATGAATAAAAACCACAATCTTAAATTACGCTTAATCAATAAAACAAACTATGAAATCTAAAAAAATGCTTCCTCTCCTATCCTTGTTTTTGGTTTTGTTTTCATGTACAACTAAAAATGAAGAATTTAAAAAGAATATATTAGGCGAATGGAAATTCATCAAATTTGTAGACACCAAAACAGCAGTAAGCAATAACGGCAAATTACTCCGACTTCCAGCTCAACCTTCATTTGAATTATCTACACAAGGATATGTTTTTTCTGAAAAGGACAGCTGTGAAGTCAAAATGGGCTATTTTAAAAGAGTGGATTCAGAAGAATGGGAAAAGAGAAGAACCTTTTATCTAGGCAACAAAACAAAATACGAGATTAAGGATGATAGTCTGAAAATTTTAAATCTCTCTACAAAAAAGTGGGTGAAACAAAAAATTTACTCTATTTCAGAAGACACTCTAACATTTCAGTTTAGCGACAGCACTTTTGCAAAATTTGCCAAAATTAGATACAAACCAGACCCTAAAGAAAGCTATGACCACATTATGGTTTCGTCCTCGGGTTGCTACGGAATCTGTCCGATAATGGATATCAGATTGGATAAAAACGGTGATGTTTTATATTATGGCAATCGTTATAATACACAAAACGGAATTTTTAAATCTAAAATTTCAGTGGCTCAATACAAAAGCATTGAAAACAGTTTTAAAAAAGCAGATCTTAAAAACCTTAAAAACGCTTATAGTGCTGACATATCCGACCAAGAAGAAGTGACCATTACATTTGTAAAAGACAACAAAATAGTAAAGTCTATCAGTGATTATGGCAGAGAGGCTCCAATGGAATTCACGTGGGCTTACACTCCTGTTCGATTTTTGTACCAACAATTAAAACTAAAACCGGAAAAATTCGAAACTCCACTTCTATCACTTTCAGGTTTTAGTTTTACAAAAGGCAAAATGGAACTTTACTTGACAAAATCTGAAAGTTTTTACTTGTTGACGGAGTTGCAAAAGCCCAAAACAAGCAACAGTACTTTTGAAAACGAGTACAAAATTGAATTTTGGAACGACAAAAACAAAAAAGAAGTAATATTTACAGACGGCCGTTTTTACAAAATCAAAGGAATAACCTTTGACCTTGGCTACAATTTATTGATTGAAAACAACTTAGAATCAAAATTTACAAAAAGCCCCAATTAAAGTATAAATTCTGAATTCTTATTCCTACAGAAAAGCTACTCAAGGTGTTGAGTAGCTTTTTTTTGCCTTTAAACAAAAGTTAAAAATCAATCTCTAATTCCTTCAAAAAGCCTCCTACAGCCTTTCTGATTAAAAATTAACGTTGTTTGTCGGCAAAAAATATCCTCTTGACGGGATTCCGTAAAAACTACTGCTAATTAATACATATATTCGCAAAAATTTTTTTTGATGAAAGTAATATTACGCTTATTAATATTTTCTTGCCTTTTTAATTCCCTATACGCCCAAAACGAAACCAACATTACTTACGGATTAAAATTTGGCGGACTGCATTCTAAAATCAGTAATCTGCCGGCAAGCATAAAAGGACGAGACAATACTTTTGACAACAGCACTATGGAAAACCAAGGTGTTTATGGTCTCGAAGGAGGTTTCTTTCTTAATTTAAAACTTTACGATACCCGCGTTGCCATTCAGCCTGAGATTTTATTCAGACAATCTGGCGAAAAAGTAACTTATCAGGACGCTTTAGGAAAGAAATTTGATTTAGGGCTCCACTACTCCTACCTACAGATTGGTGCATTGTACAAAGTATATCCGTACGAAGGTTTAAATCTTGGTGCCGGAGCTTTTTATGGCATCAACTTATCTCCCAACAATGTTACTTACACTTCTAACGAAGCCAATGGAATGTACGATGTGGCTACAAGACAGTTCTACATAGATGGTCTTGAAGGCGCTGACGATTTTGCATTGTGCTTTGCATTAGGATACGAACTTCATAAAAGCATTCACTTTGATATGCGCTATTATCTTGGCGTAAAAGATATGGTCAAAAGTCATGCTTCCTCTTTTCAGTTCATCGAAAACCAGAACAAAAGCAGTGTTTTTTGTTTTTCGCTGGGCTACAGTTTTCATCAATGGTAATTTATAAAAAATGAAAAAAATTATTCTGCTTCTTTTATTAGTAAGCACAAATTCTGTTTTGGCACAAGGTGACAGAGAAATAACATACGGACTTTTTGGTGGCGGTATCTACTCAAAAATGTCGAATCTTCCGGATGTGATAGTACCAAAAGGTATTTATGAAGGTTACACTTTGAAGGAAGAAGGCAAGTTTGGCGGAACAGGCGGACTTTTTATAAACTGGAAATATCCTTATGCGAAAGTGAGTATCCAAACTGAAATTTCGTATTCAGGTCAAGCAACCGATTTGAATTATGAAGATATAAAAGGGCTTAAATATAAAATGACTTTTGGATACAGCTACATCAATGTCGGTGCTCAGTTTAAATATTATCCTGTAGAAGGATTTTATGTTGGCTTTGGTCCTTATGTTGGTTTTAATATTGCAAGCGATAACATAAAGTATAGTTCTAATGCGCAGCAAATTTTTGCAGATTCAGGAGTATATTTTGAACCTGATGCCAATGTTCAAAAGGTTTTGAAAGAATCGCTTACCGGAAAAAACTACTTCTACGGAATGCTTTCTGCTGGTTATGAATTCAGCTCAAATTTGTCTATTGGCGCTAGATATACCATAGGTTTGACAGACGCACTGGCAACAGAAGAAAACGGACATCGCTACAGCGAAAACAAAAATAAAATCAACAGCATCTCTTTGATTATCGGGTATTCTTTTGACTTTGATGATCTCGCTAATTTCTAGCAATCAAAAACTCTTCTTTATGTATAAAAAGTTTTTCTCAGCTTTCGTTTTTATATCGTTATTGACCGTAAATCTTGGGTTTTCGCAACAAAAACCGTTACCGGGAGCAGTATCAGAACCGTATTTCTGGATTAAACCCAAAAATATTGGAGAGAATTATTATTGGGAAAACCTAACTGATAAACAAGGAAAAATAACTGCCGCAAGACAAAATGGAAAGGCTTTCAATTTTAATCCGAGCATTGTTTTTGACACGGCTCAGGATTCTTTGATTTTACCTCTTGGCACTGACAGCAAAAGACGCCAAACAATATTTATGGTCTACAAAGTAAAAGACAGTTTAAAAGAACAGTTTTTATGGACCATAAACGATCCGAACAAAATACTTTCTACCGCAACAAACAAACGTTTAGTCGATTTAAAAAAATACTCGTACCAGTCGTATCAGGAAAAAATAAAACCGCGTAAGGCAAACATTCATTTTTTTCAGCAGAACATTACAGATAGTGTGGCTAAATCGTCTTCTTTGACCATTGGGCAAAAATCAAAAGCCGAAAAATTACCTCCTGCAGAATTTACTGGAAACATTAGCGAAATTTTGGTTTACAACCGCGTTTTATCTGGTGCCGAAACACAAAGAGCAGCAAGTTATCTCGCAATCAAATACGGAATTTCGCTTTCGCAGTTTGACAACAAAAACTACGTTAACAGTCTAGGGCAAACTATCTGGGATGTCGAAAAACACAAAGGCTTTACTTCTTCGATCACAGCTGTAGGACGTGATGATGTTAGCGGATTGCTACAAGCCAAAAGCAGCAATATGATTGATGAAGGTCTTCTGACTATCGAACTTAAAAGCAAATCGGAAAAAATTCCAGACAATTATTTTGCTTTTTGGAGCGATAACGGAAAAGAACTTTTAGTTAAAAAACAAGAACAGGGCGAGCCGGTTGGAATTTCGAGAGAATGGCAACTTGATTTTGCAAATCCTTCTGATTTAAGCCTTAGTTGGACTTTCAATCCTAAATATATCAAAGGCACTTTACCAAAAGATACTTTTTATTGGCTTTTGGTTGATTATTCTGGAAAAGGAACTTATGATGAAAATGATTCAGAATACATTCGTTTAGGAAGTACTTCGAGTACCGAAAAACTTGTTTTAAACGATTTTGATTGGAATAAGCAAAAACAGGGAACTGCCAAATTTACTTTAAAAATCGCTCCGCAAATGTTCAGCCGTGTCTCGATTACCGAAGCGGTCTGTGGTGTAGCAGGGTCTGGAGAGCTTAATTATACTATCGAAGGTGGTGAAGCACCTTATACCGTTACCGTAAAAAAAGAAGGCAGTGAAACCATTGTGAAACAATGGAATCAGGCTGCTAAAAGTAAATCTGGATTACAGCTTTCGTCTGGAACCTACGATTATATTGTAAAAGATGCAAAAGGAAATCTGTACAGCGAAACCGTATTTGTGGCAGACAAAGAAGGCACTTCTCCGAATCTTAAATCTGAATATTTGCTGACCGATGGAAACGCATTGCTTTTAGACGCCAGCAAAGATCTTCCGAACGGAAATTATCAGTTCGAATGGTTTTACGAAGGCAACTTTATTGATGACAATTCAAAAATACTAATTGACCAACCGGGTATTTACGAGCTTCGACTTACAAATAACCAAGAATGCAAAACGTCTAAAAAAATTGCTGTAGCAACAGACGGAAAAGAAATCACAGATTCAAGTGTTTTAATCTTGTATCCAAACCCGACTCCAGACGGAAAATTTTCTATTGCAATGCAGTTTCCTAAAAAAACAAATGCATCAGTAAGCATATATTCGCCGACAGGTTCTTTAGTCAAACAAAAACAATTCACACAAATCGAAACCTATTTGTACGAAGACAGCATTCACGGATCTAATGGAATGTACCTTCTTAAAGTGACTTCTGATTTTGGAACCAAGACTTTTAAAGTTATTGTAAAATAATCCGGCTCAGGAATTCCTGTCTCAGCACTAAATAATATAAACCGATCGCCCTAACCGATTATCCTTTCTATGAAAAATAAAACAATATTACTGCTCTTTTTAATTGGCACATTTTTGTTTGCAGCAAATTTTGGAGATTATAAAATCACATCATTGTTTTCTGAAAATACTTTTACAGAGGAAATAGCAACTGTGCAATCAGATGTTGCTGTTGTTTCTAAAAATGAAAACAAAAGCACAAAATTGTTTACAGCAGATATTCAGGAAGGGATTATCGGAACTGTAAACTCCGAAGATATTGATGATGCATATGATAACGTTTTTCACCTAAAAATTGATGAGCTTCCGGTTGCTTCAGAAAATGCTTATTTGGAATATGAGTTATATGGTTATGATCAAGCAGCATCTATTTCAAGAAGTTTAAATAATCAGCCTAGTATCGGTGGGCAGTTTTTATCGCGTAATAAAGCTTGGACAAAACAATCGGAACTATTATCTGAAAAGTCGCTTCGCGAAGGCGACAACGTACTTTTATTTACTGCTCCAGAAGGAATTTCTAATAGTTATAAAGTCAAAAATGTTAGAATTGTTTATAAAACAACTTCGGCAGATAAAAATTTCACGCTTTTAAAATCGGCGGATAAATTATACATCAAAGGAACCAATTTTCCTTCTCAAATCAAAAAAATAAGCATTGCAGGAATTTCGGTTGATGTAAACCAGCCTGAATTTGAACTGATTCTGAATGCCGAAAACATTGGAAAAACTATTTTGATTATCAAAGAAATGACAACAGGAATATTGGTAAATGAAAAAATAGGGATTAACCAGTTTACCAAAGTTGAAGATTTCAGACCGCTGGAAAATGCGAAAGAACGTGTTTTTAAAACTATTGATTTCAAAACAGAAAACACACTTTCTTATAAAGAATTTGATGCCGTTTTTCCTGCCGAAGCCTTAAAAAACAACATTTCTGTTTCGGTAAGCGGCCTTAGAAAAATTGATATCGCGCCTCTTAATTCGGCTATGGTAAACGTTACCGCTGCCAATGCCGGTTTCAGATTACTGCCACACGGAACTGTTTTTGAAAAAGCTGTTACACTTTCGCTTCCTTACGATAAAAAAGCTATTCCGGAAGGTTATACCGAAAAGGATATCAATGTTTTTTATTTTGATGAAAACAAACGTCTTTGGCAGGAAGTTACCAAAGATTCGCTTAACAGTAAAGACGGAATCATCAAAGCCAAAACAACTCATTTTACCGATTTTATTGCTGGAATTATAAAAATGCCAGAATCGCCAGAAACTTCAGGTTATACTCCAACAAGCATTAAAGATTTAAAAGCCGCGAGTCCATTAGTTGGAATTCAGTCAATCGCACCGCCTTCTGCAAATGGACGCGGAACGGCAAGCACTGGTTTTGCTATCGCAGTTCCAAACGGAAGAGGCGGTATGCAGCCATCATTTAATTTACAATATGATAGTGACGGTGGACACAGCTGGGCAGGAACAGGTTGGGATATTTCGGTTCCGTCTGTAAATATCGAAACCCGCTGGGGAGCACCTCGATATGATGCTTCAAACGAAACCGAAAGTTACAATCTTGCTGGAGAAGCCTTAATTCCGAATTCGCACAGAGCAGAATGGATTGGCAGAACTTCTGATAAACAATTTTATCCAAGACGCGAAGGCGCTTTTCAGCAGATCATCCGTAAAGGATCTTCTCCTAAAAATTATTACTGGGTAGTAAAAGATAAAAGTGGTGTAACCAATTATTATGGAGGAAATGAATCTGGTCTGAATACGAATGCTGTTCTGCAAGACGGCTCAGGAAATGTGGGGCATTGGGCGCTTTGTCTTCAAAAAGACTTAAAAGGAAATACAATCACTTATGAATACGACAAACGCGACGGGGAACTTTATCTTAAAAAAGTATATTATACCGGTTTTGGATCCGAAAAAGGAAATTACAATGTAACATTCGTTAAAAATTCAGATTTGGGAGAAACCAATCGTTTAGATGTTCAGGTTTCTGCGAGATTAGGTTTTAAACAATTAAACAATCAATTACTGCGAAAAATTGAAGTGCGTTACAAAAACAGCATGATTCGCAGTTATGAACTGAAATACAAGGAAGGTGCTTTTAAAAAGACTTTATTAGAATCGATTTCAGAATACGATTCAGAATCCAAATTATTCTATACCAATACTATGGATTATTTCGACGATGTTCGTGATTCGTCTGGGAAATACAATCCTTTTGGCAATGTGCAAAGCTGGAACGTTCCTAATGACAATCTTTCAAACTCTTCTATTCCGGCTTTTAGCGATTTATTATTTTCGGGGAAACATTCGTTGGTAAGCAGTACTGAAGGCTCTACTGAAGGTGTGAGCTACCGACTTGGTGTAGGTTTAGCAACCAACGCAGGAAGCTTGAAAGGATTTACTGTTGGAGGTCACGGGGGAAACAGCTGGGGGAAATCTGATACCGCTGCAATTTTAGAAGATTTAGATGGCGACGGTCTTCCTGATAAAGTTTTTAAAACCAAAAATGGCGTTTACTACAGAAAAAACCTTTCAGGAACTGGACAAAATGGTTTTGGCGAAATTCAGGCAATTAACATCAGTGATGTTGGATTTTCGAAATCAACTTCGTTTAACTGGGGTGTCGATTTAAATTTAAAATACGGAAACATTGGTTATGACCAACAACGCTCTACCAGTAAAACAAAAGTCTATTTTATGGACTTTAACGGAGACGGATTAATCGATTTTGTTCGTAACGGCCAAGTTTATTACAACCGATTGGAAAATGGGATTCCAACCTTTAAAAACAGCAGTTCAGGGACACCATCTCCTGTTTTCGGAGGAGGAGATCTTACCATTCCGGGATACACCACTATTTCTGCAGAAGAAGTTGAAAAACAAAATCCGCTGCACGATGTAGTGCGTATGTGGGAAGCACCCGTAAAAGGAACCATCAGTGTATCTCATCAGTATCAGCTTGTAGAAGAAACTACTCCTGAAAGAATAAAAGCCCGTTCTGAATATGTAAACAATTCTGGAAATGATAAAGCAGATGGTGTACATTTATACTTTCAGAAAGGAAACCAATTAATTTGGAATGAAGCAATTGGGGCAAAAGATTATGCCCTTAAAAACAGACAAAACACAGTACTTTCAGTTGAAAAAGGCGAACGTCTTTATTTCAGAGTCAGTGCTGTAAAAGATGGGAATTTTGATACGGTAAATTGGGAACCTGTTATAACCTATTCTCAGTTCAAACACTTTGACAGAGACCTCAACGGAAACGCTACAGAAAGCGATGTAAATGCTGCAAACTTAAAAGATGCCAATTTATATTCTCTTTCAGATTATCAGGCAAGCACAGATTTTTTCAGCAGCTCATTGGCTGGAAAAGCGATTCCGACTGCTGGAAATGTTTTATTGAAAGGAATTTTGAATAAACCCGTTACTTCAGATCATATCAGATTAGTAGTGACTAAAACTTATTTAGAGCAAAATAATCCGCCAGTCGTTGTTTATGAGAAAACATTTTTAGCAAATGAAGTGGCTTCGTTTAATTTAGCGTCAATTACATTGCCTTCTTTTGAAGCCGAGACACAAATAAGCCTTGCATTAGAAACGCCAACCAATATAAACTGGCAGACCGTTTCTTTTTCTCCAAGTGTAGTTGTACCAGCTTATCCTGGTAGCGTTGCAGAAGAAACACCAATAGAGGTTTCACATTTATTGTACAACAAACGAGAAGGAAATTACAATGTTCCAGGAATTACCGCAACAACAGGAGGCAAGGTAAAACTGAGTATTTTGCCACAGGATTTAGTGCTGGCAGTTCCGTTTCAATATCCCGGAAACATTAATAATTACAACGGAGAAGTTATTATTTCGGCTAAACAAAATAATCTTTTATTAGCTCGCCAGCGTTATCAAATTACTGCCGGAACTCTTGTTCCTATAACTAATGTTTTTGACAATTTGGTTGTTTATCCAGATGCCGCTTCGGGAGTTCCGATTCAGTTGGAAATGACCGTTTCTAATCAACAGTCGATTACTATCATCAAAAACTATCCAAAAACAAATGCTTTAAAAATTCAGGTTCAAGTAACCGATTTCAAGGATTTGGCTGATTTGGCAGATGATGTAATCTGGAACGGCTCAACAGATGATTTTTCAATCTACAGCCTTTTAACAACAGAAGAGCGAACATTAGGACTATACCACAGAAACTGGGGCGGTTTTATCATTAACGGAACACTGGCATCTAATACCATAGATCAAACGCAGTTGAAAAATTCTGATGCATACAACGCAGAACCGGATTTAAACAATACGGATCCTGAAAATTATGATGGAAAAGGTTATGAAGTAGCCAACAATTATTTTGTTTCTCTAAATCCGTCTTACAATAAAGCAAAATGGCAAGGTCTGGAAGAAGGAATTTATATAAAAGGACAAACAATCGGAACCTCAAGATTGGGAGAAGATGATATAGCCGATTACACCGATTTTTCACTTCCGAATCTGCAAGGAGGAAGCACTTCTGCATTGGATATGATCAGCGAAAGCAAAAGCAAAAGTATTTCGGCTGGAGCTTCTGCCGGATTTGCAAACGTAGGTTACAGCAAATCTATAGACGGAGATTCTTATGTTACGCAGACCATGAGCGATTTTAACGGAGACCGTTTTCCAGATTATATTCGAGGTGGAAATGTTCAGTTGACAGCTCCTGTCGGAAAAATATCAGATGAAATCATCGATCTTGGTGACAATTTCAGTCATGCGACAACCACTTCTGAAGGACCTAATTTTGGTGGAAGCTATAGCCATGGAGCGGCAAAAAGCGGTTTAGGAATCACCGTTGGAAAAGTCGCTGCACAACGAGAAGCATCTAGATCATGCGCAGATGAAGAAGCTGATAAAGCAAAAGACCAAATTTCTGTAAGTGCATCACAAGGTAAAGGAACTGACCGTGCCAGAATGATTCATAGCGATATTAATGGTGACGGACTTCCAGATAAAATTACAGACTCTGGAGACGTAATGCTAAACACCGGTTACGGATTTGTTCCTGGCGGCAATTGGAATCTAGGAAGCTTAAACAAAGGCTTTTCTAAAGACTGGAGCGCTGGATTAGGTTTCAGTATCAAACAGGGATCAATTTCTGGAGGTGCCAATTATGCAAGATCAGAGTCTGATGTTGACGAGTCTTTTATGGACATCAATGGAGATGGCTTGGCAGATAAAATCAGTTATCAAGGCAATACTATGCGTGTCGCTTTTAACCTAGGAGGCTCTTTTGATACACCAGTAGTATATCCTAAGTTTTCGGAAATGAATTTAAACAAAGGAGTTAGTTACGGTATGAATGCTAATTTCTCATTCGACATTACAATCTGGTTGCTTCGTATAACGCCAACTGTTGGAGGAAGCAAAGGCTGGAGTACAAGCCGTTCTGAAGGAACTTATATGGATATTGACGGCGATGGAAATTTGGATTATGTTGTTTCTACAGACGATAATAATTTAACGGTTCAGCTTTCCAACATCAGAAGAACCAACAAACTTAAAAGCGTTAAAAATGGCGCTGGAAATAGCTATACCGTAGATTACGAGCTGACTAAACCAAGTTACGAAAATCCTTCTGCAAAATGGGTTTTACAATCAATTGATGTTTTTGACGGACATACGGGCGATGGTATCGATCATTCGATTGCTAAGTTTAGATATGAAGACGGTTATCAAGACCGTCGTGAAAGAGAGTTTTATGGTTTCGGGAAAGTAATTCAGGAACAGATTGATGCCACTGATAATTCGGTTTTCATGACTAGTATTCAGGAGTTTTACAATCAGGACTATTTTAGAAAAAACCTTTTAAAACACAGTTATACCTTAGATAAAAACGGAAAAATGCGTCAAGAAGCCGAAAATGAATACAGCTTTGTGGATGTCGCTACGCAATCAAGTGTTCCGGTTTCTGAGTTAAATTTACCGTCTTGTGATGATAAACGAATTTTTGTCGGATTGATTCATGCCAATCAAAAAGTATACGAAGGAGGAAGTGATTATCTAGAAACAAACACCTTTAACACTTACGATGCTAACGGAAATATTGTTCAATACGAAGATTTAGGAAATGGAACTGCCGATGATAAAGTAACTGCTAAAATTACGTATCACGAAAGCACTACACCTTACTACGGCGGTATTCCGAAACAATTGGAAGTATATACAACTGACGGATTACGCCGTAAAAGAGCAACAACAATTAACACAACAACTGCTGAAGTAACGCAGATTAAAAACTACGCAGCAGCAGATAAAATTGCCATTACTGATATTGCCTATGATACTTATGGAAACCTGCAAAAAATTACAGGTCCTACCAATCATAAAAATCAGCGAATGACTTTGGAATATGTATTTGATGGCGAAAACCATCAATACATGACCGAAATCAAAGATGCGTTTGGCTATCAAAGCAAGATGGAATACGATTATCGTTATGGCATTCCATTAAAAACCACCGACCGAAACGACCAAAGCATCATTTATACGCTAGATGCCAAAGGCCGTCCAGCAACGATAAAAGCACCATACGAAATCGCTTCGGGAAAACCGTATACAATTGCGTACGAGTATTTCCCTGAAGCAAAAGTGCCGTATGCCAAAACCAAAAATTACGATCCTGAATTAGACAAAGACATTGAAACATTCACCTATACAGACGGTTTAGGAAGAGCTTTACAAGTTAAAAAAACAGCCAGTTTGTTTACGCAACCAGGAAGTGCAGATCAGGAAGCACATATTATATCAGGAAAAATAATTTATGACGGATTAGGAAGACCAATTACCAGCTACTACCCTACTACCACTACGACAATTGATAACAATTTTAGTGCAGCATTATCTAATGTTACACCAACTAAAACAGAATATGACGAAGTCGGACGTGCTGTAAAAGTGACATTACCCGACGGAAGTACCAATACTACTACTTTTGCTCTGGAAGATTATGATGGTGTAACGGTATTAAAAACTACTCAGACTGATGCATTAAACAAAACAGCTGAAACATTTACGGATGCTACCGGACAGAACTTAGCCAGCATGCAGAATGATTTATTAACCAAGTTTGAGACCAATGCATTAGGCGAAATGATAAAAGTAACCGATGCTATGGATCATGTAACCAAAAGCAGTTACGACTGGTTGGGAAGACGTACTGAATTTACGCATCCTGACGCTGGAACAACAACGATGCAATACGATTTGGCAAGTAACTTAACTACTCGTATCACACAGGATATCAAAAATACGGTGCCAAATGGAGGTGCGATTGAATATGTGTACAATTACAACCGTTTAGAAAGTATAAAATATCCTAAAAATCCGCAGAATAATGTGCAGTACAACTACGGAAAAGCAGACGGAACTGCATCTCGTCGTGGCAGATTATGGTTTGTACAGGATGCCAGCGGTGGTCAGGAATTTTTCTATGGGAAACTGGGAGAAATAGAAAAAGAAATCCGTACGCTTCGAATTACGCCTACAGATGTACAAACGTACATTTCGCAATACGAATACGACACTTGGAATCGTATTCAGAAAATGATCTATCCAGATGGTGAAGTGGTAGAATATACCTATAACCGCGCTGGAAATTTACAAAGCATGCAAGGTAAAAAAGAAAGCCACACTTACGATTATATCAAACAATTGAGTTATGACGAATTTGAACAACGCAAGTATTTAAAATACGGAAACAATACCGAAACCAATTATACTTATGATCCTGTCATGCGTAGGTTACAGCAATTGCAGGTAAAAAGTGGCTCAAGACAAGTCATGAACAATGCTTATGGTTATGATTTGGTCGGAAATGTATTGAGCATCAAAAATACATCTCCCGTTGTAAATAATACGCTTGGAGGAACATCTTCGCATGAATATCAGTACGATGATTTTTACAGATTAAAATCAGCAAAAGCGACTTATCAGGGTGAGTTTACCAAAGCAAGCTACGAGCTGAATATGAGCTACAACAAAATGCACAATATTACCAAAAAAGATTTGGTGCATACCGTTAATAACGAACAGAAAGGTTATGTTTTAGATTATAATTACGATAACGAATTACATCCGAACGCGCCAAATAAAATTGCCGAAGTCGGAAAAGCTATTCCACGTGAGTATATTTACGACGGTAACGGAAACCCAACGAGTTATACCGAAGACCAAAACTTCAGAAAAATGACTTGGGACGAAGAAAACCGCTTGATGGGAATTAACGATAATGGTAGAATTCACCAATATACATATGATGCAGGAGGCGAACGAGTAATAAAAAGTTCGGGAGATTCTCAGAATGTTGCCATAAATGGAGAAACCGCTGCCACGATTGTACATACGGATGATTATACAGGTTATGTAAGTCCGTATTTTGTGATCAGTAAAGGTAAATTTACCAAACATTATTTTGAAGGCGCCGGACGTATTGTAAGCAAATTGGGGAATGGTGCTTTCGCTCAGCCATTAGGAATTACAGCAGGTGGTGTAAATTATACCAAACTGACTGCAGAACAGCAAAAAGCATTAGATACCTACGTGAGAAGTTTAGGGTTACCGCCTGGACCCCCAACACAACAAGGCATTTATGCAACACCAGAGTTTACAGGAGATCCGTATCCTAGTGAAGTAATTAAACCGGTAGACGAAAATCAGGAACCGCCAGAAGGCTGGCCAAGAAACCCTATTTTCAATGCTCCGGGAGATGTTCCAGGGCCACCAGTGCAATTCGGTCCTCCGGTTGAACCCGAAACCGTAAAATCTGGAGAAGGTTTTACCGGAACAGGTATGCCTGAGAATGATATTTTCTATTTTCACCCTGATCATTTAGGAAGTACTTCGTATATTACCAACAAAAACGGCTCTATTTCACAACATGTCGAGTATATTGCATTTGGTGAGGTATTATTTGAAGAGCATTCATCTAGTTTTTCTAGTCCTTATTTATTTAATGGGAAGGAATTGGATAGGGAAACAAATTTGAGTTATTACGGGGCTAGGTATTTGGATATGAAAACTTCGCTTTGGTTGAATGTGGATCCATTGGCGCTTTATAATCCTGTATTTGAAGAAGAGTTTTATTTTGATGGACAGCATAATGGAGGCGTTTATTATAGTGGAAATTTAAATCCTTATATTTATTGTTATCAAAATCCAATTAAATACATTGATCCTAATGGAAAGCAGGCCAACTCTAGTGTTTTGTTGAAAGCGAACTTTAAAACTATTTACACACGATCTGGTCTACCGATTAAACACCAATATGGATATAAATTTACGCAAGGAGTATCACATTTACTAAGTTTGGTAAGTAATGTTAGTGAAAAAAATATCAGTAATGCTAAATTGAATTTTCAACATACTCTCGTTGGTGGAGGAGCACTAACAGAAGGCTCAAGCTCTAATAATTCTACCATAAATATATTTTGGAATGAAGCTCCAAAAGGGAAAATATACAATACAAATGCAAAATGGATAGATGGATTTTTAGGTTTAATGGCTCATGAAGTTGGTCACATACCGCAAATAGATAAAGCAGGTGGCAATGTAAGTCATTTACTGGGGTCTTTAGGTGAATATATAAATAATTGGGTTCATTTAAATGATTCGCATGATAGCACATATGCTCATAAAGAAAATGAAGCAGAGATAGGGTCTATAGAATTTGAAAATTTTAACGAATTCATAAATAACAATTATGGAAAAAATAAATTGGCGAAATTATTTAGCAATAAACATAATACAGAAAAAGATATTATAAAAAGATTAGATCAATGGTGGAGTAATTATCAAAAACAAAAAAGTAAAGATGAATAACAAAAAATATATAATTATAATATTTTTCATACTTAGTTCTTGTCAAAAACATAATATTTATTTTGATATAAAAAGTCAAAGAATTTTTAGTTGTAACAATATACCAATTAAATTATTAGAAGTTGATAATGACTCGATTAAAGCAAATGGTTTTCCTTATGAAGGAGGTTTTTTGTTTGTATGGGAAGGTGATAATGAATTAATTCCTTCTGATTTTTCATTTAATAATGTACCTAAAGAATATCGTTGTACCAAAGGAGGTATTTTATATAAATCTAAAATAAAATTAAAACCTAATTGTGGATATATCGTAAAAAAGTCGGGAAATGGTTTAAATCCAGATGTTATTAAAATTTGGACAGACAAAAAAGGTATAGTTTATAAAACTACCCGCTCTGAATGTATTGATAATAAAGGAACATCTGAGGAATTATTAAAATAATGAATTCTTTGTTGATGGAATAAGGCTAACAGAACCAGTAATGTTTAAGATCTGTTGGTGGTTAACAATTGTAAAACCGTATTTTATGATAATACTTTAAAATCATTTAAAAATGACATGGACAAAACGATTCGAACAATTAAAAAATGATTTAACGATACCAACAAATTCATATAAATTTTAAAAAATGAAATCAAAAATAGCCACAATATTTATTGCTGCTTTTTTTCTTATAAGCTGTAACGATAAAACTAAAAGCTTTAGTAGTAATAAAATAAAAAAATGTGATGACTGTTTGGTTGAAAAAGAAGAGACAGCAATAGCTATAGCTGAAGCTATTTTATTTGAACGATTTGGAAAAGATAAAATAGAAGACCAAAAACCATACAAAATAAATATTAAACAGGATAGTATATGGGTATTAAAAGGCTCTTTTAATAAAATAGGCTTTGGTGGCACATTCTATATTGAAATATCTTCAAAGAATGCTAAAATATTAGAAATTTATCATGGAAAATAATCTTGGTATCATATAAAATCCCTCAACTGATGTGCTTATCTTGTTTGTGGAATTAATCCATATTTAAGAGTATGGACAAATGAGGGTAAAACAGGAAGCACAGGAAAAGCTACTAATAAAATATATTTACCTAATGGAAAAGAAAGAGGCTTATAGGACAAAATCAAAGATTTATTTTAGTTTTATCTTAAAAACCATAATCATATCATTCCTAATAAGTTGCTCAAAAGATGGTGAACATAAGCCATTTCACAAATGGATTGATGATATATATGGATGCAAAGGTTATAGAAATATAGAATTAGCCCAATTTACAATATCTAAAAATGATATGATTAATAATTCTTCAGAATCCGATGTTGTTAAAGTATTTGGAGAGGCTGATTTTATTGAAGGTAATTTATTAAATAAACAATTACTTTATTTGTCAAATTCAAATTGTGAAGATGGAAAACTTGTGAAAGAAAGTGATAAATGTTATATCGTATTTACTTTTGAGCTAAACAAATTAAAATCAATAAGTGAATTATGCGAGTAATTGATAATAACAACTGGTGATTACAACTTTTACCATTTCACTAGATATTACCCGATTGCACAGATAGATCACCAGGAACGATATCGAGGATTTTCAATCCGTATCCACAAAGATTGGTTTGTACTCTTTGTAAAACATTAATTCATATAACTTTTGTTTTAATTATTTGTTCTGTGTCTTACTGTTGTAGCCACGGATTGTAAACCACACTATCGGCCTAAAATAAAATAATTTTAACATGATAAGAGAAGATAGAAAAACAGAAAACATTGATTTAATTCAACTTGTAGCAAAAAGACCTGCAATGTTTTCAATTCATAATGTAGAATCTTTCTTTGTTTTTTTTAAAGGATATTCAATTGGTAAAAATGACTCAATAGTCACTGATTTTTTTACCTCATTTGATAATTTTATTCATAAAAAACATCCTGAAAAATGTTTAAAAAATATTGATACTGAAAAAATAATTAGGCTTTATAGTGCCAATGATTCTCATTCGTTAGAGTTATTAAATCTTTTGATAGATGAATTTATAAATGAAAATGATCTCTATTAGATTAAAGAACATTGATAAAAAATAAAAAACCGATTGCAGATATATCTCCAGCAACGATTGCAAATTCACGCTATCGCATATAATCAAATACAAAAACGAGGAGATAGAACATTTGAATAATTCAAACTAAATATTATGGAAGAAGTATATATCTTAGAACATGTATATGAATTTGAGAATACTGAAGAAATTAAATTTATCGGTGTTTTTACTACGAGAGAAAATGCTCTAAATGTTATAAAAGAATTAAAAGATTTACCTGGTTTTAATAGATTTGATGAAAATTGTTTTCAAATAAGTCAATGCAGGTTAAATCATTATGAATGGAAATCAGGTTTTATCTCTTGGGAAGAAGCAAATGAAGATTAAACAGTATCTTTTTATCAACCCGATTGCTTAGATATATCTCCAGTAATGATTCCGAGAATTTGCAATCACAAGTGTTTGAAGCCTTATTCGTCTTCCTTCTCTTTTTCTAGCAAATCCCTTTGAAGCAAATAGTTTCCTCATCATAGAAGTATTACCAACAAAAACGTTCTATTTTGCAACATGTGGAGTATATTGCATTTGGAGAGGTTTTGTTTGAGGAGCATTCATCTAGTTTTTCTAGTCCTTATTTATTTAATGGGAAGGAATTGGATAGGGAAACAAATTTGAGTTATTACGGGGCTAGGTATTTGGATATGAAAACTTCGCTTTGGTTGAATGTGGATCCTTTGGCAGAGAAAATGCCAGGATATGGAGCGTATGTTTATGCATTTAATAGTCCTGTCTGTTTTATAGATCCAGATGGTAAAGAACCCAAATATAGGTATGAAAATATCAATAAAAACACTAAATATGGTACAATCCTGGTACTGCCTATGAACTTTAAATCTGATCCTGCTTTGAAGGCAGATTACGATGCTGCAAAAAAACAAAAAATGCCAATAATCATGGTTTCAGGAACGGTGGGGCTAAAAAATTCTTTAAAAAATTTGAAAAAACAAAATGTTAATTATAACGCCATTTCAATCTCGCAACATGGAAATAAAGGTTTTTTTCAGATAGGAGATAATTCTCAATATATGTCAAGTGAATCTAAAGGAGGGAATACGTATTCATTCACTACTCCCCAAGGTAATCTGTCAACTTTTCAAACTAGTAGTTTTTCGGAATTTAATTATTTGAAAGATGTTTTAAAAGGGAAACTTGTATTTATTGGTGAATGTTTGGTAACAAAAGATAACGATAAACAAGCAATGTCTATGATTCAAAATTTTACAAACGCTACTCAATCAACTACTTTTACATCCGACCATTCAGTTCCTGGCGGATATTCTTATACAGGAAATGATACTTTTCTTAATAATAATAATAGTACTAATGGTTATTTGTGGTGGAAAAAGTATGAAGACGGAGATGACTATAATGATTATCATTTATTCAAACCTAATTCAAAATCAAAGGAAATTTATGACTTAAAAATTAGACTCAATGGGACATTTATTTGGAACAAAAATGATGGTAAATAATATGACTATATTTCTTATCAATATTTTTTTCATTTTTTTTAGCTGTCAAAGTAAAAAAAATGACGGTAATTATATTTTATATAAATACTTTGATGAATATAATCTGAAAGGGGTAAATAAAATTGATAATATAGAAAATTATGAGGGTAAATATTACGTGTCTGTATTAGCAGCTAAAGACAGTATAATTTTACACAAAATGCAGAAAAATAAAATAATTGAAAAACTAGTTTATTTTAAGAAAAAAGGAAATTGGGAATTAAACTCTAGAGAAGAAAATTCTGGAAATGAAAAATCTTTCAAAGGAATTAGTTATTATCACAAAAAAATTATAAAAAACGATACCATTTACAATTATAGCTATAACTTAATTAATGGGAAATATACTAATGGCTGTTTGTCATACACAACTAAACAAAAAAGTATTTTTTGTTACGATTGCGGAATAGATATTCTAGAAAACAAATTAGATACAGAATATGCAAAACAGTATTTAAAAGAATGCAATAACAAAGAAGTCTTTTATAAAAAGTACATTGGTGATAGAATGTTTATTTATTATGAAGATGGTACTTTGTTTGATGTCAGAAGTTTTTGTTTTGGTTATTTCGATTCGGATGAAAAAAATAATGAAAGTTTTATTGATGAATACCAATAATGTTGAAAAAAAACGGTCACGCATACATATATCTAGTAACAATAGCGCGGATTTGTAAATCCGTGCTATCGGCATGCTCTTTTTGAAGAAGCAGATTTACATAAAAATGAAAAAGTTCGTAATTTGCTTTCTAATAAGTTTTTTAATTATTTTTCTAATATCTTATCTCTCGGGATTGAATGATGACATTTTCAGAGAAAAGTATTATGAAGGAATATGGTATAAAGATTTAGTAAACTACTTTATATATTACATTATATGGGTTTTGCCATATTGGTGGTTTATCGTATTACTTGGCAGTTTCCTTCTAGGTGGAATGATTTTTCTATTTCTATTAATTTTTAGCAGAATATTACTTTACTTAAAAGCTGACTAGAAAAATTAGTCCAAAAAACCCGATAGCGCGGATTTCCAATCCGTACCCACAAAGATTGGTAGTTTACTTTGTAAATATACATAAGCACATTTATTTAGTTTTAATGATTTGTTTTGTGTCTTACTGTTACGGGCACGGTTGCAAATCCGCGCTATGGGAATAAAACTTTAATTTATTACTACATTATAAACTTCGCATATTTATGAGAACAAATTTCAAAATATTATTAGTAATTATTACACTATTAGTTGTTGTGGTAATGTCATATTTTGCGTTCATATATTTTTTTACTAAAGAACCAAAACCAATTGAGGTATATACTTTTTCTATGCCATACAAAGAATTAGAAAACAGAATACAAAAAGAAATGAAAAAAAAATCAGACAGCAATATTAAGATTGACAGCAGTTTTACAACAAGATATGTAACTCTAGGAAAAAATAATGACAGCTACTTTTTCATAACTAATATTGATAAAAATAAATCTAAAGAATATAATAAAAAAGCATGGATTGAACTTCAGACTGTTGTAGATTCAAATTTTACAATGCTTGATGTTTTCTATGAAAACAAAAACCAGTATTCTGACAAAATAAAAATATTTAAAGAAGATTTTATCGACAAACTAAAAAATGATTAATAAAGAATCTAGTCTAACAACTTTTGTATTGTTGCCTCCAGTAACATTTAATCATCTCTCCGTTCTCTAAAGTATTCAATTGAAAAGTTGTTTGCGGAGAAAATATCAGGATATTGAGCATATGTTTATTCTTTTAATAATCTTGTTAAATTTACCGATTCAAATGGTAAAGAACCAACTCCGTACGAATAAGCGTTTATGGCTCCTCATATTTGTGATGGAAAAATAAAATTAGCTGGAGGTTGCAAAGTATAAATGCTGCAAAAGGCATAAATTTAAATAATGATAAGGTTGGTTTTAAAGCTGAAGAAGGTATAATTCGACAGACAGCCACAAATGAAAAATGTTAAGCTACTAAATAATTTTTTTAAAGATTAATATTATGAAAAGAAAACTATACCTAGCAATTATTCTGCTTCTTATTATTACCATTCTATTTTTTTGTTTAAAGTTTTACACCAAAACAATTTATAGTCTAGCAATTGAAGAATGTGAAGCAAACTATAGTAATAGCTACAGCGAAAAATTTAATAAAGAACAATACAAAAAAAACACCAAATCCAGTATTAAATCTCTTTTAGTAAATAATTTTGACAAACAATCGTACGATAGCATTGTGCGAACAGATACTCCTGAAAAATCATTTATCTATTCGTTATTAGTTTCAAATAAATGGAATCATGCAGAAGCATCTTTGGAAGTATTTTATTCAATTGCACATTTAAATGAAGATAATATTTTTGTTGATTTTCCTGATTTGGATTTCTTAGATTCAGAAACTAGAAATTTGGCATTAAAATATTTAAAGAAGGCAGCGGATAAAAAAAGTCCAAATGCATTATATATTTTAGGAAACTACTATCTGCAGGGAAAATATTTAGAAAAAAATGAAGTACTTGGTAAAAAATTAATGAAAGAAGCTGAAATTTTGGGTACTGGAATATTGAAGTAAACTTAATCACGGAGATATATCTCCTACAACAATTACGCAGACTTAGTAATCCATACCACGCAAAAATTGGTTTATTCTCTTTGTAAAAAATTAATTCGTGTAACTTTTTTATTAATGGTTTGTTCTGTGTCTTACTGTTGTGGCCACGGATTGAAATCCGTGCTATCGGCAACTGCAAAAAATATAAAAAAAAAACAAGATGCCAGAATTAACTCTAGTAAACAGGCAATAAAAAAGAAGACCAAAAAAGATTTTAAATTAAACTCAATGGGCGAACGTACTGCAAAAGTATTAAGGAAATTACGTTAAGGACAAAGTATCAGAAAAATGAAAATAATAACAATTACATTTAGATTAGCAATAATACTGTTCTTTACTACGATCTGTTTCTTTTATTTTAGAGAACAAAATATTACTCAAAATGAAAATAATTTAAAAGATTGTATTATAACACAAATTGATTGTTGGCATGGTAAAAGTGGAAGCTCAAAAGTTTGGATACAATATAAAGACAAAACAGACAAGGTATCCGTTAGCGTAACGCTCTGCGATAAATTAAAAATTGGCGAAACCATTAAATTGTATTACGATAAAGATTTAGATTACTTTTTTAAAAAAGGATATGTAAATATTGGGTGGGTAATTGTTGCATTTGTTGTTTTAATTATATCATTTACAGGAAAACAAATAGATAAATTAAATGCTTTTCTAAAAAAGCAAAATTAAAAGGTTCATATAAATAAAAGATAGCTATTATAAAGTGTGACATCTTACTCGTAATGAAAACCCAATCACCTTATAATTGCAAATCCACAATATCGTCATATAATCAAATACAAAAACGGGGAGATAGATCATTTGAATAATTTAAACCAAATATTATGGAAGAAGTATACATATTACAACATAGTTATGATATTGGAGATTTTGAAGAGACTAAAATAATTGGAATCTATTCCACTATAGCAAAAGCAGAAGAAACAATAGAAAAATTTAAAAATAAAAAAGGTTTTAACAATCATCCAATTGAGTGTTTTTCAATAGACAAGTATAAACTTGATAAAGACAACTGGATTGATGGCTTTATCTCTTGGGAAGAAGCAAATGAAGATTAAATAGTATTTTTCAACCCAATCGCACATATATATATCCAGCAACGATAGCACGCATTTCAAATGCACGTTATCGGCTTTTCCTCTGGAGGAATAGAAACATCAATTTTTAAGCCTTTAAAAAAACAACTATCATGAAATTAAAATTATGCTTCATAATGATCAACTATATTTTATTCGTTAGTTGTAATAGACATCAAAATTCAATTACCTTACAAGAAAATATGAATTGTGACAAAAAAGTAGACAGTTTCAATTACCCTAAAGATTTAGAGTCATTGGAAGAAAAAAAATACATTTGCGACAATACGATACCTTTCATTGAAAATGATGAAAGGCTATTTCTAAAAAAAATGAAAATTACTTTTTCTGACAAAAGTTTTGCATTAATAAATTTTGATAGAAAAACAAAAATACTATTTGATAAAACAGAGAATTTACTACTCGTATTTAAAGCCTCAGAAATTGATAATTTTTATTTTAATAAATCTAGCTATAAAGAACTTTACCCATTGTCGTTGTATGTTTTAGATGAAAAATATTTACCAAAATATCATTTTGCAGGAGAGGTAATTACAATATTCAAAGACAATGTTAAAATGAAAAAATTTGAAGAGTATAGAGTAGTAATGAAAAACAAACCTTTGAATAAGAATTATGAATTATTTAAATATTCAGATTTAATTAAAGTGATCAAAGAATTAAATAAAGGGAATTATGAAATAGAAGAAGAAATAAGTCCCGATATGTTGAATTATTTTTATAAAGAAGAACCTGTTTGGATTGAATATTAAACCCTATAACGCAAACCTATCTCCAGCAACGATTGCAAATCCCCGCTCTCAGCACTTTTGGCATACCTTGACCTTGGAATAGAAATCAGCTCAAAAAAAAAAGAACAGCTAATTAATTATGATCAATAAAGAATCGATTCTAACAACTTTTATATTGTTGCTTGCAGTAACATTTAACCATTATACAGATTTTGGTTTTTCGTTGAAATCCGATATTTTTATTATATCATGGTTACTATTTTATTCTATAATCTTACCTATTAGTTTGATTATATGTGTTTTTGTTCGAAATAAAACCGCATCAGAATTATCAAAAATTAGTTTACTTTCATTTGTATGCTACATCATAAGTACATTGTTGTCTGGAGTTAATCTTATAGATTTTCAAAGATTTATAATTATTGGAGACGGTGCCACTAGATACGTCATTACAGCATTATTTTTACTTTGTTTTAGTACATCACTATCGTCTTTTTTTTATTTTTCAATTAAAATTAAAAAAAGGTGATTTGTCTCAAAAATGAAAAATAAATTTACTTGCAAAATTTTGACGAATATTTTTACGCAGTTCCTTTGACAGAAATTTACAAATAATATGAAAAAGTCTTATCGTTTAGCAAATCTCATCATAATTCTGCTTATTATTTTAACTGGATGCGGAGAAAAAAAGAAACATACTTTTTACGACGAAGTAGCATATTATCATAGTGATTATTATAAAATTCCTGGTCCACCAGAAAATACAGCTCGATATGAGGTTTATTATTTCAATTTTGTCAAGGAGAAAAATAAAATTAATTATGAAAATTTATCTCAATTTGGGTTTGTGAAAAATGAAATTAATAGTGAATTGTCTATCCAGATTGAAAATTTTTTCACAGATCATAACCCAGGCGAGTATTTCGCTGATCCCAGATGTTTAAATTGCTATCAAGACATAATGCTTTTTTACAAGAACAAAAAGCTAATCGGTGTCGCAAAGTTTGATTTCAAATGCGATAAATATTACTACACCAACTTTCTTTCGAACAAAAAAATCTATTTAAAAAGAGATTGCGGCAAATACCAAAATCTTTTTAACAACTAATTGCATTTACTAAAATCAAGAATGAAAACAATAATTAAATTTCTTTTAGTCCTACTGTATCTTTTTTTTATTTTCATCTGCTTTCTGTGGTTGGTTTTCTTTGGAAGCAGCCACAATATTCCTCATGATACCTATTTCGGATTGCTTTTTCTAACGGCTCTAATTATTGGAATAATTGTCACCGTAAAAATTATTCTGAGAAAAAAGTAACAGCAAATAAACTTCTAAACATGATACATCTCAATCTGGAAAATTTTAAGATAAAAGTATTCAATACATTAAGAAGAAAAGACGAACTCAAATATCTGGATTATGAAATTGACCTTTCAGAAAACCATACCAGATTTTATCTCAGCAATGGAATTTGTTTAGGATTTGATCAGAAAGTATTTGTTTATTATGCTGATGAAGGAATGCTGAACAATCCTGCTTCTGAAAAAAAACAATACTTAAATCGAGAAAGTACGTTACGAGAATTCAACATTGTAGAGGATGCGTTTGATTATATTGAATATTTGCAAAATCTAATGAATTCTAAGCAAATGGAACAGTTTTTTTATTTTGAATACAAATCAAAAAAAGCGAATCAGCTTTGGTGTCAGAAATTTTCTTTGAAGATTGTAAACAATAAAAGCGTCGACGATTACATCGCTCGAATAGACACATCTGGATTGGATTTCACTATCACTATTTGCTTTTTTAACGCGTATCAATTTCAAGTCAACTTTACGCCAAATAATGAGAACTGGTCCAGCCATAAAACCAAAAAATACGGTCATATAGATTCTTTATTTTTAGATTTAGAACTTTTTACCTCTTATGAATCAATCGCAATCGAAGAATCTGAAAGAGAGTTCTTTTAATTTCACCTAAAATAGAAATCAATTCAAAAATGATTATAAAAGACAAAGCCAACTTTTACGACGCTGTATTCTGCAGCTTTCTGTATTTTTTTATCGGAACCGTAGATAATTTGACAGGTTTACAATTTGAAAAACTTCTAAGCGGACTATTCGGCCCCAGCAATAGCGGATGGGAGTTTTTTATCATTCTAGTTTATGGCCATTCTTATCTGTATGGCGCTTTATTTTGTTCCTTTTTGGGTGCTAGCGATTTTTCGTTTATCTTCTGCCAAATCATCGTTTTTCTAATTTGTACAATGTTGCTTTATTATTTTTTGATGGAAATCAATAGAATCAAAACGAACAAACAAAAAAAAGATAACTAGATTTTAAGTTTTTTCAAGCAATTTTTTATCCGAAATCCGTTAAAAAAGGCTCTATAAACCCGCTAAGCATGATTTTTTATTTTTTAATCATTAATTAAAAAACAAAGCAACTAGGCAAATAAAACTTTCTTAAATTCGTTTCATATTCAAATTAACCTACTAATCCCAAATTAGTTTATGAAACATTTATTACTTGCATCATTTATGATGATTACATGCTCTATCTGGGCACAATCGGCAACCGGCTATTTTGACCGCGCAATGAAAAAAGCTGAAGCCGGAAACACAAAAGGCGCCATCGCCGATTACAACAAAGCCATAAGCATGAATTCTAAATTTGTCGAAGCGTACCAAAATCGTGGTGTTGCCAAACTTAAACTAAACGATCTAAAAGGTGCATTGGCAGATTTCAGCAAAACCATCGACCTCGACAGTATGAATGCCGATGCATTTACCGGAAGAGCAAATGTCAATTACAAACTCCAAAATTATCAAGCCGCCATAGACGATTGTACCTCATCGCTTGGCCTAAACCCAAAAGATTATATTGCATACAATTTAAGAGGTTTGGCGTACAACAAAATCGGCGACAAGAAAAACTCTTGTAAAGATTTTACGACTGCAATCGAATTAGGAAGTCAAAGCGCTTCTAAAAACAGATCAACATTTTGTAAATAGAAATTTTAACGAAATAGAAAGGCTGCATTTCATTTTGCAGCCTTTTTTTTATTTTAACTTAAAATAATATTTTTTTTACAAAATATAAACTTTTTTTATACAAAAAGCAGTTTTTAAACTCGTAAATCGCTAATAATCTATGTTTTTAAGGTTGTTTTAAGGTTGGATTTAAGATTTTATTTTACATTTGTCGATCCAATCCGAAAAAATGATAAACAACATTAAGACCGTCTTCAGCATTAAAGATCTTGAGAACTTATCAGGAATAAAAGCCCATACTATACGAATTTGGGAGAAGAGATACAACATTCTCGAACCTATGCGTACAGACACCAATATTCGCCTTTACAACTTGCAGAACCTGCAAAAACTCTTAAACATAACCTTGCTTCACGAGTATGGTTATAAGATTTCTAAAATCGCAACCTATCCAGAAGAAAAAATTCCGCAACTGGTTCGCGAAATCATTTCTAAGAAAAACTCTCAAAATTACGCCATTACTTCTTTCAAAATGGCGATGATGAATTTTGATCAGGAATTATTCTTTAATACTTTTGACTGGCTTATTTCTGAAAAGACTTTTAAAGAAGTTTTTAAAGAACATTTCCTTCCTCTTCTAAAAGAACTTGGACTTTTATGGCAGTCCGAAACGATTACGCCTGCAAATGAACATTTCATGAGTCATTTGATCAAACAGAAAATTTTGATCTATACAGAAAGTCTTCAGATCAAAAAGCCAACCAAAACAGATCGTATTTTTGTTTTGTCGCTTCCGCTGAATGAAATTCACCAGATTGGCTTATTGTACCTTCAGTATGAAATTTTAGACAAAGGCTACAAAACCATATACTTAGGCGAAAGCATGCCAATAGAAAACCTTCAGGATTTGACCAGACATTTTGAAAACATCACATTTGTTTCCTTTATGACTATCCAGCCTGATCGTAACGTAATCAACCAATACGTAAAATCTATGGGACAGAAATTGTTGCATAAAAACAACGAAATCTGGCTTATGGGCAAAATGACCGAACATATAGACGCAAAAATTCTGTCTGACAGAATCCGTGTTTTTGATTCGATGGAAGAAACTATTAATATGATCTAGTTTTATTTTGTTTAAAGTTTTTCTATATTTGTTAAACAAATGAGAAGAACTATCACAATAATAGGCTCCGGTTTTGCTGCTCTTTCATGTGCATGTTATCTTGCACAGCAAGGACATAGCGTTACCGTGTACGAAAAAAACGAAACCATAGGAGGAAGAGCCCGACAGTTTAAAGCTTCTGGCTTTACATTTGACATGGGACCAAGTTGGTACTGGATGCCCGATGTGTTTGAGAATTTCTTCAAAGACTTCAACAAAAAGACTTCTGATTATTATGAACTTATTAAGCTAAATCCTGCTTACAGAGTTTATTTCGGAGTGAATGATTTTGTCAGCATTTATGATAATTTAGAAGAGATCAAAAAGACTTTTGAAACCATTGAAAAAGGCAGCGCTGCAAAACTGCAAAGCTTTATTTCAGAAGCAAAAAGCAATTACGACATTGCCATCAAAGATTTGGTTTACCGTCCGGGTGTTTCGCCTTTAGAACTCATTACTCCAAAAACAATTTTAAAACTAAATCAGTTTTTTGGATCTGTCAGCCGCGACATTCAAAAAAAATTCAAAAACAAAAAACTGATTCAGATTCTAGAATTTCCAGTTTTGTTTTTGGGCGCCAAGCCATCAAAAACGCCTTCGTTTTACAATTTTATGAATTACGCCGATTTCGGTCTCGGAACCTGGCATCCTAAAACCGGAATGTTTGATGTTGTTCGAGCTATAGAAAAATTAGCCCTGGAACTTGGTGTTACCATCAAAACAAATGCTCCTATAGAAAAAATAGTGATAGAAAATAAAACCGTAGTCGGAGTTATTTCGAACAACCTGTTTGTTCCTTCAGATATTGTGGTCAGCGGTGCCGATTATCAGCACAGCGAAACTTTACTAGAAAAAGAACATCAGACTTACTCTCAAGAATATTGGAAAAACCGTGTATTTGCCCCTTCTTCACTCCTATTCTTTGTAGGATTCAATAAAAAAATAGAAAACATTTCGCATCATGCCTTATTTTTTGACACCGATTTTAACCAGCATGCCGAAGCGATTTACGACAATCCGAAATGGCCTGAGGAGCCACTTTTTTACGCCAATTTCCCATCAAAAACCGATTGGACAGCCGCGCCAGACGGAATGGAATCAGGATTCTTTCTTATACCGCTCGCACCCGGAATTGAAGATTCTGAAGATCTGCGTGAACAATACTTCGACAAAATAATTACCCGTTTTGAAAAGCTCACTAATCAAAGCATTCGTGATGCGATTATCTTCAAAAAATCATTCTGCAAAAATGACTTTGTAACCGATTATAATGCATACAAAGGAAATGCCTACGGAATGGCCAATACGCTATTTCAAACGGCTTTTCTAAGGCCAAAACTAAAAAGCAGAAAAGTTCGTAACTTGTATTTTACAGGACAGCTCACTGTTCCAGGACCGGGAGTTCCACCTGCTTTAATTTCGGGAAAATTAGTGGCAGAATTAATTCAAAAATCTTTAAAAGCTTCATCATGAAATCACTTTTCGACGCCGTTTCTTTCAAATGCAGCAAGCTGATTACCCAAAGCTACAGCACCTCTTTTTCGCTTGCCGTAAAAATGCTTTCACCAAGCATTCGCGAAGGCATTTATAGCATTTATGGCTTTGTGCGCCTTGCAGACGAGATTGTAGATTCTTTTCACGATTATGAAAAAGAATACCTTTTAGACGATTTTGAAACCGAATATTATAAGGCTGTACAATTAGGAATCAGCCTTAATCCTATCCTAAACTCATTTCAGCAAACGGTCAAACAATATAACATTACAGACGATTTGATTCAGGCGTTTCTCAAAAGCATGAAACTCGACCTTATCAAATCAACTTATACGACCAAAAGCGAATACGACGATTATATTTACGGTTCTGCAGATGTGGTCGGATTGATGTGTTTAAAGGTTTTTGTAAAAGGAAATGATCAAAAATACGAGCAGCTAAAACATGAAGCAATGAAATTGGGTTCGGCTTTTCAGAAGGTTAATTTCTTGAGAGATTTAAAAGACGACAACCTCATTTTAAACCGAAATTATTTTCCGGGAATTGACCTTAAGAATTTTGACGAAAATGCCAAAACTGCCATTATCAACGAAATTGAAGACGATTTTAAAATGGCTTTCCAAGGAATTATAAAACTGCCTATTGAGGCCAAATTTGGAGTTTATACAGCTTATATATATTACAAAAAACTCCTTAAAAAATTAAAAAATACGCCTTGTCATGAAATCGGAAATTCGAGAATTCGAGTTTCCAATTATACCAAAGCGGGACTTTTGGCGCAGTCTTTTGTAACTTATAAATTAAAAATGGTTTAAAAGAAACTCAATCTTTTTGAATGAATCTTTTACGTCCAAAAACTGCTTTTTACGATTTTAAATTCTAACTTTAATAAAGTAACAATAATAAAATGTTTTCTTTTTTGATTTTTTTAGGTGTTTTTTTGTTTATGGAATGCGTTACTTGGCTTACGCATAAATACATTATGCATGGTTTTATGTGGTATTTTCACTCCGACCATCATCAGCCGAAATACGAAGATACCTTTGAGCGAAACGACATTTTTTTCGTCATATTCGCCATACCGAGTATTCTGCTTTTTTATTTTGGTGTAAAAGGCGGTTTCAATTACTTATTTTTTATCGCGTGCGGTCTTACGTTTTATGGTACCTGTTATTTCTTAATTCACGATGTCTTGATTCATCAGCGGTTTAAATGGTTCAAAAACACCAAAAACAAATACCTGATAGCACTCCGCAAAGCGCATAAAATTCACCACAAACACCTCGGAAAAGAACACGGAGAATGCTTCGGAATGTTATTTGTTCCTTTTAAATACTATAAAATGTAAAATAATTTGGGCGTTTCCCTTCGGGCCGGGTTTTCCACTCCCGCTTCCCGATGAAAAATCGGGAGAGCTCCGCTACAACCCCTAACGCTCACGTAAAACAAGAACGATCTCGTAATAATTTGAGTTATGAAATTATACAAAATAGAAACCGTACAGCACATCAATACCACTATAGAAGAATGCTGGGATTTTTTCTCGAGTCCAAAAAACCTGCAGACCATTACGCCCGAAAATATGAGTTTTATCATTCAGGATTTTGACGGAAAAAGAATGTATCCAGGTCAAATCATAACTTATACGCTGAAACCGCTTCTTGGAATCAAGATTTCTTGGGTAACCGAAATTACCCATGTAAAAGACAATTCTTATTTTATCGATTCCCAACTTTTTGGTCCCTACAAATTATGGCATCACAAACATTTTTTTGAACCAACAGAAAATGGCGTTAAAATGACCGATATTGTACATTATGCGCTTCCTTTTGGCTATTTAGGACGTCTCATGAATCGCTTAATTGTTCAAGACAAACTCAAAACCATCTTTGGCTACCGTCGCAATAAAGTCGAAGAATTATTCAATTCTAAAGTATAATCTAACAAAGATTTTCGGAGCTAAATCCTTAACCTAAATATGACAAAACAAAAAACCAATTTTTTCTGGTTCAGACGTGATTTGCGTTTAGACGACAATTTCGGATTATTCAATGCGTTGCAGTCCGATTTTCCGATTATTCCGCTCTTTATTTTTGACGAAGACATTCTCGATCATCTTCCAAAAGACGATGCAAGAGTAACTTTTATCTTTGATTCTCTTCAAAAAATAAACGACGAACTCCAAAAAAACGGTTCTTCAATCTTAATCAAAAAAGGAAAACCATTAGAAGTCTGGAAATCCCTTTTAGAAGAATACGATATACAACAAGTCTTTTTCAATAAAGATTACGAACCAGCTGCGATAAAACGTGACCTTGCGGTTTCTGAATTATTAAAACAAAACCATACCGAAATACTTTCCTTTAAAGATCATGTTATTTTTGAGGAACAAGAAGTCGTAAAACAAGACGGACTTCCGTACACTGTTTACACACCATACAAAAACAAATGGCTCGAAAAATATCATTTTCTAGGCGTTGAAGAACACGACACAAAACCGTTTTTGTCAAAATTTGCCCAAAACAAATTTACATTTCCAGAATTGTCAGAAATTGGTTTTGAAAGAAGTTCTATAAAAGTGCAACCGCACAATCTCACACAGATTGCAAATTATAAAGAAACTCGCGATTTTCCGGCACTTGACAGCACTTCTTATCTTTCACCACATCTGCGTTTTGGCACTGTCAGTATTCGTAAATTGGTAAACTGGGCCAATCGAAAAAACCAAACCTTTTTAAGCGAATTAATCTGGCGCGAATTTTTCATCCAGATTCTCTTCAGCTTTCCAAAAGTGGTCAATCATAATTTTAAGTCGAATTACGACGGAATAAATTGGCGTAACAACGAAGAGGATTTTAAACGCTGGTGTACCGGAACCACAGGTTACCCAATGGTTGACGCGGGAATGCGCCAACTCAACGAAACAGGATATATGCACAATCGCGTAAGAATGGTCACGGCGAGTTTTTTATGCAAACATTTATTAATTAGCTGGCAATGGGGAGAAGCTTATTTCGCCGAAAAATTATTGGATTTTGAACTGGCATCCAATGTTGGAAATTGGCAGTGGGCAGCAGGAACGGGTTGTGACGCAGCGCCTTATTTCAGGGTTTTTAATCCCGAAATCCAGCAGAAAAAATTTGACGAAAAAGGAGAATACATCCGCAGATGGATTCCTGAATTTGATTTTGGCTACAATGAACCGATGGTCGATCATGCCTTTGCGAGAGATCGTGCGATTTCGGTTTATAAAGCGGGAATTTTGAAATAGTTTATTTTGTTTCAGGTTTCAAGTTTCAAGTTGTCTCACTCTAAATTTTGTTTCACGCAGATTTAGCAGATCAGCAGATTAAAAAACTTTGAAAAAGCGCTATACGCAAAGCTCTACCAACCTAAAACCTGAAACCTGAAACCTCAAATAAACTCTTAATACTTCAAATAATTATCTACAACGATTTTAGCTTTCAAATCGAACATTAAATTGTACAATCCAAAGAAAGTGCGGTTCATGTAAATAAAGTGTTTTGAACCTCGATTTCCGTTCATTTTTCTAAGATTGGTATCTTCAGAAAAGCGTTTGCCTAATTGCGCGATGGCGTCAAAAAAAGTCTCATCGGCAAAATCAAAAGTTTCGTTTTGGAAAGGCTTTGTAAAAAGTGACAACAACTCATGAAACATTTCGGTGAAATACGCAACTTCGGCAGGAGTGTCGTCAGGACGAAGGATTTCCAATTCTAATAATTTCTCATTAAAACGTTTTTCGTCAGTAATCACATTTTTATTGATCAACTCAAAATAGGGCGTATAAAATTCTTCTGGAATCTGTTTCATACAGCCAAAATCCAATGCAATCAGATTGCTGTTTTCATCCACTAGAAAATTTCCCGGATGTGGATCCGCGTGTACTTTTCGAAGCACATGAATCTGATACATATAAAAATCCCAAAGCGCTTGGCCTAATTTGTCTCCGGCAACTTTGTCATCATTAACTGCGGTAAATTCAGAAAGATGAATACCCGTCATCCAATCCATTGTAATGATTTTCTCTGATGAAAACTCAGGATAATAATTCGGAAAAAGTATGTTTTCTATTTTACTACAAGCCTCAACTACTTCTCTGCTTTGTTTTAATTCAAGAAGATAATTGGTTTCTTCTATCAGTTTGTCTTCGACTTCCTTGAAATATTTATCTGAATCTTTTCCCTGCAAGTTAAACATTCGGATCGCAATCGGTTTTACCAAAGCCAAATCAGATGAAATACTATTAGCAACACCAGGATACTGAACTTTTACAGCGAGTTTTTTTCCGTCTTTCACTGCCAGATGCACCTGTCCGATACTTGCCGCGTTGACCGAATTCGGATTAAATTCGTCAAAAATCTCATACGGCGTTTTTCCGAAATTGCTTTTGAATGTTTTTAAAACCAGCGGAGCAGACAATGGCGGTACCGAAAACTGCGAAAGCGAAAATTTCTCAACATACGCCTGTGGCAGGAAGTTTTTATCCATGCTGAGCATTTGGGCGACTTTTAAAGCGCTTCCCTTTAAGCTTTTTAGTCCGTCGTAAATATCTTCGGCGTTATTCTCGTTGAGTTTATCTCGCGTTAAATCTGGATTTACAACTTTTTCTGCATAATGCTTAATATAATTTACGCCGATTTTTGCGCCAGTCTGAACTAGTTTTCCAGCTCTTTCTATTTTTGAAGTTGGGATATAATCGATTGTTTTCATTGTTTGCTGTACACTTTTTCTTTGAATAAAAATTTTCCAAAATCTATCAAATGATTGATTGGCGCTACATTCATTAATTCGAAAGAAGCATTAACCGACTTCTCTATAAAAATATCCGTTTTTTCGAATGCTGGAGAAGCATCATCAATCCAGAATTTTATTGTCATCATGAGTTGCAACCAAGCCGATTCCTGAATTGCTTTTTCTTGGAATTTCTGGAATCTTTCTTGTTCCAAACGATAATCGTCTGTCAAAATTTCGCTTACATATTCCTTAAAACTATCTCGAAGAGCGGTAAGCTGCGCTAAATTTCGAATCGGATTTCTCTCCAGTTTCAAGGCTTCTAAAACATAACTTCTGTTTGCTGTCAAAACTTCAAAAAAAGTAAAGTAAAAACTCAGCATTTTATTTTTCATATCATACTGCTGATATTCTTCATTCTTATTAAGCAAATCAACGGTATTGCCAAAAAACATTCTGAATATTTCTTTCTCTAGACCTTCTAATGTTCCAAAAAAAGCATAAAATTCGACCTCATCAAAATCATTTTCTTTTGCAAAATGATAAACCGATTTTGGTTTCTGTCCTTTTTCTAAAACATAATCCATGTACAGTGAAACGATATCTTCTTTACTGATAACCTTATTTTTAGCTTCCATTATATTAAATTTAGAATTTGCTTTAAAGGTAAGCAATGTTTAAGTACCTTTACTTATAGTTAAACAGATTGTGCTGTTAAATAAATTATAAACTCTCATGTCCAAAAACGTCTTAATAACTGGAGGAACAGGATTCATTGGTTCTCATTTGACTGATCTGCTTTTAGAAAATGGTTATTCGGTCTCTGTATTAAGCCGCTCTAACCGTCAAAGCAACACTCAAATCACTTATTATCAATGGGATTTGAAGCGAAACTACATCGACGAAGATGCTGTTCTAAATGCCGATTTTATTGTACATCTTGCAGGAGAAGGCATTGTAGAAAAAAGATGGACCAAAAAACGCAAAAAAAGCATACTCGACAGCCGTGTAAAACCAATCGAACTGATTCTCTCTGTTCTGACGAAACACAACAAAACCCTAGACAGTTTTATTTCGGCATCAGGAATCGGAATTTATGGCGCCAAAACGAGCCACAAAATCTGTGACGAGGAAACTTTACCTGCAAATGATTTTCTGGGTGTAACTTGTCAGATATGGGAAAATGCTGTTGATAAAATCGACGCACTAAACATTCGAACTGCTAAAATCAGAACCGGAATTGTTTTGGCCAAAGACCAAGGTTTTATGAAAAAGATCACTCCTACTTTTAAATCTGGTTTTGGAGCTGTTTTAGGAACTGGCAAACAATATATTCCTTGGATTTATGTTGATGATTTATGTCGTATTTATCTAAAAGCAATTGAAGATGAAAAAATCAACGGTCCTTACAATGCCTGTATTACAGATAACACTACAAACACAAGACTCTCAAGATTGCTCGCAGAATTATACGGATACAACATCTGGTTACCCAAAATACCGCCTTTTTTCCTGAAATTGCTTTTAGGCGAAATGAGCGTTGCCGTCTTAAAAGGACAAAGAGTTTCGTCTGACAAAATACAAAAAACAGGTTTTGAATTCCGATTTACCGATTTGGAAAAAACGCTTATAAACTGTGTGAAATAATCTATTTCAACGCAGCATACATCAAATTGCCATTCTGTACAATTCCCGTCAGTTCTGTGTTGGCTGTGGAAGCAATTTTTGATGCAATTGCCATTGGAATCTGAATATCAAAATCTGAAACTAAAATTGGGAAATCAGAAATAATCTGAATTCCTTCGGCAACTTTTTTTATAAATGCATTCACAACAATCTCTTTAGATTTACCACGCAGCATGAGTTTTCCTTTTATCTGATAAGGTTTTGCTATTTCTGTAATGTCTTTCAAATCAAATTTTTGAATTTTACCCTTAAAAACTGCTTTAGGATAACGATTGCTTTCCATATAATTGTCATTGAAATGCTGTTGCATCAAATCTAATTTAAAACTAAAATCTTTGATTAGGACGGTACAGATAAAAGTGCTTGTTTTAGGCTCCAAAACAATGGCAACCTGTCTGTTTACAGCTTTTATTTCTTCAAAAAAAGGAACAGAAGCTTCGAAATTTACGGTTCCGGTATTGGTAAAAAACTTGTCTTGTGCAATAACCGAAAAAGCAGTAAAAAGTAAAATTAATAAAGTAGTTGTTTTCATAATCGTCTGCATTTAAACAATTATGTCATTTTATTTTTGATATAGAAAAGAAAAAATAAAACGGCAGTATTCCGTGAAAATCAGTTCGTTGAACTTCTTACTTAAAGTTACGAATTTTCGACGAAGACAGATTCCGTTTTACCCTTAAATATTTGTGAATTTTTCTAAGTTTTATTTCCCACTAAATAATCTTTTTATTTTTAATTTCTGCCTCTTATCAAAGCTGAGAATACATTAACAAAAAACAGCAACTGAGTAAATCCAACCAAGAAAAATAAAATTGTAATTGCCAGATATATATTGTTGTTATAATCAATTCCGTCTAGAACTTCGAGAAAATCTTTTGGGCTATAATCTTTGATTAAATAATGGAACAATACAATTAAGGCAAACCCTAAAACGCTGCTTATAACGTGTAAAAAAGTCATCCAACTGATTAAGTTGAAACGAAGTTTGATCAGTACAAGATAGAGCAAAGCAAAAAGCCCGAAAATAAAAGAGAAAATCAAACAAAAATCAATTCTTGAAACTATTAGATAAGTATCTTTAATATTAATATTGATACTTTTCTGAGGATTCAAAAATCCTGCAATAAGCAAAATTATCGCGACAACTAAAAATGCAAAATAAGGTTTCCTCTTTATAAAATTCATTCCAATAAAAATTAGGCTTTTACTTCGGTGCAAATCTCAATCAAAAATCCATTGAGGTCTCTTACGTATGCCACAATCTGTCCCCAAGGTTTTTCGTGCGGTTCCGAAACCATTACCGCTCCAAAAGAGGTTGCCTTTTGTAGTGTTTCGGGAACATTTTCGGTTATTAAACCAATTTCTGTAGCAAAAGGTTTATTCTCCAGATTGCTTTCTATAAAACCATCAGGCAGATTTTGCGCCGCCAATTTTTTTGAAGCAAAAGAAAGTGTCGTTTCTCCCGTAAGTAATTCACCATAATCGTTATCTGGCGAAACAAATTTTCTCGAAAAACCAAAAGCATTTTCGTAAAAAGCAATTGATTCTTCGACATCTTCAACGTATAATATTGTATATCCGAACTTAATCATCCTCTGAAATTTTAAAATTTATAATTCTTAAAGGTAGCCATTAATCTGTAATCCTTCTTTTATATTTTAGAACTAAAATTTACATCTTTATAATTAAATTAACTGATTTCAAGAAGTACATTATATTGATTAAGGCTTGCCAGATCTTCGATTGAATTTATATTGGCAACTTTTGCATGATCTTCGATTTCTTTTTTTGCTTCAATCTGTTTAATGCATTTTCTAAAACGGCGTACTTCTTCTAGATTAGATAAAATAAGTCCTGGAACAGCAACACTTTTTCCTTCTTTGTCTTTGGCAACCATTGTAAAATAAGACGAATTGCAATGTTTGACAACTCCTGTCTGAATGTTTTCTGCCTCAACACGAATTCCGACAATCATTGAGCTTCGGCCTACATAATTTACAGACGCTTTCATCGTCACCAATTCGCCGACCTCGATTGGCTTTAGAAAATTTACCGTATCAACAGAAGCGGTAACACAATAATTGCCGCAAAATTTTGAAGCGCTGGCAAAAGCAATCTGATCGAGTAATTGTAAAATATAACCTCCATGAATTTTACCGCTGAAATTGGTATGCGAAGGAAGCATTAATTCTGAAATACTAATTTTTGATGAAGAAACGGGCTTAAAATCTGTAGTCATGTTTTTGTTTTTTGGTATTACTTACTGTTTTTTGTGTTTAAATCTCTGCACTTGGCAGTTCGTTTTCGTCAGAAATTGACGCTCTTGAAATAATGTTTTCTGGAAGCGATTTTTTTGCCTTTGCTCCCATTTTCTTTAATCGCTCGACACTTGTAATCAAGTTTCCTTTTCCATCGACAAGTTTGTTCATAGCATTTTCATATTCCGTTTTGGTATCCTTGATTTTATTCCCAATCCGGACTAAATCAGACACAAAACCTTCAAATTTATCGTATAATGCACCGGCCTGTCTTGCAATCTCAAAAGCGTTTTCTTGCTGTTTTTGGTTGGTCCACATACTGTCAATTGTGCGTAATGTTGCGAGAAGCGTACTCGGCGTGACGATTACGATATTTCGGTCAAATGCTTTGGTGTACAAGGCTGGATCTTCGTTTAAGGCAATTGCAAAAGCAGGTTCCATCGGAATAAACAACAGCACAAAATCTGGACTTTCAATTCGGTAAAGATCATGATAGTTTTTATTTCCCAATTGCTCGACATGTCTCTTTATTGAAATTACATGTTCTTTCAAAAATTCTGTTTTGAGTATTTCGGACTCTTCATTAACCCATTTTTCGTAGGCCGAAAGTGAAACTTTAGAATCGACAATCATTTTTTTTCCGTCAGGAAGATTGATTACTACATCCGGAAGAACACGATTTCCTTCTGTATTCACAAAACTTTGCTGCACTTCGTATTCGCGTCCTTTTTCTAAACCCGATTTTTCCAAAACGCGTTCCAAAACCAATTCGCCCCAGTTTCCTTGCATTTTGCTATCGCCTTTTAATGCTTTGGTCAAATTAAGGGTTTCTTTGCTCATCTGAACATTCATTTCGCTCAAGCCTATAATCTGCTGGCGAAGCGCCGCATGGTAATCGATACTTTCTTTGTGGGTCTGTTCAACTTTTTGTTCAAATCCGTGAATTTTATCTTGTAACGGCAACAGAATATTTTTCATGTTTTCGCTATTCTGTTCCGTAAATTTAGCTGACTTTTCTTCAAGTATTTTATTGGCCAGATTTTCAAATTCTTTTGTGAATTTTTCCTGAAGATCGTTGATTTCGCTTTTTTGTTCTTTATGGCGTTCCCATAAATTTTCGAAATCAACCTCTTTTTTAGAAAGCTGAATGGCAAGACTGTCTTTTTCTGTACGGATATTTTCTTTTTCGGCATTCAACAATTGCAATTGCTTCTGAAAATAGTTTTTTTCGGTTTCAAATTGCTCTTTCTGTTGCTGCATCTGGCTGTTTACTGCCTGAATTCTTTCCTCAAAAACAGCTTTATCCGACTGTGATTTGGTTTGAAACAATAATCTCCCTAAGTATATCCCCAGAAAAAGAGCAACAGCAAAACCTAATAAAAACGGTACATAATTCAACATATCTAAGTTTATTTTACGTAAAAGTACGCAATAATACGTAGCCCCTAATTTTAAAAATAAAAATTTCACGAAATACTGACCAATGCAAACTAAATCAACATTTTTTCAAAAAAAAAAAAAATAAATACAGACGCAACCATTTTGTAATTGCGCCATCTACAAAATATAAACCTATTAAAAAATAATCATGAAAAAATTAATGCTGGGCTTATTTATAGCTTTTGGACTGAGTGCCTGTTCACTTGGTAATGACGACGTTTATAAAGATTGTGGCACTTATAAAGAAGTTGTTTTCAACGGATTCCCGCTTTTGTGCAACTATTCAGTTAAAACTCTAACCGATACTCCGTCGGCAGTTGCAATTGGTACGCAAGAAACAATGGATAAAGTTTTTACGAAACACAGCAACACATGTCCAGTTGCCAGTGATCCAGCCATTGATTTTACAAAAAATGCGCTTATTGGTATTTTTTCTGGCAAGAAACCATCTAGCGGTTACGAAATCAAAATTGCATCGATTGTAGAAAACAGTTGCGAAATCATTGTAAATTATTTTGAAAAAGAACCTGCTACAGGAGAAACTACGACTCCATCGGCGACTTATCCTTCTGATTTTGTGCTTATCCCAAAAACTTCTAAACCGATTTACTTTAATAAAACAGTTGAAAGCGGTGATTATATTGTAATTGGAAGTTTTGGTGCTACTAATACATTTTTCCAACTTAATGAATACAATTACCTGAAGTTTCAAGGTGTAACTACAGATCAGTACGAATTCAGCCAATATAAAAATACAGCAACCATTAAAAGAGGCGAATTTACACTATTCCTTAAAACCGTTCCGACAGAAATTCTAAACTTAAAAGGGCAATCTAAAACGTACGGAGATCCAGATTCTCAAGATCAAGGAGGTGTTTACTTCCAACTTAGACAAGGTAAAGATATTACCAGAATTTCGATTGATAATCTAGACACTAACGATCAGTCTGCAGAGGTAAAAGCATTTAAAAAAGCTATTCAGGATAAAATTACCGCATTAAAATAAAACACAGGTATGAGAAAACTCATTGCATTTTTTATCGTATTCTGCCTTTTTACAACTGCCTATTCTACAGATTCTGCTAAGGCTGATTCGGGCTCAATTGTAAATACCTGGACTTGGGAAAAATCATTAGGAGGGGCAAAAAATCCTTATGTTTCGACCCCGAAAAGCCTAGGTTTTGCAAAAAAAATTGTTTTTACCGAAAACGGAAGAATTATCACTTATAAAAACAATATTGAGATTAGAAACAGCACTTATCAGACATCAAAAGGAATAGGCATTTTTGACCGATCAGAGCACGACCTGATTACGTTTGAAGGCAAAACATACATCATAGAAAACCTTGACAATCAAAACCTAACAATCATAACCAATAACGAAGAAGGTGCTCGCACCATCTTTAAAAGATAGTTTTGTAAGCAATTATAGACTATTTTTGCAAGACCAAATTTGAACCATTTCTTGAAAGACGATTTAGAAAAATACATTAAACTGTGCCTTAAAAATGACAGAGAGGGACAACTGAAAATATATCAGTTGTTCTCTCCTGTTTTATATGGTATCTGCTTGAAGTATATGAAAAATGAAGACGATGCAAAAGACGTTTTTCAGGAAGCTTTCGTGATTGTTTTTCAAAAAATAAACCAATATAAGTTTGAAGGAAGTTTCGAAGGATGGATGAAACGCATCTTTATCAACAAACTCATTGAAACGCTGAATAAAAAGAAAAAAGAGAGTTTTTTTCTGGATGTTTTTGATCCTGATACCGATTTTATTGAGGAAGAAGAACTAGAAGCAATCCCGATAGAACAGGAAAAACTGCTGGAATATATACGGGATCTTCCAGACCAGTACAGGACCGTTTTTAACCTCTATGTTTTTGAGAAAATGAAGCATAAAGAAATTGCAGAATTACTGAAAATCTCTGAGGGAACATCAAAATCAAATTTAAACCGTGCCAAGCATATTTTGCAGAAACGAATTTTGAGCATAAAAAATTTTAAAACAGCATGAAGAAGGAAAAAATAGAGGATATTTTTTCATCATTGGAAGACTTTTCGAGTGTTCCGCCTCCTGAATTGTGGGGACAGATTGAAGAAAAACTAGACAAACCCAAAAAGAAAAAAAGGGTTGTTCTTTGGTGGTCGGCTGCTGCGTGTCTTTTATTAGGCTTGCTGCTTCCTTCTATATTGCATTTTACAGATTTGGAAAATAAAACTCCAAACCAAAACGGTTTTGAAAATAACAATGTAGTTCTTGATGAAAATAAAAACAGTAAAGACATAGAGCGAAATATTCCGCAAAACGAAAATAAAATCATAGAAAACAACTCAGGAAACAGTACCGCAGAAGTTGGCGAAGATGGCGAAAAAATCAAGCAAAATGTGAATGGTAATGAAGACAAAGTAGAAAGCAAATATTTTAACAATTACAAAAATAATGCTGTAGCGCTTGACGAAAACACGATCAATGGCATTCATGAAAATGAAACCAGCAATACTTCTAGTCAAATTTCAAAGACAAACACATTATCAAATAATTCGAAAGAAAACAAAAATCAGAACAACCGTATTGTACATACCAATGCCATAAACGGGCAAAAGAAACAAACGAAAAGCAATTTCTATTCGGAGCCAAATTCGCAAAGAAATTCACCAAATCAATCGGCTTTTGTTTTTGCTTCTTCTGATGAAAAAACAGCTGGAAAAACAACCAAAAAACAATTCGGAAAAAGCAACACTAAAACATTCAATCAGCCTGTTTCTGAACAAAGAATTGCATTTGGAAAAAAACAGCATAGTTTTAATCCAACAGCGAATAAAACATTTTCGAATTCTATTTTCGAAGAGCAGAAAACGGTAAAAAACAGCAATAATCTTGCGTTTAACGATTCTAACAATTCGGGTAAAAATGCTGTAAATTCCGCTTCCGCGAAAGCTAAAAACGAAAACAACCCAAGTGCAAATTCGGGCATCTCTAAAGAAAATCCTAAGTTTACCAATGCTTTAACCAAACAGGATTCTGTGCAATTGGCTGAACTTCAAAATTTAGAAAAAGGAATTCAAACACCAGAAGCTGTAAAAGAAGAAAAAGAGAAAAAAGATAAATCTGTTACCAAAGGCGAACGTTGGGCAGTCGCTCTTTTTGCGGGAGTGGCCAATTCTGAAAATTATAAAAACGAAAAAACACTGGGCAACGTAAACGATTCGAAACAATCCAATTCGTACGGTGTAAGAACAAGATATAGCATTAACAAAAAATGGGCAGTTGGTACTGGACTTAAAATCAACGAACTGGGACAAAGCGTGGAAAACATTTCGTATGCAAGTGCGAGAACTGGAGCTCTTTTTGCCCCTGGAAACGAAAGTTCAAATGCTCCAGCAGCTCAATTTAGCAGCAGTGCTGATTATGTCTTAATTTCTAACTCTACAAAAGAAGCCGTAAACAGCGATAACATAAAAAGCGGTACACTCGACCAGAATCTGCGATATATCGAAATGCCTTTAGAAGTTTCGTATTCTGTTTTTAACAGAAAGAAAGCCAGCATTAATTTGAATACCGGAGGTTTTGTCGGAAAACTGATTTCTAATCATGCCATACTAGACGGGCAATCAATTGGACAGAACGTAAACGCAAACGATTATGTTTATGGGTCAACATTGAGCAGTACGATTCAGTATCAGGTTTATAAAAAAACCAATGTATTTGTTGAGCCAGCAATGAATTATTACATAAATCCGCTCAACAGCCAGTCGTTTAATCAATTTCAATGGGGATTTAATTTTGGTATGAATTTTTCATTTTAAAAAGTTTTGCTGTAATTTTCGGAAAAACTTTTTCATCAAAATGACTTTTACATCGAACTCAAAATCAATGCAGCTCCTTCCGAAATCGCTTAACGAAGCAAAAGACTTGGTTTACGATTGCTGTAATTTGGACTTTTCATCATTTGTAAAAGAAAATGAAAGCGAAGAATACAGCGCTTGCCGATTTGATCTCAATGCAAAAAAAATCTGTTTCAGAGATGCTAAAATAACCCCGACAAAAACAGGGCAGTTTGTGACGTTGTGGAAGCGTAATTCAAATGGAATTATCGAACCTTTTGACGCTTCAGACCTTATCGATTTTGTAATAGTGAATGTTCGAAAAGAGGACAATTGGGGGCAATTTATTTTTCCCAAAAAGATAGTATTAGAAAAAGGCATTTTTTCGACCCAAAACAAAGAAGGAATCAGAGGGACGAGAGTTTATCCTCCGTGGGATGAAACAACGAGCAAACAGGCTCAGAAAACTCAAAAATGGCAACTCGACTATTTCTTTTCTTTTTCTGATGAAAATGAAATCGACTTTAATCGGATTCGAGAAATATTGAATACAAATTAGTTAAAAAAGAAAGGGCAATCTATGTAGACTGCCCTTTTCTGTTGATTATCAAATCGGAATTAGTTTTTGATGATCTTATCTTTAAAAATCACTTTATTGTTTTCTGTTACAACATAAATGTAAACTCCTGCACTTAAATTATTGATTGAAAGTGATGCTGTTTTAATATCCGCTTCGCTTTTGATTCCGATTGGATTTCCTACCGAACGTCCATTCATATCATACAATTTAATTTTTAAGTCTCTGCCTTCAGTCGTTTTAATATCGAAACTTACAATATCTGAAGCCGGGTTAGGATATGCTTTTACAAAATAATTGTTTTTTGCAAAATCTGGTGTCGACAATACATCTTCTTTCAGCTCGAAACGCGCAATTACTGGTCCGTGATCAGAAGTAGTATTAGTATAATTTGTAATATCATTTCGAGGATCGTAAACAGCAATTGAGTTTTGGATATAATCATCCGTTAATTCATTTGAAATCATGATATGATCCAAAAAGCCACCAGAGCTCAAAAAGCTATATGCTCCTGCTCTACTAATATCTAATGTTAATGCATTGTAGCGATTCGTATCTGTAACCATGCTTTCGTAAGAAGAAGGCTGTCCTGGAATTACAGAAGCCTTTACATCATCATTAAAATCTCCCAAAAGAATAAAATTAGCATCTGGATAATGAGCATCTAAGCTGTCTTTTAAAACCTGAGTATCGTATTTACGCATATTGTATCGCGCCATATCCGATCCACTGTTCGCGCGTGCGTGAAGGTCGATTAAATTGATTTCTTTTTTAATGCCGCCAACATTAGCTTCTACAGTTACCATATACGGAAGACGTCCTGAAGAGAAGAAACTGCTTCCACTGTTATTTGGATAATTTTGTAAAACTGTAGTTCCCGCACGTACCTCATCATAAAGATCTTTAAACATTACACGAGTCTTTTTTACTGTAGTAGTCTGTGTATTATAAATCACCACCAGTTTTTGAGGTGGGAAATTTGGATCTGGAGCCTGGAAAGAATAAGACCAAGAAGTTGAAATGGTCTTATCGAAAGTTTTTCCATTAATGTTTAACTTCTGGATCAAAATATCAATTGAAGGATCATCAGAAACCTCTTGAACCACATAAACATCGGCATCTAATTTGTTCATTACTTTCGCAACATTTTCAATTTGCAAAGCATTATCAGTTGGACCAAATTCTACTCCGTCTGTGCCTTTTACAGCAGTACCGAAAAATTCTAAATTATAAGTTACAACATCATATGTATCTGCTTTTGGAATAGAAGAACCTGTAAAAGACCCGATTTGTTTGTTTAATGAAGTTCCAGTAACCGTTAGAGTTCCGTTTATCTTCAATGCTTTTACAGATGGCGTAAATCGAACGTATACCGTCTGATTATTGGCTGCAGCCGATGCATCAACCAAAACACTTGACTGAAATGAAGTATTATTTAAAGATATTTGGTAATCTGCCGGAGCTGTCAGCGTAATATCTCCATAACCTTCTGCCTTTAAGACAAAAGACTGGCTTGTAGAAACTGCATTTACACTCACATCTCCAAAATCTAAAACAGGATCAGCATTTACATAACCCGTTTCGTTTGTAATTGCAACGTCGTCTAATGACCATTCTGCTGCAAAATTGTTTCCTCCAGCAGTTGTTTCATAAACCCAGGCAACATAAGTATTTGGAGATTTGAAACCGCTCAAGTCGATGTATTTTGACTGTACATAAGCTCCTGTAGTCGTTGGAAATTTACCATCAATTTCTGCCCAAGTAGCAGTTTCTGGACTGCTTACTCCGTCATAATCTGTAGAAATCATTAATTTTAAACTTGGGCCTCCATAAAATTTTCGAGAGTAAAATGACAACATTGCAAAATGCGTAAAAGTATCTAAACGTAATTTTGGAGAAATCAGCCAATCTTTACTTGGACCACTTTCAGAATACCCATTTATCAAAACGGCACCACTTCCAGAATTAATATTTCTTGTATCACTTGTAAAAGCCCATTTGTTTACCGTACCAGCGATATTGTGCTGTGTCCAAAGTCCGTTTGATAAAACATTTGGATCGTTAAAACCTTCTATATAAGGATTAAATCCTTTTCCAGTCAACGATATCATTTTGTTCGCTGCACCAACAGATTCGTGTGTAAGTTGCCCTGTAAAATTTCCTGCTTGGTTTGGTGTAAAACGAACATAAACCGTTTGAGAAGCATTCGAAGCAAAATCTGAAACTGAGAAAGTCAACGTTGAACCGAATGTTACATTATCTTTTGAAATTGAAAAGTTTGAAGTTGCACTTACGGTTAAATCCTGGGCTAGATCAGCGCCCTGAATTTGATAATTTAATGACTGCGAATTGAAACTCATTTCCGTCTGCCCTAAGTCCAATGATGCTGCACTTACTCTGATTATAGGCACTGCAACAGCAGTTGTAGTCACATCAGTTTTAGTTACAGCAGTCTGAATATTACCTGAAACATCTTCAGAAACTGAAAACACAGAATATGCTGTATTTAAAGCTAAACCAGTAAAATTTTTAGTATAAGACTTTGTTTTATCTGTAATATCTAAAAATCCCGACTGTAAAGCTGCAGTTCCGTTTGCATCAAGGCCATTTTTTATCTGAGCAGCCGTTGGAGCATTGCTTCCGCCAGCTACTAGTACATAATATGTTTTTCCGATTTCGTTTAATTTATCTGAAAAATCAAAATTATTAGCCGAGATATTTTCTGCTTTTGGATATCCAGTCTCAGAAACTGGCGCATCAGAATCTTTTCCAATCTCAATATTATCGATTGCAAAAGAAGGACGAGAACCCGTACCACCAGAATACATTCTGGCAATCCATCTTATTTCTACAACGCTTTGATTATCGCATTCTGATGGAAGCGTTACCTTAATAGTCTGCGGATTTTGAGGCGTAGTAACTCCCGAACCTGTTTGCAAAACCGTACCACTCAGATAAGCAGAAGCCGTTACGGTTGTAAATGCTCCCGAAGTACCTACACGATACTGAAGTGCCATTTCCATAACACGATTATTGCTTGGTGTTCCGTCATACGGATTACGAATCACCATAGCATCATACTGCACCTCAATACTGGTTTTATTTAAACTGTTAAATGCAAATCCGATAGCTAAATCTAAAGAACCAGTATCTAGAAAACCGATTTTTCCATTGTAATTATGAATATTTCCGCTACTAGTTCCCGCGTGGCTGTTTGCGGTCAAGGTTCTAGTAGCTATAGGAGCAATTGTTGCATAAGAAGTTGTCGTAGCAGCACCTGTAATCTGCCACCCCTGAAATCCGACTGGATAAGTTGTCGAGCTTGCTCCAAGTGCATCAAAGTTTTGCGCATACGGCAAGATTTGTGGTGAAGGATTAATCTGAGAAAATAGATTTTCTGAAATCAAACACAAAAAACATAAAAGAGCCATTAAATGGCGTGAAATGTAAAGTTTTTTCATACGTCTTAGAATAGAGTTTTAGAAATCAAATTTATGTTGTTTAAAGTTAAGCTAATATTATAAAACCATGAACTTAATATTTGCTTTTTTATCAATAAAATTCAACATATACCCGAAAACAGGTATATTAATTAAATAAAAAACAATCTAATTATCATTTCTTAAGTTATTATTCAAAACCTAAAAAACTCCAAAACACCAGTAAAAACAGATGGTTTCTTACAAAAAACACTATTTCAAAAAATAATTCTAAATCTGTTTAAAAACAAAAAAACAGTAAACTTTCATTTACTGTTTCTGTTATTAACTCTATTTGGATAATAATTATACCGCCGTATAGCCCCCGTCTGCAATAATATAACTTCCGGTCGTAAAAGACGATTTATCTGAATTTAAGAAAACAACCAGTTCTGCAATCTCTTCAGCAGTCCCCAGACGATTCATTGCCGATTTGGCTGCTACGGCATCCATCATATCTTTATTCAAATTGTCTTTTAAAAGTGCTGTTTCGATATAACCAGGACCAACGGCATTACAGCGAATGTTTTTCTGAGCATACTCCACTGCAATATTTTTAGTCAAACCTACAACTCCATGTTTACTGGCTGTGTAAGCAATGCTATTAGGTGCGGCAACTTGTCCATGAATAGAAGCGATATTCACGATACTTCCACCTCCGTTTTTCTCCATTTGCTCCAACTGATAGCGGCATGCATAAAAAACGCCACTTAAATTCAATGCAATAACTTTGTCCCAAGCCTCTGGTTCGTATTCTCCTGTAGGTTTTGCAGGGCCTCCCATTCCGGCGTTGTTGCAGGCAATATCAAGTCGGCCGTATTTTGAGACCGTCACTTCAACCATATGTTTATTGTCGCTGGCACTAGATGAATCGCCTTTTACAAAAAAAGCTTCTCCACCCTTTTTCTTTATAATATTAACGGTTTCTTCACCGTGTTCAACGTTAATGTCTGAAACTACTACTTTTGCTCCTTCTCGAGCATATGCTTCTGCAACTGCGCGTCCGATTCCCGAACCGCCTCCAGATACAAAAGCAACTTTATTTTCTAAAAGTGCCATTTTCTTTGGATTTAAAATTTGTTCTACTAATTTACAAAGATATCAGCAGTCGAACCCCTTAAATTACTGGCTTTATCATAACATTAACGTTAACTGCCAATCAAATGTTATTTGATACTGAAATGACTTTGTTTATCTATTTTTTTTTGTATTGTAAACTACTCTTCTTCGTCCAATTTCATATTGCCACGGTCTTCTTCATTATCAGGATGTGTGTTCGGATAACGATTTGGAGTTATATCTGAATTCCGATCTTTGTTCTCGATCGTTTTTTTTGCTTCCCCATCTGTAGCAACACCTCGATTTGCATTTGGGTTTTCTTTCGAAATTCCACTTGGTTTGTTTTTGATGTCTTCATTCTCATTACGAGCTCTTTCTACTATTTTTTTATTGCCGTCTGCATCTGTAACAAACTCGCGTTTTAAGTTGGCGTCATCGGCCTTTCCGTCGTGCGAAATGTTTTTTCCTTTAGACTCGTCTATATTTTTCTGTGTTCCGTTGATTTTCTTTGTCCCTAAATTATTCTTTTCCATGGCTTCATTTTTTTAGTTTCTATAATAATATTACGAATTTCAGCTCTGAAAACTTAGGAGTTTAACATTGATTTTAGTTTTTGACAAAAAAATTTTCATATTTTCACATCATTGCTTATACTATTTCAATGTTTACTAAATTTCAAAACCATGAATTTCTTCACTATCAAAACCAGCTGGTCTAATGCCGAATTTATTCTCATCAAACTTTGTATGGCATCGGCCTATATTTTAATCGGAAGTTGTTTTCATGATTTTTTCGAAAATCACTACTCTGTTTTAATTGGCGTTTTTATTATTACCGCGATTTGGTTTGTTTATCAGTGGCTGAAAAAGATGAAATCACATTCAGACATCCCTTATTAAATGTCGTTTTTTATTTTATGAAAGAACTATCTTTGCAAAAAATTAAAAATGCACCGACACTTCATTCTTTTTAAACCTTACGGCTATTTGAGCCAATTTATTTATGAATTAAAAAGAAAGAAAAAACTTTTGGGCGAATTGCACGATTTTCCACAAGGAACAATGGCAATTGGAAGATTAGATGAAGATTCTGAAGGTTTGCTTCTTCTAACGACCGACGGGAATATGAGCGAACTCGTGCGAAGCAAAAAAGTCGACAAAGAATATTACGTTCAGGTTGACGGATTAATTACGCTTGAAGCAATAGAACAATTGCAAAAAGGTGTCGAAATTGGTCTTGATGGCGGCAAATACAAAACCAAACCTTGCAAAGCTTTTATCGCTAACGAAATCCCTGATTTTGGCGCTAGAGCAAAAAAAATCAGAGACGAACGTCACGGCCCGACTTCTTGGGCTTCAATAACTGTCAGAGAAGGGAAATTTCGTCAGGTCAGAAAAATGACTGCAGCAGTTGGTTTTCCAACCTTGCGTTTGGTTCGCGTACGAATAGGAAATGTATATTTGCAAAACTTAAAAGCGGGAGAAGTTCTTGAAGTTTCCGATTTTCAATTAGATAATTAGAAAATGGGACTATTAGATAATTTTTGCGAACTCATAACTTTTAACCCTTAACTCATAACTTTAAAAAGAAAATGCTAAACGTTGTTCTTGTAGAACCAGAAATACCAAACAATACCGGAAATATCGGACGCTTGTGTGTAGGCACAGAAAGTCGTTTACATCTCATACATCCGTTCGGATTTGTAATTAATGATAAAAATCTAAAACGCTCGGGTTTGGACTACTGGGTGCATCTTAATGTTAACGAATATCAGAATGCAGACGAATGGATACAGCAGATTCCGGATAAATCACGAGTATTTTTAATGAGTTCACATTCTGAAAAATCCTATTTGGAAAATGAATTTCAAGATGGCGATTGGCTCGTTTTTGGAAAAGAAAGCGTTGGTTTAAGCAAAGAATTTATGGCAAAGTTCGAAAACCATTTAACGATTCCGATGTCACCGCTTATCCGTAGCTTTAATATTGCCAATTCTGTAGCTTTTGTAGTCGGCGAAGCAAAAAGACAAATTGCATTAAAAAAATAATATGGGAAAATCTGTGACCGTTAAAGAAGCCTTACGAAGAGGCAGAATCAAATTGTTTTATCTGCCAATGACAGCTCTTTTTGGCACTATTATTTTAGCAACCGTTTTGAGCAGCTTGCAACTTATCCCTGCTTGGACGATACCGGTTTCTATTGTTGTAGGTTTTATCGCCAGCTGGCTCACTTGGAGCTATTTTGTAAATCAGTGGAAAGTATGGGCTTTTGAAAACGTTCGTAATATACATGAATTGCAACGAAAAGCAATAGACCAGCGATTGATTTGGAAAAGCGGCAGCTGGTTTGAAAAAACAGAATTCCAAAGCCCAGAACAAAAGCAAAAACTAAAGTCTCTAGAGGAAAAATTCTTAGAAGACGACATCTATAACGACGATTTGAGAGTGCCTAAAGAAACCGCTATCTTTTATTCTAAATCAAAACTGTTTTGGTCGTTTATAGCTGTTATTGCTTTTATTTGTGGTGGCATATACCTTATTACATCAAATGAATACTGGGGATATTTTTTAGCGGGCCTCGGAGTTATCCTAGGTTATTTTGAGATTACAAAAACTAAAAAGCTGAACGAACCACAAATCATAATCAGCGATAAGGGAATTAAAATAGAAAACAAACATTTTGTTCCTTGGAATGTGATACGCAACGATCATGTCTATACGAAACACGGAAGCAATTCATCTACAACTTATCTCGTTTTTAATAATGAAAATATTGTTGTGGACGAATTAGATACAAATGCCGACAAACTAGAACATTTGCTTCGAGTATATCGCGTGCGTTTTGAAAATAAAAATTCTTAGTCTAATGAGGCCTCTTATCGACACCAATAACCTAAGTCATTCTCAGGAGTTTTTAATTTATTACTCAAGAAGCAACATTGTCATGAGAGCAGCTCTTTTAATCGGAACTGCTATTGCCGTGATTTATTTTTATATCGAAAACAAACCTTGGATAGTTCTTTTGTTATTAGGCCTTTTTATATTTCAGATTCCTTACCTCATCAGATTTATAAAAAGTATTGACGATATACAGTTTAGGATTAATGCTGAAGGAATTCAGTATCAAAATAACATGCTGGTTTCTTGGGATAAAATCGAAAACGAAAGAGTCGAAACGGAATATGACAAAGAAAATGAAGGAACCGATTATTTTATCTATTTTATTAAAGATACTGGTCAGGTCATGAAATTTAGTCTCGAAGATTTAAGTACCAGCAGAGGTGAATTACAGATTGTGCTGACTGTAAACCGCAATAGATTTAACAAAGAAAGCATTGCTTAAAGAAAACTAACTTTGTTTCGAAAGGTTCTTATGAAAACGAATGCCCTAGCCCCGATAGAAGCGGCATCCTTTTGTTTTTTTCTTTAAAAAACAAAAGATACAGCGGATAGCGGGAAACAGCTTCTAATAAAAAACAAGAAATGATATTCGAATTAAAACTTCTGATTACTGACTTATTTTTTGCTTTCAGCATTTTTACAATACTGTTCTTGATTTTGTCAATTTTTATAAAAAATGATTTTTTAAGAAAACTAGATCAAGAAACCACTTATTTTATTTCGTTTATCGGGCTTGTTTATTTACTCCTTTTGTTTATTGGTAAACTGATTGAATTTAATACTGCCAACGACGGCAATAGACTTTTTGTTGAGGAAGAGCTTTTTGGAAAATACTGGTATATATTTTGGTTCGAACCTTTAATATGGGTTTTGATGACACAGTTGCTGTGGATAAAAAAAGTGAGAAAAAATGTTTTTATACGATTATTTTTCAGCGCATTATTTATTGTAACAATTGAGCATATTATTGATATTGCCGTTTTTTTTACGAATGATTACCTGCCAAGTTCATGGCGTATAAAATCATCTACTTTTATTTATCCTTCCAATTTATTTTTGGAGATTTTAGTAAAGGTTGTTCTTTTGCTCTTTTTTGTCGGAATTTATTTTCTGATAAATCGATTGATAAAAAAATCGAAAGCAGCCGTTTAGGTCACAATAAACTTTCCTTTTTCGGCATCAAAAATGATATTTTCGTCTTTGAATAGAGTAGTAAAACTCCCTTTTTCGATTAAATTACAAGGCGTATCCTGAATGACGAATTCTGGTGTCATGATAATCATTTCGTCGCTTAGTTGTATGGCCAAATCGATATCGTGGGTTGAAAACAAGATGCATTTCTGCGTTTCCTGTGTTAGTTTTTTTAATAATTTGAACAAAGAAACTTTGTGAAGTAAATCGAGATGCGTTGTTGGTTCGTCTAAAATAATAAGTGCTGTGTCTTGCGCCAGGGCTCGTGCGATTAAAACTTTCTGCAATTGTCCGTCGCTGATTTCAAAATGCTTTTTTGAGGCCAAATGTTCGATTTGTGTCAATGCTATTGCCTCGTTTACTTTTTCGATATCAGCTGGAGATAATGAATCGACCCAATTAGTGTACGGCTGGCGACCTAAAGCTACAAGTTCAAAAACGGAAAGATTGCTTGGAGGCAGTTTTTCTGTTAATACTACACTTAAATTCTGCGCCAAATCTAACGGATTATAAGACTGAATTTCTTTATCATTCAAAAAGACATTTCCAGCTAATGGAGGTTGAATTTTGGTAATCGTACGCAGCAAAGTCGATTTACCGATTCCGTTTGCTCCTATTAAAGTAATCAGTTTACCAGAATCTAGATTTAAGTTCAAATCTTTAGCAATGGTCACAACATCTTTCTTGGATTTATATCCGATATTTAAATTTGATGTATTTAAGATACTTCTAATCATTGCGGTTATTTTTTAAACACATAGAAACATAGGTTTTTTCATTTTCTTATAGTTGATTTGAAAATTTACTTGTAAATTAACACATAGTTTTGAGCTTAGATTTTTGGGAGTGATTTGTAATATTCATTTACGAATGTTTTTTGACCTTCTTTGAAAATATTAAAACAGTTAAAGTTAATTAATATACCTTTTGGTGCTTTTAAGAGTTTCATATAAGTCATTAACTGTGCTTCACAAATAGGATTTAATTCTAATATTGCTTTTAATTCTACAACTAAACAATTTTCAATAAATAAATCGCATTTTAAATTAGCATTTAACTCTTTATCCCTATAAATCAAAGGCACATTCATTTCTGTAAAAAAATTTATTTTGCGATAATTTAATTCTTCTTTTAAACATTCATGATAAACACTTTCCAGTAATCCTCTTCCAATAGTTTTGTGTACTTGTATGCACGCGCCTATGACATGGAAACTTAATTCGTCTAAATATTTCTGAGTAATCATCATCTTAATTTTTAAAGCGCAAAGCCTATGTTTATTTCTGTCAAGTGAAACGCCTTTAATCGGCTTATAAAACTATGTTTCTATGTGTTTAAAAAACTAAGATATTAAAATTTTGTAATCTTTTACTTAAAAAACCCTCTTCCTTACTAAAAGCCAAATTACCACAGGAGCACCAATGATAGACGTTATGGCATTTATTGGCAGTGTAACCTCAAATCCTGGCATTTGCGAAACAATATCGCAAAACAGCATGATGATGGCGCCAAAAAACAAAGTACTCCAAAACAAAACCGAATGGTTGCTGGTCTGAAAAGTGAGTTTTGCAATATGCGGTACCGCAAGGCCAATAAAAGCAATCGGGCCTGCAAATGCCGTGATGCTTCCTGCCAAAATACTGGTTGCAAATATGATGATCAAACGTGCTTTTTTAAAATTCAACCCCATGCTTTTGGCGTAGTTTTCACCTAAAAGCAATGCGTTTAGCGGTTTTATGCTTCCGATACTTAAGAGAAGGCCCAATGCAACACAAATTGCCAAAATCAAAATTGTTGACCACGAGAGATTTCCTAAATTTCCCATAGACCAAAAAGTAAATTTTTGAAGCTGTTCTGCCGTACTAAAATAAGTTAAAACCGATACAATAGCCGTTGTAAAACTTCCAAACATAAGACCGACAATCAAAATCGCCATGGTATCTCTGAGCCTCTGCGAAACAATCAAAACCAAAAACAAAACCAAAGAACTGCCAAAGGTAGAAGCAAGTACAATTCCGTAAGACGAAAGCGCAATAACACTTAAAAACGACGGCAAAAATCCTGCTCCCAAAATTACAAAAGCCACACCAAGACTGGCTCCAGAACTCAATCCCAAAACATAAGGTCCTGCCAGCGGATTCCTGAAAAGCGTCTGCATCAAAAGCCCGCTTATAGACAATCCTGTACCTGCTAAAACCGCAGTAATTGCTTTTGGAAGCCTGTAATTGATGATAATATATTCCCAACTCGATTTACTAGCATGTCCTCCACAAAGACTTGTAAAAACTTCTTTTAACGGAATGGTAACCGACCCCAGACTAATGCTCGCAAAAAACATAAAAACAAGTCCAAGCCCAAGCAAGCTGAATAAAATTGTATTTCTTTTTTGATCTGTCAATTTAGTTCAGTTTAGTCGCAAAAGTAAATTCATAGCTCGACAACAAATCAGGATGAAAGATTTTAATATAGTCTTTCAGCACTAAATCTGGTCGGCTTGGCGACAATTCGTAATAAATGGTTCCGCCTGTCGCTCCAAGCTTGTATTCAAAAGAGTACACACTTTTATTTTTAAAAGCATCAAATTCGCCATAATGCGGATTGCTTTTCCCAAATTCATCTAAAGTTTTTGCAGAGCCTGTTGCAATCCAAACATTTGCTGTTTTTGCTTTATCCAAAACTTTTTCAAACGAAAGACCTTCGCTTCCGGTTCCTTCCAAATCTGCCCACAAATAATTTGATTTTGCATCTTTCATAAACTGCGCCACCCAGCTGCTTCCTTTCGCTACATACCATACATCCTCATACATAGAACCATACAAAACTTTTGTAGTCGCTGGCTTATCTGCCACCAGTTTTTTTGCCTGATTATAGCTTTCTACAATTTTATCAAAAAGTTCTTTTGCTTTGGCTTCTTTTCCAAACAAAGAACCATAAAGCTTGACCCACTCTGCTTTTCCGAGCGGAGATTGCTCCATCCAATCGCCTTGAATCAAAACATTCAAACCGCTTTTTTTCAAATTATCTAGCATCGGATTGTTATTGTCTATTCCGAAAGTCACAATCAAATCTGGCGACAAATCGATAAGCTGCTCGATATTCAGTTTTTCATTTTGTCCAACGTTTTTTACAGAACCTTTGTCAATTAAAATCCTTGTTTTTTCAGAAGAAATATAATCTGTGTGCGGAAAACCTACCAGTTTGTTCTCCACTTCAAGCATTTCCAAAAAAGGAATATTGGTTGTAGAAGTGACCACAACGGTTTCTAACGGAACTTTTATCGTGGTATATTTTTGCAGACTGTCGGGAACAACAGCGTCATTTTCTTTTAAAATGTAAGTAAATTTTTTATCTGCATTCGGCCACGGATTAATCACATTTACAACAGAATAACCTTCATATTTTACGATTGAAAGTCCAGAGGCATATTCGATGCTGTTTTTTGCATCAATGGCGATTTCGCTGGTTTTTTCTTCATTTTTTTTGCATCCAAAAACAATAAAAAGCGAAAAAACAACGGGCAATTTAGATAAAAAATTTTTCATACTTTGCATTTTGTATTGCAACAAAGGTAAAGCAATTTCTATTTTTTTTGTTTACCTTTATTCTTACAAATTTAAACAAATAATATTTTCATTTAATGAATGGAGTCAAAACAAAAATATGTTCCAGTTGTGAAGCTTATTTTAAATGTGGTGACATTTCTACCGAAAACAAATGCTGGTACAATGATTTCCCTCCTATATTTAGTCTCTCTGAAGGCAGTGACTGTCTTTGTCCCAATTGCTTTAAAGAAGCATGCGAAGATAAAATCGATGCTTATCTCGAAACTATGACTGCTCAAAAAGCCATTAACAATAAAGCGCAATTTTTACCCAAAACAAACCTTTTGATAGAAGGAATTGACTATTATCTCGAAAATGGGAATTATGTTTTTAAAGCTTGGTTTCATTTAAAAAGAGGAAAATGCTGCAACAACAATTGCCGTCATTGTCCTTATAGGGGATAGTTAGGAATGATGTGTTATGTGTTATGCGTTGATATAATCTTTTTTTACATAGTTTCGCTACAACAGAAGTTTTTAATAAATTCCAGAATTTACCTTGCACTTAACCCTTAACTTCAAATAAAAAAAATGATTTACCTTATAACCGGCGGCGAGCGTTCTGGGAAAAGCAATTACGCACAAAATCTGGCTTTACAGCTTTCTACCAATCCTTTTTATGTTGCAACAGCAAGAAAATGGGATGCCGATTTCCAAAACAGAATAGACCGCCATCAGCAAGAACGAGACGAACGCTGGATAAATATCGAAAAAGAAAAAAACCTCAGCGAAATTGATTTTTCTGGAAAAACGGCCTTAATTGATTGTGTAACCCTTTGGCTGACCAACTTTTTTATAGACAACAAAAATGACGTTGACTTAAGTTTGCAACAAGCAAAAAAGGAATTTGAAGCTATTGCAAAACAAAAAAACACAAATCTCATTATTGTGACCAACGAAATCGGAATGGGTGTTCACGCAGAAACACCTATCGGACGAAAATTTGTAGAACTTCAAGGCTGGATGAATCAGTTTTTAGCAACCAATGCCGATGAAGTGATTCTTATGGTTTCTGGAATTCCGGTTAAGATCAAAGGTTAAATTCCAGAATTAAAATCCCAAATTCCAAAGCTATACTTTATCTTTACTAATAACATTCATAATTCAAATTAAATTGGAATTTGAAATTTGGACTCGAGCGATAGCGAACAAGCGAAGCAATTTAGAAATTGGAATTTATGACTAATCTAGACGATATATTAAAATCAAGACGCGATACCAGACATTTTACAGATGAAAAAGTTCCAGACGAAGTGATTGAGAAAGCACTTCAGGCGGGACATTGGGCGCCTTCTGTAGGCTTAACAGATGCCACAAAATATTTTCTGATAAAATCTCCAGAAATTAAAACGGCTATAAAAGAACTATTTTCAGAATATAATAAAAAAGCGGCCGACGCAACAGACAATCTAGAACAAAAGGAGTTATACAATTCGTTAAAGCTTGAAGCAATTGAAGAAGCTCCAATCGGACTCATTATCGCTTATGATCGTTCGGTTTTAAATCAGTTTACAATTGGAACAATCGGAAGTAATGAAGCGGTAAAATTCAGTTCGGTTTGTGCGGCACAGAACATTTGGCTCTCGCTGACCGACCAAGGTTATGGTATGGGTTGGGTTTCTATTTTGAATTACCATCAGTTTAAAAAAATCCTAGATTTACCCGAAAACATAGAACCTCTTGGTTATTTCTGCATCGGAAAACCGGCTACCAATTACAACAATCAACCCATGTTGCAACAATTGAATTGGAAACTAAAATCAGAGAAAGCAGATTGTAGAGAAATAAAATCAGTTCATTTAAAAAACACTTCTACCCCCCTTTCTACATTCACCACGGAAAATAAAAAAAATAACAATTTTGAAATTCTTCTAAAAGAAAAAATTGATTCTAAAACAAAACCAGTTGGTTCTTTGGGAATTTTAGAAACATTGGCTTTCCAGATGGCTTCCGTTTTTGAGAGTTTAGAACCTAAGATTATAAATCCGAACATCGTAGTTTTTGCAGCTGACCACGGAATTGCAAATCATGGCGTCAGCGCTTATCCGCAGGATGTTACTAGACAAATGGTTACTAATTTTCTGAATGGCGGTGCGGCAATAAATGTATTCTGCAAGCAGCATAACATCAATTTATCGATTGTAGACGCTGGTGTGAATTATGATTTCCCAACAAATACAGAATTGATCGATGCTAAGATCAGCAACGGAACCCAATCGTTTCTTCATGCACCTGCCATGAGCGAAAGCGAATTAGAATTGTGTTTTGAAAAAGGAAAAGCGATTGTAAATGATATTGCCAAAACAGGATCTAATTGTATTGGTTTTGGCGAAATGGGAATTGGAAACACTTCTACAGCTTCTGTATTAATGAGCCTTTTGACTGGTTTTTCGATTGAAGACTGTATTGGAAAAGGCACTGGAATTGAGGAAGAAAAATTGATTCAAAAACAAAATATCCTTAAAAAATCGCTCGAAAACTATTCCGGTCAAGCCGAATTGTACCAGCAATTGTCCTATTTTGGAGGTTTTGAAATTATCCAGATGGCAGGCGGTATTTTGAGTGCTTTCGAAAATAAAATGCTGATTCTGATTGATGGTTTTATTTGTACAACCGCCCTTTTGATTGCTTTTAAAATCAATCCGAAAATTAAGCAAAATGCTGTTTTCTGTCATTGTTCAGCTGAAAAGGCACATCAAAAATTATTAGATTATTTGGATGCCAAACCAATTTTGAATTTAGATTTGCGCTTGGGTGAAGGAACAGGATGTGCTATTGCTTTCCCAATTCTAAAATCGGCTGAAGCATTTTTGAATGAAATGGCAAGTTTTGAGAGCGTAGGAATAAGTAGGAAATAACTTTCTTTTAGTCGTTAATAGTTTTAAATTTGAATTCTTTTAAAACTATTCATAATATGCCATTTACTAAGATTTATGTTCATTGCGTTTGGAGTACCAAAAACAGATTTCCATTTTTAAATTCAGTTGGTTTACGTGAAGAAGTTTGGAATCATATAAAAGAAAATGCCTTAAAAAAGGATATTTATCTAGATTTTATTAGTGGATACTCAGACCATTGTCATTGCCTAATTTCTCTAGGAAACAATCAGACCATTCAAAAAACAATACAATTATTAAAAGGAGAATCCTCGTATTGGATTAATAAAAACCGGTTAACAGATAATAAATTTGAATGGCAAGACGAATATTTTGCAGTTTCTGTTTCACAATCAATTGTAGATAAAGTTCGAGATTATATCAAAAATCAGGAAGAACATCATAAAAAGAAAACATTTCAAGAAGAATATGATGAATTTATGATCAAGTTTGGCTTTAGACATACTTAAAAAAGTTTGGCTAAAGCCTTCATCTTTATCTTTAAACAAACCAACATCTAAAGATGTTGGCAACTCAAATTATATAATTATCTATTTGTTTTAAAAAAAATCTTTGAATGCATCCAGATTTATCTTGAGGATGTAAATTTGAAATCTAAAAATAGTTGTAGTCCAATCATTAAATTTCAAACAACACATCAATTACCGACATCTTTAAAATATTAAAACATCAACCTTGTAAAGAGGTTCTAGTGAAACAACTTAAGAAGTTAGGCTGAAGCCTTCATCTTTCTCTATAAAATAAACCAACATCTAAAGATGTTGGCAACTCAAATTATAAAGTTGTCTATTTTTTACAATTTTTCTTCTTTGAATTGCCTCCAGATTCATCTGGAGGATATAAATTTGTTTGCATGAAAAGGCTTTAGCCAAACAACCATAAACTAAATGAAAAAAGAACTCCATATTTTCTTTACTTGTTTAATGTTTTATACTCGGATTCCGTGCCTGAAAAACATCACACATAATCCCGATTATTTGAACAAAGCCACACGCTATTTCCCCTTTATCGGTTGGATTGTTGGCAGTATTTCTTTTTTCGCATTTTATATTTCATCATTATTTCTTTCAACCGAAACAGCTGTAATTCTGGCAATTATTGCATCTGTTCTAACTACAGGTGCTTTTCACGAAGACGGTTTTGCCGATGTCTGTGACGGCTTTGGCGGTGGCTGGACAAAGGAAAAAATCCTTATGATTATGAAAGACAGTGCAATTGGAGCCTATGGAGCTATTGGTCTTGTGCTTCTTTTTTTATTGAAATTCAAACTACTTGGCGAATCGGTTTTAGTTTTCGAAAGAAATGATTTGCTTCAGTTATTTCTATTGTTTGTCACAGCGCATTCTTTAAGTCGTTTGGCGGCAATCAGTATTATTTTCACACATGAATATTCTAGACAAGATGCATCGAGCAAAAGCAAACCTATTGCTAAACAATTTACTTGGAAAGAAGTTTTTGGAGCTTTTTTCTTTGGCTTGCTCCCATTATTGTTTTTTGGTTATTTCAACATTTTACTGCTTTGGCTAATCGTTCCGATTTTTATCACCCGATATTTTCTGGCTCGTTATTTCCAAAAATGGATTGACGGTTACACTGGTGACTGCCTGGGCGCAACACAGCAAGTATGTGAAGCGGTTTTTTATTTATCCTTTTTAGTTTTATGGAAATTTATCTAGTTCGTCATACCGAAACTGTGTGTGAAAAAGGAATTTGCTACGGACAAACCGATGTTAATCTGGCCGAGCCTTTTGATGCTGTTTTTGAAAAAATTCTTTCGAAACTGCCTTCAGAAGCGATATTGTTTTCAAGTCCGTTAAAACGTTGTGTAATTTTAGCAAAGCACATTCAGAAAAACATAAAAATCGTCTCCTACGAAGAAGACGAAAGATTAAAGGAAATGAATTTTGGTGATTGGGAAATGAGAAAATGGGACGATATTCCGCCCGAACAACTCAATCCCTGGATGGAAGATTTTGTGACAATACCCGTTTCTAATGGAGAATCTTTTACTGTTTTACATCAAAGAGTGATTCATTTTTTATCCGATAAACTCTCAGAATCCGAAATACCCGTTATAATAGTCGCTCATGCTGGAGTGATTAGAAGTATTTTGTGTCATCATACATCGACTGCCTTAAAAGACGCTTTTAATAGCAAGGTAGATTTTGGGGAAGTTATCAGAATAAAATTATAAATTCTCGTTTAGAATCAATATTTAATTGCATTTGAAGCCTAAATTTGAATAATCAATATTTTTAACTTTATCTTTGCAGCAAATTAAGGTTGTGTTTTAGTAAACACATTAAAAGGGAATCAAGTAAAAACTTGAGCTGTACCCGCAACTGTAAGCTTAATTCTGAAAAAGAATGCTTGTTGTAACTGCAAAACCACTGCTCGCTCCAAGTGAATGGGAAGGTAAACAACAAGACGCAAGCCAGGAGACCTGCCTTTGTAACAAAAATATCGAGCTCTCGGGAAAAAGAGTTTAGAAATTATGATTTTTAAAATACGTTTTACTTTTTTTCTTTTATTGCTGTGCCAATTTATATCGGCGCAAAGCGATTCTATTACCAAATTGAAAGAAGTCATAATTTCAGACAGTAATCTTAAAAAGTTTTCTTCTTCCCAGTCAATTCAAACCATAAGCGATTCTATTATCAATACCAATCAGCCGTCGCTGACTTCTCTTTTAAATTATAATACTGTAATTTATTTTAAAGAAAATGGTCTCGGAATGACTTCTGGTCCTTCTTTTAGAGGAACAACAAGCGCTCAGACCGCTGTTATTTGGAACGGAATCAATATCAATTCACAATTTTTAGGTCAGTCCGATTTTAATACAATCGGTACAAGAGATTTTAATTCGATTACGGTAAAAGCTGGAGGAGGCAGTATTTTGTACGGAAGTGGCGCAATAGGTGGTAGCATTCACCTTAATAATGACTTGAACTTTAAGAAAGGTTTTTCTAATCATTTGTTTTTAAGCGCGGGCAGTTTCAATACTTACAGCACCAATTATCGTGCATCGATTTCTTCAGATAAATTGAGTCTTCAAATCAGCATTTCTAGAAACAGTTCTGACAATGATTTTAAATATCCTGGAAATTCGAATCTAAGAAACATTAATGGTGAATACTATAACACAAGTATGAATACCGCTTTTGGTTATAAAATTAATTCTAAAAATACTTTAAAACTTTACAGCCAATTTTATGATTCTGAGCGTCATTTTTCATTGACGACTCCTACTGCTTCCAAAACAAAATACGACGATTTTAATACGCGAAACCTTTTAGAATGGGAAAGCAGACTGGGGCGATTTACTTCAAAATTAAGAGTGGCGCATATTGGCGAATCTTACAAATATTATCCAAGCATTACTTCCGATTTTTTCACATTCGGAAAAGTAGAAACCGCTATCGTCAAATATGATTTGGCTTTTGATGTAAATGACAAAATCAAACTTAATTCTATTGTAGATTACAGCAGCAACAAAGGTCACGGTTCGAGCATCAATGATGTTAGAAGAGAAATTGGTTCGGGAAGTTTGTTATTAAGCCATTTGGTAAGTGAAAAATGGGATTACTCTGTGAGTATTCGTCAGGAAATAACAGACAATTACGGAAATCCGTTTCTCTTTTCTTTTGGAACACGATACTTGTTGACTGATTTTTATCGAATAAAACTAAATGCTTCTAAAAATTACCGAATGCCGACTTATAACGACTTGTTTTGGGAAGGAAGCGGTAATCCAAATTTGAAGCCTGAAACTTCTTATCAGGGTGAAATTGGAAATGAGTTTTTCCTCAAAAATTTTTCTGTATCATTAACCGGCTATTACAACGACATTCAGGACTTATTGCGCTGGGTTCCTTCAGAAAGCAACAGCAATATATGGAGACCAGAAAATACCGACCATGTAAAAACGTATGGTGCTGAAGTTCTTTTAGAATGGAAAACAAAAATAAGCAATCACAATTTTACCGTAAACGGAACTTATGCTTATACGGTCTCAAAAAGCAAACAATTAATTGGCGGTGAATCGGTTTACAAACAGCTTATCTATGTGCCGTATCACAAACTGACAGGATCGGCATCGTACAATTGGACAAAACTTTCCTCTTACTTTCAATACCTATACAATGGTGAAGTTTACAGCACGCCGTTTAATAGCAAAGCTGGAATTGTAAAAGCCTACAGTGTTGCCAATATCGGCGCTGATTATGACTTTGGAAGAAAAAACAGTTTTAAGCTTGGTGCTCAAGTTTCTAATTTATTCAACAAAGATTATCAGCCGGTTATCAGTCGACAAATGCCCGGAAGAAATTATACTATATACATTAATCTAAATTTTTAAATACCATGAAAAGATTTAATAAGCTTTTTTTAACTGTCATTTTTGCTTCGGCTTTTTTTGCGTCTTGTAGCAGTGATGACGACAATACTCCAGAGCCACGTGGCAGTTATGATGGAGGAATATTTGTTGTAAATGAAGGAAACAATGGTACTCCAAACGGAACTATTGCTTACATCTCAGACGATCTTAAAGTTGAAAATGATGTTTTTAAATTGGTTAATACTGAAAAAGCAACTGGAGATACGCCACAAAGTATTGGCTTTAATGGAGATTTAGCTTATATCGTTACAAATGGTTCTAATAAAATTGAACTTGTTAACCGTTACACTTTTAAAAGTATTGCAACAATTACTACAGGTTTAAAAAACCCGAGATTTATTGCCTTTGCTAACGGAAAAGGATATGTTACCAACTGGGGAGATCCTGGTAGCTCAACTGATGATTATGTGGCCGTACTTGATCTTTCTTCAAATACTATAACTTCTACAATTCCTGTTGTGGAAGGTCCTGAAAAAATCATCGAAAATGACGGTAAATTGTACGTCGCGCATAAAGGTGGTTGGAATCAAGGTAATTCTTTAACTGTAATTAATACATCAACAAATACTGTAGCGACAAATTTTGTGGTTGGAGACGTACCAAGCTCATTAGTTAAAAACAACGGAACTTTATACATTTTATGTGATGGAAAACCATTTTATGCTGATGTAGAAACTGCTGGTAAAATTGTTAAACTAAGCTTAAGCAGCAATACCATTTCTTCTACAATTAATTTTCCTGAAAAAACACACCCTGGTTTCTTAGACATTGAAAACAACAAAATGTATTACACAGTAGGAAAAGAGATTTACTCTGCTGACCTAACTGCTTCTAGCTTACCGGCAACTTCACTATTTACAGCATCAAAAGTTACTAACTTATATGGTTTTGCTGTAAAAAATAATCAAATCTATCTTGCAGATGCTGTAAACTATTCAGACGCAGGAAATATTTATATTCATTCTTTATCAGGAGTATTATCAACTACGCTTACTGTGGGAATCACTCCAAATGGTTTTTACTTTAATAATTAATTATACCAATTTAGAATTCGTTTTTGTTTTTGAAAAAAAAGGCTTTCATTTCTGAAAGCCTTTTTTCTTTATTTTAAGTTTAAGAATTCTTTTGGAGTAGTAGTCAGATACATTCCATGACGAAATCCGTTTAAGATTTTTGAGTCTGTAAGGTATGGTGAGATGGGTTCATCTGAAACATCAGGCACTCTTTTAGCTGGAGAACCTGTAATTTTAGAAATTGCAAGGCTTAACAATGGTTCTTTTGGGTCACCTAAAACGCCATAAGTACTCACCGTTTCCAACTGTTTGTAAGTTGGCTCCAAACCATTCTGATAATCACCAAAACCTTGAGCATTTGCTATTTTAAAAACCAATGGTTGCATTGCATATTTATGATTTCTATTGATTCCCTCTTTAGTAATATAAGTATCTGAGTCATAAACTGTAAACGAACCAACATTCTTACCAGTCGTAGTTTCTCCAATCTGAACTACATTCATATATGGCTTTAGACCGTTTATGATTAATTCACTAGCCGAAGCTGTACTTGCTGTAGTAATTATATATATTGTTCCAAAATTTAGGCTGTTTACTGCTTTTCCGTCAATATCGGCAACAAATCTCTCGTTTAAAGATTCCGGATTAAAAAGCGACATAAGTTTAGCATTATATTGTCTTTTCGAGAATACCTGATTTGGAAAATTTGATGTAATCATGGTAGCCAATCGTGTAGAAGTTCGAACAGAACCTCCTCCATTATAACGCAAATCTAAAATAAAGTCAGTTGCTCCTTTTGCTTTAAGTTCGCCAAAAGCATTATTTAGTCTTTCATCGTAATCAGCATAAAATCCGTTATACATCAAATAACCGATTTTATGAGTTCCGGATTCAATAATCTTATTGATAAAAATCGGATTTTCTTCTAAAATAGTTTTTGTCAGCGAAACCGACTTTCCGTTTAACACATAATTATTACCGCTCTTATCTGCCATATTCAAAGTATAACTATCCTGATTAATCAACAACTGCTGATAATTAGCAACAGTCAGTTTGGTTCCGTTTACGCTTGTAAACAAATCACCACGTTTTATGGCTTTGGTCGAAGCATCAGAATTCGGAATAATATAACGTACATAACCTACAACATCATCCGAACTAGAAGAAATACGGCCTAATCTAAAATCAACACCATTATTTTTGGAGATTCCACCCAATTCTTGTTCCAATACCGTATAGTCAGAAACAATCCAACTGAAACGGTCAACCGCTCCCGTAGGAAATTTGCTTTCTGGTCTGTACAACAAGTCTTCAAACAAATCTTCGGGTTTAGCATAACCTCTTAAAAAGCTATTCAGATCATTTTGAGATGTAAAACGGTTGTCAGCCAAATTGGGAACATCTTGTTGCCATAAATAAACTTCGTTTAATCCTTTCCAAATAAAATCATTAATTTGTACGTCTGCTGGTGCAGCATTATCATTTTTGTCTTCGCAAGACTGCAAAGAAAAAACAAGTATAAAAAGAAACAGAAAGCTCTTTAATGGTGTTTTCATAATATATTGGTTATAATATCATATAAACGTAAAAGTACTATCTTTAGTTTTATCTTTAATCTCCTTGCAGTTTTTTTAATAGAAAAAAAAAATTTTTTTTTCCTTGTAACAAAAATAATAGTACCTCGTCTTGACTATATAAGCTAACGAATAACCATCGTATTAATGAACCAAAATGTATTTATAGAATTAATAAATCCGTTTAAAGACAAAGTTTTTCGTCTGGCAAAACGATTGCTCACCAGTACCGAAGAGGCAGAAGATGCAACGCAGGAAGTAATGGTAAAATTATGGAACAAGAAAGAAAATCTTGAAGATTACAACAGCGTTGAAGCACTTGCCATGACGATGACCAAAAATTATTGTCTGGATCAGTTAAAATCGAAACGAGCTGGAAATCTAAAAATCGTTCATAATAATTTTACAGACAACCAACCAAGATTAGACAAAAAACTGGAAGATGCCGATAGTTTAGAATGGGTAGAAAAAATAATAAATCAGCTGCCGGAACAAATGCAATTGCTGATACAGCTTCGGGATGTAGAACAATATGAATTTGATGAAATAGCAAAAATTGTCAACATGAACGAAACCGCAATACGAGTGGCGCTTTCGAGAGCTAGAAAAAAAATTAGAGAATCAATGATTAATACACACCTTTATGGAACTAAATAATATAGAAAATCTATTAGAAAAATACTTTCAGGGAGAAACAAGCACTGCCGAAGAAAAAATTTTAAAAGAATACTTTTCTTCACCAGATGTTGCGCAGCATTTAGAGCAGTACAAACCTTTGTTTGCTTATTTCTCTCAAGCAGGAGAACCGAAGTTTACAAGTGAAATCACATTGGCAAATTCGCACAATCAAAAGCGAAAAACAGCGTGGTTGTCAATTGCTGCTGCAGCTGTCCTCTTTCTCGGAATTGGAACCTTTTTTTATGTGAGCGAAGATAATACCTCAACTGCAGTGGCTTCGCAAAAAGAACTGGGAACTTATGATGATCCTGAAGAAGCTCTCAAGGCAACTCAGAAAGCTTTGGCATTATTATCAAACAATGTTAATGTAGGTATTGAAAGTGTACAGTACATTAACGAATACGAAAAATCAAAAAATAAAATTTTTAAACAGTAAAAATCAATCAAAAATGAAATCAATAGTCTTAGAAAACAGAAAAAATAATGCAAACAGTATGAACAAAACATTCTTATTAACCTTAATTTTTGTCTTCATCACACAATTCTTTTATGCACAAAATGCTTTTGACAAATTTGACGGTCAGGATGAAGTGACTTCTGTAATTGTAAACAAAAAAATGTTCGATTTAATGAGCAAAGTTAAAGTTGATGCTTCTGATAAAGAAACACAACAGTACATCAATCTCATCAAGAAATTGGATTACTTAAAAGTGTTTACTACCAAGAATCCTAAAATCGAAGCAGACATGAAAGCTACCGCAGAGAAATACATTAAAACTGCAGGTTTAGAAGAATTAATGCGTATTAACGACAGTGGTAAAAATGTCAAAATAATGGTAAAATCTGGAGCAACCGATACCCAGATCAAAGAATTGCTGATGTATGTTGAAGGTGCAAAAAATGATGATACTGTTTTATTGTCTCTAACGGGTAATTTTGACCTTAATGAAATTTCTGTACTAACAGACAAAATGCAATTACCAGGCGGTTCTGACCTTAAAAAAGCCTCTAAAGGCAAAAAATAAATGAAAGCCACTCTTTTCACCTCAGCACTATTCTTCTTACTGACAATGGTAAGCTGTAATTCTGAACCTTCTCTTCAAAAGTATTTTGTGGAGAATTCGGAGAAAAAAGATTTTATAGCACTGGATATTTCTCCAGATATTCTAAACGTCGAAAAAACGAAACTATCTGCAGAGCAAAGCGAGGCGTTGAATTCTTTTGATAAAATGAATATTTTGGCTTTTAAAGCCGATCAAAATAATCAGGCTCAATTTGAAACAGAACGAGCAAAGGTAAAAGCTATATTAAAAGATCCAAAATACCAGGAATTGATGAAGTTTGGATCAGGTAAAGACGGAGCCTCTGTAAGTTATATCGGCAGCGATGACAACATAAAGGAATTTGTCATTTTTGCCAACAAAAAAGAAAACGGATTTGCAGTAGTACGCGTTTTAGGGAACAATATGAATCCAAACAACATCATGACTTTGATGTCGGTATTACAGCAGTCAAAAATAGACATGGAACAGCTCAAGCCTTTACAACAGCTGATAAAACAATAAATCTTACTTTATTCAAAGGAGTCTTGCACAGTAAGACTCCTTTTTTATTTATATTTGGTTAGCATCCTAAAAAAAACCTTAACCAAATGAAAAACAAAACCTTACTCCTTATCTTTCTGGTTTTCTCTATATCTTTTTACTGCCAGAGCCAAAAAAAACTAAGCCGTCCAGAAAAAGATTTTGAAACATTCTGGACAACTTTTAGAGATAATTATGCTTTTTTTGAATTAAAAAAGGTCAATTGGGACGAAAGCTATAAAAAATTCCGTCCAATGATAACTGAAAAAACGACCGAAAAACAATTGCTGCAAACATTTGAAGAAATGGTTGCTCCTCTAAAAGACGGACATATCACAATTCTAAAAGGTGAAGAAGTAATTTACAAATTCAAAAAGCAATCGCCTTTTGCAGATGAATTTAAAGGAATCCAAAAACAATTGTGGGAAACAAGTTTGTTGACTTTAGAGAACAACGGGTTTGTTAAAATGAAAGGAAGCGGCCCTTTATTTAAAGACATTTACTTGTACAATTCTTCAAGAAATAATGATTTTGGATTTATTCGGATTTCGAGATGTTTTGGAAATCCAGAAAGTCTTTTTGATGATAAAAAAGAAAAAGAAGACATCAAGCTAATGCTTACTGTTTTTGACAGCATTTTAAAATCATTCGCCGATACCAAAGGAATTATTATCGATTTGAGGTCTAATGGTGGCGGTCATGCCGGCGAATTACTTGCTAGACGATTTGCTTCAGAGAAAAGAATAACACATTATAAATCGATTAAGGAAAAAGGCGGTTACGAGAATTTCTCAGAAATGAAACCAATTTACATTGAACCCAATAAAGGAGTACAATATTTAAAACCAATCGTAATTCTGACCAATGACAGAACAGCAAGTTCAGCCGAAGATTTTACCATTTCATTATACCAACAACCAAATGTCACCACAATTGGCACCAATACTTCGGGAATGATGTCTGATATGTTTGGAACTGATTTGTCAAACAAAGTCTATTTTACCCTTTCAAATCAGCGTTATTATTCTACAAGTAGTGAATTACTGGAAGATATTGGTGTTCCCGTAAAAATTGAAATTAAAAACACCAAAAATGATATCGAAAACAAATCCGACCCTCTAATTTTAAAAGCAATAGAAGTTTTAAAACAGTAATATTTTGTGATGTGGCTTAGTGTTCATTTAAAAGATTAAACTTACTATTTATAATGTAATTACTTATATTTACAATCGAAAAAATAAACTTAACATGATACAAAAAACTTCGACCGCATATATTGTGGCGTCTTGGGTGGCATTAGCCGCAGGAACAGTGGGATTTATAGTAGGACTTGCAAGAGCAGAAATGCAATTAAATGAAAAGGGATATTATTTTACAGTCCTGATGTTTGGCCTTTTTGGTGTGGTTTCCTTACAAAAAAGCGTTAGAGACAAACTTGAAAACCTTCCTGTAACAAATATCTATTATGGAATTTGCTGGTTCGGAACAATTTTATCCGTCGCTCTATTAGTTATTGGATTAATAAATGCAACAATTTTACCAAGCGAAAAAGGCTTCTATGCATTTGCTTTTTTATTAGCGCTATTTGGTGCAATATCTGTTCAAAAAAACACTAGAGATAATATGGCATTCAACAAAAATGAATAACCTAAAAATAGAAAAAGTTCCAAATTGGAGCTTTTTTTTTTATGTCTATAATTAATCATAATTTTCTCAAAAATCAAAAATTATATTAACAAATATTCATTTACATTTGCCCCATAACCAAAAAACAAATCCCTAAATGAAAACAACAAAAATTTTATTTCTTTTCTTAATTTTAATTCTAAACAGTTGCTCAAGCGATGATAACAACGCCGATACACCAGATGACAATCCTGTGTCAAAATTTGCAATGACTGCAAAAATTGACGGAACCTTATGGGAAATGAAAAATCCATTTTCATCTGATTATGCAACCAAGCCATTATTTAATTACTACCCAGAAACACATTATATTCAGCTTCAAGGAAGAAAAACTTTAATTGATGAAATTAGGATTTTCATTAAAAGAACTGACCTTAAAGTTGGAACATATGCAATTACAGCTGCTACATACGACGCTTCTAAAACTCAAATAGAAATGTCTTACAACAGCAAAGGAACCAATATCCAATATCCGATTGAAGGCAGTTTAGTGATAACAGCTGTCGATACCAATGCAAAAACAGTAAAAGGAACATTCTGGTTTAATTGTGTCGAAGATTACTCAAAACCTGTCAGCACATCCAATCCTGTTACTACAAAAGTAACCGATGGAGCTTTCAGTTACAGATATGATGTTGCTTATTAAATAAACACGCAACTTTAAAACAATAAAGCTCCAATTTTCATTGGAGCTTTTCTTTTATAATAGAATCTGAGATTATTTACTCAAATACATTTTTCTTCTAGGATATAATTCGTAGAATTAATCTTCTTTTAAGTCATCAATAAACATCCTAAAAATTGATGTTTGTAATAGGTATTTTTTACCTTTCTGAGAATGATTATAAACATCTTTACATTATTTCAGGTTGTAATGGAGCAGGAAAAACAACTGCTTCTTTTACCATTTTACCTAAAATTTTAGATTGTAAAGAATTTGTAAATGCCGATGAAATTGCAAAAGGACTATCCCCTTTTCAACCTGAAAAAGTATCCTTTGAGGCTGGAAGAATAATGCTTAATCGGATTAATGAGCTTTTAGATACCAAAAAAACTTTTGCTTTTGAAACTACATTATCAACTAAAAGTTATAAATCAAAAATTATTGAGGCTAAAAAAGAAAAATACAATGTTACTCTTTTGTTTTTCTAGGTTAGAAACAGTTGATTTAGCAATCGAAAGAGTCAGAACAAGAGTAATGGAAGGTGGGCACAATATCGATACAGAAGTTATAAAACGCAAGTACCCAAACGGAATTAAAAACCTTTTCGAAATTTATCTTGAAATTGTAGACGAAGTACTTATTTTTGACAATTCATTTGGAATACCAGAATTAATAGCTGAAAAGTCTTTTGAAACGGAAATAAAAATCTTAGACGAAACTAAATTCAATAATTTAAAAAAATATTGGAATGAAAGAATATAAAAGATCTGTAAATCAACAAAAAATTGTTGATGGAATGAATAAAGTTTACGAAAAGTTAATCGAATTCAAAAAGAAATCAAATAGTGAATTAGTTATCATTAAAGATAATAAAATAGTCAAAATCAAACCTTAAAAAAAAGCTCCAATTTTCATTGGAGCTTTTCTTTTATAATAGAATCCGAGATTATTTACTCAAATACATTTTTCTTCTAGAATACAATTCGTAAAATTGATCGTCTTTTAAGTCATCAATAAACAAGATGCTTTCTCCTGTTGATTTCATTTCTGGCCCTAACGCTTTGTTTACGTTCGGGAATTTGCTGAAAGAGAAAACAGGCTGTTTGATTGCAAAACCATTTAATTGCGGATTGAAATCAAAGTCGGTTACTTTATTGTGTCCCAACATTACTTTTGTAGCGTAGTTTACATAAGGCTCTCCGTAAGCTTTTGCAATAAACGGAACCGTTCTTGAAGCTCTTGGGTTTGCCTCGATGATGTAAACTGTATCGTCTTTAATCGCAAACTGAATATTGATTAATCCAACCGTTTTTAAAGCTCTCGCAATTTTATGCGTGTGATCTTTAATTTGCTGCATTACAAATTCTCCTAAGTTAAAAGGAGGCAATGTTGCATTACTATCTCCAGAGTGAACCCCACAAGGCTCAATGTGCTCCATAATTCCGATGATGTAAACATTTCCATCAGCATCACAAATTGCATCAGCTTCAGCTTCGATTGCTCCAGCTAAATAGTGATCCAGAAGTAATTTGTTTCCTGGAATTGCTTTCAACAAATCAATAACGTGCTCTTCAAGCTCTTTTTTATTGATTACAATTTTCATTCCCTGACCTCCTAATACATAAGAAGGACGAATTAAAAGCGGGAAATCTAAAGTATCCGCTAATTTTGAAGCTTCATCAGCCGTTTCAGCGATTCCGAATCTTGGGAAAGGAATATGCAATTCCGTCAACAAGTCAGAGAAACGTCCTCTATCTTCTGCTAAATCAAGTGCATCAAAACTAGTTCCGATGATTTTCACACCATATTTAGATAATTTGTCTGCTAATTTAAGTGCTGTCTGACCTCCCAACTGAACGATTACACCTTCTGGCTTTTCGTGTTGGATAATATCATAAATATGTTCCCAGAATACTGGTTCGAAGTATAATTTATCAGCTGTATCAAAGTCAGTAGAAACCGTTTCAGGATTACAGTTGATCATAATCGTTTCGTAACCGCATTCTTTAGCTGCCAAAACTCCGTGCACACAAGAGTAATCAAACTCGATTCCTTGCCCAATTCTGTTTGGCCCAGAACCTAAAACGATCACTTTCTTTTTCTCTGTTACGATACTTTCGTTGTCAACAAAACGCTCTCCGTTTTCTTTCTCGATTTCAGCTTCAAAAGTTGAGTAGTAATATGGAGTCAGCGCTTTAAATTCAGCCGCACAAGTATCTACTAATTTAAACACACGGTTTATTTTTTGCTCCATACGTAAAGTGTGAACTTCACTTTCCAAGCAATTCATCATGTGCGCTAATTGTCTGTCTGCAAAACCTTTTTGTTTCGCTTCAAGCAACAATTCTTTAGGAAGATTAGAAACTTTGTAGTTTGAAATTTCTTTCTCTAAAGTATAAAGTTCTTCGTATTGTTTTAAGAACCACATATCGATTCTTGTAATTTCGTGAATTGTGCTCAACGGAATTCCCATTGCAATTGCATCATAAATTACGAAAACACGATCCCAGCTTGCATGAGTCAATTTATCGATAATTAACTCGTAATCTTTGTATCCTTTTCCGTCAGCTCCTAAACCATTTCTCTTAATTTCTAGAGATTGAGTTGCTTTGTGAAGCGCCTCCTGGAAAGAACGTCCGATTCCCATAACCTCCCCTACAGATTTCATCTGAAGTCCTAAAGTTCTGTCTGAACCTTCAAATTTATCGAAGTTCCAACGTGGTATTTTTACGATTACGTAATCTAAAGTTGGTTCAAAAAGAGCCGAAGTAGATTTTGTAATTTGGTTTTGCAACTCATCTAAGTTGTATCCTAAAGCTAGTTTAGAAGCAATTTTTGCAATTGGATATCCAGTTGCTTTTGATGCCAAAGCAGAAGAACGAGATACACGAGGATTAATCTCGATTGCTACGATATCTTCTTTTTCGTCTGGCGAAACTGCGAATTGCACGTTACATCCTCCAGCAAAATTTCCGATACTTCTCATCATTAAGATAGCGTAGTCACGTAATTTTTGGAAAGTTGTATCAGATAATGTCATCGCTGGTGCCACAGTAATCGAATCTCCAGTATGGATTCCCATTGGATCCATATTTTCGATAGAACAGATAATTACAACGTTGTCATTTTTATCTCTTAAAAGTTCTAACTCGTATTCTTTCCATCCCATTAAAGCTTTGTCAATCAAAACTTCGTGAATAGGAGAAGCTTCAAGTCCGCGAGTTAAAAGCTCATCAAAATCTTCTTTTTTGTAAACCACAGCTGCTCCAGTTCCTCCAAGCGTAAACGAAGGACGAATTACAAGTGGGAAACCAAATTCCTGTGCGATTTCTTTTCCTTCTAAGTAAGAAGTCGCTGTTTTTGCAGGTGCAGTCGGTACATTAATTCTTTCTAAAAGCTGTTTAAACTGCTCTCTGTCTTCAGTAATATTAATTGCATTTACATCAACACCGATTAATCTTACTCCGAAATCCTGCCAGATTCCTTTTTCCTCAGCCTCCAAACACAAGTTTAAGGCTGTTTGTCCTCCCATTGTTGGCAAAACAGCATCAATTTGTGGATGTTCCTTAAGAATTTCAATAATCGATTTTGTAGTTAAAGGTTTCAAATAAATATGATCGGCCATAGATGGGTCGGTCATAATCGTCGCCGGATTTGAGTTAATTAAGATAACTTCAATTCCTTCTTCACGAATAGAACGTGCAGATTGTGAACCTGCATAGTCGAATTCGCAAGCTTGACCAATAACAATAGGTCCCGAACCTATTATTAAAACGGATTTAATTGATGTGTCTTTAGGCATTTTTTATGTATTGTGTAGTTATAAAAGTTTATCAAAAAACATTCATAGTGCGCTATAAACTAGAATGTTGAGAAATTTTTTACCGACAAGGTATAAAAAAAGGCGATACTAAGAAAGTAATCGCCTTATGTATGTTTATAAAAACATTATTTTTTGTGTCTAGGCTCGCTAGAAACAGTTAATTTATGTCTTCCTTTTGCTCTTCTACGCGCTAGAACTTTTCTTCCATTCGCAGAAGCCATTCTGTCCATAAATCCGTGCTTATTTCTTCTTTTTCTTTTCGATGGTTGAAATGTTCTTTTGCTCATTGCTTTGTATCTTTAAAAATGGTATCTATTAACTCTTTCTTTTGGTTTTGGATATCGTTGTTCAAAAACCGAGTGCAAATATACAAAGACTTTTTTTTCTGGCAAGCAGTTTTATAAAAATATTTTTAATTCCTTTTACTATCTTTGCAACCACAAATATACATCTATTATGTTTAACAAAATTATCAAACTTATTTTGGCCGGACTTCTTGTAGTTGCTGGCATTTGGCAATTTACAGAAAGTAATATCGGAAATGGCATATTCCTTTTTTTACTTACTGCAGTTCCAATTTTTCTTTATTTTAAAAACGAATTTATCCTTTTAGCCTTCTTCAAATTAAGAAAACAAGATTTTGAAGGTGCAAAAAAATGGTTAGCATACATCAAAAATCCTGAAACTGCTCTGGTAAGAAAACAACAAGGATACTTTAACTATTTACACGGTATTATGTTGTCTCAAACCAACATTAACCAAGCAGAGAAACATTTCAAAAAAGCAATCGAACTTGGATTATCTATGGATATGGATTTAGCTGTAGCTAAATTAAACCTTGCAGGAGTTGCTATGTCTCGCCGTAGAAAATTGGAAGCTACTAATTTATTGAATGAAGCAAAAAAATTAGACAAGCAAGGCATGCTGAAAGATCAGATTTCTATGATGAAAGAACAAATGAAGAAAATCTAAATTTTCTTTAAACTCCAAATATTAAAATCCCAAATTCCAAAAGGAGTTTGGGATTTTTTTATCTCAAAAGCACACCGTTTTGCGCTAAAATCCTCAACGAATGGGAATTTGGAGTTTTTAAAATTGGAATTTAATCAAGTATAATCGAAGGCAGATTCTCGTTCAGCCATTTGTATTTATTGAGAATCATAATGTGTGTACCTCCTTTTACGACGATACAGCTGTTGATATATTTTATAGGAAAAACGTGGTCGTTATCTCCATGAATATGAATTACTTTTTCATCAACCTGACTTCTATCCCATTTAATAACGGTTTCTACTGCCCATTGCAAATAATAAATATCGCGAACAGAAAGAAATTTTTCGTACAACTGAATGCGTTTGTTGATTTTTTCACCAAAAGAAAACTTGGCTAGTTTTTCTACATTCAATAAAATCTGCATCGGAATTAATTTGTAGGCTTTCGTTCTTTTTCCAATTTTCATTCGTCTTGGAAACTCAGCATTGCTTCTAACACTTGATATAATGATTACTTTTCGGGCTTGAATATGTCTTGAAATTTCCTGAACCAAAATTCCGCCAAACGAAACCCCAATTAAAACAGGATTTTCATGTTTTATATTTTTACTGATTCGAATTGCATAATCAGATAGAGATTCTTTCGGATTAGGAATTTCCCACTCTAAAAAGCAAACCTCAAAAATAGTTTCATCTAATTGAATTCTTTCAAAAATAGACGGACTTGCTGCCAGACCCGGCATAAAATAAACTGGAATTTTACTCATAGCACCAAATAAAGATTACAATTGTTATTTTAAAATAAAATTACTTTTTTTTAATGCAATCTTAATCAAAATTCAGACCGTATTTATGTAATCGATTCCAAAAAAAACAAACTTCATGCATACGTTCTCAAAAAAATTATTTAATATTGAAAATCAAATGATTACCTTTGTATTCGAAATAAATTATGAGGTCAAAATCTTATAAAGAAATTTCTTTCATAATCATTTCATGTCCCAAATTCACTATTTTAATATAACCTAACAACACAACTATTATGGAAACTATTGAAAAAACTATGGAAATCAAAGACAACACGTTTGCGCGCCAATTTGAAACCACAGTACCCGAAGGAATGCTGACAGTTGAATATTCATTTCAGGAAAAAAAGATTTTCTTAACCAAAATCAACACTCCCGACTCGTTCCAAAACGAAGAGAAAATCAATACTTTACTTAAAAATGTTTTAGATTTAAGTTCTGAAAAAAATTACAGAGTAGTCCCTATTCATCCAAAAATTGTTTTGTTTTTCAAAAAGAATCCTAAATACAAAGAATTGCTTCCTCCTGGAATCAGAATTTAAAAATCACCGATAATTCGGAGCCATAAACCTCCAATTATCATGTAAATAAGGAGCATAACCAAACCAGTTATAAGTCCTTTTATCCACCAACTTTTAAGGTCTACGTAGCCGCTCCCAAAAAAAACGGGAGCTGGTCCGTGGCCATAATGTGTCAATGTTCCGTAGATTGAACCAATAAAACCAAGCATAAAAGCCAGCAAAAGCCCTGGAATGCCAAGCGAAATTCCTACACCAAGCAAAGCCGCATACATCGCCGCCACATGTGCTGTTGCACTTGCAAAGAGATAATGGCTGAAAAAATAAACCAAAACAATAATTGGAAAAGCCATCTGCCAGGTTAAACCTCCTATTTCTGCTTTTACTAAATCGCTGAACCAAGCAATAAAACCAAGTTCATTAAGCGAACTTGCCATCATGACCAAAACAGAAAACCAGACAATGGTATCCCAAGCTCCTTTTTCGGCTTTGACATCATCCCAAGTCAAAACTGAGGTCAGCAGCAAAACCACCAAACCAATAAATGCAGTTGTGGTGGCATCTATAGAAAACAAATCTCCTGTCATCCATAAAAAAAGCAATATAAAAAACGTTAGGAGCATCATCCACTCATTTCTTGTAATTGCTCCCATTTCTTTGAGTTTCTGTGCAGCAATTTGTGGCGCATCACCTGTTTTTTTCAATTCAGGAGGATAAATTTTATACAATAAAAACGGAATCAGAAAAAAAGCACACAATCCGGGAACTATCGCCGCGGCGGCCCACGACATCCAAGTAATTTTTATCCCTAAGTTTAATGCAAACTTCTGACACATTGGGTTACTTGCCGTTCCGGTTAAAAACATTGATGAGGCAATCAAATTCATATTATAACTATTCAGCGTTAAATATGCCCCCAGCTTTCTATGTGTTTCAGGTTGATCGGGCATTGAACCGAAACTCATCGACATTGATTTCATAATCGGATAAATAATACCGCCACCTCTAGCTGTGTTACTCGGAACCGCAGGCGCCAAGACCAAATCTGCCAGTCCCAAACCATACGCCAGCCCCAACGAACTTTTTCCGAATATCCTGATGAATAAAAAAGCAATCCTATTTCCTAAACCCGTTTTAATGAAGCCTCTTGCGATGAAAAATGAAATTCCGATCAACCAGATTACTTTGTCCCCAAAACCTTTTAATGCCAAAGTAATCGATTTACCCGGATCTCCGGGCGCCAGAACTTGAGACAACGCTGTTAATGCAATTGCAATCATACACATGGTTCCCATCGGAGCTGCTTTTAAAATAATCCCTAAAATTGTAGCCGCAAAAATGGCAAACAAATGCCAAGCTTCTACTTTAACACCATCTGGAGCAGGAATAAACCAAATCGCAATACCAACACCAAGCGTAATAAGAGTTTGAGTAATTTTCACTTCTTTCATAAAAATTAAATTTTAAGTTGATTAAAGTCTAAGCTGAAGCTGAATAAGAAACAATTCATCGTTATAAGATGACGAATTTGGAACATTTTGATCAAAACGGTCAATTTCAAATCCCATTTCAATGCGTCCGGTATAAGCTTTTCCGAACTCTAAGCTAATCATAGGCGTATAAGTCTGCCTCACATTTGAATTGACTTTGTAACTTGGGTCAAAAGTTTCGTAACGGCACGACAATTCTAAAGCTGTCAATTTTTTATAATTTACCACATATCTTAAATTCGGAAGAAAATAAACGCCCCGCATTTGATAATCGGAGACATCTCCTATTCTCTGATCTGCAGGAAGCGAGAAATACAGATTATGATTGGTTCCTTGTTTGTATTCGATTTGAAGATCAAAAGAAAATTTATCTGTCAATTTAAAATCGCTTGTAATATCTGCTCCGACAGCAAAAACATCTTCCTTAAAAACTTTTCCGAAACCGCCGTTAAGCCCTAAATTTATTTTGTGCTCTTTAGACAAGCCAAAGACCCAGCGGGTTGAATATTGTTTTCCGTTATCCTTATCCATTTCCGCATTTTTGCCGTTTCCGTTTAATACTGAAATGGCATAACTTACAGGAATTTTTCGTACGTCGAAGGATCCGGTAGCAGAAGCTCCAATTTGAAAGCTCGTCCATCCGTTTTTACCAAATTCATAATATTGATTGGAAAAGTCAAAAGATTTAATAATGTCGACCGGAACAAGTTCTTCAATACCAAAAGCTGGACGAAACTGACCTCCAGTAAGCGCTATGTATTTATTGAAAGTATATTTTCCGTAGGCATTTTCAAGAACTTTGCCTTTGGTATCCGATTTAAAATCGGCTAGATTAACCAAAATAACTATTTCTGTAGCTTCGCTGAGTTTGGTATTAAGCCCAACCCGCATTCTTTTTATATCAAAAGAGCTCTGCGTTACGTCGCCTGTAGCATGATGAACTCCCAAAACATCGACATTATCCCCAAAACTTTCGAGATAACGAGCCTGCAAAAGCCCTTTTATCTGATATTGAGGATATTTTACTGCAGGTTCTGCATCATCACCGCCTTGATTTACATCGCCTTGCGCCTTCACAAAAAAGGGCATTATTAGAAAAATAAAAACAATTCTTATTAGTGGTTTGCTTACAAATTCCATAAATAAAAAATTAAATTTTTACTACTGATGCAAATCAGCCTAAGTTTTTAGAGAAACATAACTCATTAATACACAAGCTAAAATAACAAAAATAATGATGCAATGTAAAAAATAACGCACAAAAAAAGCGCAGGAACATACTGCGCTTCATAAACTATATTACTATTTCTTACTTTTCGATTTCTCTCATAGAATCCATTTTCTTGTGAGCAAGGAAACCTGCAACATCTTCAAAATGCTCTTTTACACGTTTATTTCCAAACTCAAACACTTTAGTTGCTAATCCGTCAAGGAAATCACGATCGTGTGAAACAAGAATCAAAGTTCCGTCAAAATCTCTCAAAGCATCTTTAATGATATCTTTAGTTTTCATATCCAAGTGATTCGAAGGCTCATCCAGAATCAATAAATTTACCGGCTCCAACAATAATTTGATCATTGCCAAACGTGTTTTTTCTCCTCCAGAAAGCACTTTTACCTTTTTGGTAATATCATCTCCCTGAAACATGAAGGCGCCTAAAATATTTTTAATCTGCGTTCTGATGTCTCCAACCGCAATACCGTCTATTGTCTCAAATATGGTTGCATTTTCGTCTAATAAAGCAGCTTGATTTTGAGCAAAATACCCAATTTGAGCATTGTGTCCGATTTCAACACTTCCTGAATCAACGCCGATTTCTTTCATGATCGCTTTGATCATAGTCGATTTTCCTTCTCCATTTTTTCCGACAAAAGCCACTTTCTGTCCTCTCTCGATTACAATGTTTGCATCTTTAAAAACCACATGATCCCCATAAGATTTAGACATTTCTTTTACAATAACAGGATATTGACCAGAACGTGCCGCTGGCGGGAATTTCAGACGTAAAGCAGAAGTATCTACTTCATCTACCTGAACAATTTCTAGTTTCTCCAACATTTTTACACGAGACTGAACCGCATCTGTTTTAGAGAAAGTTCCTTTAAAACGATCAATAAAAGCACGATTCTCGGCAATCATTTTCTGCTGTTCATCATAAGCTTTCTGCTGATGAATACGACGATCTTTTCTTAATTCTAGGTAATGAGAATATTTAGCTTTATAATCATAAATTCTTCCCATTGTAACTTCGATAGTACGATTGGTGATATTATCTACAAACGCTCTGTCGTGCGAGATTACCACAACCGCTTTTGCCTGATTTAGAAGAAAATCTTCCAACCATTGAATACTTTCGATATCCATGTGGTTGGTTGGCTCATCAAGCAGAATTAAATCTGGTTTTTGCAAAAGGATTTTGGCCAATTCGATACGCATTCTCCATCCACCTGAAAACTCAGAAGTCTGACGTGTAAAATCTTCACGCTCAAAACCAAGACCAACCAAGATTTTCTCAACTTCTGCTTCATAATTCACCTCTTCAATAGCATAAAATTTCTCGCTTAAGTCCGAAACTCTTTCAATCAATTTCATGTATTCGTTACTTTCATAATCAGTACGAACGGTCAATTGTTCGTTGATTTCATCAATTTCAGCTTTCATTTTAAAAACCTCACTAAAAGCTTTTGATGCTTCTTCCATTACAGTCGCTCCGTCTTGAGTCAGCAAATGCTGAGGCAGATATGCAATAACCGCTTCTTTTGGAGCTGAAATATTTCCTGTTGAAGGTTTATTAGCTCCTGCAATAATTTTTAAAAGTGTCGATTTTCCTGCACCATTCTTACCCATAAGGGCAATTTTATCATTCTCGTTTATCGCGAAAGAAACATCGCTGAAAAGTGTAGTTCCTCCAAACTGAACCGAAATATCGTTAACTGTAATCATTTAGATTTTAGATTTTTAAAATGCATTGTTTTTTGAAGCTGCAAAGATAGTCTAATTAGATAATTAGTCAATTAGAAAATGTGACAATTTGATAATTAGATAATTTGCCAATTAGATGATTCTTTAATTATATAATTAAAGAAAAATTAGCCCGTAAAAAACAAACCCGACAGGTTTTATAAACCTATCGGGTTGCATAAATTATCGCATAGGAAAAATTGGCACATTGCCTAATTGACACATTTTCTAATTTTCAAATTGACAAATTATCTAATTAATCTTTTCTCCATTTTTTCGTTTCTTCAAAAACGTGTTCTAAGATTGCTTGTTCTGTTTCATCAAATTCTATATTTCTCCTTGACAAAACCAAACGCGCAGTTTCAAAAGCTTTTTTGGTTACGTAAGTGGTAAAACCTGCTGCGCCGCCCCAAGAAAAACTTGGAACAAAATTACGCGGAAAACCAGAACCGAAAATATTCGAGCTCACTCCTACAACTGTTCCGGTATTAAACATGGTATTAATACCGCATTTGCTATGATCCCCCATCATTAAGCCGCAAAATTGAAGCCCGGTTTTAGCAAATCCTTCTGTTTCGTAGCTCCATAACTTAACTTCTTCGTAATTATTTTTCAGATTCGAATTATTAGAATCAGCGCCGATATTGCACCATTCACCTAAAACAGAATCACCTAAAAACCCTTCGTGGCCTTTATTCGAATTAGCAAAAAGAACTGAGTTCTTAACCTCCCCTCCTATCCTAGAGCCAGGTCCGACAGTTGTTGCTCCATACACCTTTGCCGACATTTTCACCATTGCATTTTCGCATAAAGCGAATGGCCCTCGAATTACGGTTCCTTCCATAATTTCGGCATTCTTACCGATATATATTGGTCCTGTCGAAGCGTTTAAAGTTACAAACTCTAATTTTGCTCCTTCTTCTATAAAAATATTTTCTGGCGCTATTACGTTTACGCTTTTCGGAATTGGCTGCGATTTTCTGTCTGCTGTCAAATAATCAAAATCGGCACGTATAGCAGCATCATTTTTAGAAAAAATATCCCAAGTATGTTCGATTGTAAGGCATTCTCCTTCATAAGAAAGAATTTCATAAGAATCAAAATCGACTTCTTCCTGATTTTCACCAGCAAAAAAAGCAATTACATCTTCTCCTTTAAAAATAGCCTGGTTTTCCTTTAATTCAGAAATCATCTCTACAAGTGTATCATTTGGCAGATACGCCGCGTTGATCATCACATTTTCTTCCATTTCTACCATCGGATATTTTTCAGACAGATATTCTTCGGTTATAGTTGTGATGGTAGACCCCAGCCGCATTTCCCATTTTTGGCGAATAGTCTTAATTCCGACTAAAATATCTGCCACCGGCCTTGTAAAAGTAAATGGCAATAAAGCATTCCGAACGGGACCGTCGAAAAGAATGTAGTTCATAAATAATTGAGTGTTTGTTAAAATTTGATTTGGTTACCTGAGTTCAAAGTTACAAATATTTTATTTGCAGCTTTTACATGATTACAATAATGACTAATAATCGTACATTTTATTAACAAACAAAAATCGGAGCTAATTGCTGTTTTTTTCTACATGCGGTTTAAAGTATTTAACTAATTCCAAAGAATAAATCACACTTGTAATCTTCCATTTGCCCTCTTTTTTAATAAGGTTTAAATATTTAGAGCCCCAGTTTGTCATTTTATGATCTGCCCAAAAACTGTAGTTCATCGTAACAGAAGCCACCGTTCCGTCTTCGATAATCTTAATCGAATCAAATTTGTCTTCGGTTTCTTTATACCGAAACAAACCTCTTAAAAACTTTTTGTATGAACCAGAAAAGTAATTATTATTTGAAGCTTTCTCTCCTTTTGCCTCTACTTCTTTTGCCTGAGTTCTATCTTTATAAGCAGCGCACCAAGTTACATCATCATCATTAAACAAACTGTAAAATGAAATTGAATCCCGTTCTATTACACTTTTAGAATACAAATTAATAATATTCTGTATCTCTGCCTTATTATCTTTTTTTTGCTGTCCGTAAAACTGTACAGCAAAAAATAGCAAAACCAATATCATTTTCACTTTTCCCATTTCCATTTAGGCTTTTGAAATTTTATTATTAATGATTTTGTACTCTATCGTTAGGCCTTCATAACCATAAGCATCGGCCTTCATTTCTTCGATTGCTGTGTAACTTACTGGATGAAGATTCCCCAATATAGAAGCAAGTGAAAGATGAAGCCTTTCTATAAACTTTGCTTTATCATCTTTAAGATTGGTTGAGTCTGAAATTTTAATAGTAAGAAAGAAACTGTTCTGATTTAATTCTGCCAAAGATTGCGAATTCACAAACCAGAGATAATTGGGTATAAAAGAGACGGTTACCACTGTGATTTCAGATTTTTTATTCAAAACTTCTTTAGTAAGAATACTAATAGTTTTTACTAATTCTTGTGCTAAAGCGGGATTTTCTTCACCGCTTACTTTTAGATGAATTGCTGGCATACTTCAAATTTTTAGATTGAAGCACAAAATTCAGCCTAAATAATTTTTTATTTATTGATGTATGTTAAGAGTTTTATTCTACTTAAGGATTCTGGTTTTATTCCGAGATAAGAAGCAATATGATATTGAGAAACCTCCTGCTCTATTCCGGGATAAGTTTGATATAATGTTTGAAGTCTTTCCTTTGCTGAATTTTTCAAAAACGAAGTTTCTCTCCTACATTTTCTAATAAAAAATAAATCCGAAATATATTTTGCCAGTTTTAAAAACGCAAAATCTTCTTCAATTAATTTATCAAACTGGGAAAGCGTTATATAATGAATTTCGGCATCAGCCAAAGCTTCGATATTACAATTGGTTGGATTTTGAGTCAGATAACTTGTGTAAGCACTTACAAAACTGTGTTTCAGATAAAAATCATTATTAAATTCGGCGTCTTCATTCTGCACGTAGGAACGGAGTTTTCCAGAAACGACAATTCCAATAAAATTACATACAGAACCTTCCTTAATCAGAAATTCTTTTTTCTTCAGAACTTTAATTTGAATGTTATCCCTGAATTTTTCAAAATGATGCATCTCCAAACCCAATTCCTCAATAAAAATTTTTCTAAGAAACTCCATTGCAGTTTTGTTTAGTTCTGTCAAAGATAAAAAAGATATCCATAAAATGCTTTTGTTCATTCCTTTGAAAAAAACGGCACAATGACACATAAAAAAAGCCTCCCAGAAATTGGAAGGCTTTTGTATGATTTAAAACAGCTATTATTTTTTAGCGTGTTTTGCATATTTAGTTTTGAATTTATCAATACGTCCTGCAGTATCGATAAGTTTAGATTTACCAGTATAAAAAGGGTGAGATGTTCTAGAAATCTCCATTTTTACAACTGGATACTCAACTCCGTCAACTTCAATTGTTTCTTTTGTATCTGCAGTAGATTTAGTGATAAAAACGTCATCATTAGACATGTCTTTAAATGCAACTAATCTGTAATTTTCTGGGTGAATTCCTTTTTTCATCTTTTCTTTATATTTATTGTTTGGAGTATTTTTATTTTGAAGCTTTTTCATGATTAGAAAAAGGTGTAAACAAATGATACTCTTTTTGTTTAAAAATTTTTAATTATTTTTGAGTGTGCAAATTTACAATTCTTTTTTAATAAACAAATCTTTAGCTCACTTTTTTTTAGATAAATTCGAAATGCATTTTATATCTGTATAAAGTCGGAATTGCTATATTTGTGGATTAATTTTAAAACATATAGAAAATATGATTAATGAAGTTATAAAAAAGAATGGTATCAATTATGGTGTAATCATCGGAATTGCATCTGCATTAATAACTGCAACAATCTATGCAGTAGACCTTAGCTTATTTACCGCGTGGTGGATGGGACTTTTAGGAATAGCGATAAGCATTACAATTTCTATTATCTTAATGTCTAAAACAAAAAAGGAATTAAAGGGCATTTTCCCTTTTAAAGAAGCTTTTACTACCTATTTTATAGCTGCTGTAATTGGTATTTTAATCTCCACAACTTTTAACATTATCTTATTTAACGTTATCGATCCGGGAGCAAAAGAAACAGTAAACGAATTGATGATCAAATATACTGTCGGAATGTTGCAGAAATTTGGAACTCCGGCATCTGCAATCAATGAGACTATTGCAAAAATGAAAGCCAACAGTCCGTATTCTACAATTGAATTGATTAAAGGTTCTGTATTTGCAATTGTTTTCAGCGCTATTTTCGGATTAATTTTCGCAGCATTTTTTAAGAGCAAAACTACTCAAGAATAAAAACATAAATGAATTTATCTATACTTATACCGCTTCTAAACGAGGAGGAATCACTTCAAGAACTCTATACATGGATTATCAAAGTGATGCAGTCTCACAATTATTCTTATGAAATCATTTTTGTAGATGATGGAAGTACAGATAATTCTTGGACAATTATTGAAGGTTTTTCAAATGAGAATCCGAATGTAAAAGGCATTCGTTTCATGAAAAATTTTGGAAAATCACAAGCCCTTCACGCCGGTTTTGCCAAAGCAAAAGGCGACGTTATTATAACTATGGATGCCGATCTACAAGACAGTCCCGACGAAATTCCGGAATTGTACGAAATGATTACGGCTCAAAAATACGATCTGGTTTCGGGTTGGAAAAAGAAACGTTACGATTCTGTCGTAGCTAAAAACCTGCCATCAAAATTATTCAATTGGGCTGCCAGAAAAACTTCGGGTGTTGAATTAAATGATTTTAACTGTGGCTTAAAAGCCTACAAAAATGTTGTTGTAAAAAACATTGAAGTTTCGGGCGAAATGCATCGTTACATCCCGGTTCTGGCAAAAAATGCAGGATTTGGAAAAATTGGCGAAAAAGTGGTGATTCACCAAGCCAGAAAATACGGTGAAACTAAATTTGGAATGGAGCGTTTTATAAACGGATTTCTTGATTTAATTACCATTTGGTTTTTATCCCGTTTCGGAAAAAGACCAATGCACTTATTTGGCGCCATGGGATCTATTATGTTTATCATCGGATTTTTATCTGCCGGATATATCGGGGTTTCAAAATTATACCATTTGTACAACGGAATGAAATACACTCTTGTAACAAACAATCCGTGGTTTTATATTGCTCTTACAACAATGATCCTAGGAACACAATTATTCTTAGCTGGTTTTTTAGGTGAAATTATTTTAAGAACAAAACACAACGAAGAACGCTATAAAATAGCCCGAGAAGTTAATTTCTAATTGAAACTCCTTGACCCAACAAGGAAAACACACAAGAACTAAGCATCCTGATTAATTTTTTCAGGATGCTGATTTTTCTTCTGAAAAAATTATACCTTTAAATTAAAGATCTAAACCAAACATTTACATTTAAAAAAAGACATTTAAAATGAATATTGCTCCTAACATATTAGACACTGTAAACGAATGGCTTACACCAACATTTGACCAGGAAACACAAACAGCAGTTAAGGAATTAATGACAACCTCGCCAAAAGAACTAGAAGAGAGTTTTTACAAAAACCTTGAATTTGGTACGGGCGGTATGCGAGGCGTAATGGGAATTGGAAACAATAGAATCAATAAATATACACTGGGTAAAAACACTCAGGGATTGTCTGATTATTTGCATAAAGTTTTCCCAAACGAACCTTTGAAAGTTGTTATTGCTTACGATTGCCGTCATAACAGCAACACTTTAGCAAAAGTAGTTGCTGATGTTTTTTCAGCAAATGGAATTCAGGTTTATTTATTTTCTGATTTAAGGCCAACTCCCGAATTATCTTTTGCACTAAAATATTTAAAATGTCAGTGCGGAATTGTTTTAACCGCTTCTCATAACCCACCTGAATACAACGGTTACAAAGTTTACTGGCAAGATGGCGGACAAATTGTCCCTCCACAAGACAAAGAAATCGTTAATGTGATTGAAAGTCTAAGTTACGACAAAATCAAATTCAATGCAGACGAAAACTTAATTCAATATATTGATACCGAAATTGACAAAGCTTTTGTAAAATCATCTATCGAAAACGCAAGTTTTAATACTCCGGCCGAAGCCAAAGACAATCTGCATATTGTTTTTACTTCATTGCACGGAACTTCTATAAAATCTATTCCAGACGTTTTATCTCAAGCGGGCTACAAAAATGTACATATTGTACCTGAACAAGCTATTCCAGACGGAGATTTCCCAACTGTAAAATCTCCAAACCCAGAAGAACCAGAAGCTCTAACAATGGCTTTGGCTTTGGCAGACAAAACAAATTCTGATATCGTTGTGGGAACAGACCCTGACTGCGATCGTTTGGGCGTAGCTGTTAGAAACAACGACGGAAAAATGATTTTGCTTAACGGAAACCAGACAATGGTTTTGATGACTTCTTTCTTATTGAAACAATGGAAAAAAGCAGGCAAACTTAACGGAAAACAATTCGTAGGATCAACAATCGTTTCAACTCCTATGATGATGGAACTAGCATCTAGTTATGGTGTTGAATGCAAAGTTGGATTAACCGGATTCAAGTGGATTGCAAAAATGATTGTAGACTTTCCAGAACTTCAATTTATTGGAGGAGGAGAAGAAAGTTTTGGTTTTATGGTAGGCGATGCAGTACGCGATAAAGATGCTGTTGCTGCTACCCTATTAATCTGCGAATTTGCCGCTCAGGCGAAAGCCGCAGGAAGTTCTGTTTACAAAGAACTTCTGCAATTGTATGTAGAAAATGGTTTTTACAAAGAGTATTTGGTTTCTTTAACAAAAAAAGGAATGGAAGGCTTGGCAGAAATCAATCAGATGATGATTAATCTTCGTGAAAATCCGCTTAAAGAAATCAATGGCGAAAGAGTAATTATGGTTGAAGACTATCAATCGTCTGTTGCTTTGAATTTATTAACTGGCGAAGAATCAACAATGGACATTCCTAAATCGAATGTTTTGATTTACTATACTGCTGATGGTTCTAAAATCTGTGCAAGACCAAGTGGAACTGAGCCAAAAATCAAATTCTATATCAGCGTAAATGCTGAAATTGAATCTGTTTTGGATTTTGAGGAAGCAGAAAGTTTCTTAGATCAAAAAATACAGAATATCATTGCCGATATGCAACTGAATTAAGAAAAAAAAAAGCGAAAAATACCTAAAAATAAACACATTACGATTGTGCACAAAAGACGAGCACAATGAACAAAGTCAATATTTTAAACTCTGATTTGTATTTTACTAATCCAAATCAGAGTTTTTTTTTATAAAAAAAAGCAAAAAGAAATTGAAAACACCTCAATTGGATTAATTTTGTGCGGTGAAAAACTACATAACTAAATACTCAAAAGAGTCATTGCAATAAAAGAAATCAATATCAAAAAAATAAATGAGTAATTTCAAAAAAATAGTTCCTTTTATATATCCATATAAAAAATACGCATTCTTAAACATCTTTTTTAACGTATTGTATGCGCTTTTTAGCACACTTTCGTTTATGGCATTGATTCCAATGCTTCAGGTTTTATTTGGCAAAAGCAAGAAACTTACCACCATGCCAGCTTATGAAGGAATTACCCATATAAAAGAATACGGCGAAAACTACCTTAACTATTACATTACAAAAAACAACGACCCAAACAATCCAGGTTTTATACTTTCTGTAATGGTCGGAATAATCATTTCGATTTTCTTATTAAAAAATTTAGCAGACTATCTTGCTATGTTTTTCATCAACTTTTTAAGAAATGGGGTTTTAAGAGATATGCGAAATGCATTATACAAAAAAACACTAGAACTGCCTTTGGCCTTTTATTCTGAGAAAAGAAAAGGAGACGTTATTTCAAGAATTGCAGGCGATGTAAACGAGGTACAAACTTCATTTTTAGCCATTCTCGAACTCATTGTAAAAGAACCTTTGACGATTGTATTTACGATAATAGCAATGTTAATCATTAGCGCTAAGCTTACATTATTCGTATTTATCTTTATTCCGGTTTCGGGATACATCATTTCTTTAATTGGAAAACAGCTTAAAAAACAATCTTCAAAAGCACAAGAAGAACAAGGTACCTTCCTTTCTACTATTGAAGAGACTATAGGCGGACTAAAAGTGGTAAAAGGCTATAATGCTGAGAATTATTTCAATAATGTTTTCAGAAACTCTACAGAACGCTTTTTCAATTTATCTAACAGCATCGGTAATCGCCAGAATCTAGCCTCACCTGCTAGTGAATTTATGGGAATTACGGTTATTGCGATATTACTTTGGTACGGAGGCCAAATGGTTTTAATTGACCAAACTCTAGAAGGCGCTTCGTTTATTGCTTACATGGGATTAGCATATAACATCCTGACTCCTGCAAAAGCAATTTCTAAAGCCTCTTACGGCGTAAAAAGAGGAAATGCGGCAGCAGAAAGGGTTCTTGAAATTTTAGATCAGGAAAACACTATTACCGACAAAGAAAAAGCTTTAGACAAAACTTCATTTGATAATAAAATAGACATTCAAAACATCAACTTTAGGTATGAAGAAACAGATGTTTTAAAAGATTTTTCTCTTCAAATCAAAAAAGGACAGACTGTTGCGCTTGTTGGACAATCAGGAAGCGGAAAAAGTACGATTGCCAATTTATTGACGCGTTTTTATGATGTTAATGAAGGAATAATTGCAATGGACGGCATCAATATTAAAGATATGACATTGCATTCACTACGTGGCTTGATGGGATTGGTAACACAAGACAGTATTTTATTTAATGACACTATAAGAGCCAATATTGCATTAGGAAAATTAGATGCAACTGATGAAGAAATCCTTGAAGCTTTAAAAATCGCCAATGCTTACGAATTCGTAAAAGACCTTCCGCAAGGAATTTACACCAACATCGGCGACAGCGGAAACAAACTTTCTGGCGGACAGCAACAACGTTTGTCTATTGCTAGAGCGGTACTTAAAAACCCACCAATCATGATTTTAGATGAAGCAACTTCTAATCTGGATACCGAAAGTGAAAAATTTGTTCAGGTTGCTTTAGAAAACATGATGCAAAACAGAACATCAATTGTAATCGCGCACCGTTTATCAACAATACAAAAAGCTGATGTAATTGTAGTAATGCAAAAAGGACGCATCGTAGAACAGGGAACTCACGAAGAACTTATTGCACACAACGGCATGTACAACAAACTGGTTACAATGCAGTCTTTTGAATCTTAAGACAAAACAACATTCATAAAAAAACACAGATTAAGGAATGATTAAAACTAATTTTAACCTCTTTAATCTGTGTTTATTTTTTTAACTTTAGGCAAACAACAACTGAAAATCATTAATGCCTTAAAATGTATCTTCACAATACGAATATAAAGCTTCCTGACAATCCGGACACAATCGTTTGGAAATACTTAGATTTATCTAAATTCTTGGATTTACTGCTTTCGAAGAAACTTTTCATGTCACGATCAGACAAATTTGAAGATCAGTACGAAGGCACTTTCAGCGAACCGACTTACGAAGAGATTAAAAAACTTGCGATTGACAATCCCGACTTTTTACAATATTACAAAACACAACGCGAACAGGTTGCCGTAAGCAGCTGGCATATTAATGAATATGAATCGTATGCAATGTGGCAGATTTTTACTCAAAACAGCGAAGGAATAGCGATTCAGTCTACAATCAGCAGACTTCAGAAAGCTGTAAAGCCAGAAAATAATTTTGACCAATATATAGGCGAAGTCAATTATATCGATTACAAAAAGGAATATATTCCGTTTGACGATTTATTTTTCCCATTTTTATTCAAGCGAAAAAGCTTTCAGTATGAACGCGAAGTCCGCATTCTAACTGACACTTCAAAAAGCAATATAAAACTAAATGACGGAATAAAAATCAACGTTGACATAAATCAGTTGATTGAGAAAATATATATTCATCCAAAATCTGAAAACTGGTATAAAAAACTAGTCATAGAATTAGTTGAACGACTCGGATTTGATTTTGAAATCGAGAAATCAGATTTAGAAAGTGATATATTGATTTAAGACACTAAGGTTCTGAGTTACTGAGATTCTAAGTTTTTTTTTAGCCACAGCTTAAAGAATTAATAGGATTTCTATATGCTTTAAAAAATAAAACCTGCTAATAGATAACTTAGCAGGTTTTGTTTTTTTTCTCAAAAGTTAAAAAACTTAGTATCTCAGAATCTTAACATCTTAGCAACTTAAATAGGCTTATAACCTTTAACCTCCCATTTTTTAGAAGTCAGATCTATATAATTATAATGCAGTACGTCATTTTTATCAAATTGACCATTTTGATTGGTATCTTCAATAGTTCTGAAATACAAACGGTTTTTAGATTCAATTAAATTCCAATCTACCAATTCTTCTAAATCAGCAGAAACTTTGGTAAAATTTTCACCGCTAATATCACTTAAATACAACGTTTTTATATCGCTTGTATCAATTTTACCATCTTTATTTGTATCAGAATCTGTTAAGGTATAAACCATAACTTTGTTCTGGGTTTTGTCTGCCACTGTTTTTAAATAAGTAGCTGTAAGGATCAAAATTGGCTTGTCTGACAAAGGACGGATAGAATCTGAATCGACTTGCTGGAATTTCAAATTCTGTAGATAACCCGTTATTTCGTATTCACCCAAATTAGAGATTGTAAAACTTACATCGTTTACACTCGAAGAGCCGTAACGTGCTTTTGAGCCTCTTTCAAAAACTCTTAAATCTCCAACTGGATGAATCAAATAATTGGTTCCTTCCATTTGAATTGGCAAATCAGCAATTTCAATTTGAGTTGTATCGGTTTTGGCAACACTTACTTTATTTGACGCACCGTAACTTACTTTTGGTTTTTGAACTTCTTCACGACAGCCTATTGCTGTTGTAATAATGGCTAAGGCTATATATTTAAAATACTTTTTCATCTACACTGATTCTATTCGATTATCAAATATACTATTTTTGATTGTATTTTTGGTTTTTATTGAATTTTACTAAAGCGAAGAGATTCAGAAGCACCAAACCTAAATAGCCCGCAAACAGAATCCAATTCTTTTTAAACAAAGCGATATTGCGTTCTAATTGCGCTTTTCTTTCTTCTTCCAGAAAATATTCTTTATTCGATTCTCCGTAACCGCATGTCCATATCATTTTTGGGGTGTAGGTTTTTTTTATCTTTCTTTTCCCCAAAATATACATATCATCATCATAGTAAATATAACTTTCTCCTCCTTCTTCGATTACTGCATTTAGTGTCTCGATATAAGTATCATAATCCATTTTTGGACCGAAATGCACTTTAGCTCCATTAATCGTATCATAATTTTTCATCAATCCACGAACATAAAAACGAAACTCTTTTAATTGATTCAGTTGTTGCCATTTTTCGTTATTAAAACTGAACTCTTTATATTTTCGCAATTGCCTAACCTCTTCTTTCGTAATCGATTTTTCATCTGGCAATGAAAAACTAATAAGACTGTAAACCTTAAAAGCATCAACTTTATAAAAATGATAAAAACAAAAAATCGGAATCAAAACCAAAGAGATCATTCCGGGAACGTAAAAAATCTTTTTCCTTTTTTGAGCCATATTATCCTTTCTTCAATTTGAATAACGCAAAAATATTCAAAAGCACCAAACCAAAATAAGCTACAAACAAAACCCATTGTTGCTTAAGAAACTGAACTTGAAAAACCTGAAGCCTTTCTTTTCTTTCCTCTTCTCTCATTCGAATTGTGTTTTGTTCTGAATATTTTGAGGTGCCACAGACAAAACGACGATCTGAAGACTTCGGTTTCGGATTTCCCATTGCATATATATCATTAGAAAACAATCCCCAAATAGGCACATTTTCTTCCTCAATAATATTTAACACACTTATAAAGACATCATAATCTGTTTTGGCGCCAAAACAGATTTTTGCTCCATTACTTATATCGTATTCTTTTACTAAACCACGAACAAAAAATCTTAATTCTTTTAATTCCTGCAACCCGTTAGATTTCTTTTTATTGAAATCAAAAACTCTATACTTTCTTAAATCTTCTATTTTATACTTTTGAAAATCTTCTTGATTGGAAATCGTAAATTCTAAAGCACTATAAACCTTAAAAGCTTCTATTTTATAAAAATGATAAAGACAAAAAATCGGAATCAAAACCAAAGAGATCATTCCAGGAACGTAAAAAACCCTTCTTCTTTTTGCTTTCTCTTTTATCATAAATATTGCTGTCTATTTAATTTCACTAAAACAAAAACATTAAGAAAGACAAGACCAAGATATCCTAACGAAATCAATTTCCATTTTTCTTTAAAAAAAGTAATTTTAAATTGATAGGCTTCTTCTTCTTTTTTATGTTTGGTCTCAAAATAAGCTTGTCTTGCCATTAATTCTCCTGTCATGCAATTCATCATGGGAGCAACTAAAGTATCACTTTTAACTTTCTTTAGTGTATTCAGGGAGCCAAAAATATAAACATCATTTTCATTTATTGCCCAAGCGGGAGCTTCCTCTTCAGCCAGAAGATCTATCGTTTTAATAAAAACATCGTAATGCGTTCCAGAACCATAGTGTAGCTTTATTCCGTTAATGGTGTCTTTTTTATTCATTAAATTTCGGAGATACAACTTTACATTGTTTAGCTGTTCTTTTGCTGTAAATTCATTTTCATTAAAATTAAAAGTCTTATACTTTCTTAAAGAAGCTATTTTGTACTTAATGAAATAATCTTCCTCATAAGGCAAATGCAAGTCAAGACCTCCATAAACCTTAAAAGCATCAACTTTATAAAAATGATAAAAACAAAACAAGGGAATCAGAACGAGAGAAATCATTCCGGGAACGTAAAAAATCTTTTTCCTTTTTTGTCGTTTTTCAATCATAACCTCGCATTAAACTTAATGTTAAAAACTCTTGAAGTCATATAATTCGGAATTGCGTACTGATTTTTAGAATACACATCGCGCACCCAAGTATTCGTAATAGCATTTTGATTATTGAAAACATTAAAAATCTCCACACCAAGCGACAATTCTCTAAATTTTCTCAACCAACCTGTTTTTTCAGATTTCGTATTTTCGTCAACAAATACCTTAGCAAAACCAATATCCGCACGGCGATAATCCTTAAGACGGTTTTGATACAAATACGGATCAGAATAAGCTGGCGAACCACCCGGAAGACCTGTATTATAAACCAGATTCAAATACACTTTCACACTTGGAATATTTGGCATATAATCCTGAAACAACATCGCAAATTTTAAACGCTGATCTGTTGGTCTCGCAATGTAGCCTTTGTTTTCGTAATTTTCTTCTGTTTTTAAATATCCAAAACTCACCCATGATTCTGTTCCTGGAACAAATTCTCCGTTGAGTCTAAAATCTAAACCTTGCGCGTAGGCTTTCGCATTATTGTTTGCCGCATATCGAATCCTTACATTATCAATTGAATAAACATTGACATCAGAAAGCGATTTATAATAGATTTCAGTTACCCACTTAAACGAGCGGTTCCACATCTTAAAATTATAATCATTCCCCAAGACGATATTTACAGACTGTTGCGCTTTTACATTCGGATTGACTTCTCCCTCCAAATCTCGAAGTTCTCGATAAAACGGAGGCTGATAATACAATCCGGCCGAAAGCCTAAAAATCATATCTTTATCCCAATCAGGTTTTATAGAAAACTGACCGCGCGGACTAACAACCGCCTGAGTTTTTCCTTTTTCTGAAGTTCCAGCTACATTCCACGCCTGAAAACGAGCGCCCAAAGTGTACCAAACCTGACTTGAGCCAATCAACGTTTGTTTGTTCCATTGTGCATAACCCGAAAAGCGGTTTATTGTATTAAAATTGATTGCTCTTATATTTTGATAAGGTGCCAGCGGACCAGTGTACGGCTGATAAGGCTCATTATTCTTAGAAAGAATAACAATTGGCGGATTTATAGAAAATCCAGCAGAATCTATTACCTCCCACTCTGCAACTCGATCACGAATAGATTCGCGCGTGTATTTTAGTCCAAACTCCAGCTGGCTTTCTTTCCAATCTTTAAAACCCTTAAATTCGATATTTGCGATTAGAGCATCCAAATCATTTCTGGCGTGATTCAGTTGCGAACCGATTCCACGAGTAAACTCAACATCTTCGATTGCTGTTCCTTGGTCGGCATTTGCATTTCCAAGACGGTATTGGGCCAAAATATCAAAATGTTCTTTTTCTGTAGTATGAAATAATGATCCGATTAGTTTTACATTAAAGCTCGGAGAAACTTTATAAGTGGTTTTTAAAGCGCCAAAATAAGTATCGTATTGGTCTTTTTCCTGCCCTTCATAATAAATTCCCAAAACCATTGGTTGCTCTGCTGTTCCGAATCTCGTTTCGCGCGTAAGAGGCTGATACAAATATTTATTCTGTGAAATATTTCCAAGAAAACTCAACTGCCATTTTTCAGAAACATCATAATTAATATTCGTTTGAATATCGGCAAAAGTCGGGGTATAATTGGTCTGTGTATCTTGGCTATTCACCAAAAGACTGTTGTTCCTGTAACGAACTCCGGTAACGGCTGACCATTTTTTGTTTTTGGAAACCAAATCGACAGAAGCGCTTCCGCCGAGAAAACTTGCTTCAAAAGAAGCTCCAAAACGAACCGGTTTTCTGTAGGTAATATCTAAAACAGATGATAATTTATCGCCGTATTTTGCCTGAAAACCACCCGCAGAAAAATCTACATTTTGCACCAAATCGGTATTGGTAAAACTTAAACCTTCTTGCTGTCCTGAACGAATTAAAAACGGACGATAAACTTCGACTTCATTAACATAAACCAGATTTTCGTCGTAATTACCACCACGAACCATATACTGTGTGCTTAATTCGTTATTTGAATTTACACCGGGAAGCGTCTTTAAGATATTTTCAATTCCGGCATTGGCGCCTGGAACTTTTTTTATGGCATTTTCATCAATTGTTGTAATTCCTTGAACTCGTTTTTTATTTTTAGAAGAAACAAAAACCTCTCCCATCTGCTCCTGCGAATTATTCATTACAGGATTAAAAATAAAAACCTCTCCCGGTTTCAAATTGACTGTAAGACTCATCATTTTTAACGATACGTGTGTAAAAATCAGCGAAATCTTTTTATTTGAAGGAATTTCAATTTCAAAATAACCATTTACATCAGACTGAATCGTTATTCCCGAAGAAGAAACATTCACATTTGCAACAGCATGTTTTTCTTCATCTAAAATCACGCCTTTTACATAAGCCTTTTGAGCAGACAAAACGCAGCTAAAACATAAAAACAGAAAAGCGGATATTATTTTACTGGAATTCAACTATTTGGGGTTTTTATTTTTTTTGACTTCTAAAAAATCGAGTTTCAAAGATAGCAGTATTTCCTACATTATCAACAACTTCTATTTTTAAAACGTTTTCACCCTCGTTTAATAGAGCGTCATCAAAAACATGCGTAATCCTTCTGGCTTTGTTTTCATATTCAAACAAAACCCAGTTTCCGTTAATAAAACCGTTATATGATTTGATTCCTGACAAAGAGTCTCCAATAGTAAGGTCAATTTTCTTTTGATCGCTGATCCATTTCCCTTCAATTGGTTTTGCGATTTTTATAACTGGCGAAATCGTGTCTAGCACCAAACCGTAAGTGCCCAATATTTTTGATTTTGCGGTAAAAACATCACCTTTTCTAATGGTTCCGTAAAAACTGGTGCCTTTCGCGATATAAACTTTTTCCCTTAAAGATTCTGGATACAGCGTGTCCTTTATCGTAATCGTAAAATTGGAATGAACAGGAACGGTATCATCATGAATATAAATTTTTCTATTTTTGACATCAAAATTTAAATTAAAATCATCGTAAAAAGTGCCGGCAGGAAAAAATACCGACATATTGTCTTTTTCAAAATTATAATCCTTATTCGCTTTTATAAAATATTTTGAATTTATAGGCACTGCCTCAACAATCGGAGTTGAGCCATCAAACTCAATCGGAATTGTGATGGAATTCTGGTTTCCAAAATAATCAGAAACTTCAATTTGGTAAGATGCAGCCAGATTAGGTTCTGCTTTTATAATACCTCGAAGCGAATCTGTTTTGATAATGCTTAATGCAAAAGGAGTTTTCATGAAAAGTTTCTGCACACGCTGTCCTGTTTTTTTGTAACGCTGATAATCAATTAGTGCGTTGATGTAGCGCATTTCGTCGAACGAATATGTATTGAACTGATAGTTATAATTCTGCGTACCGTTTAAAAAAGTCGAAACATTAAAAACCCCATTTTTATTGTAAGACACATCATCGGTGTCGACAGCATTGATTCCAAAACCAATTTTTCCGTTTGTTTTTACTTTTCCGGCCAAAAATGTTCCATCTTTTTGAAGCGTCATATTTATAAGCAAAGGCTGTTTTGATTGATTGACTGTAGCATTATCAAGCGGATAAACATACAAACCTGAAATCGTTGGTTTTTTGGTATCCTTGATGTTCTGATCAAAACCAAAAAACAAAGGATTGATTACAAACTCGGTTTTAGTATCGCGAAATTCAAAATGCAGATGCGGACCTTCAGACGAACCTGTATTTCCCGAAAGTGCAATCAGCTGTCCTTTGGTAACAGGTAATTCGTTGGGTTTAGGAAACACTTCGATTTCGTAGGCTTTTGCTTTGTAATGTTCTTTTGTAACATATTCCTGAACAGCGCCGACTGTAGTCTGCAAATGTCCATAAACAGAAGTAAACCCGTTAGGATGTGTGATGTAAATACATTTTCCGTTTCCGAAAGTAGAAATTTTGATTCTTGAGATGTAGCCATCAGCAACAGCATATACATTAAGACCTTCGCGTTGATTGGTTTTTAGATCAAAACCTGCATGAAAATGATTGGGTCTAAGTTCTCCAAAATTACCTGAAAGTTGCATGGGAATATCAAGTGGAGCTCGAAAATAATCTTTAGGATATTGCGTCTGAGCAAAAATAAAATTAGAAAACAAAAGGGCAAGTACAGGAATTCTCATAAGCAACATTTTTGCTAAGATAAAAAAATAACAGGCCAAAACCGAAGATAAATCAATAAAAATACAATTAATTGAATTTCATTAGTTTGGTTATTTTTAATGTAAAAAAATCGATAAATAATTGCATTAATAAAAAGGAATACTAACTTTGTAGGATTAAGTAATGAATAGGATTTATAATGAGTGTAATTGCCGAAATAATTGATGCTCTTGAATATAAAGTCGAAAAGCTTTTTGAAAAATCAAAAGGTTTGGAGAAAAACAATGAGGTATTACAATTAGAATTAGCCAAAGCCGTGCAAATTATCCAGAAACAATCTGAAGAAATGGAGGCTTTGAAAAAGCAATATGAGACACTTAAGATAGCCAATTCGTTGCTCGGCAGCGACAATAACAAGAGAGAGACAAAGCTTAAAATAAATTCATTAATTCGCGAAATAGATTACTGTATAGCACAATTATCTGATTAGAAACATGGACGGAAAGCTTAGAATTAAAATATCAATTGCGGACCGCGTTTACCCACTAACGGTTGAACCTACTCAGGAAGAAGGACTTAGAAGTGCTTCTAAAAAAATTGATGCGATGATCAAGCAGTTTGAAGAAAACTATGCCGTACGTGACAAACAAGATGTACTGGCTATGTGCGCTCTGCAGTTTGCATCGCAGACAGAACAAAAACAGATTGATTACGCAATCGATGGCGAAGAAACTATTGAAAGAATTAAGAGACTAAATACGCTTTTAGATCAATATCTCGAAAAATAACGTTCTTTACAGAAACTAAGATACTGCCTACATTAGTTCACAATTGGTAAACTCAACACTAACAATTTAGAATGAGCGAATCATCGCTACTATAGTATGCCCTGCTCTGGCTGGGAAACTTGAACAGTGAGTTAGCTCAAAACTTGTCTTTACGAGTTTATTCAAGCAATTAATGTAGGCTTTTTTTATATATAAACCCTAAATAAACATGGACATCATAACAATCATTATTGGTATTGTAGGTATTGCGGCAGGTTTTGCAATAGCTAAAATTATCGAGAAAAGCAATATTTCGAACCTAATCAAAAACGCTAAAAAAGAAGCCGCTTCTATTTTAAAAGACGCTAATTTAGAAGCAGAAAACATTAAAAAAGACAAAATTCTTCAAGCTAAAGAGCGTTTTATAGAATTAAAATCAGAGCACGAACAAGTTATTTTAGCACGAGATAAAAAAGTAGCTGAAGTAGAAAAACGCGTTCGTGATAAAGAATCTCAAGTTTCAAATGAACTTTCTAAGGCTAAAAAAGTCAATGACGATTTTGAAGCTAAAACAGCTGAATACAATAACAAAATTGAAGTTTTAGACAAAAAACAAGCTGAAGTTGACAAATTACATAAAAGTCAATTGCAACAACTTGAAGTAATCTCTGGACTTTCTGCAGAAGAAGCAAAAGAACAATTGGTTGAAGGTTTAAAAGCTGAAGCCAAAAGCAAAGCCATGTCACATATTCAAGACACAATTGAAGAAGCTAAACTTACTGCACAACAGGAAGCTAAAAAAATCATTATCAATACAATTCAACGTGTTGGAACTGAAGAAGCGGTTGAAAACTGCGTATCTGTATTCAACATTGAATCTGACGATGTAAAAGGCCGTATCATTGGTCGTGAAGGACGTAACATTAGAGCGCTTGAAGCTGCAACCGGAGTTGAAATTATTGTTGATGACACGCCGGAAGCAATTATCCTTTCTTGTTTTGACCCTGTGCGTAGAGAAATCGCTCGTTTATCATTGCACAAATTAGTAACTGACGGACGTATTCACCCTGCAAGAATCGAGGAAGTTGTTGCCAAAACGGCTAAACAAATCGACGATGAAATTATTGAAGTTGGAAAACGTACGGTAATTGACTTAGGAATTCATGGTTTACACCCAGAGTTAATTAAAGTTGTCGGTAGAATGAAATACCGTTCTTCTTACGGACAAAACCTACTACAGCACTCTAGAGAAGTTTCTAAACTTTGCGGTATTATGGCTGCTGAATTAGGACTAAATGTAAAACTGGCAAAAAGAGCAGGTTTGCTTCACGATATCGGAAAAGTGCCGGATACTGAAAGTGATTTACCACACGCATTATTGGGTATGCAGTGGGCTGAAAAATATGGCGAAAAAGACGAAGTTTGCAACGCTATTGGGGCACACCATGATGAGATTGAAATGAAATCATTACTTTCTCCAATTGTTCAGGTTTGTGATGCTATTTCAGGAGCAAGACCTGGAGCAAGACGCCAGGTTTTAGATTCATACATCCAGCGTTTGAAAGACCTTGAAGATGTTGCTTACGGATTCAGCGGTGTAAAAAATGCTTATGCAATTCAAGCCGGTAGAGAGCTTCGTGTAATTGTAGAAAGCGAGAAAGTTTCTGATGACAATGCAGCTAACTTATCATTTGAAATTTCACAAAAAATCCAAACAGAAATGACTTATCCTGGTCAAGTAAAAGTTACAGTTATTAGAGAAACTAGAGCAGTTAATATTGCTAAGTAATCTCAGATAAATAAAAAAACAAAGGCTGCCAATTGACAGCCTTTGTTTTTTTATTTACAATTAACACCTTACACATCATTAAAAACGATTTTAAAACTCGTTCCTACTCCAACTTCACTTTCTACCAAAACAGTTCCTTTCATAGCCTCTATTTGATTTCTTGTTATATACAACCCAATACCGCGAGCTTCTTCGTGTTTATGAAACGTTTTATACATTCCGAACAATAAATCACCATACATTTTCAAATCTATTCCAAGTCCATTATCTGTAATTTTAAGCGACTTAAATCCTTCAGGCTCAATCGCAAAATCAAAAACAATTACCGGATCTCGATCTGGATGTGCATATTTGATGGCATTTGTGGTAAAGTTCAACAAAATACTTTCCATATACGCTGGGTTAAAATTTACTGTCAAATACTTTGGAACGTTATTAACAATTGTCACTTTGCGCTGTTTGTCATATCCTTTGATCGTTGAAATCGTTTTTTCAATATACTCGCACAACAACAATGGGGCAACTACAATATTAATATTGCTCTGCGTTTTTACAATCTGAGTAAGATTAGAGATTGTTTCGTTCAAATCATTAGAAACCGTTCTTAAATGCTCCAGCATTTCGGTTATTGTTTTCTTATCGACATCGGCATCAATAAAATCCAAGATCGACTTTATATTTCCTGCCTGCGTATTAAGATTATGAGAAACAATATGAGAGAAATTCAGCAAACGACTATTTTGGTCGCTGTATAATTTCATTGTTTTTAAGAGTTCGAGCTCTTTTTCTTTTTGAAGCGAAACATCAGTATGTGTACCTATTACACGCAAAGGTTTTCCGCTTTCATCGCGTTTGATTACTTTGCCTCGATCCAAAATCCATTTGTAATTACCGCTCGAAGTCATAACCCGATGATAATTCTCGTAATACGGAACCTTACTGTCAAAATGTTCCTGGATATCAGAATAATATTTTGGAAGATCTTCTGGATGAACAATTTTGTCCCACCGTTCGGGATCGTCAAAAATGTCAGCCGATTCTAATTCTAAAATTTTAAGCGAAAGCGACGAATAAAACACCTTATTTGTTACGATATCCCAATCCCAAACTCCAACTGTAGAAGCCTCAAGCGCAAATTGAAAACGTTCTTCAGAAATACGCAGTTTTTCTTCTTTATCTTTTAAATCTGTAATATCTGAAATATGACCATAGAAACTGACTCTTTTGTCTGGAGACATTTCGGTCTTCGCTGCTACTTTAAACCATCGAAGCCCTTTTTTAGGAAGAGAAGCTCTAAATTCGATTTCCCACGGAATTATCTCTTTTCTTGACCTTACTAAAGATTGAAAAAACTTTTCACGGTCTTGAATAAAAACCCTTTCATAGATAACATACTTAATATCGTCTGTGAATTCTTTGACAGAAAGCTCAAAAATATCGTCGACAGATTTACTCACTAAAGGAAAAGTGTATTGATTATCACTATCAATTACAAATTGAAAAAGCAAATCAGGCATTTCGGCAAACAATTTTCTGTAGAAATTATTCATCTCTAAGCAATCCTCGTTACTGGGCAAATCAAAAACCATATACTGCTATTTAAGTAAATAAAATTTAGACCAATCTTGCAGTTCAAACGCTGAAAAAATTTACTTATTTTGTTCTCTTTGTTCTAAAATTCTATTACCAAGGTATTACTTTTTGATTAAAAAACCACAATTTTAGTAAGAAAATTATTTCCTTGGATGATATGAATGCATCACCTCTTTCAAAAAACTTCGATCCAAATGCACGTATATTTCTGTTGTTGTTATCGACTCATGCCCCAGCATGAGCTGAATCGATCTTAAATCTGCTCCATTCTCCAGTAAATGAGTCGCAAAAGAATGACGAAGCGTATGTGGACTGATCTTTTTTTTAAGCTCAATCTTTACAGCCAAATCTTTGATAATGGTAAAAATCATCGCTCGAGTCAGTTGTCCACCTCGTCTATTCAAGAAAACTGTGTCCTCACAGCCTTTTTTAATATTCAATTTAGTCCTGATTTCTGTTTGATAAATTTCGATATAGCGTTGGGCAAATTTCCCGACTGGAACAAATCGCTCCTTATTTCCTTTTCCTGTAATTTTGACGAAACCTTCTTCAAAAAACAAATCTGAAATCCTTAAAGCAACCAATTCAGAAACCCGAAGTCCGCATCCGTATAGCGTTTCGATTATAGCCCGATTTCTTTCGCCTTCATTAGAACTGAGATCGATTGCCGCAATCAAGGCATCAATTTCTTCAACCGATAATGTATCCGGTAATTTACGACCTGTTTTGGGCGTTTCAATCAATTCCAATGGATTGTCATTGCGATAGTCTTCAAAAACGAGATAATTAAAAAAGCTTTTTAATCCTGAGATAATTCTGGCCTGCGACCTTGCGTTTACTTCTTTTGAAACCGAATAAATAAACTGCTGTACCGTTTCATCTTTAATTTTTACTGGAGAAACATCAATTTGATTGTTTTCTAAAAACAGGCATAAGCGCTCGATATCAAAACTGTAGTTTTCGATCGTATTTTTAGACAAACCTCTCTCGATACGCAGATACGATTGATAATCTTTGATATAATTATTCCATTTCATGCTTGCAAAGTAAAACATTTTCAGGCATAAAAAAACCTTCTCTTAAACAGAGAAGGTTTCAATTATTAGCTCTAAAAATTAGAACTTGTATGCTGCTGTTAAAGCTAAAACATTATTAGTACGTCTACTATCCAAATAATCACCAAAATTATCTTCTTCATAATCGTAATAAGCATCATAAATATTTGAAAGACCAATAGTATAACGAATGCCTACAGAAAAGTTTTTAGTTACATTATAGCCTGCACCTAAATTAAAACCTAAATCCACTGTTTTTTCATCTTCTATATTTTTACTAGAAACTAAAAATCCAATTTGTGGCCCTGCCTCAACAGTAAAAGCATCTGTGATATAGTACTTTGCAACTACCGGAACATTGATATAATCTAAATTAACTGTAAAATTATTACCAGGATAATCAATTTTAGCTCCTTGCGCAGAATACAAAAGTTCTGGCTGAATAAATAATTTTTTCCAAATATTGATTTCAGCAAAACCACCAACTTGAAAACCAACTAACGCATTAGCCCTGTCAGCTCCACCAATTGTTGCAATATTTAATCCTCCTTTTACTCCAAATCTAGTTTCTTGAGCATTTGCAGATGCAAACGCTATTACTGCGATTGCAGCTAAAATAATTCTTTTCATAGTATTTGTTTTCGTTAAATTTTAATTTTCACTATTCAAATATAAAAATATTCTTCTTAAAAATATGCTTTGAATTTAACAAAAAAAACAGTAATAAGAGTATGAATTGTTAAATCGGCATATCCATTACACCTTAATTCAGCAATTATTAAAACAAGTAAAAACTTATTAATTTAATTTCTTTTAGAAAATTCATGAACAAAAAGGAAATACTCAATCGCTTTTAAAAATCAGCTAAAATCAGTAAACAAGCCTATTAAAACACTTTAACTTCTATAAAAATGGGAATTTTAATAATTCGCAAACCTAAAATATAAAACAATAAAATATTGAATAAGTAGTTTTGAATTGTAAATAACATCAATTAAATACCAAACTTTAAAAAACATTTTTATGAAAAAGATACTTTTAGCAGCTGTTCTATTTATTGCTGCATCGACAGCAGTTCAGGCACAGTTTTTACAAATTGGGGTTAAGGGAGGGGTTAACTTCGCGAGCCAAACAGGAGACGCTTATATGCAGGACGTTGCATTTGACAAAGACGGAATTACCAGTTTTCATGCTGGTTTGGTTGCAGAACTTAAACTTTTAGATCGTTTTTCTGTACAACCTGAGCTTTTATACTCAACTCAAGGCGCCACTTATAAAAATGCTGTTCAAGAATTTAAAAATGAATTAGGATACCTTTCAATTCCTGTAATGGCAAAATTTTACCTGACAGATTCTTTCAGCTTAGAAGTTGGACCTCAAGCTTCTTTTTTATTGAGCGAAAAAAATAATTTTGACGTAAAAGACGCTGAAACTTTTGAATTTGGACTTAATGCCGGTTTAGGATTTAAGATTACTAAAAACCTGTTCATCCAAGGTCGTTACGGTTTAGGACTTACAGAAGCATCAAAAAATGCCGATGTAAAAAACTCAACAGTACAGCTTTCTGCAGGATTTCTGTTCTAAAAAATATCACATACTTTTACAAAAACCGTTCTATAAATTGGAGCGGTTTTTTTATTTTTACACTGCTGTGAAATGATTTTATTTGAAATCATTTCACAGCGTTTAATTAAACTTAATCATTTTATGAAAATCTGCATCATCAACGGCCCAAACCTTAATCTTTTAGGGAAAAGAGAACCAGAAGTTTACGGAAGCCAAACTTTTGAGGATTATTTTGAAATCCTTCAAAACAAATTTCCAAACATCGAATTATCCTATTACCAAAGCAATATTGAAGGAGAACTGATTGGAAAAATTCAAGATGTTGGTTTCACATTTGATGGAATTATCCTAAATGCTGGTGCCTACACCCACACCTCTATTGGATTAGGAGATGCAATGAAAGCTGTTACAACGCCGGTTATCGAAGTTCATATTTCGAACACTTATGCACGCGAAAGTTTCAGACACCAATCGTATTTATCTGGAAATGCAAAAGGTGTTATTCTTGGATTCGGCTTAAAAAGCTACGAACTGGCAATTCAGTCTTTTTTATAAAGCGTTATTTAACAAATTATTAATAAGCTCATTTTTGAGTTCTTTTATTTTTGTAGGATAAACCACTCACATGAAAAACATTATTTTATCTGCTCTTTTACTTTTTTCAATCCAAACTTTTGCACAAATAAAAGGAACCGTAACTGACGAAAAAGGTACTCCATTGCCTTTTGTTTCTGTTTTTGAAGAAAACACCTATAGTGGCACCACTTCAAATGAACAAGGACAATATCAGTTGAATGTAAAAGAGGTCGGGAAAAACAGAATCGTTTTTCAATATCTGGGTTTTAAAACTCAAAAACTTACTGTTACTTCAGGTTCAAAAAATGTGATTCTGAATGTAAAAATGGCAGAAGAAAGTTTTGCATTAAACGAAGTGGTTATTGACCCAAAAAACAATCCTGCCAATGCCATCATCAAAAGCGCGATTGCAAACAAAAAAGAAAACTCCGAAAAAACAGCCCGTTTTACTGCCGATTTCTATTCTAAAGGAATTTTAAAAGTGAAAGATCTGCCTAAAAAAATATTAGGTCAAAAAATAGATCTTGGCCCAGACTTATCTTCAAATCTGGATTCTACTGGAACTGGAATTTTATATTTATCTGAAACTCTCTCGAAAGTCTCTTTTCAGAAACCAGACAAATTGAAAGAAACAATTGTCGCTTCTAAAATATCAGGAAACAATAAAGGTTTTAGTTATAATACTGCCTCATTATCAACTTATGATTTTTACGACAATACTTTGGAGTTTGATGTAAATCTTATTTCTCCTATTGCTGGAAATGCTTTTAGTTATTATAAATATAAACTTGAAGGAAGTTTTTATGATGACGACAAACATCAAATTTATAAAATCAAAGTAATCCCAAAACGCGACAAGGAACCTGTTTTTGAAGGATATATTTACATTGTAGACGACAGTTTTGCCATTTATGCTCTGGATTTAGACATAAAAGGATACCGAATGAAAAATGAATTTACAGAAGTAATGAATTTAAAACAAAGCTTCAGCTATAATTCGAAAAACAAAATTTGGTCAAAAAATGCACAGACTCTTTCGTTTAATGCTGGCGGTTTTGGCGTTAAATTTTCGGGACAATTCAACTACATCTATTCAAATTATGATTTTCCGGATTCATTTTCTAAAAAGACTTTTGGAAACGAAATTGTCGCTTTTGATTTGAATGCCAATAAAAAAGACGATGCTTTTTGGAACGAAATCCGTCCGATTCCTTTAACGCTCGAAGAAAGTACAGATTATGCCAGAAAGGACAGCCTGCAAATCATTCGAAAATCAAAAAAATATACCGATTCTATAGATGCTAAAAACAACAAATTTAAAGTTTGGGATATTCTTCGAGGTTATGACTACAAAAACACCTTCAATAAATATTCTTTTAAATATGATGGCTTGTTAAATCTGACTTCGTTAAGTTTTAATACAGTTCAAGGTTTTAACTTAGATTCTGGTTTTTCTTTTAGAAAATGGAATGAGGAGAATGGCAAAACCACATCTTTGAGCACCACTTTTAATTACGGTTTTTCAGATGAGAGACTTCGTGTTACAGGTGATTTCAGCCACCGATTTAACAATATAAATTATGCTACGATTTATGTTTCGGGAGGAACTAAAACAGCTCAGTTTAACGGCGCACAGCCTATTACGAAATTGGTCAATTCGGTAAGTTCTTTGTTTTTTAAAGACAACTATATGAAGTTGTACAATTTGGAATTTGCGCAAATTAATTACGCTCAAGATATTGCAAACGGAATAAACTTAAACGCAAAACTAGCTTACGAGCAACGAAAACCGCTTTTTAACACAACCGATTATTCATTTTTCAAAAAAGATGATGTTTATTCGTCAAATAATCCATTGGCGCCAAATGACTTTACAACAGCTCCTTTTGACGCTCATCATTTGCTTAAGGCCGGTTTAACTGCCCGAATCAATTTTGGAAACAAATACATTTCAAGACCTGACGGAAGATATAATTTTAAAGACGAAAAATACCCAACCATCTTTCTTGCTTTTGAAAAAGCATTTGCCGGAAGTGAGAAAAAATATGAATTTGAGCGAATTGCAGCTGCTGTTCAATATGACTTGAAGCTAAACAATAAAGGCGTTTTAGGAATGAATTTTAAAGCAGGAAAATTCTTTAACGCAGAAAATATCTCATTTATAGACTACAAACATTTCAACGGAAACCAGACACATATTGGCACAAGTTCTAGATATCTAAATGTTTTTAATTTGATGCCTTATTATTCGAACAGCACAAACGACAGTTACTTCGAAATGCATTTAGAGCACAATGACATGGGATATATCACTAATAAAATCCCTCTTCTGAATCTTTTGAAATCAACTATGAATATCGGTTTTCATGCTTTAGCTCTTCCTGACAGAAATCCATATTCTGAATTTACCGTTGGTTTAGACAATCTAGGTTTCGGAAAATTCAAAATATTTAGAGTTGATTATGTGCATTCATACCAAAGCGGCATTCAACAAAACGGGGTTGTTTTTGGGGTTAAGATTTTGAATGTATTAGACTAAGATGCTAAGGTGTTAAGGTGCTGAGATACTAAGTTTTTTTCTTTTACCTCCTAAAACCTTTATATAAACTCAAAAAAACCGCTTAAATTGCAATCTATTAAAGTAGATTGCAATTTAAGCGGTTTTCTTTTTGAAATTTGAAAATCTTTGCGCGGGCTTCGACTTCGCTCAGCCTGACAAAAATTAATGTTATCATAAAACTTAGAATCTTAGCATCTCAGAACCTTAGCATCTTTATTAACAATGATAATCATCCGGTTCAATATGGATTAAAACATGTCCTAACTGCGGGATTTTTTCTTTTAAAGTATCCTGAAGTTTATGTGATAAATCATGACCTTCTTTTACAGAAAGCTGTGCAGAAACAATCGCATGGAGATCTACGTGATAACGCATTCCTGCTTTTCTGATGTAGCATTTTTCAGTTCCTAAAATTCCGTCCACTTTTGAAGCTTCAACTCGAATTTCTTCAACTAAATCGTCATTAAGATTTTCATCCATGATTTCGCCAAGGGCAGGTCTGAAAATTTTATAACTATTGTACAAAATAAAAAATGCTGCAAAAAGCGCTGCCCAGTCGTCTGCTGATTCGTAACCTTTACCCATAATCAAGGCAACTGAAATTCCTACGAAAGCAGCAACAGAAGTTATCGCGTCGCTTCTATGGTGCCAGGCATCTGCAACCAAAGAAGAACTGTTGGTTTGTTTGCTTCTTTTCATTACCACGCGAAAAGAGTATTCTTTCCAAATGATAATTGCACCTAAAACATATAGCGTCCAAGATTTTGGCAAATCGTGCGAGGTGCCAATATTGGCAATACTTTCGTAACCAATAATGGTTGCAGATGTGATTAAGAATCCAACAACCAAAAATGTGATTAAAGGTTCTGCTCGCCCATGTCCATAAGGATGATTTTCATCTGCAGGTTTATTCGAATATTTGATTCCGAACAAAACCAAACAAGACGAGAATATATCTGTCGTTGATTCTATTGCATCTGCAATTAAGGCATAAGAATTGCCAAAAAAACCTGCCAATCCTTTTATTAAGGCCAGGCAGGTGTTTCCTATTATACTAAAAATAGTAGCTTTTACAGCTTTTTGTTCGTTTGTCATTTATGACTATTTATTTTCGCCACGAATTACACAAATTACACGAAGATTAGCTTTGTGTTTAATTTCACTAATTTTTTAAAATTAAATTGGTGTAATTGAATTTCAAAAAATAAAAATTAGTGCAATTCGTGTAGTTCGTGGCTAACTTTTTTAAGCTCTCACGATTTTTGCTCCAATTGCTCTTAAACGCTCGTCGATACGCTCGTATCCACGGTCGATTTGCTCGATATTCTGGATTGTACTTGTTCCTTTTGCAGAAAGCGCCGCAATCAACAATGAGATTCCTGCACGAATATCAGGAGAAGACATTGTAGTTGCTTTTAATTGAGATTCGAAATTATGTCCCATAACCACGGCTCTGTGCGGATCACATAACATGATTTTTGCTCCCATATCGATTAGTTTATCCACAAAGAACAAACGGCTTTCGAACATTTTTTGGTGAATTAAAACATCTCCTTTTGCTTGGGTTGCTACAACTAAAACGATACTTAACAAGTCAGGTGTGAATCCTGGCCAAGGTGCATCGGCAATAGTTAAGATAGAACCGTCGATATCTGTTTTTACTTCGTATCCATCTTTATGAGCCGGAATGTAAATATCATCGTTACGTTTTTCGATAGTAATTCCCAATTTTCTAAAAGTGTTCGGAATCAAACCTAGATTTTCCCAGCTTACATTTTTGATTGTGATTTCGCTTTTTGTCATAGCCGCAAGACCAATCCAAGAACCGATTTCAATCATATCTGGTAAAATTCTGTGCTCGCAACCACCAAGGCTTTCAACACCTTCGATAGTCAATAAGTTAGAACCAACTCCAGTAATTTTGGCTCCCATAGAGTTCAACATTTTACATAACTGCTGTAAGTAAGGCTCACAAGCGGCATTGTAAACTGTAGTCGTTCCTTTTGCCAGAACCGCAGCCATTACAATATTTGCAGTTCCAGTTACAGAGGCTTCGTCAAGAAGCATATCTGTTCCTTGAAGTCCTCCTTCTGGAGATTCTACTCCGTAAAAATGATCTTCTCTGTTATATCTGAATTTTGCTCCAAGGTTAATAAAACCTTCAAAGTGGGTATCTAATCTACGACGGCCAATTTTATCTCCTCCCGGTTTTGGAATATATCCTTTTCCGAAACGAGCCAAAAGCGGTCCAACAATCATAATAGAACCACGAAGCGCTCCACCTTCTTTTTTGAAAGCTTCTGTTTCTAAATAACCAACATTAACCTCATCTGCCTGAAAAGTAATTGATCCAGGTTCGTTGCGTTGAATTTTCACACCTAAATTCCCCAATAAAGTGATTAATTTATTGATGTCTATAATATCAGGAATGTTATTAATTTTTACTTTCTCTCCTGTCAGCAGCACGGCACATAAAATTTGTAATGCCTCATTTTTTGCTCCTTGTGGAGTGATTTCTCCTTTTAAAGGAGTTCCTCCTTCGATTTTAAAAATTCCCATAGATTTCTTTTAGGTTCTTTCAAAGTTTCCAAGATTCTGAGGTTCTAAGATTCTAAGTAAAAAAACTTAGCATTTTAGAAACTTAGTGTCTAAGTAGCTTTTTTTTATTTTTGATTATTGTTTGTTTTAGTTTCTAAGTTTTTGAGACTCTAGGATTCTAAGTAAAAAACTTAGTTCCTTACAAGCTTACTTCTGATTGTTTTTTTGAAATGTCTTTTTTTGACCGCTTTTATTATTATTGTTCTTGTTATTCTGCGTTTTCGTTGGTCCGCTTTGAGCTGTTTTGTTTGACATACGCTTATTCGTACGCATTAAATCCGTTGTGTTGAGCAACTCTTCAGTACTGTGCAGTAGGTTTATTTTTCCTCCTGACAGTTCGTACAAATGCTCAAAAATCACATCGTCTTTTACGGTGTCTTTGTTCCAGCTTAGGAAAGACTTTTTCATATGGTTGGCAATTACCATTATCAAAGCATTTTTCATTTCGCCTTCTTCCCATTTATTGGCAACATCAATCATATATTTGATGTTATTGCCATAAAATCTGTATTTCGGAAAGTTCTGTGGATATTGCAAAACATCTGGTTTCAACTCCAAAACTTCTCTCGACGGAATTGGATATGGAGATTCAACATTCAACTTAAAATCAGACATGATAAAAAGCTGATCCCAAAGCTTGTGCTGAAAATCTGGGACGTCACGCAAATGCGGATTCAGACTTCCCATAACCTGAATGATGTATTTTGCAGCTTTGTTGCGCGTTTCATCGTCTTCGATTGCAGTAGCTTGATCAATCAATTTTTGCAAATGACGACCATACTCCGGAATAATTAATCGTTGTCTTTCAGAATTGTATTCTAAATTATAAACAACGTCGCTCGCGGCTTCTCTTTTATATTTTTCGATCATAAGTTATAATGAAACTATACCTTCAATTGTAGAAACTTCTTTGTATTTACTAATCACATCGTCTGAGCTGTGCATCGTAACATCTATAGAAACACTGGTAAATTTACCTGTTTTAGATTTTGTTGTTTTGATAACCGCTCCCATTCGATCAAAAGCTTTTTCAACACGCTCAACATTGTCAGCAACAGAAGGCACAATAAATTTATATAAATATTCTGCTGGCCAAGTGTTTGCGTTATCTAGCTCTAATTTTAATCTTTCGTAAAATTCGGCGGTATTTTTTTCGTTATCGTTCTCCATTCGTAATTAAAAATAAACGCAAATATACGGTTTTGATTTTAGACTTTTTATATTTTTTCTTTCGAAAAAAGGTTCAAAGCTACAAAGTTACAAAGGTGCAGAGAAAAAAGCTTTAGAAGATTATTTCTTTGTAAATTTTACGTTTATATTTGAGAAAATAATCTGCTGAAATCTCTCGCAAAGTCGCAGAATCGCAAGGAGATTTCTTTAAGTTTAAAAACTTTGCGTCTTAGCGCCTTTGCGAGATTAAAAACGTACTATAATGAAAAAAATCGTCTTCTTACTTTTTACATTTCTCACTTTTCACAACAGCAATGCACAAGAAGTCAAAACCTTAACTTATTTCCAAAACGACACTTTAAAACTGGATTTAGATTTGTACTTGCCAAAGAAGAAAGCAGGACAGAAAACCCCGTTGATTATGTTTGCTTTTGGAGGAGGATTCTCTGGAGGAGAACGAACTAGCGAAAAAGATTTTGCTTTATTTATGGCCGAAAACGGTTATGCTGTTGCCAGCATTTCATACAGCTTATACATGAAAGACAAAGATTTTGGATGTGGCGGTATTTTGAAAGAAAAGATAAAAGCCATTCAGATTGGGGTAAGCGATATGTGGATGGCAACTGGATATTTAATCAAAAACGCCGCAAAATACAATCTTAATACTTCAAAAATATTCATTTCTGGAATTAGTGCGGGTGCCGAAATTGGTTTTCAGGCCTCTTTTTGGAATTATTCTAAAATGAATCTGTATCAAAACAATCTACCGCAAAATTTAAAATATGCTGGTTTTATCGGAGGTTCTGGAGCTCTTATTGACACCAAACTTATTACAAAGACAAATGCTATTCCGATGTTGTTAGCACATGGAAGCAAAGACGCTACAGTTCCGTATGGAAAAGGCTCTCACCGTTCTTGTCCCGAAAATGCCTCCGGCTTTCTAATTCTTTATGGCTCGCAGGCCGTTTACAATCATATGTTGGGACTGCAAAAAGACATTCAATTGATTACCTTTTGTGGCGGCGGACATGAATTTTCGGGCTACTTGTTTCATGAAGGCAAAAAACAGGTTTTAGAATTCGTAAGCAATGTCATGAAAGGCAAAAAATTTGAATCGAGCATAATTGTAGCTTCAGACAAAACTGCTTTGTCTGGAAAATATTTATTTTGCGAATAAATACAGAAACAAATGAAAAGCATCTCTTTCACCTCTACATTATTATTGCATTTTCTAATATTATTATTTTTCAAACTTTTAGACAATTTCAATTTAATTATTTTAATTTTCTTCATATCGTCAGCAATAGGATTTGCAATTAAATCGCTGTCAAAAAATAAAACCTTAAAAAATTTTGGCTGGGGACTTTTTTATGGCTCACTTACGCCATTACTTTCTGCAATAATTTTCATAATTTGGTTGGGCTATAATCTCTCAAAATAAATAGTGCAGAATTAGCTCCAGCGGAGCAAAATATTTATAACAAATTCAATTTCATGCCATAAAAAAATCCAGCGGAGCGATATAAACTATTCAAACATATATCGCTCCGCTGGAGCTTTTGATTCATAACGTCAATTGTTTCTATTAATATGCCGTCCCGTTGGGACTATATAATTTTCGAATCTTTAACAAAACCATGCCTCTCCTCTAGCCCTGATGGGAACGAAAATCCTTTTGCTTTTTCCTTTAAAAAGCAAAAGATTGCAGTGGACAGCAGGAACCGATGTCAGCAAAAAATGCCAAATCTTTCGCTTCAGATAAATATTCTTTTTAATTACGAATAAGTTTCGGTAAATTTGCGCTTTATTTTTAGAATAGTGCAAAAAGAAATCATAGTCCTGCTTGGCGGTCCTGGTACAGGAAAATCTACACTTATAAACGAATTAGTCGCTCGTGGCTATTGCTGTTATCCCGAAATTTCCAGAGAAGTTACACTCGAAGCTCAAAAGAGAGGCATCGAGCAATTGTTTTTAGAACAGCCTTTATTGTTTAGCGAAATGTTGCTTGAAGGTCGTATTCAGCAATTTAAAAGTGCTCTTGAGGAACCTGATAATGTAGTTTTTATTGATCGCGGTATTCCCGATGTTGTCGCTTATATGGACTATATTGGTGATGAATATCCAGAAGATTTTACAAAAGCTTGCGAGGACTATAAGTATTCTAAAACTTTTATTTTACCGCCTTGGGAAGAAATTTATCAGAGCGATACGGAACGTTATGAAAATTTTGAGCAGGCATTGGAAATTCAGAAACATCTTATCGAAACTTACAAGAAATACGGATATGATTTAATTGAGGTTCCGAAAGATACGGTTGAAAACAGAATTCTTTATATCTTAGACAAAATTTAGCAGCCGGTTTTAAAGTTGCAAAACTAGAAACTGATTTCTAAATTTTTAACTTTAAAACTTACGCCATGCTTAATGCACAGGATATTCTTCTAAAATACTGGAAACACGACAGTTTTAGACCGTTGCAGAAAGAAATTATCGATTCTGTTTTGGAAGGACAGGATACTTTTGCGGTGCTTCCGACAGGCGGCGGAAAATCGATCTGTTTTCAGGTTCCTGCCATGATGCAGGAAGGTATTTGCTTGGTTATTTCGCCTTTGATCGCTTTGATGAAAGACCAAGTGATGAATCTGCAAAAAAGAGACATTAAAGCCATTGCGCTTACCGGCGGAATTCATACCGAAGAAATCATAGACCTTTTGGACAATTGCCAATATGGCAATTACAAATTTCTTTATCTATCACCGGAACGTTTACAATCGGACTGGATTTTGGAACGCATCAAAAATCTTCCTATAAATTTAATTGCTATTGATGAGGCGCATTGTGTTTCGCAGTGGGGTCACGATTTTAGGCCGGCTTATCTTAAAATTTCAGAATTAAAAAAATACTTTCCTAAAATCCCTTTTCTAGCGCTGACTGCTACGGCAACTCCGAGAGTTATTGAAGATATCAGAACGCAATTAGAGTTGAAAAACCCGATACATTTTCAGCAATCTTTTGAGCGCAAAAACATTGCTTACATGGTTTTTGAAGTCGAAGACAAACTGTATCGTGTGGAACAAATTCTGAAAAAAAATCCGCAACCTTCTATTATTTATGTCAGAAATCGTAAATCGTGCCTTAACACGTCTTCGCAACTGCAGTCGCTAGGTTTTACATCAACTTATTATCATGGAGGCCTTTCGGCGAAAGAAAAAGACAAAAACATGCAGCTTTGGATGTCGGAACAAGCGCAGGTGATTGTGGCAACAAACGCGTTTGGAATGGGAATCGACAAAGGAAACGTAAAAACGGTTATTCATACGCAGCTTCCTGAAAATTTAGAAAACTATTATCAAGAATCTGGAAGAGCGGGACGAAATGGCGCCAAATCTTTTTCGGTATTGCTTTATAATAATTCAGACACCATTCAGACAGAACAACAGTTTTTAAACATTCTTCCCGATAAGAAATTCCTAAAGACGGTTTACAATAAACTTTGCAATTATTTTCAGATTGCGTATGGAGAAGGTTTAGACGAATCTTTCTCCTTTAAAATGAATCATTTTTGTAATAAATATGATTTTCCGACACTCAAAACGTATAATGCATTGCAGTTTTTGAATCAGCAAGGGATTATTACAATGTCTCAAGAATTTTCAGAAAAAATCAATATTCAGTTTATAATTGAGTCTAAAGAAGTAATTCGATACATGAGCCTTAATCCGAACGATGAAGAAATATTGCTAGCCATCCTAAGAACCTATCCCGGAATTCACGAAGTAAAAGCAAATCTGAATCTGGGATTAATAGCAAAAAAATCAAATCGCACCGAAGAACAGATCATTGCGCTTTTAGAGAAATTGAAGGAAAAAGAAATAATAGAATACAAATCTAAAAATAACGACGCTACTATTTTGTTTAATGAAGTCCGCGAAGACGACCACACCATAAACAGAGTTTCGAAATATTTAGAAAAACAAAATCTGGTAAAAAAAGAACAGCTTTTATCTGTTTTGCATTACACAAAAGACAACAAAACCTGTAAAAATAGGCTAGTTTTGGATTATTTTGGAGAAGAAACCAGCGAAAACTGCGGCATCTGCTCTTATTGCATTACCCAAAAGGGAAAAATTACTGAAGCCGATTCGATTGCAGATAAGATTTTATCTTTGCTCAAAACAGCGTCTTTGAATTCGAGAGAAATTCAGAATCAAATAAAGATGGATGCCGAAGATATTATTTCGGTACTTCAGGAACTACTCGAAAACAATCATATTATCATACAAGCGAATAATAAATACACTTTAAAATCATAATGGAGAAATTGAGAATTATATTTATGGGAACTCCAGAGTTTGCCGTTGGCATTTTGGACACCATTATTAAAAACAACTATGACGTTGTCGGCGTGATTACTGCTGCAGACAAACCAGCAGGACGTGGACAAAAAATAAAATATTCGGCTGTAAAAGAATATGCTCTTGAAAACAACCTTACTTTATTACAGCCAACCAATTTAAAAGACGAAAATTTCTTAGCAGAATTAAAAGCTTTAAACGCTAATTTACAAATCGTAGTGGCTTTTAGAATGTTGCCAAAAGTAGTTTGGGAAATGCCAAGCTTAGGAACTTTTAATCTTCATGCATCTTTATTGCCAAATTATCGAGGCGCTGCTCCAATTAACTGGGCTATTATTAATGGAGAAACCAAAACTGGTGTTACTACTTTTTTTATTGATGATAAAATCGATACTGGCGCCATGATTTTAAACTCTGAAATCACAATTGAAACAGAAGAAACCGCAGGACAACTACACGATCGTTTGATGGATTTAGGGAGTGGGACTGTAATTGACACTTTAAAAGTTATTGAAGCCGGAAATGTGACAACAACAATTCAGGAAGACAACGATGATATTAAAACAGCTTATAAACTCAATAAAGAAAACTGTAAAATAGACTGGACAAAATCTGGAAAAGAAATCACTAATCTGATTCGAGGTTTGAGTCCGTATCCAGCGTCTTGGTGTTTTTTGAAGGATCAAAATGAAGAATTGAACATTAAAATATACGATGCAAAACTGATTTATGAGCAGCATTCTTATGAAGCTGGAAAACTACTGAGCAATAAAAAAGAAATCAAGATTGCAATAAAAGATGGTTTTGTTCAGTTATTAAGTCTACAATTTCCAGGAAAAAAGAGAATGCTTGCTTCTGAATTATTAAATGGAGTAAGCTTTTCTGACATTGCAAAAGTCTATTAACATCAGTAATACAGGGGTTTCTACCTAGGTTTCATCGATGAATGGATTGTTTTATGAACAAAAAAAGCAAGTTATTAACAATTTTTGCTAAAATTAAACAAAAGACTTGCACGCAACGGATTTCCTACTAAATTTGTGTATTAACAATTTTTTTTAACCAACAATTAATAACTAATTATTATGAACAAATCAGAATTAATCGATGCTATCGCTGCTGATGCAGGAATTACAAAAGCCGCAGCGAAATTAGCTTTAGAGTCATTTTTAGGTAATGTAGGGACAACTTTGAAAAAAGGTGGAAGAGTTTCTTTAGTAGGTTTCGGATCATGGTCTGTATCATCTAGAGCCGCTAGAGATGGAAGAAATCCTCAAACAGGAAAAACTATTAAGATCGCAGCTAAAAACGTTGTAAAATTCAAAGCTGGAGCTGAATTAGAAGGTGCAGTGAACTAAGTAAGAAAGTTCTCTAAACTTATAATATAATTAAAACCCTCCTTTTGGAGGGTTTTTTTGTACGCTTTGACGATTTTTTTTATGATTTTAATTTTTTTATGATTAAATTTAATAAAAATTGTAACCGTATGATTTCAGAAAAATTAAAAAAAGGACACCTGCTTATTGCTGAGCCTTCAATAATTGGAGATTTATCATTCAACAGATCGGTAATTTTATTAGCAGACCATAACAAAGAAGGATCAATAGGTTTTATTATCAACAAGCCATTAAAATACACCATTAATGACTTAATACCAGAAATTGATGCCAATTTTAAGATATATAACGGAGGACCTGTAGAACAAGACAATCTTTATTTTATTCACAATATCCCAGAACTGATTCCCAACAGCGTTGAGATTTCGAACGGAATTTATTGGGGAGGCGATTTTGAATCTACTAAAGACCTCATAAACGATGGGTCTATTAGTAAAAACAATATTCGTTTTTTCTTGGGATATACCGGCTGGGACGAAAATCAGCTCGAGAATGAAATGCAAGGAAACTCTTGGATTATTGCAGACAATAGTTATAAAAACAAAATTATAGGAAAATCGACCACTCATTTCTGGAAAGAACAGATTATTGAGCTTGGTGGCGATTACCTTATTTGGTCTAATGCGCCTGAAAATCCATATCTGAATTAATTTTCAGTTATGGATTCGTTCAGTTTTTGCACTAATAAATGAGCTAGATTACTTGTAAACTCCTTTTTCCTGTATTTTGTTATGGGCTGGATACCCATGATTACATTTGTTAGAAATAATTCGTCTGCCTTTTGAAGATCAAAGGGTGAAATTATTTCTTCAGCTATTTCTATGCCTTCTATTTTCTTAGCGGTGGCTAAAATCTGCTTGCGCATGATTCCGTTTAAACATCCTTCAGAAACTGGTGGTGTAACCAGTTTTTTACCGCTCAGCATAAAGATATTTCCTTGAAGTCCTTCAACAATATTTTTAGAATCATTGAGCAAAAGACAATTAGCCAGACCGTTCTCATGCGCAAAAATGCTTCCGGTAACATTAATCATTTTATTAGTCGTTTTAATAGACGACAACAATTGTTTGGTTACATAGAAGTCTTTATATAAATCTACTTCGTATTCTGACTTATTTATTTCGTACAAGCTATTTTCTTGAGCCGAAGCAGTAATTAAAAATGAAACTTCATTTGTCTTTGGAAGATATAAACCACCATCATTTCTAAAAACAGTAATTCTTGCCCTTGCAGAAATAGCTAAATTACTCTCATTGATTAATTTCAGTATTTGCTCTTCGAGATACTCCATCGTAAAATTCATTGGAATTTCCATTCTTACGACACGCATAGAAGCCATTAATCTAAAATAATGGTCTTCAAGATATAAAATCTTGCTGTTAACAATTTTTACTGTTTCAAAAACACCGTCTCCAAATAAAAAAGCACGATTTTGCGTAAGTATATTATCCTCGCCAGAAGTAATGTTTCCGTTAAAATTAATCATAAAAAAACCCTGAATTTTGTTCAGGGCAAATATAAGGATAAAATAGAGGTTTAACTAAACTGATCCGATAAGATGTTTAAGGTCTGAGATTTGATTCTCCCACAGCTGTTTAGCCTCTCCTAATTCTTCTTTTTCGGCAAAATCAACTACCATAAGCGATACATCTTTGGTTAATTCATCAACCAAAATGTGCAACTCAAAAAAATAGTCAGTGTCTTTACTGCTTTCGTCTACCCATTTAAATTTTACTTTCTCTCCCGATTTTTTGGAGGCCAATCTTGCTTTTTCTTGTGAATCATTCCAGATAAATGTAAAAAACTCTCCTCTAGAATTAACATTGTCAGCAAACCATTCTGATAAACCTGACGGAGTTGATATATATTGATACAATAATTGCGGCGAAGAATTGATCGGAAACTCTATTTCGTAACGTATTTTTGAATCCATGTGCTACTTTTAATTTTTTCGAAATATAAGAATATATGACCAAAAACAATGCGTTTTTAAAAATATTTTTTTTTCTTTCTTTTTTGCTTGTTCGCTTTAATATTATTTCTATATTTGCACCCGCAATCAGGAACACTTTCGGTTGCAGTCCAGGCGAGGTAGCTCAGTTGGTTAGAGCGCAGGATTCATAACCCTGAGGTCACGGGTTCAACTCCCGTCCTCGCTACAAAAGGCAAAACCCTTAAACATCAAATGTTTAAGGGTTTTTTAGTTAATTCTTGTATTTAAATAATAAAAAACACAACCGCCTTAAGTTCATTTAGCGAAGAGTTAGAAAAAAAGAAGAGAAAATATTTCCAAAAAAAATAATCAAATCGATGGAATTTCAACTGGTTTTGATGAACTTGATAACTTCACAATGGGGTTTGAAGCTGATAATCTAATTTTAAAAGAAGGAGTCATTGGTATGGCGAAAACTTATTTTTTATTGAGTTTTTGAGAAAAAACATGATGCTGTTTTCTTTTCGCTACATATGAATAAACAGAAAGTGCTTTCAAAAATTTTAAGTCAAGAAAAGACTATATCTGTCAACATTTTCAACTCTTTGAATATAAACAAAATATAAAGTTGCCACTTATTATTTAAATAATTCCACTTCAATCACAGCCTTAAACATCTAAGAAACTTTATCATATCTCCCACCCAACTTTATCAATCTGCCAGAATTGTTTTTTACATCACAACCTAAAATCAGGTAGTTTTACTTAAAAATCCAGAGAACGAAGTTATCAAATTTGCAAATATTAAGATTAAATGGTCTTATTATCAAAAAAAGCACTGTTTTACGGAAAACCGTTTTTTGCTCAATATGTTATTTCTTATTTTCACACCTACATCACTCTGCCACAAAATGACAGACTACTGATTTATTTTTGAAAAATAAAACAAACCAAACATGTCCAAATTAATATATTTCAAAAGGTACTTATATATCATAGATCGCTTAAGGAGTCACAACTGTGACTTTAAAGATTTACAAAAACATATTGTCCGTAAATTAGAAAATGAAGATATTGACACTAATTTTGAATATTCTGTTCGAACATTTGAACGTGACAAAAAAGATATAATGGATATTTTTGGGATTGTAATTAATTACAACCGAAAAGATAAAACATATAGTATTGATGAAGAAGAAATAGAAGATCAGTCGGTTACACGAATAATGGATGCCTTTTCTATTCATCATGCTTTGCAAGAAGGAAACAAGTTGTCACCTAGCGTTTTTTTAGAAAAGAGAAAATCATCGGGAACTGAAAACATTCACGGCATCATTCATGCCATACAAAATCTCTATGTAGCAAAATTTACGCACCAAAAGCATTGGGAGGATTTTAGCACTAAGCGAGAAGTTTATCCTATTGCTATAAAGGAATCCCATCAGAGATGGTATTTAATTGCCTTAGATAAAAAAGATGAAAAGGTAAAAACTTTTGGACTTGATAGAATTTCTAATTTAATTGTGACTGATACAAAGTTCAAGCCGATTAGATATAATGTAGAAAAAGAATTTCAGCATGCCTTCGGTGTAGAAACTTATTCTCCTGCCGAAAAAGTAGTACTCGAATTTGTTAACAAACAAGGAAATTACATTAAGACCTTTCCTCTTCACGAATCTCAAAAGATTATTAAAGAGAATGACGATACGCTTCTTTTAGAAATTTATATCCATACGACCAATGATATCATTATGGAACTATTGAAATACGGTGCAGATGTAAAAGTCATTTCTCCTGCTAGGCTTCAGAATGAGATGAAAAATAGAATTTCACAAATGGCTAATCTTTACATTTAATGAACACATTTACTACGATAGATTTTGAAACTGCCACAGGTTATAGAAATAGCATTTGTCAAGTCGAATTGATTAGAATCGAAAATGGAATAACTTTTCTAAAGAAATAAATTTACAAATCAAACTTGGCCAACTTATGCAAAGAACATAAGATCTTTCTAAATCATCACGATGCGTTGAGTGATGCTAAAGCTTGTGCGGAATTGTATTTGAGGAGTTTGAAGATTTAACGAATAAAAATTAAAAAGACAAAATATAGCTAAAATGAATAATAGTATTGAAGTAAGTAGTATATCTCTGATGGAGTTATTACAATACAATCTTAAAATACCCGAATATCAAAGACCTTATGTTTGGACAAAATACAACATTAACAAATTAATACACCAGATTTCTGAGCACAACAATCGGAAAGATGATAAACCTAATTTTTATTTAGGAAGTATTGTTCTTCATAAAGACGATGATGGTTACAATATTATTGATGGTCAACAAAGAATTACAACAATGCAAATTTTAGAAAAAATAAAATCAAATGTTGATTTTAATGTTACTTACAGCCATCCAATCACTTTTAAACATATAAAAGAAAATTTTGACCATTATAATTCCAATCAAGGAACCATTGAAAATTTAGAACTTAATTTCTCTAAATTGAATGTTACATTAGTTATTACCAATAGTGAAGATATGGCATATAACTTTTTTGAAACATTAAATACTGGCGGAATAAGATTGGGAGGAACTGATATTTTGAAAGCACACCATTTGCGAAGTGTTAAAGAAAAGGATGAACGAAATTCTTTTGCAAAAGAATGGGAATCAAAACAAAAAAATCTAGAAACGGTAAACAGAATGTTGAGTTTAATACGAAGAATGGATTATCTTAATAGACACAAAAATTTACCTGATAAAAATACGGACATTTCTGGTTGGAAAAATATTCTAACAACAGATTTCGCTGAAAAAGTAAAAAAAGAAAATAGAGACATTGGTTATTCATTTGTTGAAATTGAAGAAAACACCCATAAAATTACTGCGGACAAATATGCAATCCGACAACCTTTAAACGAAGGTGTTAATTACATAAATTATTTACTGAGTTTTACAGACGATTATAATTTCTTGTTTTTAGAGGAAAACCAAAAAGGGAAATATGCTGAATTCAATAGTAAAATTATAAATATAATTGATGGAACGATTGATTTGAGAAGCTATTATAAACTTGCTTTACTTTCATTTGTCGATCGTTTTGGCAGAAAAAATGTACTTGAATTTTCGTTGTATTTATTCCGGTTTATTTACAGTTTAAGATTATCTGACAAATCAAGAATTTATGAAGCAACTGTTCGAAATTTTATAGATGAAACAAAAATTTTAGACAGAATTTTAAATGCTTTTACATATGAAGAAGTCTTATTTTATCTAAAAAAGCAAAAATTACCCATCCAAACAAAAGATCTTACAGGTGTTAGAGAAAGATTTTTTTATAGAGTTAATGCTTTTTTTAACGAACCTATTTCCAAAGAAAACTTTGATTCTGACTTAAAAAAAGCGATTGAAAACTATTTAAAAAACGACTAATGAAGTTTAAAACGAAAGAAATAACACTTAAAGAAATTGTCAAAGACAAGTTAGAATTTTTAATCCCAGTATATCAACGACCTTATGTTTGGGATGCTGTTGAAATCAATAAATTGTTAGAAGATTTAGAGCATAATTTTAAAAATAATATAGTAAAAAATTTAGATAACGATTATTTTGTCGGGAATACGTATGTAGTTAAATCTCCCGAAACCAATAATCTTTTAGAAGTAATTGATGGGCAACAAAGATTTACAACTTTTTGGTTAATCTCATTTTGTTTTAAAAATTTAAATATTAATTCTGATTTGACGAACTACCTTGAAATTGAATATGATAATAACAAAAAAGACATTCGTTTTGATTTTGACATTCGAAAAGAGGTGTATGAATATTTAAAAGGATTACTTGATGGCTCTTCAGATAGAAGATTTCAAGATGTGAGTAATTTTGAATTTCTAAAAAACATTGCCTCTGGAATTGAAACAATTAAAGGTTATCTTAAAGCAAAAAGAAATGAACTAAATTTACTAGAGTATGGAAATTACATTTTCAACAATGTAAAATTCATTTTTAATGAAGCTCCAGAATACACAGACTTAAATGCCCTTTTCGTTGCTTTAGGAACAAGCGGAATACAGCTTCAACAATCCGATATTCTAAAAGCTCGGTTATTGGATAAAATCATCGAAAAAAATGAACGAATAAAGTATGCCAAAATTTGGGAAGCTTGTGAAAACATGAATAATTATTTTGAAAGTAATGTCAAAACATCTTTTCCATATAATAATGATAAAGACAAGATTAAAAGAAGCCATTTTTCTGAATTTAATGAAACCATATTTAACTTAAAAAACGACAACTATATTTCTGAAGGTAAAAGAAATCTAACGATTGATGAAATATTGAAAATCGAAGATAAAATGATTTTTAACAACACAACAGAGATAATTCAAAACTCTGCTTGTCGCTCTATTATTTCTTTTAATATCTTATTATCACATACTTATAGAATTTTCAGAAAACAAAATGGATTTACAGAAGATATAGAATCTATGGATTCTAAAAAAATCCTTGAAAATATTAAAATTGAAGAAATTAAAGAAGTTGAAAAATTCTTTTTACTCTTATGGAGGGTTCGTTATTTATTTGATCGATATGTAGTAAAATGGAGAAATGAAGAGGGAGAAGAAATAAGTAATGAAAATGAAAAATTGCTTTTGGCTTCGGTTAACAAAAATGAAAGTAAAGGCAAAATATATTTTTCAAGAAGTAACAATGAAAACTCTGAAATACAGATGCTGCAATCTGTTTTATATTTCACAGGAATATTTGCTCAACAATATTGGCTAACTCCTTTCATCGATTTCCTATTGAAATCCGAAAACTTGAATAATGAAAATTTAATATTAAAAGAATTAGAAAGAATTGACAATATTATGCTTCCTGGGGACAAAAAAGAAATTTCTTGGAAATTAATAAATGAAGAAATTGCATTGCCGAAATTTGAAGATATAAATAAAACATTATCCGAATCTTCGGGAACAGGTTTTAATCATTATTGGTTTTACAAACTAGAATATATTCTTTGGAAAAATCGAGATGTAAATGATGATAAAGTTAAACAATATAGAATCACTTCAAAAAACTCTATTGAACACATTTTTCCTCAAAATGAAGAAAATAAAAACAATCTTAATGATTTAGATGATGGAATTGATTGGTTAAATGCTTTTGGAAATTTAGCTTTGCTTTCAGTAGGTCAAAATTCTTCTTATAGCAATCAAGATGTAGCTAAGAAAAGGATTGATTTTTATAACAAATCAACCTATGATTCCTTAAAGTTAGCTAAAATCTATGCTAACAATTCTTGGAATTCAGAACAAATTAAACAACATCAAGAAGAAATGATTATACTCTTAGAAAATCATTATCAACAAGGTTAGATATTATTGTTAAAGTATAACCGCCACAGTATTGTGACGGTTATTTTTTTTTACAGTAATTTCACTCTGCCGTCTTTTGTCCTACTCTCCTTCTAATTTCGTCTTATGGGAAAGCCGAAAACCAATCTAGAGTAGGCATCAATTAGAAAACAGATATTATGTCACAGATGATTACCAAAGACAGCGAATTAATTAGAATAAATCCTAACAACAGTACTAAAATTGAATACTCAACCACTTCTGGAAGATCTTGGCATGTCAGATATTCAGGATCTTCTTACGGGAGTTTTCAGGATTTAACAGACAATGGAAAAGAAATTTTAGCGACTACTTCAAAAGGGCTTTACTATTCAACTACAAATGGAAGAAGTTGGCATAAAAGAAACTAATTCCTTTTTACGAATTAATCCAAACGACACACTTTGACCGTGTGTCGTTTTATTTTTACCCTATAACAAAAAGCAACTTTTTATATGATTTCAAATTATAATGAACTTTTAATCTGCATCAAAAAAATAGAAAAGCAAATCTTCAAACTTAAACTTGAACAGCGCATTCTCATTAATAATCGAAACTTCACAAAAACGAGACAAGTGTTTGCACAACAACAGTATTTAGAGCTTCAAATTTTAAACTACATTACACATTATCAGGAAAAAATAAAAAACAATTATCTAGAAAGTAAAGTTTACAGTCATAGCTTATGTAACTTAATAGAAAGCTATCAGCCTAAAACAAATATTAATGAGTTTATTTATTGCTTAAAACAATTAACAACCGAATACAATCATTTACTAAAAGATTTAAAGATTTTTCATAAACTAAATAGATTGGAGGATGTAAATGCAGTCAAAGAAAAAATCAAAAATCAGACTTTCCATATAGAAGAAATTTTTCTAGAATTATCATACATAGTCCTTCTGCCAAACTTAAACATTGATAATAATCAAATTAGAGATTTTAACTCGTTTGCAATCTTTTTTCAGGAATGTTATACCTCAAAAATAGGTACACTAAAAAAAGAATTACACTCAAAACAGACGGAATTAAAATCTATTAAAACAATTCTAAATTTTAAATCATTTAGAGCTATTCGGAAAGAGATAAAAACTATTAAGGCTGAATTGGAATCAATTCAGATTAGGAAAAATGACTTAAAATTTATAGATCAAATCAAGTGGGAATATAGTATTACCTAGAATTACATTGATGATTAACAGACGTATTTCTAAGTTTTTTCAAAATTAATCCACTTTGTCAATTTCCAAAAATCAAGATTGAAAAGTCTTAAAATACAATGGAAGACATCAAATTAATTCTAAAAAATTATAGTTTAGATTTTTCACAACCATTATTAAAAATAGTATTTTTGCATCGAAGTAATATACACAATATGGATATAGTTAAATTTAAAATCACATCAAAAACGATAAAAGTAGAAGTACGCAATTCGAATAATTATGTTTTTAATTTTAATACAGCCTTAGATATTGCTAAAGAAGACAAAGAGGTTTTGCTACGTCTTTACAATGCATTAGATCTTCTTTTCAAGAAAGAAACTCCCACCGAAACAAAAAACTATATTTCGCCAAATCAAACCAATATACTTGATCAGATTTCTGCAGCTAATTTAGAAGAGGAAAAATAACATCTGGTTTTGTTATTAGTTCTTACATATCTCTACCTTCCCACGCCGCTTTCGTAATCTGATAAACAAAATTCAGCTTTGGTTGTTCGCCAAAATAAGCGACTTCTTGTTCAGCATTTTTTTGGGCGCCTAATCTCGAAATTGCGATTTGCGACCTAATGTTTTCGGCTCCAATGTGAAAATTAACTTTATTCACAAATTGAAAAATATAATCCAACATCATTGTTTTTACTGCAAGATTAATGCCTTTTCCCCAACACGATACGGTATAAAACGTATAGCCAATTAATATACTTTCGTCAACTTTATCATAATCGTAAAATCGTGTGCTTCCAATTATGTTTTCCGTCTTTTTTTCTAAAATTTTAAAAGCTCCTTGACTTTTTATCGCTCCTTCAAAGAAAGTTCTAAAAACTTCGTTTTCCCAACGATTTTTATTCGGATGCTGTTTCCATATTTCAGGATCTGATGCAGCATTGTAAAGCATTTCGAAATCCTTTTCTTCTAAAGGATATAATATGATGTCATTATTTTCTAATACTGGTTGGATATCAAAAGTCATAATTATAGTTATTAATGAATCAAATTTAGCAAATCAAACAATTCCTATTACTTAAAATCATTTAAATCAGGCCTTTTTTCCGTCAAATGTTTCCAATATCTTTTTGGCATGTGCTGTACATGCAATTTTGTGTTTTTACGGGATTCAATATTGACGCTGCTAAAATAACGTCTCCATAAATCTTGGAAAAAACCTTCGTCTTCATCAAAAATTTCGGCTGTATGTGTAGAAGAAGATACTGCCGAATCAAAATGCAATTTTACAACAGCAGTGTCTTCAAGGTCGTAATAAATGCTATATTTTCGTTTTGCATCGTAAATCAGCCATCGCTGATCGGCATATCGTTTTTTAAAATGTTGCTCTATAAGCGGAAGCACATCGCAATCTGGTTCGATAAGCGCGTAATACAAGTTGTCTTTTGTGAGCTTAAAACGAATAAAAGCTTTCATTCTGTGACTTTCTCTGGTGGTGAAATGAAATGCCTTTTTAACAGCCAGAACATCATCATTACTCAAATCCTGCTCTACATTTACAGTACTTGACAACACATATTTTACAAATCGAAACAAAACCTCATCAATCTTATCTATTTCAGACTGAAAGGCGCAAAAAACACTTTGAAAACCCAAAACAGAAAGGCGTTTCTTCAATCCGTTTTCGACACGCTTTGCTTTTAAGACATCTGTCGTTACGGGGTGAATGTCTGCAAAAAGCAACGTATTGAGAGCTTTATTTTTGGCAAAAACAATATCATTCAATTTATATTCATAAATCTCAAATACAGCTGTAAGCCAGCCTTCATATGTACCGTCGTAAATTATCTGCGTCATTCTCCCTTAAAATAAAACAAGCTGATTCGAAAAATCATTTTTGTACTTGCTCTTCTGAAGATTCAAAATATAATTTTTGATTTGAATAGAAGTAAAATCCTTCTGTAATCTAAAAGGCGAAGCAAATGCCAGAAAATATTTTGCCCTGCTGTAAGCAATTCCGAATTTCTGCAAATCATAAGGTTGCAGTTTTTTGAATTGCCTAGCCTCCACAATTTTCTTTGCACTCAAAAAACCGATTCCCGGAATGCGTTTTATCAATTCTAAATCGGCGGTATTTACGTCTACCGGAAACTGATCGAGATTCCGAAGCGCCCATCCAAGTTTCGGATCAATATCCAAATCGAGATTCGGCTGATCAAAACCGACAATTTCGTTAACATTAAATCCGTAAAAACGAATCAGCCAATCGGCTTGATACAAACGATTTTCGCGTATCATCGGAACTGGAGTTCCAATTGCAGGAAGGCGATTGTCATGGCTTATCGGAACATAACCCGAATAATAAACCCGACGCATATTCATTTTTTCATAAAAATAATTGGCCATGCCCAAAATTTCAAGATCATTTTCTTTGGTCGCTCCAATCACCATCTGTGTGCTTTGGCCAGCAGGAGCAAAAAGCGGTGTTTTGTAGTTCCGTTTTTTTTCTTCTTTATATTCGGTAATTTCGTTTTTGAGATATTCCATCGGTTTTATAACATCGATGTGATTTTTATCGGGAGCCAAAAGCTTAAGGCTTTGTTCGGTTGGCATTTCAACATTTACGCTCAATCGGTCCGCATACATTCCGGCTTGCCTTAACAATTCATCACTTGCTCCCGGAATTGCCTTGAGATGAATATATCCATTAAAATTTTCTTCCAATCGAAGCTTTTTTGCAATCCGCACCAAACGCTCCATCGTATAATCTGGGTTGTCAAAAATACCCGAACTTAGAAATAATCCTTCGATATAATTTCGTCTATAAAAACCAATTGTTAAATCAACCACTTCCTGAACGGTAAAAGCGGCGCGTTTTACATCATTGCTTTTCCTGCTGACACAATAAGCGCAGTCAAAAATACAATGATTGGTAAGCAGAATTTTAAGAAGCGAAACACAGCGTCCGTCTTCTGTATAAGCATGACAAATTCCGTATCCGGCGGAATCTCCCAAACCTTTGTTTTTATTTTCGCGTTTGCTTTGTCCAGACGAACACGAAACATCATATTTGGCGGCATCGGCAAGAATAGCCAGTTTCTCCATCACTCTTTCCTGTACCATTTTGACTTTTTTTGATTTGTTTGAAATGAAAATTTATTTCTCAAAATTAGTCATACAGCATAAAAGCGACTTCAAAATCACTGTCCTAAATTGTATCATTTTTAAGACTGCCAAATTTAGAATCAAAAAATCCGGCTTGATTTCCTAAAAAAAATCAGGATACCATTCTATGATATCTTTTACATTTTTTATAAAAACCTCTGTGTCTTTACTTTCTTGTTTAATATAAAAAAGATGTTCTGTCAGCTTAAACTGTTCAATCATATCTTTTTTCAAATACTTGATCATCGATTCTGTACTTCGTGTATCATATTGCGCATTTCGCTTCAATTCACGCTGTTTGCTTTCTAGATAATTCAAAGTTTCTTGTAACCTGTGAATGTTTAATTTCCCCAATCCGATTCGTCTTAAATTTTTAACAAAAAAAAGACGATATCAGGAATGCTGCATGATTCTTTGTTCCACAAATCATTTCATTTGAATGTACCTCACCCCCGGATATCGTCTTTTACACTTACGTGAAAAATGATATGGCGGTTTGAAAAAAGATTGAAAAAAACCAGAAAAATCAAGCCTTAAAAAACAACCAACTGATTTTGAATCACTTGTTTTCAATTCAAAACAAAAAATAAATTAATAGCTATAAATAAAATCCTATTTTTAGAAAAAAACACTAAAACACAGAACCTCAAAACGTTACTGCAATCATCTGAAATTGTGAATATTTTATACTTCGAATTAAGATTTATTTCTGTGTGAAAATTTATCTTTGACATCCTTAAAACTTAAAAAGAGATGAGCGTAGTTTGGTACGAATGCAAAGTAAAATATAGAAAAACAGATGAAACTGGAGGACAAAAAGTATTAACTGAACCGTATTTGGTTGATGCTTTGTCGTATACAGAAGCTGAAAAAAGAATGAATGAAGAAATGGCCGCTTACACTAGTGAAGAATTTAAAATCACATCTATCAAAGTGGCAAATTATGCTGAAATTCATCCTTTTGAAAATGCTGACCGTTGGTTTAAATCTAAAATCACTTTAATTGCTTATGATGAAGAAAGTGGCAAAGAAAGAAAAACCAGCATGTATATGTTAGTTCAGGCAAATGATGTTCGTGAAGCATATGACAATACACTTCATATAATGAAAAATACGATGGGAGAATACTCGATTCCTGCTATTTCAGAAACACCAATTATGGATGTTTTTCCTTATTTCAGTGGTGAAGAAGGTGAAACCGCAATGTTGGAAAGATTCAACTCTTTAAAAGCTTCTAAACCGGAAAAACCAGAAACAGAAATTATCGACCATATGGAATTTGAAACTGCTTCGGAAGAATAATTTTCTCCATTAACATGTTCTTATACTATTTAAAAGCTTCAGATTTTCTGGAGCTTTTTTGTTTTTGAGGCTATTTAATTGTAAACCAAAATCCAAAATAAATGATATCTTAGCTGAAACTAAAATTTAATCTGCTCCAAACCAGACCAAAAATGACTAAGAAAACCATTATTTTAATTGGATTTATTATTTTAAAATTCGCCCTGCAGTACTTCTTAATAAGTTCTGAATACGATTTGCAACGTGACGAATATTTGCATCTTGACCAAGCACATCATTTGGCTTGGGGTTATTTGTCGGTTCCTCCTGTAACCTCATGGATTTCTTATCTGATTTTTCTTCTCGGAAATTCGGTTTTCTGGGTAAAGTTCTTCCCTGCTCTCTTTGGCGCTCTAACGCTTTTGGCAGTATGGAAAACAATCGAACATCTAAAGGGTGGCTTGTATGCCTTAATTCTAGGTGCACTTTGTGTTTTGTTTTCATGTTTATTAAGGCTGAATACGCTTTTTCAGCCCAATTCACTTGATGTTCTTTGTTGGACTGCATTTTATTATTTTTTAATTCGATATATAAAGGCTGAAAAAACAAAATGGCTTTTTGCTGCTGCAATAACTTTTGCATTCGGATTTCTAAACAAATACAATATTGCATTTCTGCTGCTCGGAATTGTACCAGCAATTTTGCTGACAAAACAGCGAAAAATATTCGCAAAAAAAGAATTGTATATCGCCCTAATTTTAGGATTAGCCATAATACTTCCAAATCTTTTATGGCAGTACAACAATAATTTCCCAATTGTTCACCATATGAAAGAGTTGTCTGAAACGCAATTGGTCAACGTAAACCGTTTTGATTTTTTAAAAGAACAGCTTTTGTTTTTTATCGGATCAATTCTGGTTATTCTTACTGGTTTTTATGCCTTGTTGTTTTACAAACCTTTTCAAGATTTTAAGTTTTTCTCCTTTTCATTGGTTTTCACTCTTTTGATTTTTATTTATTTCAAAGCCAAAGCCTATTATGCCATTGGATTGTATCCAATTTACATTGCTTTTGGTTCCGTATTTTTGGCCGATATCTTAAAAAAAGGCTGGAAGAGCTTCCTAAAACCTGTTTTAGCATTATTGCCGATCTTGTTTTTTATTCCGATGTACGACATTGCCTTTCCCAATAAAAGTCCGCAATACATTGCTTCTCATCAGGAGAAATATAAGAAATTAGGAATGCTTCGCTGGGAAGACGGAAAAGATCATAAATTGCCTCAAGATTATGCCGACATGCTCGGATGGAAAGAATTGGCACACAAAACCGATTCGCTTTACGGTTTACTGCCAAATCAAAAAGAAACTCTCGTTTTGTGCGATAATTACGGTCAGGCTGGAGCTATAAATTTTTATTCTAAAAAAGGCATAAGAGCCGTTTCTTTTAATGCCGATTATGTAAACTGGTTTGACTTTAGCATTCCTTATAAAAACCTGATTCGCGTAAAAGAATTTGACGAAAAAAGCGAAGAATTTGCTGAAACATCTCCATTCTTTGGCACTTCGTTAATCGGCGGCCAAATCACAAACCCGTATGCGAGAGAATATTTGACTACAATTTTTGTTTTTACGAAAGCTAAAATCGATATCAGAAAAAGACTCGAAGACGAGATTAAAGAAACCAAGAACTACGATGATTGATTTTACAACAATAGCTTACCTGAAAAACGGAAATCAAAAACAAAAACAGGCATTTGAGGTTCTCACCCGTTATAAAGTTTTGGAAAATCTGGCAGAATTTGACCCTCTTTTGACAGGTACAATTCCGATAGACATAGCTATTGACGGAAGCGATTTGGACATTATTTGTTGCTGGAAAAACAAAGCTGACTTTATTAAAAAAGTAACATCCGTTTTTCAAGAACACAGTGGCTTTTCGATAAAAGAAATTGAAATTGATGCTCAGGAAAGTATCGTGGCGGTTTTTAAACTTGATGAATTTGAAATCGAAATCTTTGGACAAAGTATTCCAACTCAAAACCAAAATGCATACAAACATATGTTGATTGAAGACAGAATACTTCGCTCAAAAGATGAAAATTTCCGTTTAGAAATCATCAAACTAAAGCAAAAAGGATACAAAACAGAACCTGCATTTGCTTTATTATTGGGTTTAAAAGGAGATCCATACCAAGAATTACTATCATTTGAGGCTCAAAACTCCCTTCCAGACACCCGATAACACACTAAAAAACAAACGATTGAACTAAAAAAGCAAAAATAAAGCATAAAAATTGTTGTAAAACTGTATTTAGTGTGTATCTTTGCACCCGAAACATCGCGGGATAGAGCAGTAGGCAGCTCGTCGGGCTCATAACCCGAAGGTCACAGGTTCGAGTCCTGTTCCCGCTACTAAGACAAAAAGCTTCAGAGAAATCTGGAGCTTTTTTTGTTTATCTAATACATTCACGAACTAGGCGCTTGTTAGCAGGCGAAATTATAGCAAACCCATAAACTGAATTCTTTTATGATTTCATCTTTCCTAAACTAGTCAATTTCAAATTCAAAAATGTCATTTTTTTGAAGTTAAACCTAACGGAATCATTAGGCTGTCTCTATCATACATATTTATATAAATCTCTAGAGTGTCTTTTATATCTTCATAATATACGTTATAGATGTCAAGCGAGCCTTTCATCCCTTTTTCCACATTCGGGGTTTCAAAAAGACAGCAGCTTCCTACTCTATAAAATCTTACTGTTTCGCCATTTGGACCTCTCAATACACTCAAAAATCTGCGTTCATTTTTTGGCCCCATACCTTCGGAACGACCACCAACCTTAATCGGATTTGATTCAGTAAAACCATAACTTTTATCAGAACTTTGCGTAGTTAGATGAAAGTAGTCCATTTCAACTGGTCCTTCTTTTTCTAAAAGTGCTTTTTCTAATTGTTTTTGTTTATTATTACAGGAAAGAAATAATAATAAAATTAAGGAAAGATACATTTTCATTAGCGTTTTTTTAAATGTTACTCAATGCTCTGATACTACAGCGGGTTTGGAGTTAAATTAAACCGTTTAATCGGATTTATCATCATACCTAAAAAAACAATTTTCCTTTAAGGCAATTGCCTAAATTTGCTGTTGGCTGCAACTTTTATTTACAATATTCTTTTATTCCCTTTTCGGCATCAGGTTCGCCGTGTTTTTTTGCACTGTAAAAATCTTCACAGAAATCTGATATTCCGATTTGTTGTTTTGCTTGGGCTAGAACCATGTAACCATAACCGTATTGGGGATTTATTTTAATTGATTTACTAGCATCTTCCAATGATTTTTGATATTGACCTAATTCTAAAAATAAAAAGGCACGATAGCCAAATGCTCTAAAAAAATCAGGTTTCAACTCTAAGGACTTATTAAAATCTTTTTCAGCATTGGCGTAATTTTTTAATTTTCGGTAGCTAAGCCCTCTGTCAATATACGGGACGTGGTTATTTGGATTTAGATCGATACGTTTTGTTGAGTATTCTATTGATTTTTCAAAATTCTTCATATCAAAATACAGCAAACTTAAATTATCATAAATTTGATCGGCCGATGCTTTCGAAAGTGACAAGGCTTTAAGATAATCCTTTTCTGCGTTTACATAGTCTTTCGTTTGAAAATAGCAGTAACCTCGATTTAAAAAATTATCTGATTTTGTGGCCTTATTGTTTATTAACATGGTGTAAGCAACAATGGCTTGTTTGTATAATTTATTTACAATAAATACCTCTGAAGCAAATTGTAGCTTTTGATTTAAAGTACCATTACAAATTGAATCTGGAAGCAGAAAAGGGTTTCTATGTCCTAATTTTACAGCATATTTTCCGTCTTTACAAGCCATGTCAAAATCTAGCAACGAGAAGTTAATTTTTGCTCTTGCAGAATAGGCTTCTGGATATTTGTTATCAAGAGCAATAGCTTTATTAATCATCACCAACGCTTTTTGGTTTCTTCCGCTTTCTGCCAAAAGAATTCCGAAGTTGTTAAATAATTCTGGGGTTTCAAATTTATTTTCAATAGCCGCTTGATAATCATTTTCTGCACTCTCTATTTTTCTCAATTGTTGGTTGACAATACCTTTCCAATAAAAATATTTACCCATTTTTTTAATCTCTATAGCTTTTCCAAATGCTTGCAACGCTATTTCAAGCTTATGAAGTTTATTGTTTAGCAAACCTTTTTCAAAATACAACTCTGAGTCGTTTGTACTTAATTTAATCGCTTTATCAATGCTGGATGAAGCATCTTCATATCTGAAAAAAATATAAGAAGCTTTTGAATATCTAAGCCAATAATTTGAACTAATCGAATCTTTTGCAAAATCTTCTTTAAGTTTTGTAATTGCGCTCATCGAGTTAATCATTGAATTACTCTCGATTAAAGAATCAATTTCCTTGTATTTATTATCTGTTTGTGCTTGTACTGTAATACTAAATAGAATTAAAATTATGAATAGATTTTTTTTCATTTTTATGTTTTATCTGAAATTTGCAACTAATTTTTTGTTCTTGTATCGGATTTCTTTATTTCCTATTTGTACTATTTGTTCTATAAAATTGTGCTTAAATACATTTATTCAAAGGACGAATTTATTAAAAATTCCATACTTTTTCTTATTCGAAATTAACGGATAATTTCGTATGATTTTAGTTAATCATTTCTTAATCTGTTAAGGAAATCATTTGCATTACTATAAATTCGTCCTGTTGATTCGTCTGAAATAAGCTATATTTTAATTGCCATAATATTCTGAAACAAATCGTAAAATAACTTTTATCTTAAAAAATTGATTTATACAACACTTTTAAATATTGCGATTTTTCAGGGAATCGTTTTAGGCTTTGTTATTTTAAAATCTTCCTTATTCAATAGCAATTCAAATAAATATCTTGCGTACTTACTTTTTACGCTTTCTATTGTTTTACTAAACTATGTTTTTGAACTTCAAGAGGTATTCAAATCCTATCCTTTATTATGTTTTATAGATGCTTTCGATTGGATATTTCTATTACCAGTTTTCACATTTCTGTTTATTATAAACCGCATTGATGATACCGTAAAAAACAGACAAAAAACGTATCTGTATTACATTCCATTTTTCTATAACAGCATTCTTAGTATTGGCGTATATCTTGACATTAAAGCAGGAATTTATAAAATTCCTGAGTCTTTTATGTATCTCATCAATATCCTTAGGATGGTTCAGCTTTTATTGGCCGTTATCATCGTCTTGTTTTTACCTCTTTACTCCTATTTTATGATAAAACATTTAAAGGATCCTCAAGAGAAAAAATGGGTCATTACTTTGTTAACTTTCATGTATATGCTGTTAGTTTTTTGGTTAACGACCTATATGGTCGGCTGGTTTTTTCAATTAGATGTTTCTTCGATTATGAGTGTTCTAGGTTTATCTGCAACATTTGTAATTCACTGGACAGCTTATATCGGTATTTACAAATACAAATTGGCCAAAAACAAAGAAGCTATTTTTAATTTTCTAAACAACGATTTGGCTATTTCGCCTTCCGATTTTCAAATTATAGACAACAATACAATAGAAGAATATCGAGAAACTATAACGGCAGATAATCTTTATTTTCAAAAATTAGAACTTCTTTGTAGAAATGAACATATTTATACGGACAGTACATTAAACAGAGAAAAAGTGGCAGAACAACTAGACATAAGCGCTGGATATCTTTCACAAATTGTAAACATCATAACTGGAGACAACTTTGCCAATTATATAAACAAATATCGAGTTGAAGCTGTAAAAGAAATGATTTCGAATCCGGAATACGAAAACTATAATTTGCTCGCCATCGGATTAGAATCTGGGTTTACTTCTAAAACGACTTTTTACAAAGCCTTTAAAAAAGTTATGGGTCTTACGCCAAATGAATATAAAAACACCAGTAAATAAGTGCCAATTTATCCACTTTTAAGGTTTTGAAACCTTTTCTATTTTTTATATCTGAATTTTGGGGTCAAATAATTCAAATCACTTTTTATGAAAAAAAATCACTTACTGCTTATCATTTTGTTTGCTTTTTATTCTGTCAATGCTCAAAATGAAATCGAATCAAATCCTTTTGAGAGAAAAAATGACATTACCATAAATGCAATTGCGGCCTTTAACAAAACTCTAAACGTAAGCTACGAAAGACATTTAAACAACAGATCATCATTAGGTATTTATTATTTTCATGTATTAACAACTGACACAAGCAATGACATGAATTATTCCATTTCTCCCTATTATAGAAGATATTTTGGTAAAAAATACGCATCAGGCTGGTTTGTGGAAGGGTTTGGAATGCTGGCTTCAACAGATGGCAAAAAAATATACGCTTCAGAAGATCGTTCGATATATACCGAAAACCCAGATGTAATTAATTTTGCTCTCGGTGCTGGCGGAGGCTGGAAATGGATAAGTAAAAGCGGATTTCTTTTTGAAGCAAATGTTGGTTATGGCGGTATATTAATCAATGCAGATAAAACGGACCATACTATTGTGGCAAAATTCGGATTGAGCGCTGGATATAGATTTTAATCTCCAAAAAGAATTCGCCAAACTTAGTTGAATATTTTGAATACTGATTGCAAAAAGCTTCGGAGAAATCTGAAGCTTTTAAAAAATTTGAAATCTTTTTTGTTCATTTTCTTCATCATCTGGAACATAGGTTTTCATTATTCTAAACGCTCCATTACCTTCTTGACCAGGGTATTTTAAACCAAAATTTGACCAACCTGAATTCCAAATCAACATTAATTCCTTCCAATACGGAATGTTTTTATTTTCATCAAACTTATAATCTTCATCAAAAATTGCCTGTACTTCATTAATTAATTCAGTACAATAACATTGATCTTCTTCATCATAAACATCTACTTGAATATCTAAATGCTCTCTAAGTTCATTTAGCAGATAACTTCTTAAATTCCATCCACGGACATTAATATCAGAACCCCAAATTGACAAAACAGGCTTAAATTGTAGGTCAGGTCCACTAACTACAAACATACACGAATGAATTGGAATTAATTTAGGTGTTTTTTGATACCATTCTTCAAAAATGTTTTTTATTTGATTTCAGATTTTGGCCTTTTTCCCCAAGATTTTAGCCAAACTCTATTTACTCCAACAATATCTTGATAAATGCTATCGTATGCCCATTTTTCAATTTCTGTAATTTCCTTTTCATCACGAAGCCAGTTATAAAAAAAAGGACTTTCTTCGACTATAATTTCAGAATCTTCTTCAAATGTTTCCGTATACTCAAATCTTTCTTTTCTATCAATCGTGTGCAAAATCCTCAAAAATTCTCGATGCTCAAATATGAATTTAATAGAATACTTTTTTTCTATTTCATCAATTTCAGCTTCAGAAAGTCCAATCCATTTTGCACCGTAAGCCCAATCTGCACAAACAAAAACATTTGATGAAGTTTTGGGATTGATACTCCAAAACAATTCTGTTCTTTCTTTTACCCAATACAAAAAATCGGTTATGTTTTCTGGAATATTCATTAGTTTTTTTATTTAAACTTTCTGATATCTGTAACGTTTATACCTCCAAGATTATCAATCTTTATTTTTCTGCTTTTTATAAACTAAAAATTCATTTACCTGAATCCATTTGTCGCGTGCATCTCTAGCCCATTGATGTGATTTTTGAACTGTAAACGTACTATCAGTCATTTCAATAACGTCTAAGTTTTCGCAATCTTGAAAAACAGTATCCTTTTCCATAATCATTTTATCTGGAATTAATGATAATGTCGTTCCAAATCTATTTTCATTTCTATTAAGGTAGAACTTTCCGTTTGAGTGCACTCTAATATCATCACTGCTGTATTGTTTAGTGTAATTTCCATCCTTAAAACTGATTTTTTCGGTGTAATGTCTTTCTTTTAAAATCCAAGTTCCGTTGTATTTATTCTTTTCAATAATTTGATTACAACTAAAAACAAAAAACAAGAACACACAAAAAAATGACAGAATAAAAACTCTGTTTAGATGAATTGGCTGTCTTTTTTGCATAATAATAGCATTTGGAATCTGAATTAAGATTTGTCTAAAATAACAATAAAGGTCTATTTAAACCTAATCAAAATTTATTGCTTATTTAGAGGTCCACCAAGCATTGGGAACTTTGTACTTTTCTGGTTGTGTAATTCTTCTTTCGTAATAATAATCCGAATATTGACGAGGGCTTCCCGCTTTTTCCTTTGTTAAGAAAACCATTCTTTCTTCTTTGGTATTCAAATCTTTAAAATAAAGAACAACCGTATTTTCATTATAATTTACAACATCATACACAAAACCATTAAATCGCAAAATACTATCTTTTGAAACGCTCCATCTTTGCGATACCTCAACAACATGGCCAGAAGGCTTATATTTTAGAAAATTATTTATAGAATCTCTTACATATCGTTCCGTAAATTTATTTTCATTAAACTTATAATAAGTAAAATCACCAGAATTAGGATTGTAGTACGTCCAATATTCATCTGGATGAGCAATTAAGATTTCTTCTATCGTTTTTTCATTATTACAACTTGCTAAAAGCGTCAAAATAAACAGAAAGTAAAGCTTAGTTTTCATTTAGAAAAAGTTTTAAATATTGAAATAATTTCATGCGTTTTATGCATTTCCAGACAAATCTAATTGCTTTAAAAAAAATATACTAAACTAAATAAACATATAAAACCTATACATGTGTCTTTGCTACTATTTTATCAAAATAACATAATAAAACATCATGACAGATTGGTAAAACTGAATTTCAGTTATCTTCTTTCTTAATCTGACGTTTTTGATTTCTAAAAATTATCTCTAATAGAAAAATCTCTTATCTTTAATTTCAAATCTCGTATATCGTTGAATCTATAACAACAAAAAACAGGAATGCAAAAACGGACTAAATTCTTAATCATCATTATTATGCTATTCGTTTGCGGTTTAGCATTACGAGGAAAAATATCTGGAGAAGAATTTGATTCCCAGAAATGGAAAAACTCAGATCTAAATCTTGAAAATAATTGGTCTATGCGTTGGGATATGATGAATAGTTTACGAAATAATTATAAACTAGTTGGAATGTCTAAAAGCGAAATTATCAATTTACTTGGGAGACCCGACGGCAATTTTTCTACAGATAACGAATTTAAATATTATCTTGGATATAGTAAAACTGGAATAAACACTGGAAGTTTAACGATCTCATTTGAAAACGAAAAAGTAACAAAAATAAATGTGTGGCAAGGCTAAATTGCTCAAATTACCAATTATTCACAGATCTAAATTAATTGTATGATAGTTTTAGCGTCAAACATAATAAAGAAAAGTTTCATTCTTCTTTTTAGTTTTCTATTAATTGCAAGCTGTCAAAACAAGCCTATTGAATCTGCAATTGCTGATCCTTCATTAAGAGTCGAAAACGGGTTTCGCCGATATTGCAGTTTTTTGGAAACTCCTACTTATATCGTCAACAAAGACTATGTAATCTATCAGGATTGTTATACTCATAAAATCTTAAAAACCGATTTAGCTTCTTTCGGAACAAAAACAGTTGGAAAAGAAGGTTTTGCATTTGATAAAAACGGAGTTTTCGTAAAAGGAGAATTTGTGAAAATTGACACTACCGGTTTTACCGTTTTAGCAGATAATGCAGAAATGGATCTTTGGTGGAAAACCAACACAAAGTTTTTTAAAAACACGACCGAATTAAACAGAACCGATGCAGACACTTTTCCGAGCGGTAGAGGCAAAAGACAAAAAATTGTTTTTGAAGATGACGATTCGGACAAAACTATAATTGATTACAATTTTTACAAAAAGAATAATCGCATTTACTATCATAAAAAACGAACTGATTTTGATGCTGAAACGTTTACACCAATAAATAAAAGCCTAAAATATTACAAGGATGAGGATGTCGTGTTTTATCTTAACGATAAAGGAATTCTGGAATTAAACGATGTAGATGTAAATTCTGCCAGAGTTTTTAACAATTTCCTGATGGATAAAAATTATTTATATCATGAAAACATCAAAATCATTAAAAGTAACGGAATTGAACTTTTGGCCATTTTTCCGGGCTACAGAAAAGGCTGCGGTTTAGATTCGCAACCAGGTTCTAATTTTTATCTGTTTAAAAATGACGAAGGCTTTTGGCTTGTTAAGATTTCAAATACGATTTCGTATCGATTTCTCGGAAAAACATTTGACCGCAAATGGGATGTTGCTTTTCAAGTAATTGATCTTCCTAAAAAGTATAACAATCCTAGAACCGTTTTACCTTTTAAACCTGAAGAAAAAAAATTAAAAGAAACAGAAAATTATGTATATAACGCTCGGGATCTTGAAGAACTTCCTCAATACCCTGGTGGCATAGAAAAATTATACGCTTTAGTACAGAAAAATTTTGTGATGCCAAAAGCAGCAGTTAAAAACAAAGTGGACACTGGCGCTATTTTTTTAGGTTTTGTTATCGAAAAAGATGGAACTATATCTGACATAAAAGTTTTGCGTGATTTTGGTTATGGCTCCGGAAAAGAATTGGTAAGAGCTTTTAAATTATCATCAAACTGGAAACCAGCTACAATTAAATGTAAACCCGTGCGATGCTATTTTACTTTTCCGTATCATATAGTCAAAACGGATTAATTTAAAAACTATTTTTCAATAGTACAATTACAAACCTTCGCTTACCATACAAAAGAATCTTCCGTCAATCGAAATTTTGGTAGGTGAAAGAATTTTAATTTGTGCTCCGTCAACACTTTCAACAGCTTCAAATTCGAGTATTTTATAATCATCCAACACCCATGAGTCATTATGAGAACTTGTATGGTCTCTAAAATAACTTCTTCCCACTCTTTCCTTGCTTTTAAGAATTTTAAATTCAATAATTCCATTTTCAATTTTATAAGTACCAGACAAAGAAACAATTTTGCTCAAAGTTGTATTAATCTATAATGTATGAAAATGTATTGTTTGGCCCAAATCGGTCACTAGAGAATCATGCTCCAGTACTTTAAAAATCTTAATATTTTTATTTCTATATTTTTATTCTTTCAATCACTTAAGGAATAAAACTTAGAAAAAGAATTTTAATAAAAATTTAGGCTTTTTCTTTAACAAAATCATTAACTTGTTGTTACAAACAGATTTCGTTCTAAGCAAAAAAACTCTTCATCAGGTTTTATATCCCTGATACTTTTGCATCTAGATTTACAAGGAAATCTGCTGTTGAATTCTAAAACTAAATAAAAATCTATGCGAGTATCCGTCACCCGAAAAAACATAAAATTCACACCCGATTCCAGCAGAGTTGTTGCTCGTTATTTCATGAACGGTTACGAAAGAACCCAGCAGATGGTAACCCGTATCATGATGCTCGACGACAAGCAGGTTTTGCAAACTTTGGAGCAGACTTTAAGAGAATTTGCACGCCGTCACCGAAACATTTCTGCAGTTTTTTTCAGACACTGCGAAAAAATCAGGCCTGTAATTGAAGCCATGCAGATAGATTACGACGCATTATCTCTTGATCGCAAAATGCTGATTGGATCGTATTGCACGATGGAATATGCAATCGAATCTGCTGCAATTTTTAATCCTTCAATAGTTGAAGATTTTGACCAGACTGGATTGGAAGCCGGCGAAAAGCGAGTTATTATTTCGTTTCGTGCTACGGGAGAAGGACATATTTCTTCTATCGTTTTTAGACGAGGCATTCTAGACCGCGACAACAATCTTCATATCATGAAAATCGGAAATCATGTTGACAAGGCAGAAATTGAACACAAAACCTTATTCAACAAAGAACGGTTTTTAATCAAATTATCGGAAATGCATACTACAGACAAGTATATTGTCCAAATCATGCAGAATCTGCCAAATGACTTCGAATTTGCCGTTTTAAAAAATATCTTAAAAGAAAACCTCAGCGATCCACTCATCCGCGAAGAAAAACGAGTTGCACTTCAGGAAATACTATGGCTGGCAAATTCCTTTTATGATTTGCAGTTTAAACACGATTCAGACATTACAGAACGCGTAATTTTTCCGATTTCGGATTCTGAAAGTCGTGGTATAGAAGACGCCCGTTTTGTGCGTTTTGTCGACGACGACGATTCTGCACGCGTCATGGCAACCTATACAGCTTACAATGGGCATACAATACTTCCTAAACTTATTTCGACCGAAGATTTCTATAATTTCAGAGTTATGCCCTTGCATGGAGCTGGAGCGCAAAATAAGAATCTGGCTTTGTTTCCTCGAAAGATAAAAGGCAAATATGCGATGTTGGCCCGTATAGACGGCGTAAACAACTACATTATGTATTCTGATCGCGTTACGCAATGGAACACACCAATCTTACTTCAAGAACCACGATATACTTGGGAATTTACACAAATAGGGAACTGCGGATCGCCGCTTTGGACCACAGAAGGATGGCTCGTAATTACACATGGCGTTGGAACCATGCGACGTTATTGCATTGGCGCATCGTTATTTGATCTTGACGACCCATCTAAAGAAATCGGAAGATTGACAGAACCGCTGCTTTCGCCTTTAGAAGATGAACGCGAAGGATATGTTCCAAATGTTGTGTATTCTTGTGGTGCCATTATTCACAACAACAGCCTTATTTTGCCTTATGCTGTATCTGACTATTGCTCCACTTATGGCGTTGTAGATCTTGTAGAATTATTGGATGCATTAAAGAAAAGCAAATAAACAACTATAAGAAATCTAAAAGCGGATTGGTTTTGTACCAATCCGCTTTCTTTTTTAAGTTTTCAATCGTTGAATATCTTCAAATTAAAAACAAGTTAAAATCGGCATTCTATACTAAAATTTCTTTCAGAAAAAATACTTTTGTAAAACTGAAAACCAGACTTTAGCAAAAACAGAATCAGGATTTATGGATAACGAAAAGTTTATTTTTTGCCTTGAAGGTGTCGCCGACGTAGAAAACCATACAACTACCAATGTTGTAAAATGCCTCGAAGAACTTGCAATTGATCAAGGAATTTCGAGCATTCATAAAACTTGCGATACTATCGAAGGCCTAGAAGAAAGCCTGAACATCTTACTTTACGAAGATCATAATTTTAAAGATTATGAAATCATTTATTTGGCCATGCCGGGACAGGAAAACAACATTTGTCTTCACGATTATTATTACAGCATCGAGGAAATCGCAGAACTTTTTGAAGGAAAGATGAAAGGCAAAATCATTCATTTTGCCAATCTTAAAGTTTTGGATCTAAATGAAGAAGAAGCCCAATATTTCTTAGACATAACGGGAGCAAGAGCTATTTCTGGCTACGGATCTACATATAATAAAATTGCCAGCTGCAGTACGATTGACAAAGCTTTTTTTAGCTTGTATCAGGAAAACGACAATCTTATTGAAGTGGTCGAAGACCTTTACACAAAACATTATAATCTATGTAAACTACTTGACTTTAGATTGTATTACTAATGAAAACAAGAAAGCCTGAAAAAGTAGAAACCTATAGTCCGCTAAGATTTCGAGAGAAGTTTCTGGGAGAAGACAATCCCATTCACTTGCTTTTCAAATCCAATTCTGATCATTTCTTCTGTCTTGAAATTGAAGAAATCATGCAGATGCAGCATCCAGTTCCGCCTTCTAAACATTCTTGCCATACCTTAATTTTTATTTCTTCCGGACATCATATTATGAAGTTGGGCCATCAGGAATACATTACTACTAACAACGAAATGATCATGGTGCCGGCTGAGCAGATTTTTTCGCTCGAAAATGTCAACAATATACACAAAGGATACATCTGCCAGTTTCATCCCGATATTTTAATTAGAAAATACGGAAGTCGTGAACTTTTGAATGAATTCGATTTTTTGAAAATTTCTGGAAATCCGAAAATAAGCCTCCCGCCTGAAGATGTTGGTTCTATTCTAAACATTTTGGAAAGATTGAAAAAAGAATATTCTGAAACTACATTTACAGATCTTAATATTGTACAATCTTATCTGATTACTCTTTTTTATGAAATGAATAAAAATGCAGTAAAAACAAAAAAAGGCATTTCGGCCGCTGAAGTTATTACAGCAAAATTCAAAGAGCTTATTCACGATCATGTAAAAACCCAACATCAGGTTAATTATTACTCTTCTTTACTAAACGTTACTCCCAATCATTTGAATAAATGTGTCAAAACGGTAACAGGCAAATCGGCCGTAAAATGGATTGATGAAAACATATTATTAGAAGCTAAATATTTACTGTTTCAAACTACACTTTCTGTAGGCGAAATCGCAATTCAGGTAGGTTTTGAAGACCAATCTTACTTTAGCCGATTTTTCAAAAAAGCCGAGGGAATCACGCCTATTCGATACCGAAAAATGATTGATAAGTCCTAATTATTGATTATAGAATCCTAACAAATGAGTAGACGTTTTTCAGAAATTTGCTAGCTCAAAAATGCAAATTATGATTTATGTTTTTAAAACTTCCGTTGACAGCCAGACCAAATTCGAGTCGGCTTCTGCACTTCTAAACCAATTATTACCCGAATCACAGTGGAATTTTGATCTGGAAGACTGCGATAATATTTTACGAGTAGACAGCGAACTTAACGTTACAGAACTGCTCCAAAACAATACTCTTTTCGATTGTATCGAATTAGAATAATACTTTATACATGCCTTTTTAATTATGGAAGCCAAATTATACCAAAACAGGACTTTTGAAACGATTGACTATTCAGATCAAAGTTTAGCCAATATCGAATTTGTGAACTGCGAATTCATTAATTGCAATTTCTCTAAAAGCGATTTAAGTCATAATGATTTTCTGGATTGCACATTCAAAAACTGCAATCTTTCTTTGGCGACTTTACGAAACACCGGATTGAAAAACATCAAATTTATTGGCTGTAAACTAATGGGGCTTGACTTTAGTGCCTGCAATAGTTTTTTATTCTCCATGAATTTTGAAGATTGCATCTTAGACTATTCGACTTTTATTTATAAAAAGCTCAAAAAAACCAACTTTGCAGATTGTTCTTTAAGAGAAACAGATTTTTCGAACACTGATTTATCCTTAGCGATTTTCAAAAATTGCAATCTTTCTAGTGCCACTTTCGTGGAAAGCATTTTAGAGAAAACCGATTTCAGGACTTCTAGAAATTATGCTTTTGACCCATCTGAAAACAAAATCAAAGGAACCAAAGTTTCTCATACGGCACTTGCGGGTTTATTGCAAAAATTCGATTTTAACATAGAATAGTTTTTTAGTGCTGATTGAACCTAAAAAAAAGAGGGATGCAAAATAATTTGCATCCCTCTTTCGTATTAACTAACCATGATTTTTTATTTTATCCAACGTGGATCTCCAACTTTATTATCAATTAAAGTTTGGTTTGCGATTGTAAAATCTCCAGTTGCAGCATTTGTAAACTGTGGATTTAACGCTATACCCGCAGCATCTGATTTAAGAGGAGCCGTAGGACTTGCCGCATTCAAAGTAGTCGCATTAAAATAATTATTATTTGAAAATGTAGGAGCTACGGTTGCAGCTTGATTAGCATATCTCGCTACTGTTTCTGCAAATATTGAATTACGAACAATAGTAGCGTTCGAAACAAAACGAATATATAGCAATTGATAACCACTTTGTGCAACTGTATTTGTTATTCCGTATAATGTACAGCTTTCAATTAATGTATTGCTTGTCAATCCTGTTCCAGTCAATCCTGTTGCTGCATCCAATCTGATAAAAGCTCTTCCTGCTGCACACTTATTAAATGTACTTTTTGTTAAAACAATATTATTAACATAGCTCGTTCTAAAATCGATAAACTCTCCTGTTGAAGCTGTATCAATATTTGTGAAAATAGAATTTTCTACTGTAATCGATTCTATTCTAGCAACAACACCTGTCAAAGTATTAGTAAATGAACCTAAGTAATCATGCACTTGACATCCGCTCACTAGTAATCTTCCATAATTACCATTTTGATTGTATTTTACGATATCAGTCTGCGTGTTATCACCGTTTAAATCTAAATCAATTAAAGTTAGAGATGACGCACCTGCATTTAATGTAAATCTCACACTCACTTTTGGTTTATCTCCAGCTCGTAAACCTCTTATTGTAATTGGTTTATTTAAAATGATTTCTCCAGTAAAAACGTCATACTCTCCTGGCATCAACACTAAAGTAGCATCAGCTGGAGCGGCTTGAATTTTAGCATTCAAATCGTCTTCAGGTTTAACTAAAATTCCATTCCCTATATCAATTCCAGTTTTAAAAGATCTTTCACCTCGTTTCTTTGTTCCGTTATACAAAGAAGCTGTATAATCTGTTTCTGAGGTAAGTCCTGTTACTAGTGCAACTCCTGCTGTTTTTTCTGCAGGTGTAATTGCATGTATTATATTCCCAGGATTCAAAACTAATTGCGTTACATTACTGTTTGGAGTCCATCTCAAAGTAACCTGCTTTGCCTCAATATCAGCGTCTTGAACAGGATACATAATCTGTTCAGATAAAGTAGTAGCAGTAATAACCGACCATTTAGAATCTTCAAGACCAGCTGCACTTACAGCTTTTACTCTAATAGAATAAGTTGTTTCTCCTTCTAAGGCAACCTGTATTGGTAATTCTGATGGAGCAACATTTATTGATTTGTAAATAGTCTTAAACTCTGTATCGTCTGCACTAAACTCTACAAGATAATGATCTGCATTTTCGTCTGATTTAACAGTCCAGGTTAATTCAACTGTAGTTTGATTTCTAATTGTAGCTTTAAGGCCAATTGGAGAAAATTCTCTTGTATTTCCTATACCGTCTAATAAGCCTTCGTTATAACTTTCACAGCTTGAAACTCCAATTGCAAGAAGTAATACGGCTATTAATCCTCTAAATATATATTTTGTTTTCATCCTAATAATTTCTAATTTATTATTAATTTTTTGAAAGATTTTTAATAACCGTAATCATTTTTTAATTGGCCATTACTTCCATCAAGAAACACTTGCCATATTGGCCAGAATTGTCTGTTATCAGGGTTAACTCCTGGTTTGTATAATGAGTTTATCTTGGCATCTGCAGCAGTACCTGTCCATGTCCAAGTTGTTGAGGTGTATCCTACTCCTGGATTTGTAGTTTCTCCACGATTTAATCCGTAGATATCGATAGACACATTATCTGCTTTAAATTTAGAATACAAAGTTGTAGGGACATCAGCATATTCACCAGTACGCGCTGATAAAGCTGCCATTTTTAATTTAGCCTCATCTAATTTTACTTTTAGCAAATTCCAACGAATTAGATTCTGTTTACGCTCCATTTCACCTGTAAACTCATATTTGTTTTCCTTAACAAGAGCTTCAAACATGGCTTCTTTGCCAGTCAATGCATCTACATACGCATCCACTTTGACAGCTTGTGATGTGGCAGGAAATGATCTTCTACGAACTTGTTTTAAATAAGGCGCCGCAGCCCCTGGACCTTCTAACTCGTTTGCAGTTTCAGCTGCGATAAGCAGAACCTCCGCATAACGCATGTACATTTTATTAACCCCATCATCGTTAGTAGAAGTCACATAACGTTTCATCCATTCGTAACGGTATTTACCAAAGTACCATGTATCTAAAGTACCCAACTCTTGTTTCGCAATATTATTAGTCGCCGCGCCATATTTATAAGGCACACAAGTAACATCTCTACGAGTATCAGCTTGATCATAATCATAGAAAACAAATGGCAACGGACCTGCTACTCCTCCACGGTTAGCTCCATTCGCTTGAAATTGATCTGATGCAGCAGTATGTTTAACAGCGAAAGTAAACAACATTCTACCGCGTCCATCAGCAAAAGGTAGTTCCCAAAGTGATTCTCCTCCAGCAGTAGTGTTTTCCTCATTGTATTTTCTCCATAATCCTTCAAAAGTAGATTCTAAATGAGCAGAACCACTTGCAATAACAGAACGAGATTCTGCTAATGCCAATGCATACATACTAGCTACTGAAAGTTCAGGGTCATTACTTCTTCTTACTCCATCAGGATATTGTTGGTAACCACTTGCAACCAAAGCTAAACGAGCTCTAAATGCTTTTACAAAAGCCTTATTTACATGTTCAACAGTACTTGTGTAAGCTGTTTCGTTTGGCCATGCAACCAAAGTAGATGCTTCACCTAAATCTGCAATTAATTGTTTATAAATAACATCTCTGCTTGATTTAGGCAAGTATAAGGTTTCTGTAGTAATTGGTTCAAAACGAGCTGGAACATCACCCCATGCTTTAAGCAAATCTGCATAGTAAATCGCTCTCAATGTCAAAGCTTCTCCTAACAGCTGCCCCATTTCTGATCCTGGTAACGGATTTCCATACTGACGTATACCTTTAATACAAATATTGGCACGTTCAATTCCTGAGAACATCATTGAATAAGCATTATTGGTCGTATTCATCTCTGTATTGTTTGTCTTTGCATCGTAAACACACAAATCTGCTTTATCCCCTGCCGTTTGTGAGGTATTGTACCATTCTATATCTGTATTTAATCCATAATATGGTAAAAATCTTCCTCTATATGAGTTAGTTTCAGCAAATGGTACTTTTATTCCATCAACCGCTCCTTTTGCAAGACCAGGTGTAGAAAAAATCAAAGCAACATCTAATGTTGATTCTGCAGATGTATCTAAATAGTCGTCCTCAAATTGCTGACAAGAACTAAACAAACCCGAAATAATCAATCCCGCTATTATTATTTTATGTTTCATTTTGTAATAATTTAAAATTAGAAATTAAGATTCATTCCAAAAATCATCTGTCTGCTTCTTGGATAAGGACTTGAATCAACCCCTGGTGTTAGTGGGTTTTTTCTTCTCGTTGAAACTTCCGGATCTGAACCCGAATAGTTAGTCCAAACAAAAACATTGCTTGCCGTCAAATAGAATCTTAATTTAGAAATTCCTAGTTTAGATGTAAACATTTCAGGAGTTGTATATCCTAATGTTAACGTATTTAATCTTAAAAACGATGCATCTTCTACAGCCCAATCTGTAAATATAGCATTTCTCATATATGGAGACCACATGGTTGTATTAGCATTCAAAGCCGCTAATGCATCTGGGTCTGTCACTAATTGACCTGAAGCAGGATCTAGATTCGTCCATCTTTTTCCATCAGCCATTGTAGAGTTTAAATTTTTATATCTTGCCGAAGCGTTAGCTGTAGAGAATTCAACTTTATCAGCATTGTACACATCGTTACCGATACTCCAGTTAAAAGCTGCCATTAAATCAAATCCGTAAGCATTTCCATTGATGACAAAACCACCTGAACTTTTAGGATTGTAATTACCAATAATCGTTTTATCTTTTAAATCTACCACACCATCTCCATTAACATCTTTCAATTTCATATCACCAGGTTTAAGAGCGCTTCCGTCACCCACTAAAGAAGTAGAAGTAGGAGTCACACCGCTTTTTAGAACATATTTCCCTCCAACATAATCAAAATCGGAAACTTCATATCTTCCATCATTTTTATAACCATACATAGTACCTAAAGAAGAACCAACTGCTATTAAATAATCATCTCCAATTTGAGATGAAGCCCAACCTGTAGCCTGTCCAAAATCACTCATAACACCTAATGAATTAATACGATTTTTGTTTACTGACATATTGAACGAAAAATTCAATCCGTATTTTTCTTTTTCGATAGCCACGACATTTAATGTAGCCTCGAAACCTGTATTTTGCGTTTCTCCCATGTTACGGTATTGAAAATCATATCCAGATCCAGCTACTGGGAAATTAATCAATAAATCACTTGTAATATTTTTGTAAACATCAAAATTACCACTTAAACGATTTTTGAAGAATCCGAAATCCAAACCAACATTCTGAGTTACTGTTGTTTCCCATTTCAAATCTGGGTTAGGCATTGTTTTGGAAGGTGCCCATACACTTGTAACACCATTAATCCAAGTTGTTCCTGTAGATTGAAAAATTTGAACCTGTTGCCCAACAGGTATATTGTTGTTTCCTGCTTCACCATAACTAGCTCTTACTTTTAAAAGATCTAACCAAGATTTACCTTTTAAGAAGCTTTCTTCAGAAATTTTCCATCCTGCTGCAAAAGCTGGGAAATAGCCCCAACGATTCTGTTCCAAGAATTTACTTGATCCATCAGCACGAAATGTAGCTGAAAAGATGTAACGATTTTTGTAATCATAATTGGCACGTCCAAAAAATGACAATAATCTATCATCTGGACTATAGTAATTATCTACTAATTGTGGTGTTCCTTGCGTTGTTAGCGATTTAGCTTTTTGAAAATCAAAAAACGTAGGATATCCGTGGATAGTAGTAGTCACAGTATTAGAATTGTATTCAATACTTTCTTGCCCAACAAGTGCTGTCAAATGATGATTTTCACCCATTAATTTTTTGAAATCATAATTTAATGTATTGGCATTTCTAAAACGTCTTTCTTTAGTATCCCCCATAATCATTGCTGGCATCCCTTGTAGTGGACCAACTGGAGCATTAGCTATATAATAAGTTGTAAGTCCATAGAAACGATAGTCTTGAGTGTTAAAATTATCCACACCTAAATCTACTTTCAATTTCAAATTATCTACAATCTCCCAACCAAAACTTCCCAACATATTAAAGTTTTTACGAAACTGTTGACGGTTATTGTCATATACAGATGCAAAAGGATTTATCAATTGATCTGAACCATCTCCTGCTATATCTTCTGAAGTCAAACCTGACACAGGAAGCGGTGCATACCCTACAATTGTACGCATACGTGAATCTGCAGAAGATTTCTCATTTTGCTCATTTACACCACCACCATCAATCTCTGTATCTGAATAACGCATAGTAAAACCAACATCAACCTTGTCGCTTAATTTACTTTTTAAAGACAAAGCAAGGTTGTTTCTTCTATAATTTGAACCAATCATAATTGCTTTTTCATCAAAACGCGCATAATTAAAATTATAATTAAGCTTATCCGTTCCGCCTCTAATTCCTAAATCACGGCTTTGTACTTCTCCTGTACGTCCAAAAATCTGTTTTTGCCAGTTATCCCCTTTCACTCCGTTATACATATCATGATCTTCCCAATTTCCAAAATATCTAGTATAAGAAGTTGGGTTCGTAGCTACTTTTGTTCCTGTTTGAGAAAGCAAAGCATACTCGTATTGCCATTTCGTATAATCTTCTGGTGATAAAACATCAATTTCTTTAGCCATGGTCTTCATTCCATAGAACATATTGAAATTTACTGCAATCTTACCGTCTTTTCCGCTTTTAGTTGTAATCAAAATTACCCCATTTGCACCACGTGATCCATAAATTGCAGTTGAAGCTGCATCTTTCAACACGGTCATTGTCTCAATATCAGATGAAGAAATGTCGTTCATATTATTGATTGGAAATCCATCCACAATAATTAATGGCGAAGCATCCTGAGTTAGTGATCCTCCCCCACGAACTCTAATTCTGATATCTGCATCTGGAGATCCTTCTGACGCAGTTACCTGCACACCAGCAATACGACCAGTTAAAGCTTCAGCGACATTTGCCACTGGTACTTTCTTTAAATCGTTACCAGAAATAGTTGAAACCGCTCCAGTTAAATCAGATTTCTTAGATGTTCCATATCCAATTACAACAACTTCATTTAAGCTGTTAGAATCCTCTGTCATCGTTGCGTTAACTTTTGCTTTTCCATCTGCAGGAACCTCAACGGTTTTAAATCCTATGAAAGAAAAGCTTATAACAGCTTTTGGATTGGTTAATTTCAGTTTGTAATGCCCATCAAAATCTGTAGAAGTACCGTTTTTAGTTCCTTTCTCCAGGACATTTACCCCCGGAAGAGAAAGTCCGGCAGCATCTTTAACGGTTCCCTCTATTGTAGTGCTCTGTGCATAAATCTGATTGCTCAGCAGACACAGTAAGAAAACAAGTACAGAGCAGAAATTTGCTCTTTTGTTTAATAAATCTTTAAAGTTCATGGTTGATTGTTTAAGTTACTAAATTTTTAAGTTTTTTGTGGTTAAGTGGTTTTTTGTGGTAGTTTTTTAATCATGTATAATCGTTTTTGAAAATTAATTTTAACAGTAATAAAATTACTCCGACGCAGTAATCACTTAATATGAGCGATTTTTCATTACTTACTACTTAATCGATTTCGAACATACAATTCAAAGTTGTAATCGATTACACAAACATAGATATTTTTTTTAAACGAAAAATAAAAAATCATAAAAAAATCCAAAAAAAAATTACATATCAAAAAAATAATTGCTTTTTTATATCACATATATAATTTTTAACGATATAAAATATTAAATATATTTTTATTAATTGTTAATTTGATTTGATTTTTGCAAAAAAAACAATCGATTACATGAACATTAATTACGAAATTATTAGGTGTATTTTTCACACTTAAATCCGGCAAATATTCTTCTTTATTCTTTTTTTATTTTATGAAAAGAGCGATAATTTAAAAGGTATTTTCTGACTTCGCCCACAAACAAATAGAAAAATTAAAATTTTTAATTTGTTGGCTATTCAGAGACAAAACAAAAAAGCCCTTAAACAAAAGTTAAGGGCTTCCAAAGAAAGTGTTTTATTTTTTAGGCATTTTTCAACTGCAGATTCCTGCCATGTAGTTTCATCAAAACTAAGGTAATCATCATTCCGATTACAGACATTGCAACACCAACTAAATTTGGAGAAGCATAATTAAATCCAGCCGTTAGTGGAAGTCCGCCTAAAAAAGCGCCAAGAGCATTTCCTATATTAAAACTTCCTTGAAGCGAGGCCGAAGCAATCATCTCTGCTCCTTTCGCCGTACGAATCATCAGCATTTGAATTGGGGCAATTACTGAAAACGCAATGGCACCTGTTAAGAAAGTAAGGAACAATGAAACATATTGGTTAAAGGAAAAGAAATAAACCAAAACCAAATCTACTGACATTACCAACAATAAAGCCAATGTTGTAGGTGCAGGCGAAAAACGGTCAGCCAGCTTCCCTCCTGCAAAATTCCCAACTACCATTCCGAATCCGGCTAAAATCAGAATAGTCGAAACATCTTCTGGTGCAAACCTTGAAACATTTATTAATAAAGGAGCAATATAACTGATCCAAGCAAACAATCCTCCAAAACCAATTGCCGTAATGCCAATAATCAACCAAGCTTCGGTTTTCTTAAAAAACAACAACTGTGTTTTCATGTTTACGCTTTCGCCTTTATCAAGATTAGGCATCCAAAAATAAATTGCAACTAATGTAAGAGCGCCAACAAGAGCAATAATTACAAAAGTATATCGCCAGATAAAATGATGACCAATATAAGTGCCAATCGGCACACCAATCAAATTGGCAATTGTCAATCCGGCAAACATTATTGAGATGGCCTGTGCCTCTTTTCCTTTATCGGCCAAACGGCTCGCTACTACTGCACCAACACCAAAGAAGGCTCCGTGCGGCAGTCCTGAAAGAAATCTCGAAGCAAACAGAAAATTATAATCAGGAGCAATGATAGACAGTGCATTAAAAACTGCCAGCATTAAAGCCAAGATTAGAAGCATTTTTTTTGGTGCATAATTTCTGCCGATGATTACCAGCAGTGGTGCTCCAATAACAACTCCAAGTGCATAAGCAGAAATTAAATATCCGGCAACCGGAATCGAAACTTTCATATCTGAAGCAATGTCAGGCAAAAGGCCCATCATTACAAATTCTGTAATTCCAATAGTTAACCCTCCTAAAGAGAGTGCAATAAGACTTTTTTTCATTTGATTAAATTAGAAAGGAATAAATTTTCTACGATGCAAATTTAAAACCGACACCGCTGAAATAAATTGTATATTTGCGATATAAATTTGTAAAAATAGGTTATGCCGAAGCTGAATCAATTCAAAACATTAATGCTAGATGAATTTGAAGAGGAAAAATTTCATTTGCCTCCGCATTCTCATACCTATTATGAAATCATATACATCAAAAAGGGAAGCGGCATTCATCACATCAATAACAATTTACTTCATTATAAAGCGGGCGATTTGTTTGTTATTTCACCAGATGATGAGCACTATTTTGATATAAAGAAAAGTACCCGTTTTATTTTCATAAAATTCACCGACAATTATTTCAATTCAAAACAAAATCTTACCTGCGACGAATTTCTGATTCATACCCCGGAAAATTTTATGCGCGATAAAATTTTAAAAGAAACTGTTTTAAAGTTTGATGAACCCTGCAAAACGATTCTTAGAAATACTGTTGAGAACATTACAAAATATCATCAATATATTGATGTTGCCAATTCACCGATTGTCTTTTACCAAATTCTTTCCATTTTTGGTTTGATCAAAGAAACCATTAGATGCATGAATTTGCAGATGACCTCAACACATATTGACAATGAGCAAATTGCAAATTACATTCACCAGAATATTTATCAGCCCAAATTGGTTCAGGTAAAAGTAATTGCAGCTCATTTTAATATTGCTCAAACGTATTTCAGTGCCTATTTCAAAAGGACTTTTGCCATAAGTTATCGTGATTATATTCATAATTTGAGAACAGCTTTGATTGAGAAAAGGTTTCAGAACAATCAATTGCCAATTAAACAAATTGCATATGAATTTGGTTTTACAGACGAAAGCCATCTAACGAATTATTTCAAAAAGAAAAGAAACATGAAACCAACCGATTTTAAAAGGCTTTAGTTATTGAAATCCTAAAAGAGATTTCCGCCTGAATATTTTTATCTAAATTTGCACAACAAAAAGAATTTCCTTTTGACAAAAAAAATCTACATAGCATTTTTATTACTACTAATTGGTTTCGTTTTGACTCCGGTTTCTGGTTATGCATGTGGAATTCATTCTGTAAAAAAATCTCACACAAAAGAAATTGCTACGGAAAAAAAAGAGAAAGACTGTTGCACAAAAAGTTGTTGTCAAGAAACATCAAAATCAAAAAAGAAGAAACACGACTGCGACGGAAAATGCAACCACACCAATTGTACGACTCCGTCTTTACAATTAAACATTCCGTCTTTAAACGATTTTAGTTTTCAAAACAATTTTAACTTCTCTTTAGAAAAACCTATTACCTATTACCACAAAACCAACCTTTCTGATGGTTTTACGAATATCTGGTTGCCTCCTAAAATAAAATAATTGTATTCTTGACAGCCATAAGTGGGTTTAGTTAAGAAATTTATTATACTTCTAGATTCAATAAAAACAACCTGAAAGGAAAACTTCTTCCTTTTATAAAATATATTAAAATGAAAAATTTAATAACAACTGTTTTAGCAGTTATCGCAATAGTATTTTCTGTAAACAACATTGCAGCAAACGAAATTAAATTACAAATCAATACAGAAGATGTTATCGCTTCTAGTGAATTACAATCTGTTTTCGATAATTATTTTGCTGTAAAAGATGCGTTTATTAAAAGTGATGCCAAATCTGCTTCGGCAAAAGCGGCAGATTTACTTACAGCTATTACTGCTGTAAAAATGGACAAACTTAAAAGCAACGAACATACGGTTTGGATGAAAGTTGTAAAAAAATTAACTTCTGATGCAAAGGCAATTTCATCAAATACAGACATTAAGAAACAGCGTGAATCTTTTAAGTCATTATCTAAAAACACTTACGATTTAATAAAAGTTTCAAATCCAGAACAGCCTGTTTACAAACAATACTGCCCAATGGCCGATGCTGATTGGTTAAGCAAAGAAAAAGCAGTTAAAAATCCGTATTATGGTTCTTCCATGCTGACTTGCGGAAATGTAGTTGAAACTATAAAATAAATATGAAGCTCTACATCAAAAACATGGTGTGTGCTCGATGTAAAATCGTGGTGAAGTCTGAGTTTGAAAAACTCGGACTTCCTACTATTTCTGTTGAGCTTGGCGAAGTGGAATTGGAAAACGAAATAACTGAAAATGAGAAAGAAACTTTACTTATAAATCTGCAAAATTTAGGTTTTGATTTATTAGATGATAAAAAAAGCAAAACAATCGAGAAAATCAAAAATCTGATTGTCGACTTGGTTCATCATAAAAACAACGAGTTAAAAACCAATTTATCTGATTATTTGGTAGAAAACCTAAATCAAGATTATAATTCCTTGAGCAATTTATTTTCGGAAATCGAAAACACGACAATTGAAAAATATTTCATTAGCCAAAAAATAGAAAAGGTAAAAGAATTATTGATTTACAACGAACTTTCCTTAAGCGAAATTGCTGATATGCTCAATTATAGTAATGTTGCACATTTAAGTAATCAATTCAAGAAAATTACTGGCTACACTCCTACTTCGTTTAAACAATCAAAAGATAAAAAACGCATTCAGATCGAAAATATATAATCTCTCGCAAAGGCGCTGAGACGCAAAGTTTATTTTATTCTCCCGCAGATTCTGCAGATTTAGCAGATAAATTAATTGTAAATATTAAAATTTAAATCTGCTAAATCTGCAGAATCTGCGGGAGACTATTTTTTAGTTATATTAATAAACATAAACTTTGCGCCTCTGCGACTTTGCGAGATTAATGCCAACCTTAGAAAAAATCTGCCATCCCGATAGCTATCGGGAGCGTGAAACAAAAGACTTAGTAAATCTTACAAATCATTCTCAAAATTCTACAAACCGAACTCGCCAATAGTTCAGAAATTTGCATTGTAATACTTAAAAAACACTACAATGACTCATCAATATATAATTTCAGGAATGTCTTGCAACGGATGTCGAACAAAGGTCGAAAAGACTTTGAATGAAATCGAAGGCATTCAGGCCGAAGTAAATCTAAATCCGGGAGAAGCGACTATTACAATGAACAAACATGTCGCAACCGAAAAACTTCAGGAAACCTTATCTGCTGTTGGAAACTATACTATTGAAATGAAAACCGCAGAAAATTCAGGAGAAAATGCTGTAAAATCATGCTGTTCATCTAAAAAAGAACATTCTGGTCACAATCATGCAAAAAAAGTCATACCACATAATGCAACTGGTGTTTTTTATTGTCCGATGCATTGCGAAGGCGACAAAACCTACGACAAATTTGGTGACTGCCCCGTTTGCGGAATGGATTTAGTGCCACAGGTTTCTATCAGTCAGACGCAATTTACTTGCCCGATGCATCCAGAAGTTATTTCAAATGAACCAGGAGATTGTCCGATTTGTGGCATGAATCTCGTTCCGATGCAGGCTTCCGAAGAAGAAAACAAAAGCTATACTGATTTATTGAAAAAAATGAAAATTGCGATTTTGTTTACACTTCCTATTTTCATTATCTCAATGTCAGAAATGATTCCGAACAATCCACTTTACCATATAATGTCAATTGAAAAATGGAATTGGGTTCAATTCTTATTCTCAATTCCGGTATTATTTTTTGCCGGATGGATGTTTTTTGTTCGTGCTTATAAATCAATTGTTACTTGGAATCTGAATATGTTCACCTTAATCGGAATTGGAACTTCCGTTGCCTTTTTATTCAGCATCGCTGGAATGTTTTTTCCAAATATTTTCCCATCCGAATTCAAATCACATCACGGAACCATTCATTTGTATTTTGAAGCCGCAACGGTGATCATTACTTTAGTAATATTAGGACAATTATTGGAAGCCAAAGCACACGGGCAAACTAATGGCGCCATAAAAGAACTTTTGAAACTCGCTCCTACCGAAGCAACTTTAGTAGAAAAAGGAATTGACAAAGCAATTTCAATTCACAATATCAAAAAAGACGATTTATTACGCGTAAAACCTGGAGAGAAAATTCCCGTTGATGGAAAAATATATTTTGGCGAAAGCAATATCGACGAATCTATGCTTACAGGAGAACCCATTCCTGTAGATAAAAAAGTTGGAGATTCTGTTATTTCAGGAACTATAAATGGTACAAAATCGTTTGTAATGGTTGCTGAAAAAGTGGGCTCAGAAACTATTTTTTCGCAGATTATTCAAATGGTAAATGATGCCAGCCGTTCGAGAGCACCGATTCAAAAACTAGCCGATAAAGCTGCTAAGTATTTTGTGCCGACAGTTGTCCTGATTTCAATTCTGACTTTTATTCTCTGGGCAAAATTCGGTCCCGAACCTTCTTATGTCTATGCGTTGATCAATGCTATTGCTGTTCTAATTATTGCCTGTCCTTGTGCTTTAGGACTTGCAACACCGATGTCTGTAATGGTAGGAGTTGGAAAAGGCGCCCAAAACGGAATTTTGATAAAAAACGCCGAAGCGCTTGAAAACATGAATAAAATTGATGTTCTTATTACCGATAAAACCGGAACAATTACAGAAGGAAAACCATCAGTTGAAAAAATAGTTGCTCTAAATAATGATGAAGATTTTCTGCTTCAAAATATTGCTTCGCTAAATCAGCACAGCGAACACCCTTTGGCAAAAGCCGTCGTCACTTTCGCGAAAGCAAAAAATACACAACTAAAAGAAGTTCTAGATTTTGAAACCATAACAGGAAAAGGTGTTACCGGAACCATTGAAAACAAAAAAATAGCGTTAGGAAACAAAAAACTGATGCTTCAGATAAATGCTTCAATCTCATCAACCATCGAAGACAAAGTTACTGTTGAACAAAATTTAGGCAAAACGGTTTCCTATATTGCAATCAATCAAACTGTTTTGGGGTATGTAACCATTACTGATGCCATAAAAGAAAACAGCGCACAAGCGATTAAAGAATTAATCGATCAAGGTGTAGAAGTTATCATGCTTACGGGAGACAATGCCAATACCGCAAAAGCAGTGGCCGAACAACTTCAATTAAGTTCTTTTAAAGCCGATTGCCTTCCGGAAGATAAATTAAAAGAAATCGAACGTTTGCAAGCCGAAGGCAAAATCGTTGCAATGGCGGGCGACGGAATAAACGACGCTCCTGCCTTAGCTCAGTCCAATATCGGAATTGCAATGGGAACCGGAACTGATGTTGCCATCGAAAGCGCAAAAATTACGCTGGTAAAAGGAGACTTAAACGGAATCGTAAAAGCAAAAAACCTCAGCCATGCCGTAATGTCAAATATCAAACAAAATTTATTTTTTGCCTTTATTTACAATACCTTAGGAGTGCCAATTGCTGCGGGAATTTTATATCCTGTTTTCGGAATTTTGCTTTCGCCGATGTTAGCTGCTTTGGCAATGAGTTTAAGTTCTGTATCTGTAATCGTAAATGCTTTGCGATTGAGAAGTCTAAAATTATAAATTGGAGCGTAATTATTTTAACACATAGAAACATAGTTAATAGAAGATTAAAAAAAGGCGTTTCACTAATTTAAATAAACATAGTTACTATGTGTGAAAACTTGTTTCTTCTCTTCTCTTTTTTAGGCAAAAAAATCTATGTCTCTATGTGTTTAAAATTAAATTATGTTCAATTTATTTAAAATTATAATCGATGATAAAAATCAAATATATACTTGTTCTTTTTTTAATCGCTTTTCAGCTAAAGGCGCAGAAAGTCGTGCGTTACGATTTACATGTTCGCGATACAATTGTCAATTTTTCTGGAAAAGAAAAAAGAGCGATAGCGGTTAACGGACAAATTCCGATGCCTACTTTAACTTTTACAGAAGGTGATATTGCCGAAATTTATGTTCATAATGAATTAAAAAATGAAGATACAGCCATGCACTGGCACGGATTATTTCTTCCGAACAAAGAAGATGGTGTTCCGTATCTAACCCAGATGCCTATAAAACCTGGAACTACGCATAAATATACTTTTCCAATTATTCAAAACGGAACGTACTGGTATCATAGCCATTCTGGCTTGCAGGAACAAATTGGCTTATACGGCCTTTTTATCATCAACAAAAAGAAAGACGACTCGACAATTCGAAAAGGAATTGATGATTTGCCTACAATTCCAGTTATTCTCAGCGAATGGTCGGACCTTAAACCTGAAAACATTCAGCGAATGCTGCACAATGCGAATGATTGGTTTGCCATCAAAAAAGGAACAACGCAAAGTTATGTTGAAGCCATCAAGCAAGGACATTTTTCGACCAAAGTAACCAACGAATGGAAACGAATGAATGCCATGGATGTAAGCGATGTTTATTATGAAAAGTTTCTCCTTAACGGTAAAAATGAACAACAGTTTTCAGACCTTAAATCTGGCTCAAAAGTTAGGTTGCGAATTGCCAACGGAGGTGCTTCAAGTTATTTCTGGCTGACGTATGGCGGCGGAAAAATTACCGTTGTGGCAAGCGACGGAAACGATGTCGAACCTGTAGAAGTCGACCGTTTGATTATTGCGGTTTCTGAAACTTATGATGTTGTGGTAACCATTCCTGAAGACAATAAATCTTTTGCTTTTCTGGCTACAGCCGAAGACAGAACAGGATTTACGTCATTATTTTTAGGTGAAGGCGAAAAACAGCCGATTCATCATCTTTCGAAATTAAAATATTTTGAAGGTATGAAAATGATGAACGATATGATGAAAATGAATGGAGAAATGAATGATATGGGTATGAATATGTCTTGGAACAAAATGGACATGAACGCCGTAATGTATCCTGAAATTTCTGGTGAAGATGAAAATGCAAAACCCGCAATGGACCATTCGAACCATAATATGGGTGACATGAAAATGGAACATGACAGCACAGAAACTCCAGAAATTATCACTTTAAATTACGGAATGCTGAAGTCTCCTTATAAAACCAATCTCCCGAAAGACGCCCCCATAAAAGAACTGCGTTTTGAATTATCTGGAAATATGAACCGTTATGTTTGGAGTTTAGACAATAAAGTGGTTTCTGAAACGGATAAAATCTTAATTAAAAAAGGAGAAATTGTTCGTATTACATTGTATAATGGCTCGATGATGCGCCACCCAATGCATTTGCACGGACACGATTTCAGGCTTTTGAATGACCAAGGCGATTATGCGCCGATGAAAAACGTAATTGATATTATGCCGATGGAAACCGATACCATCGAATTTGAAGCAAATGCCGATGGCGACTGGTTTTTTCATTGTCACATTTTATACCATATGATGGCTGGAATGGGACGTATTTTTAGTTATGAAAATTCAGCACCAAATCCGTTGATCCATCATCCTGAAATGGCGTATAAAATGCTTAAAATGGACGATCGTATGTTTCATTTTATGGCAGAAAATGATTTTGCAACCAACGGAAATGATGGTGAAGCAATGTACAGCAATACCAGATGGAGCATCGGAACCGAATGGAGATTGGGTTATAATGACAAACATGGTTATGAAACCGAAACACATATTGGTCGATATATTGGAAAAAATCAATGGTTGATGCCGTTTATTGGTTTCGACTGGAGATACCGAAAAATGGGAATGGACGAGCAGGAACAAAATCTGTTTGGACAAACAAACACCAAAGACAATCGTTCGGTTTTTAGTGCTGGACTTGAGTATACTTTGCCAATGCTCATAAAAGCACAAGTCGAGATGTATACAGATGGGAATGTAAGAGTGCAATTTGAGCGAAAAGATATTCCGCTTTCAAGACGCTTACGAATGAATCTCATGTGGAATACCGACAAAGAATATATGGCTGGCCTGAAATACATTGTGGCCCGAAACTTTGGCATCACCACGCATTACGACAGTGACATGGGAATTGGTTTTGGGTTGAACTTAAATTATTGATTTTTTTGAATCTTATAAGCAATGTAAATTCATATTAAAAAACATTATATAAAAAGCCCACTTAAGACGAAATAAATTATCTTAGTTTTTAGAAACTATTATAAAATATGAAGAAAATCTACATTGTTCTACTTATTGTTTGGGCATTTTTTACAAGCTGCGAAGATAAAACTGCTTCACTGCAATTTGAAAAAGACGTGATGTATGAAGTTTATCCTGCACTTATTGACACTGTTTGGGTTAATGCCTCTCGGCGTTATGTTCCGCCTCCGCCACCAGGAATTGATCCTTCGGAATATAAATTGAATAGAATAAAGGAATCTAATGAGCGATTCAATAAAGAATTGGCAGAATTTAAAGAAAAGAAGTTTCCTGTTGATCTAGTTTTCCTCGATAAAGCGGTTAGAAAAGATAATTCTAAGGAACTTCAAAAACATTTTAAAGATGCTGCGATTTTAGAAAATAGTGCAGATACGTTAGAATATAGATTCGACCGGAAGAAACTTGATTCGTACAAAGCCTTTCATCTTAGGTACGTTGCCAGAATACCAAAAGGAAATGATAGGCTTTATTACAATGAATGTTGTTATTCTATAAGAGGAATTCTAAGTTTCAGTCGAATTCAATTTGATTCAGATAAAAAATATGGAGTACTCACAACGGGAGTTTATTGTGGTGCGATGTGCGATTTCGGCTATCGAATCTTCATCAAAAAAGTAAACAATAAGTGGGTTGTTGATAAAATAGAGGAAGCATGGAGTGCATAAATGGCATTGATTTTGAAAAGAAGAAAATTCAACATTTTAATACACTTTCAAAACTTAATCTATGACCCCAAATCCTTTGTTCTTACTTGTTTCGCCTTTAATTTCTCAATTGTTTTTTGGACAAAAGTCAATTGCCGAAAGAATACGGTTGAAATTTTACCAAATAAGCCTAATCAATTTTACCCTTCAATTGCTGTGTTCTTTTTGGACTTTGAATATCGTTTCAGATCGGTTAAAAAATGCAGAAGGAATCATCAAATGCGGAATGCCATTGGTTGGAATAATCCTTTTTGAAATACTTTTAATGATTCTTTTATTGATCATAATTTCAATTCAATATTCAATAAAGAGATATTACATTCGTAAAGCAATCATTCACAAATAATTTTACCTAACCGCTAACTTCCAAAAATGAAAAAACTAAATTTTCTAATGCTATTCCTCCTAGCATTTCTATTTACAAGCTGTGATCCTGCTCAAAGCCTCTTTTTTGTAAACAAAGAAAAAGGAAATGCTAAAGTAAAATTAATTTTAAATTCGAAAGTCATAAATGAGGAATTGGATAAAATAAAAACGGGTGATTCAATTGTTTTTCATTTGAAACCTGCAGGCACAGAAGAAAGTGACGTACAAATTTATTTTGGAATGGGGACTTGGAGAGATTCTGAAATTATTGAGGTCGCAAAATCAATAAAAAGTATTGAAATTGAGAACGATGACAATTTAATTGTTTATAAATCTGAAAAAACAATAACTAAACTGCTTTTACAAAATCAAGAAGGTCTTATTTGGAAAACTACTATAAACATAAATATCGATGACAATTTATTACATTAAAACAAAAACAATACTTTTCTTTTCGGTTGCAGTGCTTTTCTGTTGCAACTTATCTGCACAGTTTGCTGTAATATCAGACCCTGATGGTTATGCAAACATTAGAAGCGAGGCAAAGAAAGGCAATAATATTTCGGATCGATTAAACAATGGGTCTCCAGTATATTGTTATGACAGTTATGACTCCGCAAATAATTGGATTGGTATTGATTACACAAAGAACAATAAAGATTTAGGTGGTTATGTCTATAAAGACAGGGTTAAATATGTATCAGAATTCAGTAAGATTCCTTCAATTAAAGAAACTACTGAAAAAGTTATTTTTCAAAAAGATAATTTGAACATTACTATAGAAAGTAAAAATTTTGATCCCAAAACAGCCAAATTAGGTTATTTAAAAAATGACAAATCTATTCTTGAAAAAATTAACGGAAAGCAAGTTTGGGGAAGAGATGGAACTATTCCGCGAAAAACCTATAAATTGATAGCAGTCACAATAGGCAGTAAAACAATAGAAATTCCTAAAAATGCTTTTGACGATTTGTTTGAACCCAGCTTTTTTAATACTGAAATAAATTATGACAAAAAGGAGGATATTCTCTATATATCCGCAATGAATGGAGACGGTGCAGGAGGTTATGTAATTCTTTGGATTATTGAAAAAGGAAAATATAAAGAAAGACAAATTACACGTGGCTTTTAATTTCAGATTCCCTTTTTGAACATCCCACTTTTACAAAAACATTAACAACGAACCTATTCTAACAAGAGTAAAATCATATTATATTTGACTCATTAATAACAACAATCTCAACCCTTAAAAAACAAAAAAATGACTAAAGTAATTACTTTCCTTACATTGGCTTTATTTACAATTGGAGTTAGCGCACAGGATATTAAAACTGCTAAAAAAGACAAAGCTCAAAAGGAAGCTGCTTGCAAAAAATCAAACAAGAAAGACAAAAAATCTTGTTGTTCTAAAAAGTAAGAATAAATCATAAACTAAAAGGCTTCGAACAATTCGAAGCCTTTTTTTATGTTTTTTCGCCACAAATTTCACTAATTTAAACTAATTACTTAGCATTTAAAATTTGTGCTAATTCGTAGAATTCGTGGCATCCAAAAGTCTATTTCACTCGAATACTCCATTCAAAATCCATTTCAGAAACCTGAATACCTTCTTCATTTGTTCCTATTGATTTCATCCAGAAAGTTTGCCCCTCGCCTGTTTCTATTGTTTTTTTGATGGCATCTGCAATTAGATGCCCATCGTTGCAGACAAAAGTAATTCGGCCCGTTGCTTTTTTAGTGAAGTTTCCTTTATTATTCGCCACCAACATTGATATTTTTCGTCCGCTCTGTTGAATTTGAGAAATCACTAAAGCACCAGTCGTCAATTCTGCCGCCATTGCCTGAACCGCAAAATACATCGAATTAAAGGGATTTTGATTAATCCATCTATGTTTTACTGTAACCTTACAACTGGTTTCGTCTATTGCCTTTACACGTACCCCGCAGATGAAGGCTGAAGGCAGTTTGAAAAAGACGAATTTATTGAATTTTGATACCGAAAGTGCCATATGATTTTATTTTTTAGTAAAAATACAAAAAAACTATGCATGCACAATAAATATTTTTTTAAGACATAAAACTCCAATAAACACTGACACTTTTAATGATTTTCAATAGTTTAAGTAGTTTTTCAACAAATGCTATTTGTTAATTTTTTGTTAATATTTGGTACTATGCAAAACAAGATACTGTCTTTTGAACATATATTTGCATAAGAAAATACTATATACTTTTAATCATGGAAAAATCAACACCACTCATCATGGAAAAAACATCAGAAAAGAACACTGCGGCGTTCACACATTTAAGTACATTAAGCCAATATTTTATTCCGTTCGGAAATTATATTTTCCCAATCATCATTTGGTCAAGCTATAAAGACAAATCTGAATTTGCTAGCCACCACGGAAAACAGGCTTTAAATTTTCAATTAAGCTTATTGCTTTACACTTTGATTCTCGCATTAATTGCAATTCCGATTTTTATTGGAATACTTTTTCAAAATATTCCTTTAGAAGCGATTATTAATGACGAAGATTTCATCATCAGGAATTTAAATTTAGAAGGCAACATTGGTCTTTTAAGTGTCGGAATTACAGCTGTCGTACTTTTCGGATTATTAAAAATTGTTGAATTCTTTTTAGTGATATATGCTTCGATAAAAGCATCAAACGGAGAATATTACAAGTACCCGCTTACGATTCCTTTTATAAAGTAATCCTTAAAAAGGTTAAAAGTTATATGTTATACGAGTTAATTCTCAAAGAATAAATTCGGAACAATCATCAATCATCAATCAAATCATCATCAATCAAAAAACGAATTGTTCAATCAAAAAAAATGAAATGAAATTATGAACATTGAAAACACAAAAGCACAGATGCGCAAAGGTGTTCTTGAGTTTTGCATCTTATCTGTATTAAAAGAAAAAGATGCCTACACATCAGAAATATTAGACACTTTAAAAAACGCGAAATTACTAGTTGTTGAGGGAACTGTATATCCGTTATTAACTAGGCTGAAAAACGACGGCTTATTAAATTATCGCTGGGAAGAATCTACTTCCGGCCCGCCGCGAAAATATTATGGATTAACCGAAATAGGACAAACATTTTTAAACGAACTTAGCGGTACTTGGACAGAATTATCTGATGCCGTAAAACTAATCACCAATCAAAATCAATAAGTCATGAACAAAACAGTAAATATTAACTTAGGCGGTATGTCTTTTCACATTGATGAAGATGCTTACTTAAAACTTACGCGATATTTTGACGCTATAAAACGCTCTCTTAACAACTCATCTGGTCAGGATGAAATTTTGAAAGATATCGAAATGCGCTTTTCTGAATTATTAACAGAAAAACAAAAAAGCGAAAAACATGTTGTGGGACTGAAAGACATTGACGAAGTGATTGCGGTTATGGGACAGCCGGAAGATTATAGAATTGATGACGAAGAAAACACTAATCAATCTTATGATTATGGAACTAGAAAGCATAAAAAATTATACCGTGACAAAGAAAAAGGTTTAATTGGTGGTGTTGCATCTGGTTTGGGACATTATTTTGGAATTGATGCTGTATGGATTAAAATCTTATTCTTAATCTTTGTTTTTGCAGGTTTCGGAACTGGAATTTTAGTTTATTTCGTTCTTTGGATTGTAACTCCTGAGGCAGTTACCACTTCTGAGAAACTAGAAATGACGGGGGAACCCGTTACCATTTCGAACATCGAAAAAAAAGTTCGCGAGGAAATAGACTCATTGTCTGAGAAATTCAAAAATGCAGATTATGACAAAATGGGAAATCAGGTAAAGTCTGGAGCTGAGAGAATCAGCAGTTCTTTTGGAGATTTTGTAATGACTATTTTTAAAATATTTGCAAAATTCCTTGGAATCATTTTAATCATGTCTGGCCTTTCAACTTTAATTCTGTTAATAATTGGCGTTTTTACCTTGGGTACTAATGTATTTATTGATTTTCCTTGGCAGAATTTTATCGAATTAGGTTATTTTACAGAATATCCAATCTGGTCATTTGGCTTGTTGATGCTTTTTGCAATCGGGATTCCTTTTTTCTTCTTAACTCTTTTAGGATTTAAATTGTTGTCTCCAAACTTAAAATCAATCGGAAATATTACAAAATACACGCTTTTGGCAGTTTGGATCATCGCCATTGCAATCATGATCAGTATCTTTATCAAACAAGCAACAGAAATTTCACACGAAAATAAAGCGGTAGAGAGAAAATCAATTGCCATTACGCCAAAAGATACGTTGTTTGTAAAATTCAGATACAGCGATTATTATGCAAAAAGCTTGAATCATCGTACAACATTTAAATTTGTTCAGGATTCGGCAGGAAACAATGTAATTTATTCAACAGATGTAAGCCTGCACGTACTTCGTACAGACGAACCAGCACCATATCTGCAGATAGAAAAAAGTGCCAACGGTAATTCGTTTACCAACGCTAAAAAAAGAGCAGAAAAAATTGATTTTAAGTATCAGATTACAGGAAATCGTTTAATTTTGGATAATTATTTTCTGACAGATGTTAAAAATAAATTCAGAGGACAAGAAGTAGACATATATCTATATTTACCAGAAGGACAACTATTTAAACCAGACGCTTCGATAAAAAAATACGATGATTCTGAAAATGATTTCTTTAACTTACACCATAGTGGTGATTATAATTATAAGCTACAAGGTTCGAAAATCAAATGTTTAAACTGCCCTTCAGATGAAAATGAGTATAACGACATTGAATACAATGAAGAATACGAGAACGAGATAAACACCACTGAGAATGATACCGTAAAAGAGCTTTCTATTAAAATAAACGGGAAAGAAGTTATAAACGGTAAAAAAACAAAAGGAAGATTAACCACAGATAAAAACGGAGTTATAATCAAAATCAACTAACAACCAAAAGCCATGATAAAAATAATCATTCAGATTACACAGTATATTATTGTTACGATTACTGCTTTATTATTTGCTTCTTGCAATTACAACTTTAATGCCATAGAAGGAAGCGGTAATGTTACGAAAGAGAAAAGAATTGTTCAAGGCGATTTCAAAAATGTCAAAGTGAGCAATGCAATTGATGTAGTTATTGAACAATCAGATTCTACAGAAATAACAGTTGAAGCAGACGATAATCTTCAAAATGAAATTATCACTAAAGTAGAAAACGGAACACTTAAAATTGAATGCAAATTCAGTTCTTTCAGAAATATTACAATGAAAAAGGTAACCGTTAAAATGCCTGTTATTGAAAAATTGGATGCTTCAAGCGCTTCGACTATTACAACTAAAAATGTGATTCAGGGAGAAAACATCAGTCTTGAAACTTCGAGTGCAGCTACAATGGACGTAAATATTGAGTCTGATAATATTTCTTTGGATTCGTCAAGCGGAAGTTCTATAAATATTGAAGGAAAAGCTTTAAGAACAAAATCATCTGCATCGAGCGGCGCCAATATTAATGCCGAAAAACTTCTTGCTAATGATGTAGATGCCGAAGTTTCTAGCGGCGGAAGTGTTAATGTGCATGCTATTGTAAGCTTAAAAGCAGAAGCTTCTAGCGGCGGAAGCGTTAACTATAGCGGTTCTCCTAAAACAATAGAAAAATCTGCAAAATCTGGCGGAAGCGTCAGCAAAGATTAAAGCAATTTATCTGTTAAATATAAACGAAATCATTCATCAAAAGTGGATGATTTTTTTATATTTGTCCAAATCAAATCTAGAATTAATGAAAAAAAGTACAGCGCTGCTCCTATTATTATTTGTTACGACATTGACATTCGCTCAAAAAAGGGAAAAAATTAAAGGTTCTAAAATTGTAACTACTTCTATTAAAGAAGTCGGAAATTTTGATGCCATTGAAGTGGATGACAACTTAGAAGTTTATTTAGAACGCGGAGAGAAAAACGAAATTAAGATTGAAGCCGATGATAATCTACACGATATTATCGGAATGGATTTGAGAGAAAAAACCCTTCGACTTTATACTAATAAGGAATCTAACATTTATAAAAAACTGGCGGTACGTGTTACTTACACTAGTTCTCTAAACAAAGTTATTACCAAAAACGAGGCTATCGTTTATGCGATTCAGGAATTGCAATTAGACAATATTACTTTTAATTGTGTTGATTATTCTAAATTGTTTCTGAACGCAAATGCAAAAAAATTCAGCTTAATAGCAGATGACAAAAGCAAAACCGAATTGAATTTAAAAACAGAAGACGGAAGTCTGCAATTGAGCAAAAATTCTTCTGTAAAAACATTGGTTTCGGCTATTAAGTTCAAATGTGATTTGTATCAAAAAGCAAATGCTGCCATTGAAGGAATTGCCGAGAAAGCTACTATTCGTTTAGATAACAATTCTACTTTTACTGGAACAAAATTTACTTTGAAAGATGCTATCGTAACTGCTGAAAATTCTTCGACAGGAACCATTTTTGCAGAACTTACGCTTTCTATTGCTGTTGGTGACAAATCGGAAATTTCAATTTTAGGAAATCCAAAAATCGAACTAACTCGTTTTTCTGAAGAGGCGAAGTTGTTTAAGAAACTTAAATAAGCTTTTTTGTTTCAGGTTTCAGGTTTCAGGTTGACAAATCAGAACTTATATAAAAGAGAAATCCCAGTTCATGCTTGAAACTGGGATTTTTTATTTGGTTTTTTAGGTTTTCCAATAACTTGAAACAAAAGAAAACCTGAAACTTGAAACTAATTATTCTTTAGATGCTAAATATCTTTCAGCATCCAAAGCTGCCATACATCCAGTACCAGCAGCTGTAATTGCCTGACGGTACACGTGGTCTGCTGCGTCTCCGGCTACAAAAACACCCGGTACATTTGTAAAAGATGTTCCTGGAGTATTAACGATATATCCCGTTTCGTCAAGAGTGATATAATCTTTGAAGATATCTGTATTTGGTTTGTGACCGATAGCCACGAAGAAACCTGTCGCTGGAATTTCGATTGTTTCTCCAGTTGTTTTATTTAATGCTTTAATGGCATGAACCACTTGATTGTCTCCTACAACTTCAACTGTATCGTGATTCATTAAAATCTCGATATTTTCAGTTTTGCGAACGCGTTCTTCCATAATTTTAGAAGCTCTAAATTTTTCGCTTCTAACCAACATCGTTACTTTTTTACACAGTTTAGATAAGTAATGTGCTTCTTCGCAAGCAGAATCACCAGCTCCAACGATTACGACATCTTGGTTTCTGTAAAAGAATCCGTCGCATACAGCGCAGGCAGAAACCCCACCACCCATATTTAAATAATGCTGTTCTGATGGCAAACCTAAATATTTTGCCGATGCTCCTGTAGAAATAATAACCGTTTCACAGTGCAATTCGATAGAATCGTTTATCCAAACTTTATGGATATCTCCCGAAAAATCAACTTTTGTAGCCCAGCCATCACGAATATCTGCTCCAAAACGTTTTGCTTGTTCTTGCAACTGAATCATCATTTCTGGCCCAGTAACTCCATCAACATAACCTGGAAAGTTTTCTACTTCATTAGTTGTAGTCAATTGCCCGCCCGGTTGCATTCCTTGATATAATACTGGATTCATATTTGCTCTGGCAGCATAAATCGCTGCAGTATAACCCGCAGGACCAGAGCCTATAATAAGACATTTAATTTTTTCAATTGTATCTGACATAATAATAGTATTTTTGAGTTGCAAATGTAAACTTTATTATAAAAAACTAGGTCTAAAATAAATCCTAAATAACTATGTCCAAATAAGTTTTATTTATTTTCATTTTTTCCTTTTACGAATCAAATTTATTTATATCTTTGCATCCGCTTTCGGGCAGTATTACAAATACATCTTCGGGGTGTAGCGTAGCCCGGTTATCGCGCCTGCTTTGGGAGCAGGAGGCCGCAGGTTCGAATCCTGCCACCCCGACTAAAGTCTTTTCATTTTTTTTGGAAAGACTTTTTTTTTGCACTAAACTCAAAATTGATTGAACGGTTATTACTACTTACAATTAAGTTTCTTTTGCAATCAAAATCAAAATGCATCTCTAATTAAGCAGGTTTTTTTATTACATTTGTTTTTGTACAAAATATCTGCTTAAATGATTTCTATATACACCATCAAACCTCAGTTTCAAAAACTTCTTTCGCCAATTCTCGCTTTTTTACATAAAAAAAATATCAGCCCTAATCAGATTACTATCGGTTCTTGTGTTTTATCTCTATTAATCGGAGTCTTGTTTTGGCATTCAGATTTCAATACTTTATTTTTTTTATTCCTTCCGATTGGTTTGTTGCTGCGTATGGCGTTGAATGCCTTAGACGGGATGATGGCTAAAAAATACAATCTCACCAGCAATACAGGAGAAATGTTAAACGAAATGGGAGATATTGTTTCTGATTTATTTATATTTTTTCCGTTGCTAAAATTTGAGCCGCAAGCTTTGTATCTAGTCGTATTGTTTATTGCATTAAGCGTTATTAATGAATTCGCTGGTGTTATGGGCAAAGCCATTAAAGGAGAAAGAAGATACGACGGTCCGATGGGAAAAAGCGATAGAGCTTTGCTGCTTGGAGTTTATGGCATTTTAAAATTTTGTTCCGTTGATTTTTCTGATTATTCAATTTGGATTTTTACTGTTGTTATTTTGTTGTTGCTTATCAGTACTTATGTTCGAATCAAAAAAACACTAAAAGCCTAAAAAAACAATGAATCAAGAAAATCTCAACACAAGCAAATACGCAGATGTTCCTATTAGAATCAGGAGCTGGGCAGTAATTATCGTAATATTCTTTGCAGCAGTACTACATCCAGTTTTGATGGCTTTATTTGTTTGCTTTTTATCCTTTTGTGGTATAAAGGAGTTTTTGTCTATGTTTAATGTTTACAGCAAAAAAACTGCTTTTCTTCTTTTTTTGTTTTTGATTCCAGAATACTTCATTCTGTTCAAAAAAAACTATTTTGATTTTATACTTTTCAATAGTCTTTTTCCAATTTTATTTGGCGCTTATCATGTTTTTATAAAAAACAAAATATCAAAAAAGAAAGGATTGCTTGTTATTGCAGGTTTGTTTTTATGCACTTTTTCAATAGGGCATTTGATATTTATCTATAATTTCAATTTTCCTTTTTCCAACCTAATCGGAATACATCTTTTACTACTTCTTGTTGTTCCAACCGAATTAAATGATGTTTTTCAATATCTGACAGGAAAAGCATTCGGAAAAAGAAAAATCTCTCCTGTCATAAGTCCAAACAAAACCTTAGAAGGCTTTTTAGGAGGCTTAATTTTAACCACACTTTTAGTCAATCTTTTGGGTTTGTTTTTATTGCCTGACGAAAACTTCGTTTTATACACTATACTCGGAATACTAATCGCTATTTTAGGATTTTTGGGAGATTTATTTATGTCTTTCGTTAAAAGAACTGCTGTCGTAAAAGATACTGGAAACCTCATTCCCGGACATGGTGGACTATTAGACAGAATAGACAGCCTCATGTTTATTACGCCAATATATTTTTGGCTAATTCTTTATTGTTTTTTGTAGTATGCCAAATAGCAATACGAAACACAAAAGAGTAATTGTTTTTTCTGGCGGAGGAACTCGTTTTGCAATGTATTGTGGCATGTTTGCCGCATTTGAAGATAAAGGTCTTGCCCCCGATTTGATTATCGGTGTTTGTGGAGGCTCTATCGCAACCACGATTATAAATGCATTTCAGACCAATATTGAAAGAAAAAACTACCTGCAATCGAGAGAGTTATTTCAATTTATTCAGAATACAAAATTAACAAAAGAGAAGAAGCTAAATCGTATTGGATGGTATTCTTTAAAGAAGATTTATTCTAAAAAACGAGCTCCTTTTATCGAAAATGTTTTTGATAAATACTTGGTCGATATGCCTCAGGATTTGAGTCTTGAGCTTCCTTCTCTTTCCTCAAAATTCGGAAAAAACATACCTTGTATCATCATTGGATCAGAAATATTATTTGAACTTTCTGAATGCGGAAAAAAGAGAAAGGATAAAAAACTTTACAAAAAAATCTTGTTTACGGATCCAGCGACGGCTCAAAAAATCGACTTAAATAAAATTGAAATTCAGTCAGATAATTACAAATCAAGTGCTATTGATTCTTCAATCGGCATTTTTACCGATGTTCCCATGCAGCAAGCTATGAGGATTTCAATTTCAGATATGTTTTATGTGCAGCCTGTTGCTTATCAAAATCATTATTATGCAGGAGGTGCTCTCGATTTAACTCCGATAGAATTGGCGGCAGAGATTGCAGATACTGTTATTTTCGAAAAGAAAAACAAATACACTAAAGTAGAAGCATCTCTTGTACGAGCCGTTTTGGGTTTTAGCGGCAATGAACGTCTTGATGAGATTGAAAAAACACATACTATCCACTATTTAATTAATACAACAGACGCAACCCAAAGTCTGAAAGGACATTATTGTCAGAAAAAAATTGACTGGAAAAAATTTGAAATAAAGATAGAATCGCCCGATTCCTACAAACAATTTGTAAAAGATATGCAAATACAATGGCAGTACGGATATGATAAAGCATTAACACAATTACAAAAATGAAAATATTTATAACGGGAGGCACAACAGGAATCGGACTGGCTATCGCTGTTCAATATTTAGAGGCGGGACATGAAGTCGGAATCTGTGGACGTAATATCCAGAAAGTTGATTTAGACAAAAACTATCCTTTGCTAAAAAAATACCAACTCGATGTTTATGACAAAAATGCTCTTAAAGAAGCTGTTTCTGATTTTGCCAATCAAAATCTAGACATTATGATTGCTTCTGCTGGTAATTATTCTGATAGCGCACTGAACCAACTTTCTTATGCCGAAAGCACAGAAATGCTGAAATGTAATATCGTTGGTGCAGTCAACACTTTAGAAGTAAGCAGAGAAATAATGCATCTTAATAACAAAGGACATATTGCTGTTATTGCATCTGTTTCGGGATTGCTGGATTATCCGAAGGCAACCATCTATAGTAAAACCAAAAGAGCCTTAATTCAGATATCCGATGCTTACAGACGAGCTTTAGAAGATTTTGGAATACACGTTACAGTTATAGCGCCCGGTTATGTTAATTCTCCAAGATTAAGAGAACTCAACAATGACGATTTATCAAAAAAACCTTTTGTTGTCGATTGCCAGTATGCCGCATCTATAATTATAAAAGGAATTGAAGAAAAGAAAAATCTCGTTGTTTTTCCTCCTAAAATGAAATACCTAATTGGATTTCTTTCTATTCTACCTGCCCGATTGTTAACTTTTATAATGCTGAAAAGAGTAAAGCATCAAAAAAATGGATAAGAAAGTTTCTATGACCAAAAGGTTTTCGCTTCTTCTGCTTAGTTATACATTATTTTTGATAATATATAACAGTAGCGCTTGGTATGCTTTGCATTTTGAAAAATCAGATTCGTTTGTATTTAGTTTTGAAAAATACATTCCGTTTATTTCCTTGATGATTATTCCATACATGACTAGCGGACTGTTTTTTACTCTGGTATTTTTCTTTTGCTCTTCTGAAAAAGATTTAATGCTTCTAACAAAGCGATTAAACTTTACCACTATAGTATCGGGATTGTTCTTTTTTCTTTTTCCGCTCAAATATTCCTTTTTCAAACCAGATTCCGATTTCGGTATTTTAAATCATTTTTATCAATTCCTTGTCACTTGGGATAGCAATTACAATCAAGCACCATCTTTACATATTGGATATGCTTGTATTTTTTGGTCCGTCATAAATAAAGAATTCAAATCTGGATGGAAAACGATAGTCAAAGTCTGGATTTTATTATTAGGCATTTCGACTCTTACGGTTTATCAGCATCATTTTATTGATATTATTACCGCACTTCTCCTTTCGTGCGTGACGTTTTTTGTTTTCCCAGAAAATAAAGAAAGAAATTACCGTATCGGAATAGTGTACTTTTTTACGAGTCTTTTATTTTTGCTTGGAGCAGCATTATCAGTAGAGTCCGAAATAATCTACGGTATTTTATCTTTATGGATTTCTATTGTTCTTTTTTTAATTGGCAATGCTTATAGCAATTCGAATTCACAATTTTTAAAAAAGAAAGACGGAAGCATAAACATTCTAAACAAAATTGTTTTTTTCCCTTATCTCATTACCTACAAAATAATATGGCTTTATTTTAGAAAAAAATCAGAACATTTTGCTTCCGAAATCCTGCCACAAGTTTATTTGGGAGCCAGATTAAAGTCTAACCAAGCAACTAATTTTATAGATGCAAAAACCTATGTGATTGATTTATGCGCAGAAACGGAAGAAAATAAATACGTTCGAGAAAACGCCAATTATTTTTCATTTCCTTTTTTAGACATTGGATCTATAAAAAGAGAAGAACAGCAAATCGTTTTAAATATATTATCATCTCTTTACGAAACCATAAAACCCGATGAAAAAATATTTATTCATTGTTTGATGGGCTATTCGCGAAGTGTATTTTTCACCACTTTGTTCGTAAAAAACCAATTGAATATCGAAATCGACGAAGCTATAACTATTGTTACCCAAAAACATTCACAATCTATATTTCCTAAATATTTATTAGACTAATTTAAACACAAACCCATGAAGACACAAACCTTTACCTCTTTTGACCAGTCTCAAATATATTACAAAGAATGGGACTTTAAGACTTCTCAAAAAACATTAATAGTTCTTCATCGCGGACATGAGCATTCTGACCGTATGACAGAATTTGCAACCGATAACAGATTTGCTACTTATAACATTTTCAGTTTTGATTTACGAGGGCATGGCTATACAAAAGAACCGGTTTCTCCTATTTTTATGGATTATGTTCGAGACATGAATGCTTTCGTCACTTTCTTGAACCAGCAATACGAAATTAAAACAGAAGATATTTTTGTAGTTGCAAACAGCATCACAGGCGTTATCGTTTCGGCTTGGGTACATGATTTTGCTCCTAAAATTGCAGGAATGGCACTTCTTGCTCCAGCTTTTGATATAAAATTATATGTGCCTTTTGCAAAAGAATTTATTGCTTTGGGAACTAAATTAAACAAAAATCTTTCTGTAAAAAGTTATGTAAAAGCAAAAGTTTTAACACATGACAAAACACAGCAAGACTTGTACAATTCTGACCCTTTGATTACAAAATCTATTCACGGAGGCATGCTGGTAAATTATCTAAATTCCTGCAAACGAATCGTAGAAGATGCTGCGGCTATAAATATCCCTGTTATTTTGTTTTCTGCAGGCACAGATTATGTTGCTCGAAATAGCAAACAAAAAGAATTCTTTATAAAATTGGAATCGACCCATAAAGAATTTATAGAACTAAAAGATTTTTATCACGGAATCTTATTTGAAAAAGACCGCACTATTGTTTACGATCACATAAAACTATTTGTAGAAGAGAGCTTCAGTTTGCCATCGCCTCAACCTTCTTTAAGTAGTGATAAATTTACCAAAGATGAATTTTATAATATTTCTCTAAAAATGATTTCATTTCCTGAACGCTTAAACTTTGCTTTTCAGAAATGGTCGATGAGTAAAATCGGATTTTTGAGCAACGGAATGAAAATTGGACAAGTTTATGGTTTTGATTCTGGCTTATCTCTTGATTACGTCTACAAAAACACTCCTGGAGGAAAATTTGGTTTTGGCAAACTAATGGATCAATCCTATTTAAATGCAATTGGATGGAGAGGAATCAGAATACGCAAGCAACATTTATTAGCACAAATCGAAGCTCAGATTGAAAAATTACAAAAAGAAAACAGACCAATCAAAATCCTTGATGTTGCAGGCGGAACTGGCAATTATCTTTTTGACATTAAAAACAAATATCCAGAGGTAGAAATCGTAATAAATGATTTTAAAAAGTCGAATATAGAAGCTGGAGAAAAAGTTATTGCTGAAAAACAGTTGGAAAAAATACGTTTTACCAATTACAACTGCTTTGACAGCGAAACATACAAACAACTCGATTTTTCGCCAAATATTACCATAATATCAGGAATTTTTGAATTATTTGAAGACAATAAGCTTGTTAGCAATGCCATCACCGGAGTCACCTCTATTTCTGAACCAAAAAGCGCTATAATTTACACTGGACAACCATGGCATCCGCAACTTAAAATGATTGCATATGTTCTGAATAGCCATCAGGAAAAAGACTGGGTTATGAGACGAAGATCACAAAAAGAGCTAGACAAGATATTTGAGTTCAATAATGTGAAGAAAGAAAACATGTTGATTGACGATTTTGGAATCTTTACAGTATCAACTGGTTCTATTATTAAATAATAATTGACTTACATAATATGAATCAGAATTTAAAAACCAAAAAAATGAGCCCTTTTCTGCCTTACATTCAACAAATCACTTTTAATTTAAAAAAACATTTTGGCCTTTTTAGCTTTGGCTTATTTTTCATTTTTAGTTGCACTAACAAAACATCGTCGATAAGTAAAACAAAAGCTGATCACGAAACACTTTTAGTAGCGACCGAAGGAACCATATTAAATTATAATATAGAAAAGAATAAGATTGCCTGGCAATATAAAAGCGTAAGAGATACCATACAAAATAGAAATTATTTCGTACTAGACAAGCAACAGATTTATATGCCATTTGAAAGTGGTAACCTTATAAATTTTGATGTAAATACGGGAAAGATAATTTGGAATGATCAAACTTATGGCAGTGATGGTGAAATCCAATTTGGAGGTGAAGAGACTCTTCTGCCTTCTCTAATGCCTTTGTATATAACCAAACCATTTGTAGACGAAGAAAATGTAGTTATTCCAACTATGGGACATCCTGAAAAATTGAATGCTTTTCTATATTGCTTTAATAAAAAAACAGGCAAGAAAAATTGGTATCACCAATTACCTACCAATTTTAACCATTTTGCCCCAGTAAAATGCCGTAACTACTATTTCGTTAATTCTGCTGTATATTTATCCATGCATAGTACAGACGTTGGAGTAGATACTTCTTATGGCATGTATGATCATAATGACGATAAAAATCGTTTTGAACGACCTATCTATAACCAAATGCAATCAGATGACAAAAATCTTTATATAGGAGATGAAAAAGGCAAATTTTATTGTCTTGAACTTGATGAAAACGCATCGGTACCGAATTCAGACATTAAGAATCCAAATAATACATTTATTAAAAACCCAAAAGTTTTTAAGTGGACATTTAGCGATCCTGCTTTTAGTTTTCAAAAAAGTCATATTACATTTCTAGAGGACCATATTTTATACACAGAAATGAGTAGTGATAGTGAAGAAACATCGTGCTTTTTTGCATTAAATACAACTGATGGAAAAGTAAAATGGAAAAAAATTATAAAAAACACCGTTCTAAATTGGACACTATGCAACGATAGAATTGTTGGATATACAGAAAAAACAATTTTTTATATGGACAAATCAGGAGAGAATTATATAGAAATACCCGTTGAAGACAAACCTATATCTAACATAGAAATAATGAGCCCTAATCAATTTATATATGCTACCAAAAAAGGAATTGAAGTCTTTGATTTGAAAACAAAAAAAGAGAAAATCATTTTTTCTAAATCTCTTATAAAAGACCCATATAGTAATGTTCAGATAAAATACATTCCAAAAAATTAGAAAATTTCTGAAAGAAGAAATTCGGAATCTTGAAAGTTGACTGAAAATAGAAAAAAGCTGTCTCAACGTAAAAAAACATTTTGTGTTGAGACAGTTCAAATAATCCTAAAATTTTATTTTTCTGCTATTTTATAATAAAAAAGATTTTTTTTGGAGCAAAATCTAGTTGGTAAACTTTCATTTAGCTAAATTTAAAATCCTTGCAACACGCACCAAACAACGAATAACCGACATTTAGTAAATGTTAACAAAATAGATTTTCAAAAACCATAAATAATTGTATTTTTACGGTTCAAAATTCAGAAAATAAATGGGCAAAATCATTGCTATTGCTAATCAAAAAGGAGGCGTTGGAAAGACTACTACATCAGTAAATCTTGCAGCCGCATTAGGTGTTTTAGAAAAAAAAGTATTATTGATCGATGCTGATCCTCAAGCCAATGCCACATCTGGTCTTGGAATTGATGTAGAAACAGTTGAAACTGGGACTTATCAAATTCTTGAGCATACTGTAACGCCAAAAGAAGCCATTTTAAAATGTACAGCTCCAAATGTAGATGTGATACCTGCTCACATTGACCTTGTTGCTATCGAAATTGAATTGGTTGACAAGGAAAACCGCGAGTATATGCTTAAAGCAGCATTAGAAGAAGCAAAAAAAGAATATGATTACATCATTATTGACTGTGCTCCATCTCTAGGTTTGTTAACCTTGAACGCTCTTACAGCTTCAGATTCAGTAGTTATTCCTATTCAATGTGAATATTTCGCACTTGAGGGATTAGGAAAATTATTGAACACGATTAAGAGTATTCAAAAAATACACAACCCAGATCTTGATATCGAAGGTTTATTATTAACTATGTACGATTCAAGATTACGTTTATCTAATCAAGTAGTTGAAGAGGTTCAAAAACACTTTAACGACATGGTTTTTGATACTGTTATTCAGCGAAATGTAAAATTAAGCGAGGCACCTAGTTTTGGCGAAAGTATCATTAATTACGATGCTACAAGCAAAGGCGCAGTTAATTACATTCATTTAGCACAGGAAATTATAAAGAAAAACAGCTAGTTTTTATGACAAAAGCAATTAAAAAACAAGCCTTAGGTAGAGGATTATCAGCATTATTAAAAGATCCAGAAAATGATATTACATCAGTAGAAGATAAAAATGCTGACAAGGTCGTTGGAAATATTATTGAGCTTGAAATAAGTGCTATCGAAATAAATCCGTTTCAGCCAAGGAGCAATTTTAATGAAGAATCATTACGCGAATTAGCCACTTCTATCAAAGAACTTGGTGTAATTCAACCTATTACTGTTCGTAAATTAGATTTCAATAAATATCAGTTAATCTCTGGAGAGCGTCGTCTTCGTGCTTCGACCTTAGTCGGATTGACAACTGTTCCTGCCTACATCCGTATTGCAAATGACAATGAGTCATTAGTAATGGCTTTGGTAGAGAACATTCAGCGTCATGACTTAGACCCTATTGAAATCGCTCTTTCATACCAGCGTTTAATTGATGAAATTCAGTTGACACAAGAACAGATGAGTGAGCGCGTTGGTAAAAAACGTTCTACTATTGCCAACTATTTACGTCTTTTAAAACTAGATCCGATTATCCAGACTGGTATCCGAGACGGTTTTATCAGTATGGGACATGGTCGTGCAATTATCAATATTGAAGATTTAGACGTTCAAACAGATATTTATCAAAAAATTGTCAGCCAAAATCTTTCTGTTCGTGAAACTGAGGCTTTGGTGAAAAATTATCATGAAGGCGTGCCAGCAAAAGCAGAAGGAAAACCAAAAGCAGATGCAGCATTTGTGGTAAGAGAAACACAAAAACACACTTTTAATGATTATTTCGGCTCGAAAGTAGATATAAAAGTCGCAGGCAACGGAAAAGGAAAAATCACAATTCCTTTCAATTCAGAAGCCGACTTTAACCGAATTATAAAATTAATAAACGGATAGTGAATAAAATTGTCCCCATCGGTCTATTGTTCTTTTTAGCAGGAACCGTTTCTCTTTTTGCCCAGGTAAAAAAAGACACGGTTTTGGTCGTAAAAGACACTAGTGCATTAGAAGAAATAGACCCGCTTACACCTGCAAAAGCAGCTTTTTATTCGGCTATTTTACCAGGTTTAGGTCAGGCGTACAATAAAAAGTATTGGAAAATACCTTTAGTGTACGGGGCAATTGGAACCAGTTTGTATTTTTATATCGACAACAACAAAAAATATCACGAATATCGAGATGCATACAAACGCAGATTAGAAGGCTATAACAACGACGACTACCAGTTTCTGGACGACAGTCGCCTTATTGCTGGACAAAAATTCTACCAGAGAAACAGAGATTTATCGGCTTTATTTGTAGTCGGATTCTATGTTTTAAACATCATCGACGCCAATGTAGACGCAGCCTTGATTCAGTTTAATGTAAACGAAAGGTTGTCTATGCGTCCCGAAATTTATCCCAACGATGTAACATTTAGACCAAACGTTGGACTAACCTTTAATTATAAGTTTTAATAGAAATTTATTCTATTTAAAAAAATCAAATAAAAATCATAATGAAAATTGCGCTTTTAGGATACGGAAAAATGGGTAAAGTAATTGAAAGAATTGCTTTAGAAAGAGGTCACGAAATTGTTTTGAAAAAAGACGAATTTAACACCTACGACGGTTTATCAACTGCCGATGTCGCTATTGACTTTAGCGTTCCTACCGCAGCTGTATCCAATATTTCTGCTTGTTTTAACTCTGGTGTTCCTGTGGTTTCTGGAACAACAGGCTGGCTGGAACATTACGACGAAATGCTGGCTTTATGCAGTGAAAAGAAAGGCGGTTTTATTTCTAGCTCAAATTTCAGCTTAGGGGTAAATATCTTTTTTGGTTTAAACGAATATCTAGCTAAAATCATGAACCAGTTTGATTCGTACAAAGTTTCTATGGAAGAAATTCACCACATCCATAAACTTGATGCACCAAGCGGAACTGCAATTTCATTAGCTCAAGGAGTTATACAAAACAGCAATTACACAAATTGGACTTTAGACGAAGCACAGACAAATCAAATTCATATTGAAGCGAAAAGAATCGGAGAAGTTCCAGGCACACATACCGTTAATTACGACTCCCCTATTGACAGCATCGAAATAAAACATACTGCTCATAATCGCGAAGGCTTCGCTCTTGGCGCAGTTGTTGCTGCTGAGTGGCTTGCAGGAAAACAGGGCGTTTTCACTATGAAAGATGTTTTAAACTTACAATAAAAGATTAAATTTTAAGATTGTCAAAAGTCTTAATTCAATTAAAAAAACACAATTATGACACTTTACTCTTGGTTCGTATTTTTCTTAGCAATACAAATTATTCACTTTCTGGGAACTTGGAAAATGTATCAGGCTACAGGAAGAAAAAGCTGGGAAGCCGCAATTCCGGTTTATAACTCTATTATTTTGATGAAAATCATCAAAAGACCAACTTGGTGGACATTATTGCTTTTCATTCCAATTATCAACCTTATTATGTTTCCGGTTGTATGGGTCGAGACATTAAGATCTTTTGGCAAAAAATCAACATTAGACACCATTCTAGTTCTTTTTACTCTTGGTTTTTATATTTATTATGTTAATTACACTCAAAAATTACAACATAATCCTGATCGTAAATTAACCGCAGAAAACAAAACCGGAGATACTATAAGCTCACTTTTATTTGCAGTTATCGTAGCAACTCTGGTACACACTTATGTAATCCAGCCTTATACGATTCCGACTTCATCATTAGAGAAATCATTATTAATTGGTGACTTTCTGTTTGTAAGCAAAATAAACTATGGTCCGAGAGTGCCAATGACAACCGTTGCGTTGCCAATGGTACACGATTCGATTCCGCTTACAAAAAGCAAATCTTATTTAAGCTGGCCGCAACTGCCTTATTTCAGACTTCCAGCAATTCAAAAAATCAACCGTTGTGACATTGTCGTTTTCAACTGGCCTGTCGATACCGTTCATTACTTCTTTGAACCAAAAGGAAGACCAGGCGTTATAAAACCTATAGACAAAAAGTCGAATTACGTAAAAAGATGTGTTGGTATTCCTGGAGATAGCTTATCTATAAAAGACGGCTTTGTATTCATTAACGGCAAAAAATTGATTCTACCAGAAAGAGCAAAACCTCAATTTTCATATTCAGTAGCTTTAGACGGAAAAACTTCAATTGACTTTGAGACAATCTTTAAAGAATTAGATATTACAGATGGTTTTTTAACCAACGAAAAGAGAGATACAATCTATTTTAGAGCCTTAACAGAAGCAGGTGCAGACCGTTTAAAAAACACTCCCGGCGTAACTGGCATTAAAAGAATAATCGACAAAGGAAATGACAATGCTATTTTTCCGCATATCAACAAATGGAGCCAAGATAACATGGGGCCAATCTATATTCCTGAAGCAGGAAAAACTGTAGCACTAAACAACGAATCGCTTCCTTTCTACAAAGAAATTATCACGAATTACGAAGGAAACGAGTTAAAATTAGAAGGTTCTAAGTTCTTAATCAACGGAAAACCTGCTACAACTTATACCTTCAAACAGAATTACTACTGGATGATGGGAGACAATCGCCACAATTCTGAAGACAGCCGTTATTGGGGATATGTTCCAGAAGACCACATAGTTGGAAAACCTGTTTTTATCTGGCTTAGCTGGGATACAAACGGAAAAGGCATTAATAAAATCCGTTGGGACAGAGTATTTACAACTGTTGACGGAGAAGGTCAGCCACAATCATACTTCAAGTATTTCCTAATGATTCTTGCAGCCTATTTTATAGGAGAGTTTTTCTGGAAAAAAAGAAAAGCAAATAAAGAATAATTAAAAAAAAGTTATTTTTGTGTCAGGTTTCAAATTTCAAGTTCGCAAAAAACTTGAAATTTGAAACCTGAAACATTTAAGCAAGAACTAAATCATGAATTCCCTACTACTTCCAACATATTTCCCTTCTATTAGTCATTTTGCCGTAATGGCTCAATCTGAAACTATTACTTTCGAAATGGAAGATAATTTTCAGAAGCAGACCAATAGAAATCGTACTTACATCTATAGTCCGAACGGAATTCAGTTGCTAAATATCCCTGTTAAACATTCAAAAAACGCTCATCAAAAAACAAAAGACATTTTGATTGAAAACGAATTTGATTGGCAGAAACAGCATTTTAAATCATTGGAAGCTGCCTATAGAAGCTCTCCTTTCTTTGAGTACTTTGAGGATGACATTGTTCCTGTTTTCGAGAAAAAACATGCTTTTTTAATGGATTTAAATTTCGAGGTTTTCGATATCGTAATCAAATGCCTTCGAATGAAGATCGAATTCGGAAAAACAGTAGAATATTTCCATGAAACTCCCGATTTTGCCGATTTCAGATATTTAGCAAATGGAAAAAAAGACGCAAATTCATTCGAAAAATACACTCAGGTTTTTGATGACAAACACGGCTTCATCAACAACTTAAGCGTTTTGGATTTACTTTTTAACGAAGGGAAATTTGCAATGGATTACTTGAAGACTCAGAAAATAGTATGAGTTAATAGTTATTGGTTAGGCGTTGTGAGTTTTATTTGCACTTTCAACACACCTAACTTTTAACTTTTTTACCAAATCACATCAATCAATTGAAAGTCTTGTCATGATTGGATAATGGTCCGAATTTTCGAAATCCGGGAAACTTTCAAACTGTTTTACTTTCATTTTGCTATCAGTGAAAATGTAGTCAATTCGGGCAGGATAATATTTAAACTTATAAGTTGCCCCAAAACCTTCACCTGCCTCTTCAAAAGCATCTTTCAGTTTTCCTTTAATATTTCTATATATATAAGAAAACGGACTGTTATTCATGTCTCCACAAATAATAATTGGGTATTTGCTTTTTTTTATGTGCTCTTTAAAGATTTCTGCCTGCTCTTGTTGCTGCTTGAAACTTTTACTGATTCGAGCATAAATACGTTGTGATTTTTTCTGGTTTACATTATCAATATCATCTGAAATTTCACTTACATCAGGAGATATCTTAATCGACTGCAAATGCATGTTGTAAACACGAATAATATCTTTTCCACGCTTAATATCAGCATAAACCACATTATTATCTGATTTCGGAAACACAATATTTCCTTCATTAATAATTGGAAATTTAGAAAAAATAGCCTGACCGGTCTTAACCTTATTTCCATCAATAAAAATATATCGATGCGGATAGACCTTTAAATCTAAATGAGCAGAATTGGAATATTCCTGAATACACAAAATATCAGGATCTTTTTCGTCTATAAAAGCTTTGATGTTAGACGGGATATCGTCGCGGTCCAGCCATTTAAAAACATTAAAAAGGCGAACATTATAACTCATTACAGAGAAATCTTTTTCGTCTCGAATATATTCTTTAGCAGAAAATTTATAGAATTTATTGATAAAGGTAATTCCGATAAGCAATACCAAACCAGATAAAATAAGGCGTTTTTTGAACTGAATTGCCCAGTAGATAAAGAAAAGCCCGTTTGCTACAAAAAAAGCTGGCATAAACAGCGTAAGCACCGATAAAAGCGGAAAGCTTTTGGGTGCTAAAAACGGCAGAACATAAATACTGAATGTAACAACTGTCAATACTATATTCAAAAAGAACATGATTTTATTAAACCAAGAAAGGTTTTTCATAATTTTCCCTACAAGATTATTTTCCAGCTTTAATCAAAAACTCTTTTTCTTCTTTTGTCAGGCAATCGTAACCCGACTGGCTGATTTTATCCAAAATTTCATCAATCTGTTGCTGCGTTTTGTCTTTCGTAACAATTCTTGATGTTGTTCTTTCTGTAGGTTTGTTGTAATTTCTATAAACTTTTTTAAATGGGGTCTTAGGGGATTTTCTAAAAAGATTTGAAAAGAAATCTAATATGCGAGTAATTATAAGACTTAAATCGGTTCCGTTTTGGAGCAGTTTGATATAAACAAATCCAAAAAAAGCTCCAGCCAGATGCGAAATATGTCCTCCCATATTTCCTGAACGAAACTGCACTAAATCTAAAACTAAAATTACTGCTGTTATGTGCCAGAGTTTTACATTTCCGAATAGAAACAAACGAACATTCATTAATGGAGAATAAGTTGTTGTCGCTACCAAAATAGCCATTATTGCCGCAGAAGCTCCTACAATTGAACCATAAATATTCGAAAAATAAAAGCTTAATGCAAATATGATTCCCGCAAAAAGAGCGCTTAAAATGTATAATCCTAAATATTGTTTTTGAGTAAAATACGTCATAAACAAGTTACTCGCAAAATTTAAGACCATCATATTAAACAGCAAATGCCAAAAATCAAAATGAAAAAAAGCATAAGTCAAAAACGTCCAAGGCTTAAACATAAAAACCTGAGGATCGGAAGACAAAGCTAACCAACTCGGATAATCAAATGCTCCTGTAAATTTCGGCCAGAAAAAAATTAAAGCGATAATAAAAAAGGCTATATTCCAATAAATAATGCGCATTGCTATACCGCCAAATTTATATTGCAGTTTTAAATCGTCAAGAATATTCATAAAGCCTCAGTTGGTTTTTACAATTAATTATTAAAGTTAAAAATTAATTCCATCGATTGTTATTGAATTGATTTTTTTTCCAGTACCACATCATAAAATACCCTACTACAGCTCCACCGACATGGGCAAAATGCGCGATTCCGGTTCCGCCATCACCAAACAGCGAGTTGCCTTTAAATCCTAAAAACAAGTCAATCGCTAAAAGTCCAGGCACAAAGTATTTTGCTTTAATAGGAATCGGAATAAACATCAAGGCCAACTCTGCATTTGGAAACATAAAAGCAAATGCCACCAAAAGCCCATAAATCGCACCAGAAGCACCAACCATAGGCACTTGTGCAATTACAGAGGCATTAAAAAGCCCTTTAAATCCTGCTTCATCAAGATTTGTTTTTCCTGCTTTTTCTAATATTGGCTTTATCTGATCAAAAAATAAATCTGACCTAAAGCTCACTCCATCACTAAAATTCACATTTACAATCTGATGAAGCGTAGCATCTGAAAGTCCTAAATGTTTGATTGGTTCTAATGCTTCTTGAAACTGAAGATAATTTACGCCGATTTGCAGTAAAGCCGCTCCTATTCCACAAGAAATATAAAAGAAAATAAACTTCTTTCCTCCCCAGAAATGTTCAAGCGCAGATCCAAAAGAAACCATGGCAAACATATTGAAAGCAATATGCAGAATACTCCCATGCATAAACATATGGGTCAATGGTTGCCATAATTTAAAGAAATCACTTTCTGGAAAATAAAGAGCAAAAAACTGCTCTGAAACAGGCACGAACTGTGCACAAATAAAAAATATAATATTAATTATTAGCAGTTGTTTTACAACCGGAGTCATATTCATCATAAGGCAAACTTTTTATCTATATCTTCAACACGCATGGTAATGAAGGTAGGTTTGTGAAAAGGTGAAATATTTGGATCTTTACAGGCAAATAATCCATTTACGAGATTATCCTGTTCTTTTTCGGTTAAATAAGATCCTGTTTTAACCGCTAAACTTTTTGCCATTGATTTCGCAATGGTATCATTTTGGCTGTAACTGTTGGCCGGAATTCCATCTTGCAAATCACTCAATAACTGTTCGATTACTAAAGAAACTTCGCTTTCTGTAATATTTACCGGAATTCCTGATATTACTAAATGATCTGTTTTAGAATCATCAAAAACAAATCCGGTCGTTTCCAGAGATGGTTTTAATTCCTCGATCTGCTTCATCTCTAAAGCAGAATAAAACAAATCTAACGGAAAAAGCAATTGCTGGCTTGCGGCTTGATTTACAGTCATATTCAGCAAAAACTGTTCGTACAAAATACGCTGGTGCGCACGTTGTTGATCAACAATTATCATTCCTGATTTAATTGGCGAAACAATATATTTTTTATGAATTTGATACGTTTTCTGGGTTGTCTGTTCTACATCATCATCATTAAACAAAGAAGACGTTACTTCTTCATTTTCGAATGTAAACGGTGAACTTTCTATGCTTTCTGGATTTTCTGTATCCAAACCGACATACAAACTTTCCCAGCTTGCGGTTGGTTCTACTCGTTTAGAATAACCTGAATAAGAAGAACCTGAACCCGAACCAGAATAGGAAGACGACGAAGCTCCTGAACCACTGTAACCCGAAGATCCAGAAGTGGCTTTGCTATAATGCTGATTAGTCTTATCATCTGTAAATGGATTGAACGTGCCGTCAACCTGAATTGTTGGTACTTCTGCCTCTACATCTTTATAATGATACGGCGTATCTAAATTAGAATCACGATCAAAATCTAAAACCGGAGCAACATTAAACTGTCCTAAACTATGTTTGATTGAAGCTCTCAAAATTGCATACAAAGCCGATTCATCATCAAACTTAATTTCTGTTTTAGTTGGATGAATATTGATATCAATCGTATTTGGTGGCACTTGCAGATACAAGAAATAACTTGGTTGCGAACCATCTTTCAACAAGCCTTCGTAAGCAGCCATAACAGCATGATGCAAATAACCGCTTTTAATAAAACGATCATTTACAAAAAAGAACTGCTCGCCTCTGTTTTTTTTAGCAAACTCCGGCTTACAGACAAATCCTTGAATATTGATAATTTCGGTATCTTCGTTTACCGGAACCAGCTTTTCGTTGGTTTTCCCCGACATTATTCCCACAATCCTCTGGCGATAACCAGCAGCGGGAAGATTATACATTTCGCTTCCGTTATGATAAAAAGTAAAATGAATATTCGGATGAGCCAGGGCAACACGCTGAAATTCATCCATAACATGACGAAATTCTACAGTATCTGATTTTAAGAAATTTCGACGTGCCGGAATATTATAGAATAAATTTTTAACTGCAAACGAAGTTCCTTTGGGAAGAACAGCAGCTTCCTGCGAAACAAATTTACTTCCTTCGATTATAATATGCGTACCTAATTCCTCTTGGTCCTGCTTGGTTTTCATTTCCATATGAGCAATCGCTGCAATTGAAGCCAAAGCTTCTCCACGAAAACCTTTTGTATTAAGCGAAAACAAATCTTCTGCCTGACGAATTTTAGAAGTTGCATGACGTGCAAAACACAAACGCGCATCGGTTACATTCATACCGACTCCATTATCAATTACCTGAACCAGCGATTTACCTGCATCCTTTATGATCAATTTAATATCAGTCGATTTGGCATCAACAGCATTTTCCAACAACTCTTTAACGACCGATGCGGGTCTCTGCACCACCTCGCCGGCGGCAATCTGATTAGCAACGTGATCGGGAAGTAATTGAATAACACTTGACATTAAGTAAAAATATTTTTTAAGATTAGGTTAAGTTTTTTGCACCAAGAAGCACAAATTTAGTAAATTTTGCTTTGGTTTTAGAACAACAGCAGTCATAAAAAAAACAAAAAACCTATACCATTTTTACACAGTATAGGTTTTATTATTCTTAAAACGATTGTGTTTATTCTTTCTCTATTTTGATTGGAGTTTCTTCAATCTGAATTGCACCTGATGTCAACAATGGCTGATTGAAAACATGTGAGATTGAAGCCTGCTGACGAATATAAGCCATCTTGATTGCTGCAATTGCTGCTTCAGTTCCTTTGTTTCCGTGAGCGCCACCACTTCTGTCAATAGATTGTTGCATATTGTTATCGGTCAAAACACAGAAAATAACAGGAATATCCGTTTGAACATTCAAGTCTTTGATTCCCTGCGTAACGCCTTCGCAAACAAAATCAAAGTGTTTTGTTTCTCCTTGAATTACACATCCGATTACAATAACGGCATCTACATTTTGAGTCTGCAGCATTTTTTTTGCTCCGTAAATAAGCTCAAAACTTCCCGGAACATTCCATCGAATAATTTGCTGTGCAGGAACATCACAATCAGTTAAGGCTTCAAATGCGCCATTGTAAAGTCCTTCTGTTATTGTATCATTCCATTCAGAAACAACAATCCCAAACCGAAAATCTTTCGCATTTGGGATTGTGTTTTTATCGTATTCTGATAAATTTTTATTTTCAGTAGCCATCTGTTATATTTTAGATTTTGATTTTAGACTATAAACTTATAACTACAAATCTACAATCTTAAATCTAAAGTCTAAAATTTTTATTGCGCTAATCCGATTAATACGTCTACAGATGCCGCTTCAGGAGTTGTATCGTAATTATCTTTAATATCGTTAAGGTACTTTAATGCATCTTCTTTCTGTCCTAAAGCCAAAGCTGTTTTAGCCGCTTTTAAAAGAAAACGAGGTGTAGTAAAATCGTTTTTATTAGACTCAGCAGCTTTTATGTAATGATCTAATGCTTCTTTTTGTTGGTTTTTCTGAGAATAAGCATCTCCGATAGCTCCTTTTGCAAGAGCACTTAGAATTACATCATCAGATTTAAATTCACCTAAATATTTAATAGCCTCATCAAATTTACCTATATTCAAGTAAGCAGTTCCTGCATAGTAATTAGCTTGATTTCCTGCATCTGTACCAGAATATTCTTCAGCGATTTTAACAAAACCGAATTTCCCTTCAGAACCATTCAATGATAATTTATATAATGAATCGCTTGAAACACCATTAAGCGCTTTTTCGAAGTTTTGCTGTGCAACAAACATTTCACTTGCAGCTTCTTCTTGTTTTGGGTTTTCAATAAATTTCTGGTAAGCTAGATAACCGATAGTTGCAACAGCAATACCAGCAACCAAACCAATAATGATTTTTTGATTTTTAGCCACCCAATCCTCAGTTTTTGAAGCAGTCTCGTCTAATTTTGAGAAAACACCAGCTGTAGTGCTGTCTTTTTCGTCAATAACTACCTGTTGTTCTTCATTTACTTCTTTAACTTCCTTCTCCTTTGGTGTCTTATATCCTCTTTTATTGTAAGTTGCCATTTAAAATTAATTTAGTGAACGGCAAAAATAAAATTTTTCTTGAAACTGAGGTAAAAAATTTCAATTTTATCACTATTTTAAAAAGAAAAATTTTCATTCTTCATTTGTTCTTTCGCGAAAGCGTTAAAATAAATTAGCCGAGTATTGCCCTAAAGCCAATTATATCGATAATTTTCGGTAATTTGCACCCACTAATTCAAATCAATTTTCTGAAAGCTAAAGAATTTATTTTTTAGCCACAGATTTCACAGATTAACACAGATTATTTTTTCAAAAAAAAATCCTTTTTAATCCTTTTAATCTGTGGCTTAGCAAAAAATAATTGACACAAAATTTCAAACTTTATCTATATAGAGTCTTTTAAAAAATGCATTTAAACAAAATCTCCTTATTCAATTATAAAAATTTTTCTGAAGCCAGTTTTGATTTTGACAGCAAGATTAATTGTTTTGTCGGGCGAAACGGAATCGGGAAAACCAATGTTCTGGATGCCATCTATCACTTGGCTTACGGAAAAAGCTATTTTAACCCAATGGCACTGCAGAATATTAAACACGGAGAAGAGTTTTTTGTGATTGATGCCGAAATTGAAAAAAACGAAAGAATCGAACAGATTGTCTGTAGTTTAAAAAAAGGGCAAAAAAAGGTTTTGAAACGAAACGGAAAAACCTACGACAAATTTTCAGATCATATCGGATTTATTCCGTTGGTAATTATTTCGCCTGCTGATCGGGATTTAATTGTTGAAGGAAGCGAAACCCGCCGTAAATTTATGGACAGTGTGATTTCGCAGTTAGATTCGGCTTATCTTCATCAACTTATTCAATATCAAAAAGTCATTACACAGCGAAATGCATTACTGAAATATTTTGCACTCAATCATACTTTTGACAACGACACCTTATCTATATATAATGAACAGCTCAACGAATATGGAAAATCTATTTTTGAAAAAAGAAAAGATTTCATCGAGCAGTTTATACCTATATTTAATGTACACCATCAGGCAATAACGGGATCGGCAGAAAGTGTGCGGTTGATTTACGAAAGTCATTTGTTTGAAAAAGATTTACTGAAACTTTTACAGGAAAACATCAACAAAGATCGTGCGCTTCATTATACCAGTGTCGGAATACATAAAGATGATTTATCATTTGAAATCGATTCGCATCCTATTAAAAAATTTGGGTCGCAAGGTCAGCAAAAATCCTTTTTGATTGCATTGAAACTGGCTCAATTTGAATTTCTGAAAAAACAAAGCGGCGTAAAACCGATTCTTTTGTTTGATGATATTTTTGATAAATTAGACGAAACCCGTGTCGCTAAAATTGTAGAAATGGTAAACAGCGAAACCTTTGGTCAGCTTTTTATTTCTGATACTCACCCAGAACGAACAGAAGCGATTGTAAAATCGACACATCAGAGTTATAAAATATTCAATCTGTGATTTCATTTAACCACAAATTACACAAATTTTCACAAATTTTCAAATTATTTGTCTGCCAGTTTTGACAAATTTTTAAACTTTGCCAAAGTAATAGACACATTTAAATTTGCGAAAATTTGCGTAATTTGTGGTAAATTCCTTTTTAAGAAATCAGTAAACTAGCACAAACATCAACTGCAATAAAAAACACAAAATAAATATGCTAACGAAAGAATCATTGCAATTTTTAGACGATATAAAAAAGAACAATAACAGAGAATGGTTTCAGGACAACAAAAAAAGATATGAAGTTTTCAAAAAAGATTACCATCAATTGGTAAGTGATTTTCTTGATATTATGAAACCGCTTGATCCTTCATTAGAATTGCTTGAAGTCAAAAACTGTACTTTTAGAATAAATCGTGACATTCGCTTTTCTAAAGACAAATCTCCATACAAAGCACATTTAGGCGTTTGGATGTCCGCGGGAGCAAAAGGCGCAAATCGTGCAGGATATTATGTGCATATTGAAAAAGGCGCGAGTTTTATTGCCGGCGGATTTTATTCGCCCGAAGCAGAAGACTTAAAAAAAGTGCGTAAAGAAATTGCCTTTTTCTACGATGATTTACAAGAAATTCTAAATGATAAAGACTTCAAAAAAGAATTTGGAAATTTAGACATAAACGAAAACAATTCGCTTAAAAGCATGCCTCGTGGTTACGAAAAAGACCATCCGGCAATTGAGTTTTTAAAATTGAAAAGTTTTACTGCAACTCAAACTTATGATATTTCTGAAGTAACCCAAAAAGACTTCGTAAAAAAAATGAGCCAGAAACTGATCGCTTTAAAACCATTAAACGAATTTATAAACAGAGCATTAGAAACTGAAGAATTTTAGTTTTATTTGCCACAGATTTCACAGATTCTCACAGATTAATTTTTCGCAATTGCAAAATCCTTTTAATCTTTTTAATCTGTTGCGAAAAACAAATAATTGAATGAATAGGAAAATACTTTTTCTTGGAGAATCTTATCGCGCCGACGCCATAACTTGGATGAAAGGTTTAAAAGAATTCGGCGATTTTGAAATTATTACTTGGGAACTTCAAACATCAAACAGCCAAAGATTCAAACGTATTTTAGAGTATCTCTTTTCTCCTATTTCGATTCGAAAAATCATTAAAAAAGAAAAACCAGACATGGTGATCGCAGAAAGAACAACCAGTTATGGTTTTCTTGCAGCCTTATCCGGATCTAAAACTATTGCCATAGCACAACAAGGCCGAACCGATTTATGGCCTGAGAGTTCTGCTTTATATCCGTTTAAAAAATTCATTCAGAAATATGCTTTTAAAAAAGCGCATTTAATTCACGCTTGGGGACCAGTAATGGCGATCCACATGAAAGCAACTGGCGTTGACATGAATAAAGTTTTGGTTCTTCCAAAAGGAATTGATTTATCAATTTTTACGCCTTCAACTAATAATTCAAACAAAATTGAAGCGATTGTAACGCGTTCGCTCCAACCGGAATATCGCCATGATTCTATTCTAAAGGCTTTCGGAATTTTAAATCAAAAAGGAATTGATTTTTCGCTAACAATTGTTGGAGACGGAACAAGACTGCAGTTTCTAAAAGATTTGGCTACAGCACTTCAAATCGAAAATAAAGTGATTTTTACAGGAAGAATTCCGAATACAGAACTACCAAAATTATTACAGCAATCTAATATCTACATCAGTATGCCGATTACCGAAGGCGTTTCTGCTTCATTATTTGAAGCTATGGCTTCTAATTGCTACCCGATAGTTTCTGACATTCCAGGAAATCAAAGTTGGATTACGCACCGAGAAAATGGACAATTAATCGAGATTGACAATATCGAAATGCTTGCCGAAGAATTAATCTGGTCCTTTGAAAATCCTGAATTGCGAAATGAGACTATTGTTCGAAATAGAAAGTTTGTAGAGGAAAATGCGAATTATGATAGTAACATGAAAGTTATTTCAGAGAAATATCATGAGTTGCTAAACTCTTCTAGATAAACATTATCAAAAAGCAGTTTAGTTTTAACATCCAACAGATGTAAAAATACCTACAGGTTTAATAATTTTATGTTTATCAGCTGATTTTGACAGATAAAGCGTTAGACTTGAAGTATTATAATGACTAGATGTATCGATAATTAAATCTAATTTACCATCACCGTCAATATCTCCTGCGAAGATTATTCTAATCATTCTATCTTCAAAACTTTCCTTTGCCGCTAAAAGTTCGACAACTTCTTTTCCATTTATAATAGTTTTCAAATACAATTTATAATCCGTAACCACCCACCAATCCGAATCAGGATTCTCTTTTTTCTTCTCTCCAGTCGCATACAATTTATATTGACTCCCTAAAAACTGGAACTCTAAATTTTCTTTAGGATAAATATATTCAGGTATTTTTACAAACTCAACGGTATGATCTGCAAAACCAGGAAGTTTCTCTACCAAAACAACACAGGTATCTTTGGCAGTTGTACTAACTTCCCACCCTGTCTTCTCACCTTCTTCTTCATCTATAATCGGATCATAAGCTTGATTAATGGAAACACTAATTTTTGAAAACGAATAATTATCTCCATTTTTAAAAAGCCCAAACCAGATTTTCTTTTGCAAATTCGGATCAACTTCATCACCATGAAAAACTTCTGTCAAAAGAAGATTAACTTTTAAAAGACTATCTACAGGAAATGAATAATCATCTATTTCGGTAGTTGTATTCTCCGTTATTACTTCTTTAGTTGCCGCCCCTTTTGGATTTTTAATACTTTTTACTTCAGCTTTAGTTTTATCACAGCCAAACTGAAAACTTACCATTAAAAGAAGAAGTATTCTACAAATTATTTTCATCTTATCTTACATTTCAAAATCAAACTTACAAAACTTGGAGTCAATTTTACTCAACATATTAGCAATATAAATTTATTACGATCTCAAAATCCAGTAGAGGCTCACTGCAGTGCGTCTTTTTTTAACAATTTCGGCTCATCGAAAAATCTCAGCAAATCTAGCTTTAGCCAAGTTTGAGCAAACTTTGTTTATTTGCAGTTAAACCAAAAGTTATAATTCATACTTTTGACACAGATTAAAAAGCCTTTTATTTATGGAAATCCAATCCAATTTTTCTTTAAAAAAATACAACACTTTTGGCATTGAAGCCAACGCTAAACAATTTGTCGCCGTGCATTCGGTTACTGAATTGAAAACTATTTTGTCTGCAAACCAAAACGAGAAAAAATTTATTCTGGGTGGCGGAAGCAACATGCTTTTAACCAAAGACATTGATGCATTAGTTATTCACATTGATTTAAAAGGCAAAAGAATAATTAAGGAAGATGACGATTTTGTCTGGGTCGAAAGTCAGGCCGGCGAAGTATGGCACGATTTTGTTCTTTGGACAATCGACAACAATTTTGGAGGTTTAGAAAATATGTCTTTAATTCCTGGAAATGTTGGTACAACGCCTGTTCAAAATATTGGCGCTTACGGAACCGAAATCAAAGATACTTTTGTTTCTTGCGAAGCGATGAATATTGCCACTCAAGAAATGAAAACTTTCGACAACACAGAATGTAATTTTGGCTATCGCGAAAGTATTTTCAAAAATGAAGTAAAAGACCAATACATTATAACTTCTGTTATTTTTAAATTGACTAAACGCAATCATAAAATCAATACGTCTTATGGAGATATTTTAGCTGAATTGGCTAAAAACAACATTAGCGAACCAACATTAAAAGATGTAAGTAATGCTGTCATTGCGATAAGACAAAGCAAACTTCCTGACCCGAAAGAACTAGGAAATAGTGGCAGTTTTTTTAAAAATCCAGTTATATCAAAATCTGAATTCGAGAAAATCCATCAAAAATTCCCTGAAATGAAATTTTATGAAGTTTCTGAAACCGAAGTTAAAGTTCCGGCTGGCTGGTTGATTGAACAATCAGGCTTTAAAGGAAAACGTTTTGGCGATGCTGGCGTTCACAAAAATCAGGCTTTGGTTTTGGTAAATTATGGAAATGCGACTGGACAAGAAATTTTAACAGTCTCTAAAGAGGTCCAAAAGGCGGTTTTTGCAATTTTTGGCATTCAAATTGAGGCTGAAGTGAATGTGATTTAAACTTAAACACAGCTAACTTACCTAACCACAATTTTAATGAAAAAACTGGATATTCGCGTTGTTCTACTGCAATTCTTCGGAATCATTTTACTGACAAATGGAATACTGCAGCTACGATATTTCTCAGTTGCGGAAAAATTCATCTGCGCCATTAACCATTTCAACAACCAATCATCTGAATGTTGGAAAAAATTTTTCCCGTCAAAAGAAGATTTTTTCGATTTTTTCCCCGGAATTTACGTCTGGATATTCATCGGACTAATGATCGGAATTTTAATTGTTTCTTTTTTAAACTGGAAAAACAAACTTTCTGCCTTAAATACTATTTTGGTTGCGATAGTTATGTACATCATTCTAAAACTGAAATTGTTTAGAAGAGGAATCATATCCCGTCCCTTTCATCCTGTAAGAGCTTTATTTTCTGATGATTTCGGCACACAATGTTTAATTGAAGGAATAACTTTTACCATTTGCGGACTACTGGTTTTATATTTCAGCGTAATTTTTAAAAACAATTCGATTGAAAATTAAAATTACCAATCCCGATAACGAAAAAGCAGTTCCGATAATTGAAGAATTGTCTGTAAATCTTTATCTTCGTTTTGGGAGCGACGGAAAAAATTCATTTATCGATTGGGACAACAACAATCCTAATTTTGTTTTTATCACTGCAGAATTAAATGACGAAATAGTCGGTTGCGGAGCTGTAAGACCTATTAACGAAAAAACTGGCGAAATTAAAAGAATGTATTCTAAATATCCTGGAAAGAAAATTGGACAGTCAATTTTGAATTTTCTAGAAGAAAAAGCAAAAGAAAATGGCTTTACCGATTTAGTCTTAGAAACAAGAGCAAAGAATATTGAGGCCATTTGTTTTTATGAAAAACAGGGGTATAAAATAATTTCTAATTACGGAAAATACATAGATCGTCCTGAAGCGGTCTGTTTTGGAAAATCACTAATATAATCTTTAAACCATGTATATACCAGACTTGTACAAAGACGAAAATCCAGAATCTATTCGAGCATTCTTAAATCAGAACAGTTTCGGGATTTTGATCAACCAAACAAACGGAAAACTTTGGGCAACTCACATACCAATGGAGCTCGATGTAAATAGTGAAGGAAAAGAAATTCTGCACGGACATATTTCAAAACTAAATCCTCAAGCCGAAGGTTTCAGACAAGATGACAAAATTCTGGCTGTTTTCTCTGGTCCGCATAGCTATATTTCATCTTCTTGGTACGATCACGAAAATGTTCCAACATGGAACTACACAGCTGTACATGTTTACGGAAAAATAAAAATTGTAGACGAAGCAGCCGCAATAGAACAATTGAAAAAATTGGTTGACAAGTACGAAGCCAATTCTGAAAATCCTGTAAGAGTCGAAAATTTATCTACAAAAACAATGCGTGAAGCCCGTGGAATATTTGGTTTTGAAATCGAAATCGAAGAAATCCAAGCGGTTAAAAAGTTATCTCAAAACCGTGACAATCACAACTATACAAATATAATTTCGGAGTTACAAAAAACCGAAAATGCTCAGTCTATTGCTGTTGCAGAAGAAATGTCAAAATGCAGAAAGTAAATCACTTTTGGGTGTTGATTTTAACGAATTCATAAGTACATTTGCAGTCTCAGAAATAGAATTAATAGTCACTAAATAAAACAGATGCTTATATACATATTTTACTCTTTTATTATTATTGTTTTCATTCAGATTTGTTATTATCTGGGAATTTTTGGAAAATTTGCTTTTAGCAGACCACAAGAAATCAAACCCAAAAACATTCCGGTTTCTGTTATTGTATGCGCCAAAAATGAAGAAGAAAATGTAAAAAAATATGTGCCGTTACTGGCAGAACAAGATTATCCTGATTTTGAGATCGTCTTAATTGACGATGCTTCGCGAGATGAAACTCTTGAAATTTTTGAAGAATTCGAAAGTAAATATTCTAACATCCGTTTAGTTAAGGTTGAAAACAACGAGGCTTTCTGGGGGAATAAAAAATACGCTTTGACACTCGGAATTAAAGCCGCAAAAAAAGATTTTCTTCTTTTTACAGATGCAGACTGTTATCCAGCATCAAAAGACTGGATTACTTCCATGGCTTCTCAGTTTACAGAAGAAAAAACGATTATACTCGGTTACGGCGGTTACGAAAAAGTTGAAAGATCTTTTCTTAATAAAATAATCCGTTTTGAAACCGTTTTAACAGCTGTACAATATTTTTCATGGGCAAAATTAGGACTTCCATACATGGGCGTCGGAAGAAATTTAGCTTATAAAAAAGAAGAATTTTTCAACGTAAACGGATTCATTAATCATATTCAGGTACGTTCTGGAGACGATGATTTGTTTATAAACGAAGCAGCAAACAAAACCAACACAACAATTGCTTTTGCTCCGCAAAGTTTCACCTATTCAAGACCTAAAAAGACGTTCAAAGAATGGTTTACTCAGAAAAGAAGACATATTTCTACTGCAGAACATTACAAATTCTTTGACAAAATCCAATTAGGATTGTTTTTCTGTTCACAATTCTTTTTCTTTTTAATAGCTATTATTCTGCTTTCATTTCAATTTCAATGGATTGCAGTTTTGGCAATACTAGCAGCCCGTTATACCATAGTCTGGACAGTAATTGGCTTTTCTGCTGGGAAACTTAAAGAAAATGACTTGAAATTTTGGTTTCCTGTGGTAGAAATTGCGCTTATATTGACGCAAATTAATATCTTTATAACTAATATCTTTTCAAAACCAGTATATTGGAAATAAATTCTAAAATAGAAAAAGCAAAAAAAGGCGATCAAATCGCCTTTACTTTTTTATTAGACCATTATTGGAACGAGGTTTACAGTTTTATGCTCAAACGCACCGAAAACGAAACCACCGCAGAAGACATTACTATAGAAACATTTGCCAAAGCATTTGACAAAATTGGCTCTTACAATCCTGAATTTCAATTCAACACCTGGCTTATTGCTATTGCAAAAAATGTTTACATCGATATACTGAGAAAAAAGAAAACCAGTCTTTTTATCGAAATCACAGATAACGAAAACCAGCAAGCCTACAACATTGCAGACCCAACTCCTTCTGCAGAAGATGCTTTAATCAAAGAACAAAATCTCTCTAGACTTCTTTTATGCATCAAAGAACTAAAACCACACTATCAGGAAGTAATTCAGTTGCGTTATTTTCAGGAAATGACCTATCAGGAAATTGCAGTTAAAATTGACGAACCTTTAAGCAGTGTAAAAGTAAAGCTACTTCGCGCGAAAAAATTATTGGCTGAAATCATCGAACGTAACAGATAATTTACTATCTTTATTAAAAGAATAAAATATTCTTAGCTTTATTCTTAAAAAACATATTCTCTCACATTAAAACTGACTGCTTGTATTGTCAGCCCAACCCAAAACTTACTGCTTATGATTTAAAGTTACTTAACCTTAAAACCCAAAATTATGTCTAAATTAAGCCTTTACGAAACCAAGTGGACTGATCTTGTTTTCGAAAATAAAAACAAAGAGTATGGTGCGTATCAATTACGCCAGGAAAATCCTAAAACCACTGTCACTGCTCTATTTATGGGTTTGCTGTTAATAACTGCACTAGGAAGTGTGCCTGTGCTTATAAGTAAATTCACAACACAAAATGTTGTGGAAGAGATTGTTCCATCAGACTCTGACCCAATTACTCCTGTGGACCTATCTAATGATATTGTTCAACCTAAAACAGAAGAAGTTGCACCACCTCCTGCTCAACAAGCAGCTGCTGCAGATGTGATTGAGACAAAACAGCTGGTAAATCCTGAAATTGTACCTGAGAACCAAGCTACACCTGACATTGCCAAAAACGTAGACAATGTTGTGGCTACGCCAAACACTGGCAATGGAGAAGGAAATGTCAAAAATGCAATTCCATCAACTGTTGGCGGCAATGGTGTTGTCGACGGTACAGGACCAGAGATTACGACACCACTTCCTCCTGGAGCTCTAGACAAACTTCCTGAATTTCCAGGTGGAATTGAAAAATTCTACGCTTATGTGGGAAGAAACTTTAACCGACCAGAATTAGATGTCGAAAAAACACTAAAAGTATACATTTCTTTTGTTGTTGAGAAAGACGGATCACTTACCGATATTATTGTTAGAAACGATCCTGGTTACGGAATGGGAAAAGAAGCCATCAGAGTTTTAAAATCTTTAAAAACAAAATGGGTTCCTGGAATGCTTGACGGAAAAGCCGTTCGCACCGCATACAGCCTTCCAATTACTGTAAAAACAGAAATTGAATAAATAAACAAAAAAAGCAGAATTTAGGTTCTGCTTTTTTTTGACATATCACAAAAAAATAATCTCAAGTCTTTGTTTAGCAGCAGTAAAAACTCACTATTTTTACTTAAACTTTAAAACAAAATCAGATGGGATTATTTTCAGCTCTTATGGGTAACGCTGGCACTGTAAGCCAAGAAGAATTGCTTAAAAAATATGGACAGCTTTTAACCGACAACGAACAAATCGAAATGGGTTTTAAACTGATTCGCGACACTTTTATCTTCACTAACAAAAGATTAATTCTGGTAGATGTTCAAGGATTAACTGGAAGCAAAACGGAATACAAATCTATTTCGTATAAAAGCATTACACGTTTCAGCGTAGAGACTGCTGGAACTTTTGATTTGGATGCCGAATTAAAAATCTGGGTTTCGAGTGAATTACAGCCAAGTATCGTTAAACAATTCAACAAATCTGTAAATGTCTACGAAGTACAAAAGGTATTAGCATTTCATGTATTAGGTTAACCATTTTTATACCCCTAAAAACTTGGTACATATAAGAAAGCCGACCGTTTTTTCTCAAACGGTCGGCTTTTATTTTTTTTTAGAAATATTATTTCTTTTTGGTTGTAGTTTTCTTTGCAGTTGTTTTTTTGGTTGTTGCCGTTTTCTTTACAACCGGTACAGAATTGTCAATTTTCTGTTGTACATATGCTTTATAAAGTCCGTCTTTTTCAGCTCTTTTTTTAGCATCATCAGCTCTTTTTTGAGAATCTGGATGTGAACTCATCATTCTTGTAATAAATGAAGAATCGGTTCCTTCACTCATTTTTGCTAAAATCCTGAAAGCAGATTCTTCTGCATTTACATTATAACCATTTTTCTTTAAGAAATTGTAAGCATACAAATCGGCTTCAGATTCTTGTGTACGGCTGTGTTTACTATCTATTAAAGCACTTCCTATTTTACCCAACTGGCTATCTGTAACCGTTGCAATTTTTGCCGATTGCGAAGCTGCTCCATCAATCAAAGCCTCTTTTTGATACGCTGCTCGCATCGCATCTCTTGAGTCGTTGTTTGCAACGTGTCCGATTTCGTGCCCAATTACAGCTAATAATTCATTATCATCCATGATATCCATCAATCCAGAGTAAACACGAACACTTCCGTCTGCAGTAGCAAATGCATTTACCTCTTTCACTTTGTAAACTTTATAGTTTAAAGTAAGACCATCTGAATTTGCATGTTTCGCAAAAATCCTGTTTAAACGAAGCGTATAGCCATCATTCGGCCCTGCTACTTCGTTTTCTGCATCTAATTTAGCTACTGCCTCTTTAGACAAAGCCGCTGCGTCTGCATTGGTTAATGTAAATGCTGCGACTCCTTTTTGAACTGCACCAATTGCTTTTTCCCCTAAGTTAATCTGTGCATTGGTTTCTGTAACAGCAAATAAAGCGAACAAAACTCCTACTATTATAAATTTCTTTTTCATTTTTAAATTAATATTAAAATTTAACACCAAATGTATTATTAATAATTTTTCAAATCTTATCCCTTGACGTTTATTTTCTAACAATTAAAGGTATAAAATTTACATAAGAAATCATCGACCAACTACCATTATCTTAGCTATACTTCAAATTTACAAAATATAAACATCTTTTATAACTAATTTACTGACTAAAAATGATTTTTTTAACTTACTTTTTCAACAATTCTCAATCAAATTTTGTTAAAAATCAGCCATTTCACAATCAAAATAAACAGCAAACAAATCATCAAATAAAGTACATTCATTATCTTTGTATCCAGATTTATGAGATATGGAAACAGTCATTGAAAATATACCACCAGCAAAACCTAAATGGTTAAAGGTGAAACTACCAATTGGACAAAAATATACTGAACTTCGCGGTTTAGTTGATAAATACAGCTTAAATACGATTTGCACCTCTGGAAGCTGCCCGAATATGGGTGAATGCTGGGGAGAAGGAACTGCTACTTTTATGATTCTTGGAAATGTGTGTACACGTTCTTGTGGCTTTTGCGGAGTAAAAACAGGAAGGCCTGAAACGGTAGACTGGGATGAACCTGAAAAAGTTGCCCGTTCTATTAAAATCATGAATATTAAACATGCTGTAATTACGAGCGTTGACCGAGATGACTTGAAAGATGGAGGTTCTATTATCTGGATGGAAACCGTAAAAGCCATCCGAAGAATGAATCCAAATACAACTCTTGAAACATTAATTCCGGATTTTCAAGGAATTGAAAGAAATATTGACCGTATTGTCGAAGCCAACCCTGAAGTAGTTTCACACAATATGGAAACGGTTAGAAGATTGACACGTGAGGTGCGCATTCAAGCAAAATATGACCGCAGCCTTGAGGTACTTCGTTACTTAAAACAACAAGGAATCAACAGAACAAAATCTGGAATTATGCTGGGTCTAGGCGAAACAGAAGAAGAAGTTTTTCAGACGATGACCGATTTACGCAATGCTAATGTTGATGTGGTTACGATTGGACAGTATTTACAGCCAACTAAAAAACACCTTCCGGTAAAAGAGTTCATAACTCCTGATCAATTTGCGAGATATGAGAAATTTGGCCTTGATTTAGGTTTCCGTCATGTAGAAAGCGGACCTTTAGTTCGTTCTTCTTACAAAGCTCAAAAACATATTTTATAAAACGTTTAACTGGTTGTTAAACAAACAAGCATCCAAAAAGATTGAAAACAAGAATTGCCATTAACGGCTTTGGGAGAATAGGCAGAAATTTATTTCGCCTTCTCTTAAACCATCCTGAAATTGAAGTTGTTGCCATCAACGATTTAGCAGACAACAAAACAATGTCACATTTGATTAAATATGACAGCATTCATGGTGTACTACCATATGAAGTAAGTCATGATGAAAATGGGATAATCGTAGACGGCAGGCATTTCTATTTCTTTCATGAAAAGAAAATTTCAAATTTGGACTGGAAAAGCCATGATATTGATTTTGCAATAGAATCAACTGGAAAATTCAAGACACACGAAGATTTAAATCTGCATCTTGAGGCTGGAGCAAAAAAAGTGATTCTTTCTGCTCCTTCTGAGGTTGACACAATAAAAACCGTCGTTCTTGGAGTAAATGAAACTATTCTGGACGGAACTGAAACTATTGTTTCTAATGCAAGCTGTACCACAAACAATGCCGCACCGATGATTAAAATCATCGAAGAATTGTGCGGTATCGAACAGGCTTACATTACAACCATACATTCTTTCACGACCGACCAGAGCCTTCACGATCAACCTCATAAAGATTTGAGACGCTCGCGAGGAGCAAGCCAGTCTATAGTCCCGACAACTACTGGCGCAGCAAAGGCATTGACAAAAATTTTCCCTAAACTGCATGATAAAATTGGAGGTTGCGGCATTCGTGTCCCAGTTCCAGATGGTTCATTGACAGATATAACCTTTAATGTAAAACGCAATGTAAGCATTGAAGAAATTAACAAAGCATTTAAAGAAGCCTCAAAAACAAATTTAAAAGGAATATTAGATTACACAGAAGATCCTATTGTTTCTGTTGATGTAATTGGCAATACGCATTCGTGTTTATTTGATGCCCAGCTTACCTCTGTAATTGACCGCATGGTAAAGGTAGTCGGCTGGTATGACAACGAAATCGGCTATTCATCAAGACTGATAGATTTGATCTTGCTTATAAGAACAACATAAGATTCATCGTAAAGCAATGCCAAACATGAAATATTGTCTTTTTATTGCTATTTGTTTTTTTTCTTCGTTTTTGTATCCTCAGACTAATAAGGACACAGACAGTATTTACTATTACAACAGACTAGCAAATTCGAACCTAAGCAATAAAAAGTACAATGAGGCAATTCTGTACACTCAAAAATCTATTAAGCTCTGCGAAAACAGGGGCAAAAAAGAAAGTCTTGCCAACCAGACATTCAAACTTGGTAAAATCTATTACAATCAGCATAAGTACGAAGATGCGCTAAACAATTTCTACAAAACAGTTTCTTTATTTGACAATCTAAAACCAAACTGCACAAAAGTCCTTGCATTGCATTATATCGGCATAGTAAATACCGCAAAAGGAGATCCTAAAACCGCTACTTTGTACTTCACAAAATCCAGGAATCTTCTAGAAGAACTTAACATTCCTGATTATGCCGAAACTTTGGATTACCAAAAAGCAATGGTCTTAAAAAACAGCAATGAGCTAATTCCGGCGATTAGAACGTTTAGAAATATCATTCAAAAAAAAGATAACCCACAGATCTTAAAAACAAAAGCAGATTCGTATTATCAGCTCGGACTTATTGAGACGCAGCTCAAACACAATGACTCAGCAATAATTTATTTCAATAATGCTTTAAAATACAACGCCCAAAAAACTGATTTACATCAAAAATCAAAAATTGTTTTGGCAATTAGTCAACATTACAAAAAAAATCGAAATTTTGACCTAGCTTATTCTTATCTAGACGAACATTATCAAATTGAAAACTATCTCTTAAAGGTTAAAAACTCTAAAATTGATTTTAATGAATTTCAGAAATTCAAAAAAAATCAGGCCCTAAACAATACAATTAAAAAAGAAAGCGAAGAAAAAATCCAGCTCAAAACTTATCGTTATTCTAAGTTAGTCAGCATTCTTGCCATTGCACTGATTTCGATTCTATCACTTTTAAGCCTTGCACTTTACAAAAACAACATCATTAGAAATCAGAACAATTTACTGCTTCGTGAAAAAAACAAAGAATTGATTCTGGCCAAAAACAATGCTGAAAAAGCTACAAAAGCAAGATCAGAATTTTTATCTACCGTAAGCCACGAGTTACGTACACCCCTAAATGCCATTAACGGAATAACACATATATTACTAGAAGACAAACCAAAGAAAAGACAGCTAAAATACCTTGAATCACTTAAATTTTCGGGCAACTACCTGACTACTTTTATCAATGAAATTCTTGAAATAAATAAAATCGATTCTACTAAAGTCGAGGTCGAAAACATAAGTTTCAACCTAAAAGAATTACTGTTTAACATTCAAAGTTCTTTAAAAGAACTCGCTTTAGCCAATAAAAATTACTTTAATCTGGAAATTGACAAAGGCATTCCCGACAATTTAATTGGAGACCCTACCAAATTGTCGCAGATTATTTTAAATTTGATAAACAATGCATTGAAATTTACCCACAACGGCCACGTAAATGTAATTGCAAAATTGCAAGGAAAAGAAAATGACCATGCAACTGTTTTTTTCGAGATTGTTGACACGGGAATTGGCATTCCTGAAGACAAACTGCAGACCGTTTTCGAAAGTTTTTCTCAAGGATCTATCGAAGTTAACCGAAAATATGGCGGCACAGGATTGGGGCTTACCATCGTAAAAAAACTAATCGAAATATTAGGCGGAGAAATAAAACTAAAAAGCGAGGTTGGCAAGGGATCAACCTTTACATTCAAATTAAACTTTAAAATTAATAACGAACCGTTGGAATCACAACAAGAAATCAAGCCGTACAGCGATAAGCAATTAAAACATAAATCAATCTTACTGATTGAAGATAATAAAATCAATCAGATGATTACTCGTAAAATGCTCGAAAACAAAGCCATAAGCTGCGAGATTATCGACAATGGCGAAGAGGCTGTCGAGCTTTTAAAAGTAAGACGTTTTGATATGGTTTTGATGGACGTACACCTTCCAGGAATAAACGGTACAACGGCTACAAAACTTATTCGCGAATTTGATAAATCGACTCCTATTATCGCTCTGACGGCAATTTCGTTAAACGAAAACCGCGATATGCTAATCTCTTTCGGGATGGACGATGTTATCACAAAACCTTTTGTGCCAGACGAATTCTACAGTACAATTGCTAAGTTTTTTGATTAATAGTCTAAGATACTAAGTTTCTGAGATGCTAAGTTTATTTTACATACTCTAGAATTGTTGTGTCAAAATTTTGCTTGTGATTTATGAAAGTGCTTTTTATTGGAAGATAATACAATTGAGAAACCAATTTTGAATCTTTTAAACGAACATAATCTTTCTCGGTCGTAATTATTTTTTTTCCATTTGCTTTTAGCAGAATTGATTCTAAATCGGCATCTGAAAAATGATGATGATCTGGAAAAGTAAGACATTCATCATTTTCATTCTTTAAATAATCAAAGAATGGTTTTGGTTTTGCAATTCCTGCCAAAAGCAATTTAGATTCTGATTTTACTTTGTTCACAGCAATTTTCCCTGTTGAACTGTAAATTTCTTCATCATAATCTATAAACGTAAAGAAGATTTGCTGCGAACAACTTAGTTCTAACTTTAATCGAATTTCAGCTTGTTTTTCTTCAGATAAAACTTTTGGACATTTGGTAACCACAACAATATTGGCCCTTTCTGCTCCACTCCTGCTCTCTCTTAAATTTCCTGTAGGAAGCATAAAATCGTCTGCGTACAAATCATCGTAAGCTGTTAGGAGAATGTAAAAACCGGCTTTTACTTTTCTGTGCTGATAAGCATCATCAAGCAAAATAATTTCTGGCTTTTCATTTTTTGAAAGTAATTGCTGAATTCCGTTTGTACGATTGGCATCAACTGCAACCATTACATCGGGAAATTTTTGATAAAACTGAAACGGTTCGTCTCCCAAAATTTCGGCATTCGAATTTTTATCAGCTAAAATAAAACCTTCTGATTTTCTTTTATAGCCACGGCTTAAAGTGGCAACTTTATATTTATCAGATAATAATCGGATTAGATATTCTATTTGAGGTGTTTTCCCAGTTCCGCCCACGCTTAAATTTCCAACTGCAATAACCGGAAAATCAAATGAAGTCGATTTTAAAATTCCTTTATCAAAAAGAAAATTACGGATTGAAGTAATGAATCCATATAAAACGGCGAAAGGGAAAAGTAATTTTCGAAGTAAGTTCATAGAAGTTATTTATCTGAGTAGTGACCCATTGCAGAAACGACAAAAATTGTCACTGTATCATCTTCTAGATAATATATCATTCTGTCTTTTTGATTTATTCTTCTAGACCAAAATCCAGAAAGTTCATATTTTAATGGCTCAGGATTACCACTTCCTTCGAAAGGAGTTTCAGTCAATTCTAAAAGAATTTTCTCAATATTTTTAATGCTTTTTTTATCACCTGACTTATAATGCTGAATTATGTGTTTTTTTGCCAAGTCTTTTATTTCAATCCTAAACTTCCCCATACATCCTTAGGATTAACTTCAGTACTATTTTTACTTTTAGCAGATTTCAAAACCATATCTACAAATTCAGGATTATATGGACTTTCTTTTTCTTTTTTAGAATCGGTTTCAATTATTTCTATTCCGTCAACACCTTTAAAAAAAGCTTCAAACATCGCCATAAATGCTTTTCCTGATTTGGTGCGTTCGTCAATTTTTATTGTAGTCATGACTTTTGATTTAGAGTTACAAATATACGAAAATCAAACCATTCGTTTACATAAAGTAAACAGACCTAATTCTAGGAATTAAATAAATTATAATATTTTTCGTTAATTTGTTTCATGAATTTACTTCAGGTTTCGCATTCAAAGTTTTTTCTCATCAATATAAAACTTGGAACAAATAAAACCTGAAACTTGAAACAAAACCTAAAATGAAAATCAAAAATATTATATCTGTTCTAGAAGAAATAGCTCCTCTGGCTTACGCCGAAGATTTTGACAATGTTGGTCTTTTAGTCGGAAACTCAGAAACTGAATGTTCAGGTGTTTTAGTGTGTCATGACGCATTAGAAAATGTAATTGACGAAGCTATGTCAAAAAACTGCAATTTGGTCGTTTGCTTCCATCCTATCTTATTTTCTGGAATCAAAAAAATTACGGGCAAAAATTATGTAGAGCGAGCGATTTTAAAAGCCATTAAAAATGATATTGCCATTTTTGCTGTTCATACAGCACTTGACAATCATTCGCAAGGCGTAAATAAAATTTTCTGTGATGCGTTAGGATTGACGAATACTAAAATATTAGTTCCTAAAAATAATTTCATTCAAAAACTGGTCACTTTTACTGTTCCGGATAATGCCGATAAAGTTAGAAATGCCTTATTTGAAGCGGGCGCCGGAAAAATTGGAAATTATGACAATTGCAGTTTTAATACAGAGGGATTTTTTACTTTTCAGGGAAATGAAGACAGCAATCCCGTTATTGGCGAAAAAGGAAAATTGCACACGGGAGAAGAAATCAAAATCGAAGTTGTTTTTGAAAAACATTTACAATCCCGCATATTAAAAGCGCTATTTGCCAATCATATCTACGAAGAAGTCGCTTATGAAATTTACGATTTAAAGAATCAACACCAAAATATTGGTTTAGGAATGATTGGTGAATTTGAAAATGAAATGGAAGAAAAAGATTTTCTTCATTTTGTAAAAGACAAAATGATTGCAGACGGAATTCGTCATTCTGCTTTTTTAGGAAAAAAAGTAAAAAAAATAGCTGTGCTTGGAGGGTCTGGAAGTTTCGCTATAAAAAACGCAATTCAGGCTGGAGCCGATGCTTTTTTGACTGCCGATTTGAAGTACCATCAGTTTTATGAAGCTGAAAGTAAGCTACTTTTGGCTGATATTGGTCATTTTGAGAGTGAACGCTATACAAAAAATTATATTGTTGATTATCTTCGAAAAAAAATTCTTAATTTTGCAATCATTTTATCGGAAGAAAATACAAATCCAGTTAAGTACTTATAAAATATGACGAATACGAAAGAATTAAGTGTTGAGGACAAGTTAAGAGCAATATACGATTTACAGCTTATTGACTCTAGAATTGACGAAATCAGAAACGTTAGAGGAGAACTTCCTTTAGAGGTTGAAGATTTAGAAGATGAAGTTGCAGGTTTGAGCACTCGTTCAGAGAAACTGAAAGGTGAACTTGAAGTGATTGAGGAGCAAATCAAAGCAAAGAAAATTGCTATTGAGGAGCATAAGGAAGTTATCAAAAAGTACACAAAACAACAAGAATCAGTACGTAACAACAGAGAATTTAATTCTTTGACAAAAGAAGTTGAATTTCAGGAATTAGAAATTCAATTAGCTGAAAAGCAAATCAAAGAGATGAAAGCTTCTATCGAGCACAAAAAAGAAGTTATTTCTAACTTAAAAGAAAAACTTGATGCTAAAAGCTCTCACTTAAAACATAAAAAATCTGAATTAGACGCTATCATGGCTGAAACTCAGAAAGAAGAAATCTTCTTGACTGAGAAATCTGCTGAATATGCAGCGCAAATCGAAGACAGATTATTAGCTGCTTACAACAGAATCAGAAGCAGTGTTCGTAACGGACTGGCTGTAGTTTCTATCGAAAGAGGAGCTTCTGCTGGATCTTTCTTTACAATTCCACCTCAAACTCAGGTAGAAATTGCTTCAAGAAAGAAAATCATCACTGATGAGCACTCTGGAAGAATCTTAGTTGATACTGCTTTAGCAGATGAAGAAAAAGAAAAAATGGAACAATTGTTCGCAAAATTCTAAATATCAAGTCCCGATTTAATCGGGACTTTTTTTTTGCTTTTTTTTGCCACAGATTAAAAGGATTAACACTGATTAAATTCCCTTTATGCTGAAGAAAATCTTTTTTAATCCTTTCAATCTGTGGCAAAACTTTTTTTTACCTTTAGAAAAAATTTAAGTTTTGGGAATTAAAAAAGGAATTCGTTTTATTACATTAAAATCCGTTGGGTCTTATATTAATTTATTAAGTTATATAAAACCGCAAAAAGCTCTAGAGCTTTCTTATGCGCTTTTCAGCCAGCCCACAATTGGCAGACTGCAGAAAGAGAATCTTCCTAAGATTTTAAAAAATACCGAAACAGAAACGTTTCATCACAACGAACATCATTTTCAAACCTATATCTGGAAAGGAAACGAAACCAAAATTTTGTTGGTTCATGGCTGGGAAAGCAATTCTTCGAGATGGAAAAAGACTTTACCTCATCTTCAAAAATCCGGAAGCACGATAATTGCCCTCGATGCACCCGCACACGGACAAAGCAGCGGAAAAGAATTTAACGTGCCACTTTATGCAGAATTCATCAATAAAGCTGTAGAAAAATACCAGCCAGAAATTATAATTGGGCATTCAATTGGTGGTGCAGCCTGTGTTTATCATCAATATCTATTTCCGAACACCAGTATTTCAAAAATGGTAATTCTTGGAGCTCCTTCAGACTTAAAAACTTTGATTGACAATTATATTTCGATGCTGAGTCTAAACAACAGAATGCTTCCTCTTTTAGAGAGCAAATTTGTAAATCGTTTTAACTTTAAACTAGAAGAATTTTCAGGACAGAAATTTGCTTCTGCGTTTAATGTTCCGGGGTTAATCGCGCATGATGTTTCAGACAAAATTGTCGCTTTTGAAGAAGGAAAAAAAATAGCCAGCAACTGGAAAAACAGTCAATTTATCGAAACACGCGGTTTAGGCCACGGAATGCATGATGATGAATTGTACGATAAAATAATCGAATTTCTTTTTTCTGAGAATTCTGAGCCACTAAGTCGCTAAGCTACTAAGTTTTATCTAAGAAGTCTAAACAACAATCTTAAAATACTCAAACAGCTCCTTCTCTCCTTTTCCTGTAACAATTATTACTCGAGAATTTTCGGTCTTTCTGATCCAGTCTTCTTGCAGCATTTTATTAAAAAGCAATGTTCCAACTGAACCGGCAATATGATTTCTACGTTCACTCCAATCCAAACACGGTTTTAAGAAAATTCGTTTTCGCTTTTGCGCTTCTTCTAAATTAATCCCAAAATCTGAAAACCATTTTTCTCCTTCTAGGCTTACTTCAAAAGTATTATCCTTATCTAAAATTATTTTTTGTTCCAATAAACTATCCGTTAAAGCCACACCTATTTTTCCTGCGAGATGATCATAACAAGTTCTGCAGAATTTTATTGAAGGGTAATTTTCCGTTTTGCTTTTTGAAGAAACTTCAGATTTCGGAATCAAACTAGCCATTGCTTCAAGCGCATAGGCGACTTCTTTATTTGAAAACCGATAATATTTATGACGTCCTTGTTTTTCTACACAAAGCAAATCGGCATCTAGAAGTTTTCCTAAATGCATACTTATATTTTGTGGTGAAGTGTTGGCGCTTATTGCTAATTCTGTAGCAGTAAAAGCCCTTCCATCCATTAAAGTCCATAAAATCGAAGCACGCGTTGGGTCTCCAATTAAAGATGCTGTTTTTATAAATTGATCTTCCATTTCGGCATTCATAGTTAAGCGTAGAATGAACTATCGCCTTGTAAAGTTAAATAACTTTGCTAAAAACATTCGACATGAATTCGACTTTATTCCTTCAATCTGACATAAGCAATCCGTATCTGACCTATAAAACTATGTTGCAAAACAATCCAGTTTATTGGGACGAAACAAATAAAATATGGGCACTATATTCTTATGAAGATTGTGTTTCTATTTTGAAAGACCCTAAAGCCGAGATTCCGACTGTCAATCCAAATAACGAACAAAAACTAAATAAAAAAGCTTTAGAAATTTTAAACAACTTGACACGATTATCAAACGGAATACAGCATAAAATTTCAAAAGAAATTGCAATGTTGCTGTTCTCAAAAATGAAATCTGTCGATATAACTTCAATTCTTTCTCAACTCATAAAAAACAATTTGGCAGCAAATAAAATGGATTGGGTCAATTCTGTTTGCAAGAAACTACCGCTATTAGTTGTCTTGAAAAGTTTTAATTTTGAGGATAAGGATTGTAGTTTTATTTTATATCAAATAGAATCTTTGGTTAAAATAATGCTTCCGCAGAAAACAGAAGAGCAAGTGAAATCTATAAATGAAATTTCAGAAACAATCTTTTCAATCGTAGAAAAACAGCTCTTTCAATTAAGCTTTTACGAATCTTTATCAGCCAAAATTACCGAATCAAACGCTCTTTCGCTTGACGAAATTAAAACGATAAGCATTAGCAACTTAATTGGATTATTTATTCAGAGTTTTGATGCAGGAAGAGGGATTTTGAGTAATTCGTTGTTACAGATTCTCAACAATAAAACCTTTTCTACTAAAACGGAAATTGAAAAATCGGTTATCGAAACGTTGCGTTTTGATCCGCCCATTCATAATACAAGACGAATTGTTGTCGAAGATATTTTCATCGGCGAAAGCCTAATTAAAAAAAACGATTCGATTTTATTAGTGCTTGCATCGGCAAATCGAGATCCGAAGAAGTTTAAAAATGAATCAAAATTTGATATGGAAAGAAATACTAATACTGAAAATCTAACTTTTGGAATTGGCGGTCATATGTGCCTCGCAAAACATTTTTCCATTCATTTAGCCACTGAAGCATTATGGTTTTTATTTAATGAATTTAAAACCATTAAAATTTTAGAAAATAATATACAATACGAACCAATGATTAATGCCCGATTACCAAAAGTAATCTGGATTTCATTACAATAAAAAAACAAAAACATGATAGCTGTAATTTTTGAAGTTATTCCTAACGAGGGAAAAAAAGAAGAATACCTGGATATTGCCGCGAGCCTTCGTCCTGAACTAAACACTATTGAAGGTTTTATTTCTATTGAACGTTTTCAAAGTCTTACTAATTCTGGAAAAATCTTGTCATTATCTTTTTGGAAAGATGAAGAAAGCATCCAAAAATGGAGAAATCTAGAAATGCATCGTCACGCACAAGCGAAAGGAAGAAACGGGGTTTTTAAAGATTATCATTTACGAATTGCAACGGTTGTACGTGATTACGGCATGTTTGAAAGAAAAGAAACTCCAGAAGATAGTTCGATTTTTCATTCTTAAGGCACTAAGCTTCTTAGAATCTAAGATGCTAAGATTTCAAAAGCGTTTTTACTTTTTTAAAAATCTGAAATCTAAAGTCTAAAATCTAAAATTCTAAACTTTTGCCTACTTTTGCAGTATGGAAGAAAATTTGAAACGTCTTAATAAATTCATTGGAGAAACCGGTTTTTGTTCACGTCGTGAAGCAGACAAGCTGATTGATGAAAAACGTGTAACCATAAATGGCGCTGTAGCCGAAATGGGGACAAAAGTCTCTCCGGATGACGAAGTGCGCATTGACGGGAAATTAATCGTTGAAAAGCACGAAAAAATGGTTTATCTAGCTTTCAATAAACCGGTCGGAATTGAATGTACAACCAATCTCGAAGTACGAAATAATATAGTGGATTATATCAATTACCCGAAGCGAATTTTTCCGATTGGAAGATTGGATAAAGCCAGTGAAGGACTAATTTTTATGACCAATGACGGAGATATCGTAAACAAGATTCTTCGCGCACGAAACAATCACGAAAAAGAATATACTGTTACGGTAAACAAACCTATTACCGAACGTTTTATTCAGCGAATGGGAAATGGTGTTCCGATTTTGGATACTGTGACCCGAAAATGCAAAGTAGAACAAATTAGTAAAAACACGTTCAAAATTATTTTGACGCAAGGATTGAACCGTCAAATTAGAAGAATGTGCGAATATCTAGGTTATGAAGTAACTGCCTTAAAACGCATCAGAATCATCAATATTTCTTTGGATGTGCCTGTAGGACGCTACCGCGATTTAACAGATGCAGAAATTAAGGAACTCAACCAACTGATTGAGCCATCGAGCAAAACAGAAGAAGCGAGTCTGCCAAAACCAGAAGCTCCAAGACGAAGAACAGATATCAACAGAAATGACCCTAAATTTAGACGAAGAAACAATTAGTTTACCTAGTCAATTATTTTCTTTAACAGCTTTATTTTAGAACTGTAAACCTGCTGACCAAATCTTTGTATTTTTCACTTAAAGTTACATTGTGGTTTCCTTTTAATATAATCAAATTATCACTCAGCACTATCTCTAAGATTTTACTTGAGTTGACAATATAATTTCGATGCGTCTGGAAAAATTTGGACGCATCAAAAAGATGCATGATTTTGGTAAGCGAAATCAAGATTACGAATTTTTCAGTCTCTGTAATGATGTTACAATAGCGATCCTCTACCTCTATGTAAACAATATCCTCGATACGTACTTTTTTTAAAGCCTTATTTTTTTTAATAAAAAGAGTATCATTGCTTATTACTGTATTTTGGTCTTCGCTATGAAAAACATTCGTCTGCTCATAAAACTTCTCAACGGCCATTTCTAAAGCATACAAAATCTCCAATTCGTTAAAAGGTTTCATTAAAAAGCTGAAAGGCTTGGTCAATTTTGCCCTTTCAAAAATCTGACGGTCTTTTGAACTCGTTAAAAAAACAAACGGTTTTACGCTGTTCGGAACAATGTTAATGGTTTCTGCAAATGTAATTCCGTCCGGTTTTCCATCTAGAAAAACATCAATAATTACGATATCCACCACATTGTTGTAAAACATTTCCAACGCCTGATTGTACGTTGCGGCAATTCCGACAATATTGTAATTATTGGCAGAAAGTACTTTTACGAGCGCATCACTTTCTGAAACAGTGTCTTCTATAACAAGTACGTTTATATTATCCATGATTTTTAAACTTTTGTAGTGCAATAATAATTTTCGTTCCGATGTTTTCCTCACTCTCTATATCGAGTTTACCGCCATTTTTATGAATCATGCTTCTACACAACTGCATTCCGAGTCCGGTTCCGATTATATCGTCGTTTTTCTTTTTAGAAAGCAACACCGAATCTTTAAGCAGCTCTTCGCGGGTTGATTTGCTCATTCCTAATCCTGTATCTTCTATAACTAAATAACAGAAATCTTCAGATGATGGACGAGTATAAATGCTTATCGAGCCATTTTCTTTTGTGAATTTAATCGCATTATCCAAAAAATTTCTAAGAACAATTTTAAGCGAATCCATATCTGCAAAAACATATTCTCCAGAAGGCACATTGCTCGTAAAAGAAATATTTTTAATCAGCATCAATGGTTTGTAATTGTATTCAACTTGTTGTACAATAGACGCCAGATGCAGCGATTCTTGATAAAAATAAGTTTGTTTTGTCTGCAACAAAGCCCAATTAAGCAGGTTATCTAATAAATTATAAGCTCCGTTGGCAATTGTACTATTGTTATGAAGCAGTGTATCCAGTTCTTCATAATTCTTATTTTCCAGATTTTCCTGCAATCTTCCGTTGCTTGTTTTTAAAGCATTTACAGACGACCTTAAATCGTGGCTGACAATAGAGAACAATTTGTCTTTAGTGGCATTTAATTCATCCAGTTCTTCTTTCTGCTTTAAGATAATTTTATTGCTTCTGATTTTCTGTCTGTAAAAATAGACTCCTGTACCAAATAAAATCAGCAATAAAACCGAAGAAATGAGAAACCCATTTCTTTCGGCTATTTTTGCTTTATTCTCTGCAGCCAGAACATTGACTTCTTTTTGTTTTTGCTGTACAGCAAACTTTTTTTCAAGATCGGCAATGGCCCAGACTTTATTTTGATCGTTTAAGGAATCTTTCCAAGCTTCGAATTCTTTTCTGTATACTAATGCAGTTTGAAAGTTTTTTCTATTTTCCTCTACTGCTGCCATATTTTTGGCTGCTGCTCTTTTTAGATCAAAAGATTTTACTTTTTTAGATAGATTATAAGCTTTTTCAAAATAAGGAATTGCCTCATTATCTTTATATTGTATATAATATAAATTGGCAAGATCCATATAAGAACCTATTAATAATAGCGTGTCTTTTTCTATCTCCTGTAACCTTGTACTCTCAAACAAGTATTTCTCGGCTTTAGCAAAATTTCCTAAATGCAGATAACATAATCCTATGTTATGAGAAACAGAACTTTTTTTAAAATCGTAAGAACGTTCATGTAACTTATCAATCGAATTAAAATAGGATAATGCTTCTTCTAATTTATTTTGTTGCAATGCTATTTCCCCTAAAGAAAAATTAACCTTGTAATAAAAATCAAATTCAGAAGAGATTTGACCAAACTCTTTTTTTGCCTGATCTAAAATTTTTTTATTCTGAAAGCTTATCCCTCTAAAATAATGACAATAGTCCTTTAATTCTTTGTTCTTGGTCTTGCTAAGCTGTTTCATCGAATAAACTAAGGTAGAATCCCAGTTCTTTTCAAAAAAGAAGCGCTGTGCTTTATTAAAATTAATTTGATCATTATATTTTAAAACTTTTGCTTTTATCTGTAATTCTAAAAGGTTATCAGTTTTTTTGTTCTGCGAAAAAAGAATAAGAGAGTTGAGTGTCAAGAATAAAGTAATAAAAAAAACATTTTTAATCATTGTCCTTTTATTATTTATTAAGTACCTTAATTGTGCTGTACAGTAGTCTCCGTTCCTCTCGACGTTTCAGGATCTATATCCCAAAGAAAAGTTTGAATTGTATTTATGCCATCAAAAGCATTTTCTCCATAAGGAAATTTTTCAGCTTTAAAACTTGCTTCGTAAACATCAAAATTTTTGTTTATGTTATCATCGATATTATAAGCTATAAAAAACTGTAATTGACGTTGTCCGTCAAGATCTACATACCAATTTTGAAAAATCTCAAATTTTAACTCGCCTTTTTTTTCATCTTCTTCTGCTTCTTCTCTTTTTGGTTTACAAGCAACCAAAAAAACGGCTCTAATTTGGAATGTTCCATCCTTAAGCAATGTAGCTTGAACAATTGGAGCAAAAGGAATTTTTGAATTATTCTCAGGAAAACTTAGAGGTTTAGCTGTCAATTTGCTTTTATGTTCTAGTTCAATACATTTTCCTGGAGGATTGATTGTTTGATCTGGCGATAAAAGGGTAGTTGTTGTCATAATAATTGTTTTTGGGTTAAATTAATAGTTTAATGAAATTTTATAATTTCTTACAAAAAGCATAAAAAATATAATTTTTCAGGAATCAAATATAATAAAGATTTTCCTATAACATTTAGTGTTATGTCGATAAATAACATAAAAATAAGACGAACAACAAAAAATAACTGTCTGAAACAAATGGTTAAAAAAAAATCCCACCTCGTAAAAGATGGGAATCCAAAAAATAAACAATTCTTACTTTGTCTCTGTTGCTATAAACTCATAATACAAAGCTTTTGACAAAAAGGAATCATTTTTATGACTCAAAATACTATTCTCATTGTGGTATTCTTTTTTAATAGTTTCGTTTTTTAAAGTCTTGAAATAAGCTTCACGCTGTTCATCATTAAAATTTAATTCAAACAAAAAATAAGGCTCTACCCCTTTATTTACAGAAATATTATAAGTGGTTATCAAGTTTCCCCAGTTGACATAACTGCACAATAATATTGTACCGTAAAAAAACCAAACCATTTGATTGAAAAGAAATGCGTTCGTTTTCTGTTTCATTATTTTATAAAAAGTGAAAACGAGTCCAATCACGGCAAGAATCAAGAAAGCAAATACGCCAAGCCTTTTGTAGGTAAAACCGAAAAAAGAAACATATTCGGCATTTTTAAGCAAAGCGCTTACAATTAAAACTGCATTTAGGACAATCCAGATTTTGGATAAGTTTTTGAGTTTTGAAGCTTTTTCATCAAAATTAAAACCTGACTTGAAATAAAACAAAATCACGCCAATCGCCATAGTAATTGAAAAAATCACAGCATTTACTCTTTCATGCGTATCTGCGCTTAATTGGAAGATTTCATTCGATTCAAAAAATTGTTCGTAATTGTATGTCGCAATAAAAACTAAAAGCATCACATTGAGCAATAAAAGCGTAATCTCGCCACTTCTTCTTTCAAAATCCAAATCAAGGAACGAAAACGTGTTTTTATGATTGTTTTTAACGGAAGCATCAAAATCATTATCCAATTTTGAATTGTATTGAAAACTAAAATCAGGAACCCAATAATTCCAAAAACTGAACGAAATATAAAATCCTACTGCACTGATCAAAAACAGAACCGGAGGATCAATATCGAACGTATAATTTTCAAACAAAGAAGAGAAATGATTACTTCCGAAGGAATAAACCGTAAAGAACAAAACCAAAAACACTAGCGGAATAAACAAATAGGCAATAAATTTTTTCAATGTATCGTTCTTGACTTCCTTTTTGGGAAGCCATTGGCTGAAAATTAAAATCCTTCCTAAAGAAGTGATTCCGTTTAAAAAAATGAGCGGGAAAACCTGCAGAATTTTGAGTTCATTATGCTGCGTTTTAAACTGCAGAAAAAGAACAGACAAAGCCAAAGCCAGAAACGAAGGGAAATCGCCATACCAAGCAAAAGCAATAGCCGATAAAACCGAAGTAACCACTAAGATAAGATGCGTTCTACTGACAAATCGTTCTTGAAACAAAAAACAGATCATTGCAGTTAAAAAAATAGCAAAAATGCCCAAATTAACCCCAAGGGATTCTTTGTAAAAAAGCAATACAAAAACAAGACTGCTGACTAAAATAATTTGATGTTTTTTCATGATTTTAAATTAAAAGTACTTTGCAATTCAAAGTTTTTAGACAAAATTTTTTAGTTCTTATGATTTCATTAATTTTTCGAGATATGACAGGTGTTCTTTAAAGGCCTGACGTCCTTTTTCTGTAACCCGATAAGAGGTTTTAGGCTTTTTGCCGACAAATTCTTTCTTTACTTCAATGTATTCTGCCTTTTCTAATGCTGCCGAATGACTTGCTAGATTACCGTCGGTAATATTAAGAAGTGTTTTCATCTCCGTAAAATCTACCCATTCATTGACCATCAGAATAGACATAATACCTAATCTGACACGGCTTTCGAAATCTTTATTTAATTTATCAATAATTCCCATGGGCAGGTTTTATTTGTATTTTCTAAACATAATCAATCCGTACAAAATATGCAGAATTCCAAAACCAATAATCCAGAAAATTAAGCCGTAACCGATTAAAAAAAGCGAAATTAATCCCAGCAACAACTGTGAGAATCCTAAATATTTTACATCCGAAAATGTATATTTTTCAGCATTTATTACTGCAAGTCCGTAAAATATCAAGGTTGCAGGCGCCACAAAACCGAAAATTCCGTTGTAAATCAAAGCCAGGCAAAAAATACCACCAGCTACAAGCGGAACCCCTAGATTAAAAAGCATATTTTTTGTTGCAGATGTCCAAATCGGCAGACTGTATTTTCTGCTTTTTCTGATTGTAAAAAAAATACCAAACAGCACTGCAAAAAACATTATTGCAACTCCAGTCCAAAATAATTCTTTTACCAAAGCAAATGAATACGACCTGTGCTCGTCTGTAAGATAATCTATGCCGTTTGATTTAAACAACAGATAAACGTACATTCCACCTATAAGCGCAGACAGACCGGCAAAAACGCCCGATAATCCACTTAAGGATATAAATCTTGAAGAACGTTCCATCATGGAACGGATATGTGCTAAATCTTCTTGGTGCTTCTGATTCATAATTAAAGTACTTTGAAGTGCAAAGTTATGATTTATTTTGAAATCACAATGAAAAAAAGACCGCTTTTTTTAAAGAAAAGCGGTCTTAGAATTTAATTTGTCCGAAGACTAATTATAATTCGTCTTAAAATTTTGAAATTTATACAGTAAAGAAAACATGATGTAACGCTTTAAAACATTATTTTCTGAATCGACAACAGCTGTTGGAGTAATGGTTCTCGAAGTGCTCTGATTTTGATTCAGCAAATCATAAACCTTGACTTTGGCGGTAAATTTCTCTTTAGCAAATCGGTAGGATAAACTTGTATTCCACAAATAAAAATCTTTTTTATACGGCCCCGAAATATTCGAATTATAGGTATAACCAAAGTCGTTACCAAAAACCCAATTCTTAGGCCAAAAACTCGTCATTGCTATACTACAATTATGAATCGTATTTGAAGTTGAACTTAAAGAAGTATTGTTATATGAAACGTCATTGTATGAGAACTTATACGATGGCTGAATGTTTAGTAAGTCTCCATATTCATATGTAAATGCAAAACCAGGCGTTAATCTAAACGCTTTTGCTTCGTACAGCTGATTGTTTGTAAAACCTTTATTAAAAGTATAATTGCCATACATACTAAAGCGCAGTTTAAACTTATTTGTCTCTCTCTTTATCGTTTTATTCCACTCTCCTCCCAACGATATATCGTATGTGCCACTTACATTATCAAAAGTTGAAATTTGCTTTCCAGAACTGTTATAGGCAGAGGCATCCACAATCTGACTATCATAATATGCTGCATTAAAATTAACGAAATAACTAGAGCCTGATTGAAAATCATAACTTGAAAAATTTCCAAGTAAATAATGAAAAGTGGAAGCTTTTAGATTCGGATTCCCTGTTCTAACAATCAAAGGATTATCTAAGTTGACAACTGCCAAAACCTGATTTTCTGTCGGGAGTGTAAATTTGCGATCATATATCATAAAAAGTCTTTTTGATTTTCCAAAACTGTAACCTACATTAATTGATACATTTGGAATAAAATAATTCTTATTTAGATCTATTGTTTCCATTAAATATACAGCATGATTTTCAGTCTTGACCACAGAAGTTCCTGTAGATACAATTAAATTAAATTTCTCTGCACCAAAACCAGCACGCATTTTGGGCTTTACTTGAAAACTATTAAAAGAACTAAAATTACTAAGCAACTCATTAAAAACATCATATTCAACATCTTGACCATTTCGGTCAAATGTTTTTTTATCATTTACTCTTTTTTCAAAATCTGTATCTACTGAAAATTGTAGGCTCAGCAAATCGGTTACCGGTTCAGCATAGTCAATAGTTCCTGTATATTTTTGCCTATCATTTTTCTGAGTAACGTTTTGGTTACGTAAATCATCTGGACTTGTTCCCTGCGCAAAAACCGTTTCTGAATTTATCCTCGATTTTGAATCGTCTTGTGAATTATCGTTTTGAAAAATTACAGAAAAGTATCTTCCTTCTCTCTTACTTCTTGACACAAGCATAAAACTATTTCTGAAACTAGTGTTATTACTTTCATTTGTATTGAAAGAATTACTGGAATTGATTAATTGATTATTCTCGTCCCAAGTTTCTTTTTCGAAATTAGCCGTCGATAATGTTTTTCCCATATCAATAGAAGGTGCAACTACAATTTTTGTTAAAGGGGAAATATTAAAACTAAAACTTAAATTTGCATTATGTTTATTAAAATCCTGATTGCTTTTTGATGTAGATTTGGCTGTTAAGGAACCTGTTGGAAGCAAAGTAAGTTCTGACGTTTTACTCGTATTGTCTGAATTGGAATTGGCAAAATTATAATTAAAATCAGTATTCCCATCTTTAAACCATTCATCAGTATAATTTACTCCAACTATATTCGATTTTATTATCCCTGTTCCACCACCAGAAGCACCTCCAAAACCTTCGTTTCTTCCGCCACCCATATTATCAAAAACCTCATCCATAGAAAAGCCACCTGAATTAATATTATTAGAAGAAGCCAATAAACTGATGCGTCTTTTATCTTCAAAATAACTCATTAAAAGATTATTCTCATATCTCTCCGAACTTCCGTAGCCACCTACAATTTTACCAAAAAAACCTTTATTTTTCTCTTCAGCTATCGTTAAATTCATTGACACATTTTCTGATGTCGAAGCTTGTTTGGTAAATTCTTGCTCCTTGGTTTTAGCGTCTGAAACCTGTATTTTGTTTATCAACTCAGCCGGAAGGTTTTGAATTGCCACTTTTCCGTCTGGACCAAAAAAAGTTTTTCCGTTAACTAAGATCTGGCTTACCTTTCTTCCGTTTACGGTTATTCTCTTTTCCATATCAATCTCTACACCCGGTAATTCTTTTAGCAAAGCTTCTACATTGGCATCTGGACGTACTTTGAATGAAGAAGCATTAAATTCGATGGTATCTTTTTTTATTCGGATAGGAACTTCACTTTTTATAATAACTTCATCCAATTCAACATCATATTTTACAAGTTTAATCACTCTCAAATCTATATTGTTAGTGAGTTTTTCTATAGTAGTAGAAAATTCCTGATAACCTTCTGCTGCAATTTTTAGAATGCTATTTTGAAGTCCTGATTTGGCTTCCAATTTAAAGAGACCGTCTTTATCTGAAATCGTATAAGTAACTACGGAAGAATCTTTAGGATGCAATAAATAAATCGTTGCGGCTTCGATAGGTAAATCTTTTTCGGTAGCAACTTTACCTGTGATGATGACATTTTTCTGTGCAAAAGAGGAAAGACTACATAAGAACAAAACAAATAGAGTCAGTGCTTTAAAACTGCTTCTTATTGAGGAAAATTTATTTAAAAGAACTAATAATGTGGCAATTGGCAAGTTTGCATTCATGGGGAAATGATATACTTCTAAAGGCTTAAACTGTTTGTTTTATTAGGGGCAAACTTACTTTATAAATTCAAAAAATTACAACTAATTGTTAAAAATTAGATGTTAAATTTTAAATCAAACAAATAGTTAGTTTTTATCGATTGCGGAAACTTATTATGAATTCAAAACGGTTGCAGAATTTTGAAAATCCTATAAGAATAAATGTTTTTTAAAGACCTTGGTTTGCGTGAGGGATAGGAGCTGGCTACCGAAGTAGCGCGGATAGCCCGACCGAGTCTGCAGAAAGGCGCACATACGTACAAAGATTGAAAGCGCCTTTTTGCAGACTCGGTCACGCCCAAACTATAAAAACAAAAAAGCCCATTCGTAACGAACAGGCTTTGTATTATTTTTAAGTTTTAGAACCATCTTCTTCTTTTGAATAGGAAAACTCCAAAAGTAGATAACAATATGGAAACAAAAAGCAAGATCCAAATTCCGTATTTGCTTTCTTCCAGACCGTTTGGCACGTTCATTCCGTACAAACTGGCGATAAGGGTTGGAATCATCAAAATAATCGAAATGGAAGTCATCTGCTTCATAATATTGTTCATATTATTGGAGATTACAGAAGCATAAGCGTCCATCATTCCGGTTAAGATGTTGTTGTAAATATTGGCAGTATCCTGCGCCTGATTTAATTCGATTTCGACATCTTCTAATAATTCCGGATCGTAATTGGCTTTATGGGCTTTTAAGTTTTTAATTCTTTGAAACAATACATCATTTGCTTTTAGAGAAGTGATAAAGAACACAAAACATTTTTCGATTTGAAGCAAGGCTTGCAATTCTTCATTTTTGATTGATTTCTCTAAATTATCTTCCGCGAGTTTTATTTTATGATTGATTTGTTTCAGGTATTTCAAATACCAAACGCTGGATGATAAAAGCAATCGTAAAACCAAATTGAAATTATCTTCTATTTCGATGTTTTTGCGCTGTGAATAAGCCACAAAATCTTTAATGATTTCTGTTTTATAAAAACTGATGGTAACACAAATATCCTCTTTAAAAATGATTCCGAGAGGAACGGTATGAAAAGGAATTTTTACATCTCCGCTTTTTATAGGAATACGCATAATAATCAAAGTCCAGCCATCTTCGATTTCGATACGAGGTCTTTCGTCAATATCCTCAATATCATTGTAAAAAGCTTCAGGAACCTGAAGTTCTTCTAACAAGTAATTTTTATCTGATTCTGTTGGAGATTCGATGTGAATCCAGCAATTTGAAGTCCATTTTTGGATTTCTACCAATCCGTTGTTGTTTGCGTAAAAGGCTTTCATTTCAAAATACAGGGTTTTAACGCAGCATTTTGAAATTTCAAAAGCTGCTTAATTTAATACTAACGAATAATAATAATCGTCCATTTGGAGAAGTGTTTTTTAAGTGGTGCAAAAGTATCCTTTATTTTTAAGAACCAAAACTTTAAACTATTAATTATATATTAAAATGGCCATTTGTGAAGTTTTTTTAAACACATAGAGGTATAGATATTTGTTACCGTAAAAAGGCGTTTCACTTATTATAAAAAACATAGATACCTTAGCTCTGTGAGAGAAACTAGTTTCTCTTTTATATTCTTTTACGGAAAAATTAATTCTATGTTTCTATGTGTTTCAAAAATTTATACAACAAAAAAAAGCCTGCTCAATTGAACAGGCTTTCATAGTATTTTGAAAAAGAAATTATTTATTTCTTGCACTTCTCATTTTACGAGCTAAAAGTGTATTTTTAAGTAACATCGCAATTGTCATTGGTCCTACTCCACCTGGAACTGGCGTAATGAATGATGCTTTTTTACTTACTCCGTCAAAATCTACGTCTCCTTTGATAACGTATCCTTTTGCATTTGATGCATCTTCTACGCGTGTAATTCCAACATCGATAACGGTTACGCCTTCTTTTACCATATCTGCTTTTAAGAATTCTGGAACTCCTAAAGCTGTGATAATGATATCTGCATTTTTAGTGAATTCTGCCAAGTCTTTAGTGCGGCTGTGCGTCAAAGTAACTGTCGAATCCCCTGGATTTCCTTTACGGCTCATCAAAATACTCATCGGACGTCCTACAATATGGCTTCTTCCAATTACAACGGTATGTTTTCCTGAAGTTTCTACTTTGTAACGCTCTAACAATTCCATAATTCCGAAGGGAGTTGCTGGAATAAAACTTTCCATTTCAAGCGCCATTCTTCCGAAGTTAGTTGGGTGAAATCCGTCAACATCTTTGTCAGGATCGATTGCTAAAAGAATTTTCTGCTCGTCAATATGTTTTGGCAATGGCAACTGAACGATATATCCGTCCAGATTGTCGTCTTCATTTAATTCTACAATTTTGGCAAGCAGTTCCTCTTCAGTAATAGTTTCCGGCAGACTTACTAAAGTAGAATCAAATCCGATTTCCTGACAAGATTTTACTTTACTTCCTACGTAAGTTAAACTTGCTCCATTATTCCCAACTAAAACCGCTGCTAAATGAGGCACTTTTCCTCCAGCTGCTTTTATAGATTGAACTTCGGCTGCAATTTCGTTTTTAATGTCGTTAGATGTTTTTTTACCGTCTAGTAGCTGCATTGTTTTCTAAAAGTTAAATGTTCTATGTAAGAAGTGAGAAGTTATCTTCTCTTATATTAATTCAGTTATAAAATTTAAGGTCTAAAATTCCAACGTGTAACTTGAAACTTTAAACCTTAAACTTTTATTTTATCTCGGCATTCCTCCTGGCATTCCTTTCATGCCTCCCATCATTTTCATCAGATTTTTTCCGCCAGGACCTTGCATCATCTTCATCATCTTGCTCATTTGGTCAAACTGCTTCATTAACTGATTTACTTGCTCGACTTTAGTTCCCGAACCTTTTGCGATTCTGGCTTTTCTTTTTACGTCAATAATGGATGGCCTGCTTCTTTCTCCCGGCGTCATCGAATGAATAATCGCTTCAATATGTTTGAAGGCGTCATCTTCGATTTCTACATCTTTCATGGCTTTTGAGGCTCCTGGTATCATTCCAACCAAATCCTTCATATTACCCATTTTCTTTACTTGCTGAATCTGGGTTAAGAAATCGTCAAAACCAAATTCGTTTTTAGCGATTTTCTTTTGAAGTTTTCTAGCTTCTTCTTCGTCAAATTGTTCTTGAGCTCTTTCAACAAGAGACACAACGTCTCCCATTCCTAAGATACGCTCAGCCATACGTTCTGGATAGAAAACATCAATTGCTTCCATTTTTTCTCCAGTACCTACAAATTTGATTGGTTTGTTTACAATCGATTTGATTGAAAGCGCCGCTCCACCACGAGTATCACCATCTAATTTCGTTAAGATAACTCCATCAAAATTCAAAATATCGTTGAAAGCTTTTGCTGTGTTTACAGCATCTTGTCCTGTCATCGAATCGACAACAAACAAAGTTTCTTGTGGCTGAATTGCTTTATGTACACGAGCAATTTCATCCATCATTTCCTGATCTACTGCCAAACGACCTGCTGTATCGACGATAACAACATTGAATCCGTTTGCTTTAGCGTGCTTGATTGCATTTTGAGCAATCTCTACAGGATTTTTATTTTCTGGTTCTGAATAAACTTCAACACCTATTTGATCTCCAACAACATGCAACTGATTGATCGCCGCAGGACGGTAGATATCACAAGCTACAAGAAGTGGTTTTTTATTTTTCTTTGTTTTTAAGAAGTTGGCTAATTTTCCTGAGAAAGTAGTTTTACCAGAACCTTGAAGTCCTGACATCAAAATAACAGTTGGATTTCCTGATAAGTTAACACCAGCAACATCTCCACCCATTAATTCCGTCAACTCATCTTTTACCAGTTTTACTAATAATTGTCCTGGTTGCAATGTTGTCAATACGTCCTGACCAATTGCTTTGTCTTTTACTCTTGCTGTAAAATCTTTAGCAATTTTAAAGTTAACGTCGGCATCAAGTAAGGCACGACGTACTTCTTTTAAGGTGTCAGCAACGTTTACTTCTGTAATCTTACCGTGTCCTTTTAATATATGGAACGCTTTATCTAACTTATCACTTAAATTATCAAACATACTATTTTCTTTATTTGAGGTGCAAAGATAATCTAATTAGATATTTTAGGCAATTTTTATTTATGCTGAATTTTGCCACGAAGACGCTAAGGCACAAAGTTTTTTTTTGCCACCAACTACATTAATTTTTCGAATTACTTATGCTTTTCCTCTCGAAGATTGAGCAGATTGAGCAGATATTTTTTGATTGAGAATAAAAAATCCCTTTAATCTGCTAAATCTGCGAGAGAATAAAACTTAGTGCCTTGGTGCCTTTGCGGCAAAACAAAAAAAAGCGCAAAAGAATAAAACCTTTGTGCCTTTGTGGCTATGAACCTTTAAAATTGAAAGTATATAAACGGCTGCGAACCGGCTACGGCTGTTGCGTAAACAATCCAGTAAACAAAACCTAGAATAATAGCTTTTACTAAAATTGGTGTTTTATCAAAAACAGATTTCATTCCGTTTGTGAATGATTCGGGCAAGAAATGCCAAACGTAACCAAACAACATTAATCCGAATACATTTTTATATCCTAAAACAATTGTTTTCCAAAGTTCTGGTTCGAATGTCAATTGTCCGATCGTATTAATTACTTGCAAGGCTGTTTCGAAATCTCTGGCGCGGAAAAATATCCAGCAGAAAACTACAAAATGAAACGTGATGACGATTGAGAAAAATCTCCACAGAAAACTTGGCTTTTTGTCTTTTTTCGAAGGAAAGAATTCCATGAAAATTTTATGAACTGCTAATGCTATTCCGTGTAAAGCTCCCCAAACAATAAACTGCGCTCCGGCACCATGCCACAAACCTCCTAAAAGCATTGTGGTAAATAGATTGAAATTAGTCACCAAAGTTTGTTTTCTTTTACTAGAAAGTAAAAACGACAAACAGAAAATCAAAATACTAATTCCAGCTACAACAAGCGGGATTATAGTTTCATTATAATTTGAAATTCCCCAAAGCAATAATCCAAAGAAAAATAGACTTGGGAATAAATATCCTGCAAAAGAACCTGATCTGTTTCCTCCAATCGAAATATACAAGAAATCTTTTAACCAAGTTGAAAGCGAAATATGCCATCTTCTCCAAAAATCAGTAATCGAAGTTGATTTATATGGCGTTCTAAAGTTAGCTGGCAACTTAAATCCTAGCAATAATGCAATACCAATTGCCATATCTGAATATCCTGAAAAATCGCAATAGATTTGAATCGCATATCCGTAAGAGGCCATTAAATTCTCAAAAGAAGTATAACTCAACGGCGTATCAAAAACACGATCGACAAAGTTTACCGAAATGTAATTTGAAATTACGGTTTTCTTTATCAATCCTCCAATAATCAAAAACAGTGCGTTGTTTACATCTTCTCTAGTTAAATTTAACTTTTGGTAAATCTGCGGAAGGAAATCTTTTGCGCGTACAATCGGTCCGGCAACCAACTGCGGGAAAAACGAAACGAAAAATAAATATTCGATATAATTTTTGGTTGGTTTTATTTCTTCACGATAAATCTCAATGATGTAACTCATCGATTGGAAGGTATAAAACGAAATTCCGACTGGAAGGAAAATATCATGAAATTTAAGATTTCCGCTAAACATATCGTTATATGTTCCAATCATAAAATTCATGTACTTGAAGTAGCCCAATAATCCTAAATTTAAGATTACACTTACTACAAGATAAATTTTCTTGACATTATCACGGCTCTCTTTGTAAATAATCTGGCTCAGTCCGTAATCTACAACAGACGAAAGCAACAGCAGTAAGAAATAAACACCACTTGATTTGTAATAAAAGAAAAGCGAGAAAAAGATAACATACGTTAATCTTAAATAAAATGTCTTGCGTAAAAAACCATACACAAAATAGAAAACCAGAAATAAACCTAGGAATAAACCGGTATTAAATAAAAGCTTTTCGTCTGGATTGTAAACAAACCAACTTTCAGCCTTTTCCATCGTAATTGCACCAAAATTTTCAATAAACCAATTATTGATGCTCTCTATTGTTGTCAATGTTATCTCTAGTTTTTATAATAATTATAAGCTTTTAATAAAGCCTCTGTAAACATTTTCCCTTGTTTTTCGTAACCCTTTTTAGAATAGTGAACCCAGTCTGGGCCAATTAAAGCTTCTGCTTTTAGCTGCCTTATACCGCTCATTCCTCCAAATTCATCATATAAATCCCAAACTGCAAAACTGTCATTTTTTGCTGTACCAATAATTCCTTTTGTGTAATCATCGATGTAAGTATTTGGTTTTCTTCTGAGTAATGATGGCGGAGGCGTCATTACTATAATCGGCGCTTCTATTTTCTGCTCCCTTATTTTACTGATAAACTCCCTTAGTTCTCTGATGTATTTTTCAGCATCTAACTTATCATAACTTTCATTTGTTCCTAGCGAAAAAACTAGCAAATCGGGATGCAGTGATTTTAGCTGCTCAAAAAATAACGGGTATTTATTATAGTCTGAATATTTAGCGCCGTTCACCCCAATTCCGCTGTAGATTATTCCTGGATTGTCTTTTTCTAAAACCAATCCATTTAATTCATAATTTGAAGCCTCTTTATTGGGGACCAAAAATATTCGGCTTAAAGGATTTTCTGAATTATAATAATGCGAAAACGAATCTGATTGTATTTCTAAAGGCACAAATTCAGACATTGAAATTGTTTTTGGCTTTGTCTGATTGGTCGGAATTTTTAAAGTTCGTCCTGCACGTATGCCATTCGATTTTAGATTATTCGCTCTTTTGATTTCAGTAATCGAGACATTGTATTTGTCTGCGATTGTACCCAGCACTTCTCCTTTTTTAATTTTATGAGTAACTACCTTTCTTTCTGTTGTCTGAATCAGATTGACTTTTGAAGAAACCGCCAGATCAAACATATCTTGATTCTGAGGTGTTATAATTTTAATTGTATTGAATTTATAAGCTGGATCTTTTACATTCATTTCCATTACAAATCCGCCACTGTCTCTCCAGAGTCCTATACCGCACAAACCAATCGGATTGCTTTTTACCGGATAAATGTTTCTATAACTTTCCCAAACTCTGTTCGATTTAAAACGTTCGTTGTATGAGCCATTTGTTTTAGCCAACTGATACGGAAAAACCAAACCTCGGCCGGCGTTTCCAAATTCTTGTTGAAGTCGTTTTCTAACTTCATTAGTCATTAAATCACTCTGGATATGAGAGTCGCCAATATGCACAATATTGATTTTTTGGCTTCGCTGCTTTTCGTTTTCTTTCAGCTTCTCAAAAAAATCCTTCAATGCTACCGCATTGTAGATCGGATTATCAGAAGAAGTTTCAACGGCTGCAGTATCGGCTTTTTGAATCATGTTTTTGACTATTGGGTTTGACTCTGATTTTGGATTTTCATCATTTGTTGAAAAAAACAGACAACAAAGGATAACAATAAGTTTATTCATCATAAGCTGTCACTTTTTACCGAGACGGAATCGGGTCTTGATTTCCTAACCGTTCTTTTATTTGATCCCGAATCTCTTTTTTCTCTAAGTATTTTGTACTCTTCGTAACCTTCGTTCAGTTGATCATACAATAGTTTTCCAATCGCTTTTGCACCTCGCTGATTAAAGTGTGTGTAATCTTTATTGGCTTTGGCAGGAGTTTCTCCAACCCATTTCACCATAGATCCGTCACCGCCCATTAGTGTGTACAGATTCACAAAACCTGATTCTGTTTCTAAAGCGTATTTTTTCTGTGCTTTCATCAAAGGAACTACGGCCGAATCTGTTTTCATTTCAAGATTATATTTCGTCGATTTGTCAGCGGTAGAAACAATCAGAATTGAAACTCCCGGAAACGATTCCTTAATTTTGTTAACTACTTTAGTCATTCCTTTTTCGTACCATGAATAATTTTTGGTACCATAATTCAATACGTTAGTTCCGTAATGAAGAACCACTAAATCGTATTTTAAATTGGTATTAAAAGCCTGCATTACATTAGCATCAAAAATCGAAATCGGAAGCCCTGAATTTCCTCTCTGAGAGAAATTATCCACATGAACACCAATTCCGTTGTCAAAATTAAATCCAAAAATCGGAATAGAATCCGCTTGTATAAAATTAGCTTTGAAAGCTTTCAAACTTCCAGACGAGACTTTTAATGTATTTACAAGACTGTTTGGAGACAAGGTTTTTTTAAGCGTATCTTTTCCGATAATAAAATTGACCTTTCCAGTTCTAGAGGAACGCCCGTAAAATAAAGTCGGATTATCTAAGGTAGTAGCAAATTTATTTAATCCCGCCTCAAACTGAATCCAAGTTGTATTAGTTCCATTATTAGCAAAAAACACGTGGCCGTTTACTCCAAAAGGACTTATTGGTTTTTTTACATTCAAATACGATTGGGTTTTCCAGTTTTTAGAATATTGTCCTTTTATAGAACCACGAGAAGCTGCAGATTCTGAAGTTATCGAAACAAAACCAACTCCAGTACCGCCAAAACGTTCCTGATAATTCATACGGACATCTTGTACGATTAGATCTCCGTCGGTCATAGAATCTCCGTAATACGCAATACGAACTTTTGCCTGCGGATTTTTTTCTAACTGATACAATTTTTCGTAAAAATGAATTAGGTATTGGTACCCTTTGTAATTTTCAAATGTTTCTGACGGAAATTCAATTCCTCCAGCTTCATCAAAAACAATCTTCTGACGATTCAGTTTTCGGTCTTCTTTAGAAATGCTGTCGCTGTCTAGAGCCAATGAATCTTCGGCAACCGATTCTAAAAGAAGGCTGTCTATTAATACATTTTTAGAATCTAATTTGCTTTCTGAAAATATTTTATCCGGAAGGATTTGTTTGAACCCAATAAAAGCAACCAATGCCAATGCAACGATTGCAAAAGACTTAAAAAAATATGATTTTGTACCCACCTATTAATTATAAAATTATAAAGAACTGCATTCAAAAATTAAACCAATTAAATAATTGTTAACTTATTGCAGGAAAATTTTTTGCAAAGATAGAATAACATTTTATTTCTAATTCATTTTAACCAGAAACTAAATCAAAAAAAAAGAGGCTAGACGAATCTAACCTCTTTATCAAAAAAAAATAAAAAAAACAAAGCTAATGATTAACTAACTTTTTGATGTTTTTATTTAAAAACAACCTTCAACTACAATTATTTAAGGTTGTTATTTTTTTATTTTAAGATAGCATATTCCAATGAAGGATAACCTCTTTCTCCTGCATCATTTGTCAATGCAAGGAATTTAACTTTATAGTAGTTTCCTGCAACATCTTTTACTACATAAAAACGATCTGTTCTGATACTTGGTAAAGTACCTGGTCCACCACCATTTCTCCAGTTAGCTCCAATAATTCTCTGATCAGTTGAAGAAGTTGTAAAGTTAGTTTCAACAATTTTTGCTTTTGTAAAATCAGCGTATGATACTCCATCAGCCACTAATACTTGATATACTTGAGTTCCTGCTTTTACGTTTGTAGTAATAAAATCAGCATATCCGTAAGTTACATCCTGTCCTTGATAAGGAGTGTAGTTTGTAAATGTTGTAAAATTCAAATCCCATTTTGCTTTTTCAGGCTCAACAGAAACTGTATTTCCTGTAGTTAAGCTGAAAAATGTAAAGTTATAAGCAGCGTCTTTAGAAACTGTCTTTTCTGTAAAAGTTGCAGAAGTTAAATCTGCGTACTGAATTTTGTACCCATTTCCACTTCTTAAAATTCTTACTTTTTTCCACCCTCTTGCCGTTCCGTCTACACTAGCAGATCCTGTTGAAGGTTTAGTTGTAGAAATGTCAAATCCAAGGTTTACTAAATAAACTTTGTTATCTGCATCTGTAGCAGAAATTTCTGCAATTGCTGTTCCTACTCCTGCACCAGCACCAGCTAAAATACCAGTTGGATTATCTACATATCCTAAAGAAGCTGCAGTATCAAAACCAACATTTACAGTATTGTCAATTTCCTGAGATACGGTAATATCAGACGTAGCTAATTTTTTTATGGCCATCTTAAGAGATCCGTTAATTACCACTCTAAAGTCTGAACTAGATGAAAAACCAAAATCCCAAGAACTTCTGTTGATTGATTTAGATTCTTCTGTACTCAAATCAAGGTAAACCTGATTAGGCTGATTTGGACCTCCAACAGTTGGCTGTAAAACAGCTCCAACAGTTGGGATTTCAACTTCAGGTGTATCATCATCGCTTGAGCAAGCAGTAAGGGATAAAAACGCGAATGATAGTAATAATAATTTTTTCATTTTATTTATTTTAATATTAAAGATTAAGGTTATACGCTAATTTTAAAAAGTAAGAACGTCCATAAGCCAGCATTACGTTGGATCCTGATGAATGTGCTCCTTCACTTGTTCTGGTTTGATTCACATTAGTTACATCAAAAATGTTTCTTGCTCCAAGAGTTACTTCAAACTGGTCTTTAAAGAAATTTTTTCTAATAGAAGCATCAAACCAATTGCTTGGATCAATTTCAGACAAAGCATATTCAGAACCAGATTCTATAAATTGTCTGCTTTTTCCATTGTATTTATAGTATCCCGAAACAATTGTTTTCCATTTTGTTATATTATATGAGAAACTTGCATTAAGATTAAATGAATAAAGAAACTGATCGTTTGAAGTAAATTTATTATTGTCTACCAATTGTGAAATACCTATTAAAGCTGCTCCTACATTAATTGTAAGATTGTCTTTTATAATTTGGTTCATCGTAGAAAAATTCCACATTTGATATTTACTAATGTTTATGTATTGGTATTCCGGCGTTCCCGTATCAGGGTTATTGCGCACAAAAGCCATATCAATTCTGTCGTCAACATTTAAAAAACTTCCTGCTATAGTGTTTGACAATTGCCATCCCGAAGAAAAAACAGTAAATTTTTTAATACTCGCTTCGTAAGAAGTACTGGTTTCAGGAATTAAGTTTTCATTTCCTGTAAAGAAATGTCCGTCAAAAATTTGCTTTGAATACAACTCAGAGAAATTTGGAGTTCTAAATCCGTTTCCGTAAGAACCTCTAAGCTCCAGCCCTTTATCAAATAAATATCTTAAACCAACTGAAGAAGCATATTGATTTTTAAATTTAGATTGTGCAGAAAAGCGCAATCCCGGCTTTATAGAAAATCGATTGGTTGCCATAATTTCTGAAGAAGCAAAAAAATCATAATTTTCAAGTCTTTTACGAACAGGAACAAACAAATTATTCGCTTCCTGTACAAGGGCAAAACCTTGATTATTTACAAAATCATATCCAATTTGTAAATCAACTGTTTTATCAGAAAAGAAATTGTTCAAGGTTCCTGTAGAAGAAAGAACTTCCATCGATTGATCTTTAGCAGTGACATTAAGTCCTTCTGTTTTTGTAAACAAGTAATATCTGAAATCTTCTATTTCACGTTGCTGTTTCTGATGAGAAACAGAAATATTGTAATTTAATTGTGAAAATATTTCACCTGTCGCGTTTAGATTATGAAAATACCTATTGGTATAATATCTCATATCTTCACTATAGCGATAAGCTCCCAATGTAGGACTAAAAGTAGACTGAACTGTAGTGTTGTAATAATCAACATTTTCGTCTAAAAATTCGAACTTATAAAAAATGCGAAACCTATCTTTCTGATATGATATCAAAGCATTCCCATTTAATTGTTCTTTCGGAAGCCAAGTATAACCTCTCGTTTTGTCATTTTCAAGATAATTTTTTCCTTTTCTATCGCCTAAATATCCTTGAAACTCATTTCTGTTAATCCCCGCACTTACAAACCAATTTTTGCTGAAAGTATGCGAAGCTCTTAAAGATTGTATATGACGGCCTTTATCAAATAAAGCATATTCATTACTAACAGTTTCTTCCTGAACAGAAGCATGAATATTCCATTTATACTTGGAGGATTTCTTTGTTATAATATTTAAAACTCCACTGACAGCGTTTGCTCCATAAGAAACCCCCATTGAGCCTTCCACAATTTCTATATGATCAATATCGTTAAGGTTTATTTGAGACAAATCTGTGTTATTTCCGACACCTCCTTCATTTACTAATGGAATGTTATCTACCAAAATCTTAAAATACTGCGCATCTAAACCAAACAATGAAACTGTCGATCTACCACTTGTTCCACTTGGTCTTACAGTGATATTTAAATACTGATTTAATACATCAGACAAATTATTTGCTGCTAAGTTTTGTATATCCTGATTTGAAATCACACGTACATTAAAAACAGATTTTTTTATCGATTGCGGTTCAAATTGTCCCGTTACAACAACCTCTGATAATTTTTCTGATGACTTGATAGTGTCTTTTTGCTGCGAATACGCATTAATACAAAAAAGAAATCCAGCAAAAAGGGTAATTTTTATTTTCATTATTTTTATTCAGTCTTAATAACAGCTGCAAATATATAACTATTTTTAATTATTCTAAATTAAATTTATATATTTGCAAAAAATTTAAAACAAAAGAATAAGTTATGATTTCAAAAAGCCTCTTTTTATCGGCCGCTATGGCTTTAACATGTGGTCTTGGTTTTAGTCAGGACAAAAAACAACAAGACATAAAATCTATAAAATCTATGTGCGGTTGTTATGAAGTGAAATTTAATTTTACTGAAACATTCTCATACCCAAAAGATTCTCTTACTTACAAACCATCTGAGACAAAACATGAATCTGCTTTAGAATGGGTTCAGTTGTTAGAAGACACTCCAAATAAAATCGTAATGCAGCACTTATTAATTGTAAGTGACGATATGATCATCAAACACTGGAGACAAGATTGGTTATACGAAAACACAGACTTATATTCTTTCGATAAAGGAAATTCTTGGAAATACAAAAAGCTTGACAAGAAAGCCGTAAAAGGGCAATGGACACAAAAAGTATATCAGGTAGACGACAGTCCTAGATACGAGGGAACTGCAACTTGGGTACACGTTGACGGAAAAGATTACTGGGCTAACACTGCAGATGCACCGCTACCTAGAAGAGAGCAAACAAAACGTAACGATTATAATGTTTTAAAAAGAAGAAACATTCACGAAATTACTGCAACAGGTTGGAATCATGAGCAGGATAACGACAAACTTGTTCGTGATGGCGCTGGAAAAGATGTATTATTAGCGCAAGAAAAAGGATTTGATGTTTACACTAAAGTACCAGACATTAAATGTCAGGCTGCTCAAAAATGGTGGGTTGCAAATAATGTACTTTGGAAAAATGTTCGTGACAAATGGCAAACCCTTTTTGACAGACATCAGGACTTAAACTTAGAAGCTAAAGTAGAGAAAAAAGCTCTTTACTCTCTATTGTTTGATTTAAAACCAGATACTGCTAAAGCAGAAACTGACAAAATCATTGACAAATTTGTTAAATAATATTTTTGTATTAGTTGAAAAAGGCCGGTAATTTTAAAATTACCGGCCTTTTTTGGGTTTTAATTAGTCAATATCCCAAAATATTTTGGTTTTTAATTTATCTCCTCCAATTGCAGCTGATGCTGCTTGATAATTAACCGCATTTAAGGTCTGTTCTCTAATTGGATACGCCATTCTCGAAGGAACTTGACCTTCTGCTGCCGGATCAGCGTTAGACGGAGCTGTCAGCATTGGAAAATTTAATCTTCTTGTAGATGTCCATCCTTCAAAACCTCTGTTGTATTTTGCATACCAAGACTGTTCTCCGATTTTTTGTTTCCAAGTTCCTGTCGCTGTTGTGTACGCAACGCTTGTCTGCGCCAAATACGTATCTGCATCAGATACAGAAATTCCCCAATCGTCCATAGAAGCTCTAATTGCCTTAACATAATGTGATTCTACAGAACCGCTTACAGCAACACCTCGTGCGGCAGCTTCTGCTAATAAAAATTCAACCTCAGAATAATCCAAAAGAGTTCCCTTAAAGTCTGGTTCTTGAATTGCATCACTTACGTGCGTATATTTTCCGTATGAATTCTTAGTTCCAACTACACCTCCTTTATAAGGTGCTGGATTTCCAGACGCGTCTACAAGATTTTGAGCAAAATAGGCTTTTACTCTTGGGTCATTCTTTGCCACGACAGCATCCACAAATGTAGAAGCAGGAACAAAGTCGTGTCTGCCAGAAAACACTAAGTCAACATAGATCGGATTTGTATTTGGAAGATCTGCCATATATCTCAACTTTGCATTATCACTATTAGAAGTAAATGCATGAGATGCAGCCGCTTTAATTGCAGCATCTGCAACTGTGGTTTCTAATCCCGAAGCTTTTAAATTGATTCCCAGTTTCAATTTTATACTATTTGCAAATTTTATCCACGCCTCGAGATCATCATTGTAGATAACATCGGCGCTTCCAAAAGCACTACTACTAGAATCAATTCTTTCTAAATCTTTGTCCAAACGTACAATCAAATCTTTATAAATATCAATAGCTTTATCGTATTTTGGCATATAGTCTCCAGATCCTTTTAAGGCTTCAGAATAAGGAACATCTCCAAAAGTATCAACTAATACTTGAAAGGTGTAAACCATTAGAATATCTATCAAAGCCAACTGGTTTTTCTTAATAGTAGTTTTTTCTTTGAATTCAGGGTCACTGGATAAAATTTCAGAACTCTCTAAATTTTTCTTCGCTATTGCTAAATCCGCTAAAGGTCCCGCATATAAAGCATCCCAATGTCTTTCTGAAATTTTTCTCGAAGTCCAATTATAAATTGATTCGTCCAAATAAGTAGTCTCTGTCCATTGCTGGTTAGCAAGTCTGAAAACGTTTCTATTTACATTAGAATTTACCATTTGATCTGTTAACGTCTTTTCAGCACTTGTAAACAATGAAGATGCTGGAACCGTTGATGGATTTTTTTCATCCAAATTCAAATTTGTAAGCGCATCATCATCACAAGAAGCTGTAAGAACAAGAAGTCCGATAGCATATATTATTTTTTTCATTTTCATTTTGATCTATATTAGAATTTAAATGTTAAGTTGAAGCCGATATCTCTCGTTGTTGGCAGTGAACCAATCGAATATCCTCTAGAGCTATTTCCTGATGACAAACCACTTTCTGGGTCGGCATATGGAAGATTTTTACTTATGATCCACAAGTTTGAACCTAAAAGACTAAATGCAGCACTATTTATGAAAGTTCCTTCAAACAAATGTTTAGGGAAATTATAGGTAACAGACACTTCTCTTAATTTAACATATGAAGCATCGTAAATAAATGCTTTGTTTGGTTCTGCTGTATAACCGTAATTGTTAGAGAAGGTACCAGGGTTTTTAACAATCATAGTATTAGCACTTCCGTCTGGCGCTACTCCTTTATTTAAGATACCTTTTTCACGTATATCGCCTACAGCTGTTTCTGGATACAAACCTGTGGCAAGACCATAATACATGTCTAAAGAGAAAACATCTCCGCCCTGTTGTGTATCGATTAAGAAACTTAAAGAAACATTTTTGTACGAGAATTTATTTCTCACTCCCCCAATCCAGTCTGGTGTTACATTTCCGATGCTGTTTGTTGCAGAAGTAGTAATCATATATCTTCCTGTAGCTTGGTCCACAGTTCGTTGCCCATTTGTATAAACATAATCTGTTCCTTTCAGAGTGCCATATGGCTCTCCCGGAGTGGCATTAACCGTAACTCCTCCTTGAAAACTCCCTAACTGTAAATTATCTGCACCTTCTGGAAGCGAAACCACTTTACTTTTATTATTAGACCAGTTGATTGTAATGTCCCAGCTAAAATCATTTGTTTTAATCGGGGTTCCTGTTAACTGCAATTCAATACCTCTATTCAAGATATCACCTCCATTTACAAAAGCATTGGTCGCCATAGATGCCGAAGAAACAGCAGCAGCCACAATCTGATCAACAGAATTTGTTCTGTAATAGGTTGCATCAAAACCTAAACGCTTATTAAAAAAACTTGTTTCCAAACCTACTTCAAACGACTTAGTTCTTTCTGGTTTTAGGTTCGGGTTATTGTTGGTGTTTGGAACAGAATAAACTGGCTGACCTAAAAAGTTTGCACTTCTTCTATACGTATTAACTAAACTAAGAGCTGGTGCATCATTCCCTACTTCGGCATAATTCATTCTAAACTTCCCAAGATTTAACCAATCTTTTTGCAACAGATTAGAAAACAATATTGAACCCGAAATCGCTGGATACACATAAGAATTATTTCCTTTTGGAAGTGTCGAAGAAACATCTCTTCTAATAGATGCATCTATGAAATAAGTATCAAAAAGACCAACCGATCCTTGAGCATAAATACCATTTACCTGAGATTTTACCTTCTGCTCTATCGGGAAAGGCAACTCAAAACGAGAATTAGACAAAGCATAGATACCTGGCGTAACCAATCCTCCAATAGTTGATGCAAGAACATTATCCTTGTCCGTTCTTCTAATATTACTTCCTAGAACTCCATTTAAGCTTACGTGATCCCCTATTTTTTTATTGAAATTCAACATCAAATCATAATTGATTTCTTGATAATTGATATCGTATCTTTGATAACCTGATGGCTCATCCACGGGAGACAATCCAAATCCGGCTGGAATTGAACCTACCGCTCTTCTCTCTTCCTGCAATTCCTTATAAGTATCTAAAGAAACCCTTCCTAATGCACTCATCCAACTGGTAATTTCGTAATTAAGCGATGCATAACTAAACAAACGAGTTCTTTTATCTGAAGAGTAATTTTGATAACGTGTAAAATAAGGATTATCCCAATATATTGGAGTGATTCCTTCAGGAGTTGTCGGGTCAGACCAGTTCCACGTTATGTTTTGCCCTCCAGAAGAATTGTAAACTTGTTTTAAAGACTTAATATCGGTGTTGGTCTGCCACCATTGTCTAAAAGTTCCCATAATATTGTCATTGTAACCCGTTGAGTTACGACCGACCGTATTTTGTAAAGTAACAGCTGCATAAGCATTAGCCGTTAATTTGTCTGTTATTTTTTGGCTGAATCTTGCGCTTAACTGATTTTTTTTCAGTTCGCTGTTCGGCAAAATCCCAGTCTGATCTATATTAATATAAGACATAGACAGACTAGATCTTTCTGTAGATTTTTCTAATGCAATACTGTTCGTAAAAGTCTTAGCAGTATTAAAAAATGTTATCGGTCCATTTTTTGCCGCTACCCAAGGAGTTGCTTTTCCGTAATTTGGAGAATAAGGAGTAAAAGCATCCCATTGATAAACTGGTTGGCCGTCGAAAGGATCTCCGTAAGAAGCATCATTCGATGTATCTACTGTATCTGGAGAACCTGTCCCTAAAAACGAGCTTCCAAATCCATATCCTGATCCATATTTATCTTGGTATTCAGCAAAAGTAGATTTATCAACTTTACCAATATTTACCCCACTAGAAAAAGTAAAACCAATTTTATTATCCTTGTTTTTACCTTTTTTTGTTGTTACCATTACTACTCCGTTACTTGCTCTTGAACCATAAAGCGCTGTAGCAGCAGCTCCTTTAAGAATATTGATACTCTCAATATCTTCCTGATTGATATCAGAAATTGTGTTACCGTAATCATAACCACCACTTCCTGTCATTTGAGTTGCTGTGTTTGAATTTGTATTGTCTATCGGCACACCATCAACCACCCAAAGAGCCTGGTTATTTCCTGTCAAAGATTTGTTACCTCGAATAACAACATTTGTAGAGCCACCAAAATTTGTGTTTCTAGATACCTCGACACCTGCAGCTTTTCCGGAAAGTAGATTGGAAATATTAGTATTTCCTGCACCACCATTTAAATCTTTTCCGTCAATCTGTTGAGAGGCGTAACCTAAAGATTTCTTCTCTCTTTTAATTCCCATAGCAGTCGTAACCACCACGCCTTCTAATTCTTGCGCATCTCCTGCCATTTTAACATTGATTGTCGTTGACTGAGCTGTAATTTCCTGCGTTTTCACGCCCAGATAACTGAATACCAAAGTCTGAGATGATGATGCTTTAATGGAGTATTTCCCATCAAAATCTGTCTGGGTTCCTGTTTTTGTTCCTTTCAGTAATACACTTACACCCGGAAGAGGCATTCCTGCATTATCAGAAACTCTACCAGAAACTGTTCTCTCTTGTGCGAATATTACCTGCATACTCAATGCAAATAACAAAAACGCAATTCTTTTTAGTTTTAGTTTCATATTTTGAGATTTAAATTTGAAGCGAACTTAAAGAATTATATTTTTTTTAACAAGAATTTACATTTATTTAACTTTTAAAAATGTAGTATTTATTTTATTTAAAAATAAATTTAATAATTATTTGAAGCTAAAAACCTTCAAATAATAAAAAGATAAGCGATATAAAACCATTTCTTACATTAAAACGAAATCTTCGAAGAATCGAAATAAAAAAACCGTCTAAAAAATTTTAGACGGTTGGATCCTTTATTACTTTTACTAAAAGCTTACTAATTCAAAATAGATAAAAATAAATATAAGGAAGATATTTTTCGTTGGTAATGAGCAAGTTTGAAACTAAACTTTGGAAATCTATAGCTTGTAAGAAGAGCTCTTAAATTATATAAGAGGAAATAAACTTTACAATATAATAGGTGGTATATTGTTTTCAGAATTCTTAGACAAACATAAATAAAACAAACGTACTTTCCTACAAAAAAGAACAACCCATTCTAAAATATGTCTTATTTTAATACTTATTGTTTTTTAGGGGTAATTGTAAAAACAAAAAGCCGATAGTATGGAACTATCGGCTCTTACATTTTAATTAGAAAATTCTAACTAGATGCAATTATTTAGATTCTGCACATTCAGAAAAAGTAATCGCATGCTTTGTTAAATCTGTCCATTTCGGTTCTGGAGTTGATGAAATCAATTGATCACATCCTTCCCACAATGTTGGAAATTCTTTTTTGTATTCTTTTTTCTTCAATAAAAACGCTGGTGCATTCTTTTTAGCCACATAATATGATTTAGCATCACCCCCAACGAATTTTACTCCTCCAACTCCTAAAGAAGCAGTTTCTTTTGCGTAAGGATCACAATATATTTTAAATTCTTTACTGAATGCAGGGTTCAATAACTGCATTAATAATTTTGAAGTTTTTTTCTTAATTTTAACTTCAGCAGTTTCAAAATATGCATAACCTTCTTTAATATATTCTTGGTTCAATTTGTCATCGTTCCATTGTTTAAAATCAGAGATAAAGTCTAATTTTTTTCCTAGATTATCAAGTCCGCTTGGTGGTAAATACATGTACTTAATATCTTCTGGTTTCAATTTGTGTTTTTTTCCAGCTGCGTCTTGTAATTTAATAAATTCAATTAATCCTTTGTCTCTATCAATATCTCTGATAGTACCGCTAAGTTCAGTTCCATCTGCCAATGTAATGTAAGCTGTTTTACTGTGAGAAAATCCATAAGAAGGGGCAATTAAATCTTGTGCTTTTGTTGCCGTAAATGCAAAAAATAGCATAATAAGTAGTAAAGTTTTTTTCATCATTATTTTTGGGTTTAAAATTGTGCCTACTCTCACGATTTTCGGCTTTCTCGATTATTGTTCACAGTAAAAACCAATTAAACACCTAATAATCAAAAGATTAAAAGATGTCATGATTAATAATTTTCTTACCGTAAACATAAATATAAAAACCATAACTGCAAATTTTATTTTATGTCTTTATACTAAAACTGACTCAGTTCCCAACCTCATCCTATCTTCTTCAAATAAATTATCAATAATTAGTATATTTATAAAAAAGAGCCGATAATTAAGTCAATTATCAGCTCTCCTATTATTTATAATGTACAAAATTACATTCTTTCTGGAACTTCAATTCCAAGAAGGTTAAATGCACCTTTTATTACTTCAGCTACTTTTTGTGAAAGCTGTACTCTAAATATTTTTTTTGTTAAATCTACTTCTCCTAAAATATGTACTGACTGATAAAATGAATTATACTCTTTTACCAAATCATAAGTATAATTAGCAATTAATGCTGGGCTATGATTCTGTGCTGCATTCTGAATTACCTCTGGAAAAAGTTCAATCTGCTTAACCAATTCTTTTTCCTTTTCATGCAATTCTGTGATTTCAGCCGGAGCCGAAAAATCAAAATCAGCTTTTCTTATGATTGACTGAATTCTAGCATAAGTATATTGAATAAACGGCCCTGTATTTCCCGCAAAATCAACTGATTCTTCAGGATTAAAAAGGATTCGTTTCTTTGGGTCAACTTTTAATATGTAATATTTTAAAGCTCCAAGACCAATTGTTTTGTACAATTTGGCTTTTTCTTCAGCATTGTAGCTGTCCAATTTTCCTAAATCTTCTGAAATCTTTTGCGCCGTATCGGTCATATCCTGCATTAAATCATCAGCATCTACGACAGTTCCTTCACGGCTTTTCATTTTCCCTGAAGGCAAATCAACCATTCCGTATGATAAGTGATACAAACTTGAAGCCCAATCAAAACCAAGTTTTTTTAAGATTAGGAACAATACTTTAAAATGATAGTCTTGCTCATTTCCAACAGTATAAACCATTCCGCCAACATCTGGCATGTCTTTTACACGCTGAATTGCAGTCCCGATATCTTGTGTCATGTAAACCGCAGTTCCGTCAGAACGTAAAACAATTTTGCGATCCAGTCCTTCATCAGTTAAATCAATCCATACAGAACCGTCAGAATCTTTTTCGAAAACCCCTTTGTCAAGACCCACCTGAACAACATCTTTTCCTAATAAATAGGTATTGCTTTCGTAGTAATATTTGTCGAAATCAACTCCAAGGTTGGTATAAGTAGTGGCAAAACCATCATAAACCCATTGGTTCATTTTTTTCCAAAGTTCAATTACTTGCTCATCTCCAGCTTCCCATTTTTTAAGCATATCCTGCGCTTCAATAATAATTGGCGCTTGTTTTTTCGCTTCTTCTTCGGTTTTTCCGGTCTGAATTAAACTATTGATTTCAGATTTATAAGCTTTATCAAATTCAACATAATATTTACCAACCAATTTATCACCTTTCAATCCAGAAGTTTCGGGAGTTTCTCCGTTTCCGAATTTTTCCCACGCCAACATAGATTTGCAAATATGAATACCACGATCATTTATGATTTGTGTTTTATACACTTTTTTGCCCGATGCCTTTAAAATTTCGGCAACAGAATATCCTAACAAATTGTTACGAACGTGCCCCAAATGCAAAGGTTTGTTAGTGTTTGGAGAAGAATATTCTACCATCACCGCTTTTTCTGCCGGATCCGGTGCTACAAATCCGAATTGTTTATTTTCTTTTATTCCGTTAAAGAAATTCAGATAATAACCATCAGAAATTACAATATTCAAAAAACCTGAAACTACATTAAATCGGGCAACTTCAGAAACATTTTCAACCAGATAAGTTCCGATTTTATTTCCTAATTCGACAGGATTGCTTTTGACTACTTTCAACAAAGGGAAAATTACCATTGTAATATCTCCTTCAAACTCTTTTCTGGTAGTCTGAAATTCAATTTTATCAACAGTAACATCAAATAATGCCTGAATTGCTTTTTGTATAGAAGGTGTAAGAATTTGCGGTAATGACATGTAAACTTATTTTAAAGTGAGCAAAGATAGTGCTTATTCATCAATTAGAGAAAATCAAAAACATATTAAATTTCACAAAACAATTAGAATTTAATAAAAAACGACTTCTACAAAGCATTAGAATTACTAAAAAACCAAAAGCATAAAGTCTTACAAAACAGGCTTCCAGAAAAAATTTTAATCTTTTTTTAATTTTAACTGTAACATATCTACCGTAAATGAGTCTTAATAGGGACTTCAAATTTTATTGAAGTTAAAAACAAAGAAAAAAAACAAAGCTAACAATCATCATCATCAATCAATCAAAATAATCATTAACTAACATGAAATTAAAATTCTTTCTGTTTGCATTACTAGGTATAATCGCAACAGCACAAGCCCAGAACACAGGAACGGTCAGTGGGAAAATTACAGAAAAATCGAATAACGCACCAATCTCTTACGCTACGGTTTCGCTAAAAGAAAATGGAAAAGTAGTTTCTGGTGTTAACACAGACGACAATGGAGATTTTTCTTTTAAAAATGTTGCCTTAAAAAGCTACACTATCGAAATTCAATATATCGGATTTAGAAAATACGTTGGTTCTGTTCTTTTGAGTGAAAACAAAAAAACAGCCTCAGTTAATGTTGCTCTTGAAGAAGAAGCGACACAATTAAAAGGTGTAAACATTGTAGCAGAACGCTCGACAATCGAACAAAAAATCGACAGAAAAGTCGTGAATGTCGGAAAAGATCTTACGACTGCAGGTGCTTCGGCATCGGATATTATGAACAATATTCCGTCTGTGAATGTAGACCAAGATGGTAAACTTTCGCTTCGCGGAAATGATAATGTTCGTGTATTAATTGATGGCCGTCCGTCTAATATCGACCCAGCTCAATTGCTGAAACAAATTCCTTCGACTTCTATTAAAAAGATTGAGCTGATCACCAATCCGAGTGCAAAATACAATCCTGAAGGAATGTCTGGAATCATCAACATTATTCTGCACAAAAATGCGAATACTGGTTTTAATGGAAGTTACAGTGGCGGAATTACGTTTGGTGAAACGGCTAAATTTAACCAATCTTTAGATTTGAACTACAAAACTGGAAAAGTAAACTTTTTTGGAAACGCTGGAAACAACTCTGGGAAATACTTTAATGATGGTTTTATCGAAAGATCAGATAGAACTGTTACTCAAAAATTAGATATTGTTAACGACAATGAATCATACTTATATAAAATTGGTATGGATTATTTAATTGACGACCACAATACTTTGTCTATCTACACGAATCAAAATAAATCAACAGGAACTGGTATTGTGAATACCGACATTGATTATATCAATTCTCCAGACAACATTACTAATATGTATCAAAAATCAAGATATCAAGGACCTAATGAAACGGGAACTTATAACTTGGCATACAAACATATCTTTAAAAAAGAAGGACACACTTTAGATTTCGAAGGAAACTACAGTTACACAAAAGAAAGTCAAAATGCAAATTTTGATAATCAAATCACAATGACTAATAATGCTACGAGTTCTGAAATTTATAATGATTTCTTGAGCAATACTAGAAAATTAAGCACTTTAAACATTGACTATGTTAATCCGCTAAACGAAAAAACCACTCTTGAAGCCGGAGCTGAGGCAAGATTGACAAGAACCGACAATGACTATAACCGAGTAAACGATCAAAATCCTACGCAGAACTTAGTCTCTAATTATACTTATGATACTGATATCTATTCTGCATATGTAACTTTTGGACAGAAATTCAAAAAAATCAGTTATCAATTAGGTGCTCGTGTTGAAAGTTACAAAATGCAGGCGAATTTAAATCGTGGTGAAATTATGTATGATGATGATTATCTTACTTTATATCCTTCTGCCTATTTGACTTACAACTTAACTGAAAAAAACACTTTACAATTTAGCTACAGCCGTCGTGTAGACCGCCCAAGTTTAGGACAGACAAAACCAATTCGTGAGTTTTCTACTCCGTTAGTAACTTCTTTAGGAAATCCAGATCTAAGACCTCAGTTCACCAATTCTGTAGAAGTTAATTATACTAAAACTCTTGAAAAAGGAAGTTTTACAGCTGGTGTTTTTGTAAGAAGTATCAATGATCAAATCAGCAGAATTTTGTATCCTGACGAGACAGATCCAAGCGGAAACAAACAAATTATGTCTTATACGAACTTTGACCACAATACCGCTTACGGATTTGAAATATCGCTGAATTATAAAATTACAAAATGGTGGGATATTCAGCCATCTATTGATTTTTCTAGTATAAATCAAGAAGGAGTTGTATCTAAATTTAACGAAGGCAATAATCAAATTATCGCAGAAAATAGAAAAGTAACCGTTGCTGCATTTAATGGACGTTTGAACTCAAACTTCAAAGCCAATAAACGTTTAAGCTTTTTACTTTTCGGATTCTACAGAGGTGCTGTTGACGGGGTTCAAAACAACAGTCACGATATGTACAAAATGGACATCGGTTCACGTTACACTTTGTTAGACAACAAAATGAACATTAGCGTGCGTTTTAATGATGTTTTCAACACTATGAAATATGCTTTTGACACTCAATATCCTTATGCTCAAACAGGGCAATTTACCTGGGAAAGCCAAACAGTATATTTAGGATTAACTTATAACTTTGGAAGCAGTAAAATCAAAAAATTACAGCGTAAACAAAGAGATGACAATACTAACAAAGGTGGCGGAGGCATGTTCTAAACCACTCTAGCAATTAATTTTATTTTTAAGCATACTTGTAGAAAAGAAAAAGCCTGAAGTTTTTTGCCAACTTCAGGCTTTTTTTATTGATGTGAATTATAAAAAATTCCGTAATTCTTTTATTTCTTCCGGATTTGCTGTTTCAGTTCCGTTTGTAATCGCTGATGAATGATAGAAAGTAGGTTCGAGCTTTTCTGAAATCAATTTAATATTTGAAGACCGAAGACCGCCACCAGGCATAATTTCGATTCGGTCGCCAGCCAGTTGCTGTAATCTTTCTAAAGCATAAATTCCTTCCGTTACATCAACTCCCTGACCAGAAGTCAAAATCGTCTTAAAACCAGATTCGATTAAATCTTCAATTGCTTTTTCAGGATTCTTGACCACATCAAAAGCACGATGGAATGTACAAGAAAGCGGATGCGCCAGATGGACCAACTCTTTATTTTGTTTTTTATTTACTTTTCCGTTGTCTTTTAAAATACCGAAAACAAAACCATCTACTCCCAATTTTTTATATTGTTTGATGTCTTGTTTCATTTCTGTGAGCTCTTCATCAGAATAAACAAAATCACCGCCACGAGGCCTTATAATGACATGCATTTTTATATTGAGGCTTTCGCGAACTTTTACGACCAAAATAGAATTTGGTGTCGTACCGCCCAATTTCATGTTTTCGCAAAGTTCAATTCTGTCAGCGCCATTTTCTTGCGCAATCAAAGCTGAGTCGTAATTAAAGCACGCTATTTCGAGTTGATTCTTTTTCATTTTTTGTTTTCGAAAAACTATTCCTTGCCAAAAATAAAAAACCTGCTCATTATCTAAGCAGGTTTTAATATAAAATTAAGATGAAATTTTACCATTTGATGATGGCGCTTGCCCAAGTAAATCCGCTTCCGAAAGCTGCCAAAACAACAGTATCTCCAGATTTGATTTTTCCTTCTTCCCAAGCTTCTGTCAAAGCAATCGGAATAGAGGCTGCAGTTGTATTTCCGTACTTCTGAATATTATTATGCACCTGATCATCGCTAAGTTTAAATTTATTCTGAATGAACTGCGAAATTCTCAAATTTGCCTGATGCGGAATCAGCATATCGATATCTGAAACCTGCAGTCCGTTTGCTTCCAACCCTTCGTTAATAACTTCTGCAAAACGAACAACTGCATTTTTAAACACAAATTGTCCATTCATATAAGGATAATAACTTTCGTCGTTCGGATCGTTATCTGCAATAATATCAGTTACCCATCTTGCTCCCATTCCAGGCGCTTGCAAAGCCAATTCTTCGGCATGCTGTCCTTCAGAATGTAAATGCGTGGATAAAATTCCTTTAGTCAAATCTTCTTCACGACTCAAAACAGCTGCTCCAGCACCGTCTCCAAAAATTACAGAAACACCGCGTCCGCGTGTGGTCATATCCAAACCTGTCGAATGTACCTCTGACCCTATAACCAAAATATTTTTATACATTCCGGTTTTAATATATTGGTCTGCAACAGAAATTGCGTAAACAAATCCTGAACATTGATTTCTAACATCTAAAGCACCAACTGTTCTTAAACCAAGGTCACGCTGCACTAAAACACCTGGACCAGGGAAATAATAATCTGGACTTAATGTAGCAAAAACAACAAAATCAATATCTTCTTTGGCAACTCCAGAACGCTCTATAGCAATTTTAGCTGCTTTAACTCCCATTGACGTTGTGGTATCTTCGCCACGAATAATGTGTCTCCTTTCCTGAATTCCAGTTCTTTCCTGAATCCATTCATCATTGGTATCCATTATCTTAGACAAATCATCATTAGTCACAACATTTGAAGGAACATAATATCCTAAGCCCGCTATTTTTGAATGATACATACTCTTTATTATTTATTAAAAAATTGGATTGCAAATTTACGCATACTTTAAAACATAAGCGTACAAATTACTATTTTTTTCGTAATCGACAATTTATTATCTTCTAATAATGAGATGATTTATGCCTTTTTAAATTCAAAAAAAACAAATAAACCCACCAAAACATAAAAAGAATTAAATTAGCGCTATAAATTGTAACAAGTCTAAATGTACTTAGACAAACAATTATTACCATCATTTTTTAATCCCAAAAAAAACAAACCATGAAATTAAAGGTCACTTTATTTTTACTGCTGAATGTTGGTTTTTTCGCCATCGCGCAGGAAAATCTGACATACCAAAAACCCTCCAAATCAATTTTGGATTTAGCCGATTACGAAAGAGCGCCAACGGTATCTATGGATACTAAAAACGAAAATATACTCTTAATGTATCGCAATACCTACAAGACCTTAGACGATTTAAATCAGGAAGAACTTCGTCTTGCCGGTTTAAGAATCAATCCGATTACTAATATTTCGAGTACAGTAACTTATACTACCAACCTCAAGGTGCGAAAAGTAAACGGTACAAATGACATACAAGTTGCTGGTCTCCCTGCAAATCCGAAAATCAGCAATATCGCTTGGTCTCCAAACGACAAAAAAATACTTTTCTCGCACACCACTGCGACTGGAGTTGAGCTTTGGGTTTTGGACCTAGCATCTGCGCAAGCAACCAAATTGACAGAAGCTACTGTAAATGCAAATCTTGGAAATCCGTTTAGCTGGTTACCAGACAACGAAACAATCTTGGTGAAGATGCTTCCTAAAAATAGAAAACCGCTGCTTGATTCTAAAAAAGATTTACCAACAGGACCAATTATTTCTAATGCATCTGGAGAAAAATCTCAGAACAGAACGTATCCAGACATGCTTAAAAACAAAAATGATGAAGTTAATTTTGAAAACATCATTACTTCCGAATTGTACAAAGTAAGCCTAAACGGAAATGCCGTTTTATTTAAAGAAGCTGCCATGTTTTCTGGTGAAAGAATTTCGCCAGACGGAAATTACATCATGCTGACTACCATTCACAAACCTTTTTCTTATGTAGTTCCCTTATATAGATTTCCTTCCAAAACAGTTGTTTACGACATAAGAGGAAAAGAAATCAAAACGGTAAACGAGGTTCCACTGAGCGAAATCATGCCAAAAGGTTTTATGGCTGTTCGCAAAGGAAAAAGAGAAATGACATGGAGAAACGACAAACCTGCATCGTTAGCATATGTTGTGGCATTAGACGAAGGTGATCCAGCAAATAAAGTCGAATATAGAGATGAATTATTTTTATGGGATGCTCCTTTTACAGGAAATCCGGTTTCGTTTGCTAAAACACAGCAACGTTTTGATAATATTATTTGGGGTAACGACAATATTGCCATTCTTTCAGATCAATGGTACGATACCCGTAACACTAAGACGTATTTGATAAATCCGTCCAATCCAGCTCAGACTCCAAAAGTAATTACAGACCGAAACGCTCAAGATGTATATTCTGATCCAGGTAATTTTGAAACAAAAAAGAATGAATACAACAAACGTGTATTATCTCTAGAAAAAGACAATGCCTATCGTATTGGTGAAGGATATACCAAAGACGGACAATTCCCTTTTATTGACGAGTTTAATACAAAAACGCTTCAAAATAAAAGACTTTACACTTCTCCATATAAAGATAAAAAAGAAGATTTGTTGGAAATCGATGTAAAATCAGGAAAAGTGCTTGTTCAAATTCAGTCAAAAAGCGAATATCCGAATTACTATTTTAGAAACATCCACAAAAAAAATAGCTTAACACCAATTACTGCTTTTAAAAATCCTTTTGAAAGCATTAAAAATGTAAGCAAAGAGGTAATCAAATACAAAAGAAAAGACGGTGTAGAACTTTCTGGAACTTTATATCTTCCGGCTGGTTATGACAAAACTAAAAAAGAAAAACTCCCGCTTTTAATCTGGGCTTATCCAGCTGAATACAAAGACAAAAACAGTGCAGGACAATCTACACAAAACTCAAATGAGTTTACATTTCCATACTATGGATCTTTTGTGTATTGGGTAACCAAAGGTTATGTTGTTTTAGACGATGCAGCTTTTCCAATTATCGGTGAAGGAACTACAGAACCAAATGATAATTTTGTTTCACAGCTGGTTGCCAATGCAGAAGCCGCAATAGATGCCGTTGATGCTTTAGGGTATATCAACAGAAAAAAAGTCGCTGTTGGAGGACATTCGTACGGAGCTTTTATGACCGCAAACTTATTGACACATTCTAATCTTTTTGCCTGCGGAATTGCAAGAAGCGGTGCTTACAACAGAACTTTGACTCCATTCGGATTCCAGACAGAACAAAGAAATTACTGGGAAGTTCCAGAAGTATACAACACAATGTCTCCTTTTATGAATGCCGACAAAATGAAAACACCTATTTTATTGGTTCATGGAGAAGCAGACAATAATCCGGGAACTTTTACTTTGCAAACAGAGCGTTATTTCCAAGCTTTAAAAGGTTTAGGAGCGCCTGCGCGAATGGTTATTCTTCCGAAAGAATCTCATGGTTATGTGGCAAAAGAAAACATCTTACACTTGCTTTGGGAACAAGATCAGTTCTTAGAGAAATATTTGAAAAACTAATATTCAATTGGTTTCTAAAAATAAACCCGACAGCTGTTCTGTCGGGTTTATTTTTTATAGATAATTCAAAGCCAAAAACACTTCCTGTTCCTGCGGTAAATCAATTTCACTTTCAAAAAAGATCAATTGCCTTTTATAAACCGCTTCTATCAAATAATGTCCGCCTCTAAAATAAGTCCTTCTGATTTTTACCAAAAGTTTTGACTCGGAAACCATTTTAAATTGATGTGGATAAACTAATGTTTTATGTGTTTCGTCTTCATAAGGCAATAACAAATGAGTAGCAATCTCGTTTACTTCTCCAAAAAGCGAAGCGACATATTTTACCTGAGGGTCTTCATAAATCTTGCTAGGATTGTCTTTTACCATTACTTCTCCGTTGCGCATCACAATAGCCTGATCAGCAAAAGACAAGGCGTCTGTACTGTCATGAGTCGCAATGATACAAGTAATTCCTTTTTGCTTTAGATAACGAAACAAATTACGGCGAAGTGCATTTTTCCTGAAAGCATCAATCTGGCTGAAAGGTTCGTCAAGCAAAATTACTTCGGGTTCTAAAGCCAAAACGCGAATTAAAGCTACTCGCTGCTGCTGACCTCCGCTTAAGAATTTAGTTTTTACATTTGCAAACTGCTCCATTTCTACCATTTCGAGTAGTTCCTGAACGCGTAGTTTTTTCATATTGGCAAAACCATTCGAAAGGAATTTACCCACATTCTCTGCCACCGTTTCATATGGAGACAAATCAAAATCCTGCGCCAGATATTTCATGTATGGCATTCCGGGAATCAAATTAAACTTCGGTCCTAAGACAGGCTTTCCTTCATAAAAAATTTTTCCTTCATCCAAATCATACAAACCATAAATAAGTTTTAGCAGTGTGCTTTTTCCGCAACCGCTCTCACCGATAATGGCAATATTCTGACCTTTCTCAATAGTAAAGGAAATGTTTTTTATAACAGGATTTTCGGTATACGAAAAAGTGATATTTTGAATGTCGAGCATGAGATGTAATTAGAAAGGTCAAATTTACGATGTTTAAGTTCTAAAGTCAAAAAAAAGCTGCTTCAAATATGAAACAGCTTTTTTGATTTTTTATTTTGTCGGAAATTATTTTCCTGCTTGGTTTTTAGCATCATTAACCATTTTGTCGTTTGCTGTAATTGCAAATTCAACACGACGGTTTTGTGCTCTTCCTTCTGGAGTATCATTTGTTGCAATTGGATCTGCAATTCCCAAACCAGAAGTTTTGAAACGGCTTGCTTTTAATCCTTTAGAAACTAAATAAGCCTGTACAGAAGCTGCTCTTTGTCCAGAAAGCGTCAAGTTGTATTCTGGTTTTCCTGTGCTATCAGTATATCCAAAAATCTGAATATCAGTATCCGCATAGTCATTAAAAACTGGAACCAATTTATCTAGATTTGCTTTTGCCTGAGGAGTAAGTGTAGATTTATTAGTATCGAAACGAACTGCGTTTTCATTCAAAGTCAAGTGAATTCCTTCACCTACTCTTTCTACAGAAGCACCCGGCAAAGCCTGATCAATTTCACGTGCTTGCTTATCCATTTTGTTTCCAATAAGTGCTCCGGTACCACCACCAACGGCAGCTCCAATTGCAGCACCTAAAGCGGCATTTCCACCTTTTCCTAAATTATTACCTAAAACAGCTCCAATCACACCACCAGCTACAGCACCAATTCCAGCTCCTTTTTGTGTATTATTTGCGTTTTTTACGGAATCACAACTAGTAAAAAAACCAGTCACTACGAATAAAACGCTTAAACCTAAAACAGTTATCTTTCTCATTTTTTCTCTTTTTAAATATTAGTTTGCTCTTTGAAATTGGTAAGTTACATCTTTAACCTGTCCGCCAACGTTGATGTTGTCAATCAGCTGGAAAGAGCTCTCGGTTAAACCAGCAACTTTAAGCAGGTATCCATCTCTAACATTTTTTCTTTTGGTTCCTTCCTGAACAATTTTAAGCACAAAAAGCCCTTGATCGTTAATACTCCAAGCAATAGGAGAAGAAAATGCTGTACAGTTTGGAGAGTTCAAGGTCATCGTACCTTTGTTGTTATTTGAAATAAAACTCCATGAACTTCCGATAAAACATTTAGAATCTGCAAGATCAAACGAGTTTACTTTGATGTAATCAGAACCAGCATATGTTACATTTGTTAATACCCAATTCCCTTTAATAGCTACTTGAGTTGGTCTATCCAATTTTTTAGAAAGCGGTGTTTCTGTTGAGGCTGTCGATGAGGCAGATTTACACGCAAAAAACATTGCGGCAATCATGCATATAAAAATACTCTTCTTCATTTGTACAATTTTTATTAGATTATTATTTTGCCTTTTTAACAATTATTGTACCACAAATATACGATTCGTTCCTATATTTATCGTTTTACAATCTATTTATTTTCTTTCAAAATTAACATTTCCGACATTTTGTCACCTTCAAAAAATTGGTATTTTATTTGACTAAATGAAAATCATCACGTTAAACTCAAAAAATAAAAAATATGGCAACAGGTAAAATTAATGTTTCAGTAGAAAACATTTTTCCTTTAATTAAAAAGTTCTTGTACAGCGACCATGAAATTTTCTTGCGCGAGCTTGTTTCTAATGGAACTGATGCTACTTTAAAACTAAAACATCTTATCAGCATCGGTGAAGCGAAAGTAGAATACGGAAACCCGATTATCGAGGTCAAAGTGGACAAAGAAGGCAAAAAAATCCACATCATTGACCAAGGTTTAGGTATGACTGCTGATGAAGTAGAAAAATACATCAATCAAGTAGCTTTTTCTGGTGCTGAGGAATTCTTGGACAAATACAAAGATTCTGCAAAAGACTCTGGAATTATCGGACATTTTGGTCTTGGTTTCTACTCTGCATTTATGGTGGCTGAGAAAGTTGAAATCATTACAAAATCATACAAAGACGAGCCGGCAGCACACTGGACTTGCGACGGAAGTCCAGAGTTTACTTTGGAGCCAGCTGACAAAACTTCACGTGGTACAGAAATCATTCTTCACATTGCAGAAGATTCTTTAGAATTTTTAGAAGATTCTAAAATCAGCGGCTTATTAAACAAATACAACAAGTTTATGCCAATTCCGATTAAATTCGGAACCAGAACAGAGACACTTCCAAAACCAGAAGATGCTCCTGAAGATTATATTAATGAAACTGTTGAAACTGACAATATCATCAACAATCCTAATCCAGCTTGGACAAAACAACCTTCTGAATTATCTGATGAAGATTATAAAAACTTCTACAGAGAATTGTATCCAATGCAGTTTGAAGAGCCATTATTCAACATTCACTTAAACGTTGATTATCCGTTCAACTTGACTGGAATTCTATATTTCCCTAAGTTAGGAACTGATATGCAGATTCAAAAAGACAAAATTCAATTGTACCAAAACCAAGTTTACGTTACGGATAACGTAGAAGGAATTGTACCTGAATTTTTGACAATGTTGAAAGGTGTAATCGATTCTCCAGACATTCCGTTGAACGTTTCTCGTTCAGGATTACAGGCTGACGGTGCGGTTAAGAAAATATCGAACTACATTACTCGTAAAGTAGCCGACAAACTAAAAGCATTATTCAACGAAAATCGTGCTGATTTTGAGCAAAAATGGAACGATATTAAAATCGTTTTAGAATACGGAATGCTTTCTGAAGAGAAATTCTACGAAAAAGCTGGAGCATTTGTATTGTATCCAACTGTAGACGATACTTATTTCACTTTAGATGAATTAAAAGAAAAATTAAAAGAGAACCAAACAGATAAAGACGGTAAGCTCGTGGTTCTGTATGCAGGAAACAAAGATGCACAGCATTCTTACATTCAGGCAGCAAAAGAGAAAAACTACGAAGTATTGCTTTTAGATTCTCCGATTATCTCGCACTTAATTCAGAAAATCGAAAACGACAATAAAGACGTAACTTTTGTACGCGTTGACTCTGACCACATCGATAACTTAATCAAAAAAGAAGAAAATGCTATTTCGAAATTATCTGACGACGAAAAAGCAACTTTAAAAACTTCTTTGGAAGCTTATATTCCAAAAGCATACAGCGTACAGCTTGAAGCTATGGATTCTCAAGCAGCTCCATTTATCATCACGCAGCCAGAATTTATGCGAAGAATGAAAGAAATGAGCCAAACAGGCGGTGGCGGAATGTTCGGAATGGGCAATATGCCAGAAATGTACAATTTGATTGTAAATACAAATTCTGACCTAGCTTCTAACATCTTAAATACTGAAGATAAAGTTCACCAAGAACATTTAGTAAAACAAGCTTTAGACTTAGCTAAATTATCACAAAACCTACTAAAAGGCGAAGCATTGACTGCCTTTGTAAAAAGAAGTTTTGAGATGATTAAATAATTAATCGATACAATTTTCCGAAAGCCCCGCAAGTTAACTTGCGGGGCTTTTTTCGTTTAACACATCAGAATTCATCTGAAAATAAAACAATTACATCATGAATAAGTACAAAAAAACTTATATTTTTGAAATGATTTTTATACGAAAATACTAACAATACCCCAATACACTAATCAAGGAGCCAGCCCAAAATCCTAAATCGAGTAGGCAGTCAAAACCTAAGAACAATGTTTTATGTAAGATTAAATAAATTGAGGATTATAAAAAACGGAGATTTGCTTGGAAAAGGTGAAATCCAGTTTATGAGTTTTATCAATCAGTCAAATGATAGTTTTCCGGATTTGAATGAATTTTTTGAAACGAATGACGAGAACAGGAAAAAAGAAATCATCAAAGATGCAGTTTCCAAAGTCATTCAATCGCGAATCCTTTTGACGATTAATAAAGTAAAAGATAAAAGTATAATCACTTTTGGAGATACAGGCTATATTGTCTACAAAGAAAATAAAATTCCGAAAGATTTCAGCTGGCAAATCATCGCCGTTGATTTAGATAAAAAAACTCGCGACACTGCAGGATTGATTAAATCAATTTTGACAGATGCAAACATTAGCACAATCACAAAAGCTATAGAAATTCTGGCCAAAACAAGCAATCCGATCAGCGGAGCCGTGGTCGAACTTTCTAAGTTAGTTACTGGAATCATTTTGGACTTAGCCAAAAATAAAAAAGACGACCAAGTGGGCTATTTCCTTGCTTCGTTTATCGAAAAACTAGATTATCCTAACGGAATTAGAGATCGCCAAGACGTGCCAGATCTTACAGGCAATATGTTTGTCGATTATTCCATTTTTGGATATGAAGATTACGCACTTAAAGGCATTGAAAGCCTGAAATAACAGCAATTTTCTATTTTTCCAATAACATCAAATCCTGTAGAATTAATTTACGGGATTTATTTTTTTGAAAAAAAGGGTATTTATCCCCTTTTTTCAGAAATAGCTAAATTCTATTTTTACACAACTGAAAATCAAAATTTTAAAACAAAATAAAACTAGAAATATAAAAATTCCAGTTCAGGAAGGCGGCGGTGTTCTCGATTGCATTCGAAGGCTGTGCATATATTTAGAAAAAGATGATAATCTTTTTTAAGTTTAGCTGAAACATCTGCCCGCAGTATCAATACGATGCTCATGGCTGCCGCCAGAACTTAATTTTAATTGAAACAATCTCTCTTCAAATCCCGCCATACTCTAGAATTTTCTGTTTTTCAGAACTGATTTCTAAATACTTAAATTTCGAAAATCCGCAGAAATAGCATTATGGTTTTTTTTACGACTGATTTTTTTCATTACATTTGGTTGCCTTATCAATCTCATCTAAAAACAAAAACCAAATGAAAAAGACCGCAATTTTACTTTCAGCAGTTTGCGTATCAGCATTTCTGTATGTTTCATGCTCAAATAGTGATGAAATCACCAATCAATTTGACACCACATCTGTAAGCGCTTCTGCAGTAATTGATGCCTTAGACAATCTGGACATCAAAAATGCATTAACCATAACCAATACAAATCCAGCTGAGAGCCCAGCAACAAACTGTGCCAATATTACTGTAGAAAGTCCAAACGGAAGCGAATACCCAAAAGTTTACACAGTAGATTACGGAACTGTAGGCTGTACATTAAACAACATTACCAGAAAAGGGAAACTTAAAATTACACTTACAGGTCCAGTAATTACAACAGGAAGCAAAATGACTATAGAGCGAATTAATTACTCTCTAAACAGCTTTCTTCTTGAAGGAACTATCGAATACACCAACACGACTGCAACAGCAACAATACCGCAATGGACAAGAAAGGTAACAAACGGCAAACTTACCGATATACTTGGCCGCACATTTACAAATTCTGGCATTTACACAGTAAAACAAACCGCAGGTGTTGACACTCCATATGTACTAGAAGACAATGTTTATGAAATGACAGAAGGAAACCATACTGTAACATCGGGAACAGGAGGCACTTTAACACTTACAGTACAGGAAACATTAATTAAAAAGTATTCGTGCGAGTATATTTCTCAAGGGAAAGTAAAAATCCAAAACGCATCTTTAAACGGTGTTGTTGATTATGGAAACAATACCTGCGACAATAAATATACTTATACACATGAAAACGGGACAACCTACACTATGTCAATGTAATAACTATTCCGTTTTTCAAAAACAAAACAATCCCGATTTAGAAATAGATCGGGATTTATTTTTTTATAAAAATAAAACTGTCCCCTCTTTACATTTAAACTATTTTCTTTATTTTGCACCAAAATCTAAAAACCAATGAAAAAAACTATTATTGCTTTTGCTGCCTTAATCATCGCAGCATCTTGCAGCAAAAAAGAATCAACAGATACGGTACATATCACAGGAAATATTAAAGGCTTAAAAAAAGGAACCTTGTATATCCAAAGAATTGTTGATACAAATCTTGTAGCTATCGACAGCATCAAAATCGACGGAAATTCTGCTTTTGAAAGCACTATAAAATTAGAATCTCCAGAAATGCTTTATTTGTTTTTAGATCGCGGTGTGACAAATTCACTAGACAACAATATTTTATTTTTTGCTGAGCCAGGAAATATGACCATCAACACAGATTTAGACAATTTTATTTCTAGCGCAAAAATTACTGGTTCTAAGAATCAGGAATTATACGAACAGTATGAAAAGATAAACTCTCGTTTTATTGATGAAAACCTTTCTATGGTTGAACCTCGCTTTAAAGCAATAAAAAGACAGGATCAAAAAGCACTAGACAGCCTTAATGTTAAGCAAGAATCAAACATCAAGAGAAAATATCTTTATGCAACAAATTTTGCGCTTACAAACAAAGATTACGAAATCGCGCCTTATATTGCCATGTCACAGATTTATGACATCAATGTGAAGTTCTTAGATACAATTCAGAAATCAATGAGTCCAAAGGTCGCAAAATCGCTTTACGGTAAAAAGCTAACCAAATATGTAGCTGACATTAAAAAAGAACAGCAGAAAGCAGAAACAGCTCCTGCAACGACAGCAAACGAATAATTCTTAATAGAAATCACAATATTTAAATTCCAAATTCCAATCGACTTAAATGACTTGGAATTTGGAATTTTCTTTTTTTGAAATTTTTCAGAGATTTTCTAAAACAAAAAAACCATTCACGATTTGTGAATGGTTTTTATTTTGAGCCGATAGAGGGACTCGAACCCACGACCTGCTGATTACAAATCAGCTGCTCTAGCCAGCTGAGCTACATCGGCGTTTTTTTGAAGAACATTCCTTTTTAAATGAAGCTGCCCCTCATTTTAAGCAAAAAAACCATTCACTTTCGTGAATGGTTTCCGTTGAGCCGATAGAGGGACTCGAACCCACGACCTGCTGATTACAAATCAGCTGCTCTAGCCAGCTGAGCTACATCGGCCTCATTACGGGTGCAAATATAAAGCGGTTTTTCAATTTCCCAAAATAAATTTGCACTTTTTTTATACTTTTTTTGCTTACAAAGCGTTTATTTTTTCAATCAATTGATTAGCAGTTTCTTCCAATTCTGCATTTATTTGTTTGAAGTGTGCTTTTTTGTTTTCAACGTTCTTTGCGTTCACTTTTGTGATCAAAGTATCAAATGCAGCAATAGCTTCATCAACCAAAGCATTCGTTTCTGGAGTTGGATTTCCTGTTGTTGACATCTCGAACAAGTAAACTGCCTCAATAATATCACCCAATACAAAGTTGATGTCTTTCTTTAAATTCTTAACGTTTGCCATTTTTATTATAATTTTAATTTGCGTCTGCAAAAGTACATATAATCTTTAGAATATATGTTAAGAAATGTAAATTTCTAAAATTGAAGCTTTTCCGCTCAAATTAAATGCATTTATCGCAGCCGGAACCAAAACGGTATCTCCTTTTTGATAAGTCTGTTTAAATCCGCTGTATTCAACATCAAAACTTCCTTCTATACACATATAAACTGTAAAAGTCTCTCCAGTTTTAGACACTTCGATTTTATCTTCTAAAGGGACGAAATTTGTTGTAAAATAAGGACAATCAACAACTGTATTCGAAACATTTGTTTTAGAATCGTATTTCTTTTGTGTATCAACTTTATTATAATTGATTGCATCTAGAGCCAAATCTACGTGAAGTTCTCTTTTGTTTCCCTGCGCATCAGTGCGGTCAAAATCGTATAATCTATAAGTAATGTCAGATGTTTGCTGAATTTCGGCAACAACCAAACCAGCTCCGATTGCGTGAACCGTTCCTGTTTCTAAGAAGAAAACATCGCCAGATTTTGCTTTTACGTCATCTAAGATCGTTACTAAAGTATTATCATTTAAATGTTTTAAATACTCTTCTTTGCTTGAATCTTCTTTAAAACCAACAATAATTCTTGCATCTGCGTCGGCTTGCATGACGTACCACATTTCGGTTTTTCCAAATGAATTGTGACGTTCTTTAGCTAGTTTATCATTTGGGTGAACTTGAATCGAAAGATCTTCTCTAGCATCAAGATATTTAAAAAGCAACGGAAATTGTTTTCCGAAACGCTCGTAAACTTTTGTACCCAAAATCCCATTCGGGTTCTCGTCAATAAGCTCCATCAAAGATTTCCCTTTCAAATCTCCATTTGCAACTACGCTCACATCTCCTTCAACCGTAGACAACTCCCAGCTTTCTCCAGTGATTTTAGAAGTAATCGGCTTGTTTAATTCTGTTTTTAATTTTTCTCCTCCCCAGATTCTTTCTTTTAAAATCGGTTCAAATTGCAATGGGTATAAATTCTGACTCATTTTTCTTGGGCTTATAATTTTTGTTAATTCTGTTTGTTTTGTTTCTAGTTTACAAAACCAATTCTCTTACTGTTTCCAGCGCTTTCGGAATATGTTTTGCGGCATTAACACTGTCAAATATCGAAATGACTAAACCGTTTTTATCAATAATATACGTAACACGGCCTGGCAGAAGTCCGAACAAATTGTTTCGGACACCAAAAAGTTTTCTTAGTTTTTTGTCAGGATCTGATAATAATATAAAAGGAAGTTTGTGTTTGTTGGCAAATTTATGATGCGATTTTACACTATCACTACTAATGCCGATTACCTCAGCTCCAAGATCTTTAAAATCTTCATATTGATCTCTAAAACCGCAAGCTTCTGTGGTGCATCCTGGCGTATTATCTTTCGGATAAAAATAAACCACCAAAGGTTTTCTTCCTAAAACACTTTGGCTTTCAAACAATTCTCCATGACTGTCTTTGGCGGCAAAATTCGGAACTATATCTCCTATTTTTAATGACATTTTACTATTCTCCTTTATAAGTTACAAAATTGCGGTCTGTTTCGTTTAAAACGACTTCTAAATCGAACTCGGGCTGAATTCTTTTTCTAATTTTATTCCATATCACAACAGCAATGTTTTCTGCGGTTGGATTCAAATCCTGAAATTCTGGAACATCCAGATTTAGATTTTTATGATCAAACGGAATTTCCACTTCTTCGCGTATAATATCCGCTAATACTTTCACATCTAAAACAAAACCAGTTTCTGGGTCAATCTTTCCTGTAACACTTACTGTTAGACCGTAGTTATGACCATGAAAATTAGGATTGTTGCATTTTCCAAAAACAGCATCGTTTTTTTCAAATGACCAATCTTTTCGATGCAATCGATGTGCAGCATTAAAATGCGCTTTTCTTGATATGGTTACTCTCATTTAGGTTTTTTGGTTCGTTTGGGTTAAAGTTTATGATCTTCCAAATAATGATAAAATTCATCAAAAATTATTTTAAACCAAACCGTATATATTTCGGGCTGTTTTTCTATATCTGCTTTTACATCTTCGATTTTCATCCATTTCCAATCTTCGACTTCTTCGGTATTGATATTTGGATCTTCATTATAATATCCAATCATTACATGATCCAATTCGTGTTCTGTCAATCCGTTATCAAAAGGCGCTTTATAAATAAAATGAAACAGCTCTTTCAAATCTGTTTTAAATCCCATTTCTTCAAACAATCTTCTGCTTCCCGCTTCGATATTGGTTTCGCCTTCACGCTGATGACTGCAACACGTATTTGTCCACAGCAAAGGAGAATGATATTTCTGATGTGCACGTTGCTGCAGCATGATTTCATTTTGTTCATTTAAAACAAAAACCGAAAATGCACGGTGCAAAAGTGCTTTTTCATGCGCTTCCAACTTTGGCATTAAACCAATCTGCTCGTCATTTTGGTTAACTAATATTACGTTTTCTTCTGTCATAAGGCCTATTAATCAAACAAAAATACGAAAAAAGAAATGGCATAAAAGACTTCACAGGATTGTCAAAAACACAACTCGCCACTTTAATTTTTACTTTACTGATTTCCAACAAACTAAATTCACGTAAAAAATAAAAGCTGTTAAAATTAAGACATAAAAACCACAAACTCTTATTTTACGTAACTAATAAAAAGTTAAAACACACTTAAAAAAAACTCAATTATTTTAAAGTCAGTATTTCGTGATAAATCGCAGCGTATCTTTGAATAACAAATTTAAAATCTAAAGAATACCGACTGAACATCAAAAGCTTCATTATTCTAGTTATGAAATCTAAAACCCAACTTCTCAGCCTTTGTTTTTTACTCCCGCTTTTCATTTTGCAAGCCTGCGGACAAAACAATAATAAACACACAAAACCAACTTCTAAGGAAAACGTAATCAATAAACCAAACAATCCTTATTATTCTAATACAGACACTACGAAACTAAACGTAAGTAACGCCGAATGGAAAAAAGTTCTACCGGAAGATGTTTACGCAGTTATGCGCGAAGCTGATACAGAAAGACCTTTTACTGGAAAGTATTGGAATGCGAATGAAAAAGGAACTTACTATTGCGCTTCTTGTGGCAATAAACTTTTTAGATCTACTGCAAAATTCTCGAGCAGCTGCGGATGGCCAAGCTTTTTTGAACAAGACAACAAAAAAAGCATTGTTTTTAAAAACGACAATTCACTTGGAATGGAACGAACCGAAACGCTCTGCGGGCGTTGTGGCGGACATTTGGGCCATATATTTGACGATGGTCCTGAACCAACTGGAAAAAGATATTGCATGAATTCAATTGCTCTTGACTTTATTCCTGATTCTAAATAATCTATTATGAAAAATATACTTTTAATCTGTTTTCTGGCGCTTTCGCTAAAGGGAATTGCCCAAAACAAAAAAGCTTCTAATCTAGAAACCATTACGCTCGGTGGCGGATGTTACTGGTGCGTTGAAGCGGTTTATGAAAATCTGGACGGCGTAAAATCTGTTGTTTCTGGATTTTCTGGTGGAAATGTTGCCAATCCTACTTACGAAGAAGTCTCCACTGGAGAAACAGGACATGCAGAAGTTGTTCAAATTACGTATGACAAAACAGTAACCGATATTAATGAAATTTTCAAAGTCTTTTTTACTGTTCACGATCCAACAACTTTAAATCGACAAGGCGCTGATGTGGGAACGCAATATCGTTCTGTGATTTTCTACAAAAATGCTGAACAGAAAAAAGCTGCCGAAAGCATTATTGCTGATTTGAATAAAGCCAAAGTCTATAAAAATCCGATTGTGACCAAAGTAGAACCTCTAAAAGCTTTTTACAAAGCAGAAGATTATCATCAGAATTATTATGCGAACAATAAAAATCAGCCGTATTGCAAAATGGTGATCCAGCCGAAACTAGAAAAGTTTGAAAAGGTCTTTAAGGATAAACTTAAAAAACATTAAACATAAAAAAGGGAAATGAAATTGGCTTCATTTCCCTTTTTGCTGTGACCAAACTTTCTCAAAGTTGAATCAACCAAATTTATTTTTTCGCTACTTTTTTGAATCGCATTACTGGAACATCCCCATTAATCAAATTCAGCTTTCCGTCTTTGTCAATAGCATAAGTTGAAACTTGTTTTATTTGTTTCAAAAACTCTTGTTCTCCTCCACCTTCACAAAACATCATCGTTGCTGGTCCTGCTTCTCCAAAAGTCAGGGAATTTCCTTTTAGAGTGTATGGGGCACTATAACCATTACATCCATTATTGCCATAAACTCTAGTTTCTTTTTGGTTAAAAGTAAGCTGTGGCTTTTTATTCGGATACAATCCTTCAAAAGCAATTCTTGGTCCAGAAATATATTCTAATTCCCAAGTTGTATCAAATAGATTTCCTTCGTTTGAAGTGTCTTTTGATGCATTGCATGAAGCAAAAAACAAAGTCAAAACTGAAACGACTGCAAGTGTGTATTTTTTCATAAAAATGTATTTTTAAAATTAAAATTTGTCTATAGACATTCCGTTTCTCAATATTCATGCCCAGTTGTCAATTTATTAAAAAATCAATTCCGCAACAGACCTATTTTTTAATCTCTAAGTTATGTCAATTTATCCAAAACACTACTAGACAAATATTTAAATTCTAAAATATCGTTCTCTTTTTTTTGTAATTTGCGGTAATCAAAAAACCAAAATCATCAACCAAACATCAAAAAAATGAAGCAATTTCTATTATTGTTTGTCTTTATTATTAGTTTTTCTGGAATTCATTCGCAAGAAAACCTTCCAACAGATTTCCTTTCAAAAGAATTTCACAAAGGCCGTCGAGATGCTTTTAGAAGTTTAATGCCAGCCAATTCGGTTGCGGTAGTTTTTTCGTATCCTGAAAGAGTGTTTTCTAAAGACATTAATTATACGTATCACGCAAATCCTGATCTGTATTATTTAACAGGCTACAAAGAACCAGATGCCGTTTTGTTGCTTTTTAAAGAACCACAAGGAACCGAAAAATACAACGAAGTTCTTTTTGTCAGAGAAAGAAATGCTGCTCAGGAAACTTGGACAGGAAGACGTTTAGGTGTTGAGGGAGTCAAATCGAAACTAGGTTTGACAACTGTTTATAACGGAAAAGATTTTAATTCCTTTGTCATTGACTTCAAAAAATTTGACAAAATCATCTACGATAAAATTCCAACAGATCTTGGAAAGAATAAATCAGGCTTTGATCTTTTCGGTTTAATTGAATCTTTTAAATCTAAAGCGTCAATTACAGCTGAAAATGAAGCTTCAGTAACTCTTTTCGACAATATCACTAATTCTTTAAGAGAAATAAAAACTCCTGAAGAAGTAGACTTAATGCGTAAATCGGTTAAACTTTCCTGCATTGCACACAACGAAGTAATGAAAGCCGTTGGTCCAGACATGAGCGAAAATGAAGCAGACGGAATCCATAGATATATTCACAGGCATTATGGTGCAGAAGACGAAGGTTATCCACCGATTGTTGGCGCTGGAGCGAATGGCTGTATTTTACACTACGGAGAAAATAATGCAACCAAAATGGATAATCAGTTGTTGTTAATGGATGTTGGGTCTGAATATCACGGTTATTCTGCCGATGTAACCAGAACAGTTCCTGCGAATGGAAAATTTACTGAAGAACAAAAAGCAATCTATCAGCTTGTGTATGAAGCTCAGGAAGAGGTTTTCAAGATTTGCAAAATTGGCACACCTTTTCAGGATTTGAACAAAAGAGCGAGAGAAGTTATTACGGCTGGATTAATCAAACTTGGAATTATAAAAGACGCTAAAGACGTTAGAATTTATTACCCGCACAGCTGTTCGCATTTTCTGGGCTTAGATGTACATGACAAAGGAAATTATGCAGGAACTCTAAAAGAAAACATGATTTTTACCGTTGAACCTGGAATTTATATTCCGGCAAACAGCAACTGCGATAAAAAATGGTGGAATATCGGCGTTCGTATTGAAGATGATATTTTAATCACTAAAAATTCATACGAAAACCTTTCTGCAGAATCTCCAAGAAAATGGCAAGATGTAGAAGCTTTAGCAAAACAAAAAAGCACTTTTAACGAGATGAAGTTTCCTAAAATATAATTTATTTTTAGCCACAGATTAAAAGGGTTAAGAGGATTTTTTTTCAAATAGTAAATAGTAATCAGTGAAAATCCTTTTAATCTGTGGCTAAAAAACTTTTCAATCTAAGAGCGAATTTTCCCGTACTTTGTATTCTTAAACGAATTAAAAAATGAAAGCACTTACCTTCTCTACTTTTGGAGATTCAGCTGTTTTAGAATATATAGAGATTCCAAATCCGCAATTGAAAAACGACGAGATTCTAGTCGAAATGAAAGCCATCGGATTAAATTTTGCAGATGTTTACCGCCGAAAGGGAAATTACCACTTAAAAGGAAATCCGCCTTTTATTGCGGGTTATGAAGGTTCCGGAATTGTAGTTGATGCAAATAATCATCCTGAATATAAAATTGGTGACCGTGTAGCTTTTGCCGATGTTCCTTTTGCGAATGCTGAATTGGTTGCTGTTAATGTAAATCACGTTCTGCCATTGCCTGAAAACATTTCGTTTGAAACCGCAGCATCAGTTTTGCTTCAAGGTCTAACCGCTCATTATTTAGCAACCGACAGTCATAAAACAGCAAAAGGCGAAACAGTTTTAATTCATGCTGTTGCTGGCGGCGTTGGGCAAATCCTAACCCAAATCAGCAAACTATTTGGCGCAACAGTTATTGGATTGACCTCATCTGCCGAAAAAGCAAAAATTGGATTTGAACAGGGCGCCGATCATGTTTTTCTTTATAATGACGATTGGAAATCTCAAGTTTTTGGAATTGCTCCAAAAGGTGTTGATGTAGTCTATGACAGCATTGGAAGCACACTCATGGAAAGCTTTGAAGCGACCAAAGAATGCGGGCAAGTAGTCTTTTTTGGAATGGCGGGCGGAGATCCTGCACCAATCAATCCAAGAATGTTAATGGATGGCTCCAAAACTTTAACTGGCGGCGATTTATGGAGCTATTTAAATTCTAAAGAAGAAAGAATCAAAAGAGCTTCTCAATTATTTACTTGGATTGCTGACGGAAAAATCAAACTTTCAGAGCCAACTTCTTTTAAATTATCAGAAGGAAAACTGGCTCATGATTATCTGGAAAGCCGAAAAAGCACTGGGAAAATAATTTTGATACCGTAAACTTTTTTTCGCCACGAATTCACGAATTTTACTTTTAAAATCTATGCGCAAAGTTTTTAAATAAATTCGTGAATTGCTTCGCCAGTTCGCTATCGCTCGGGTCGTGGCTATTTGCTAAAGCTGGTCAATCTCAATTTTTGTCAATTCAGACAATTCTAAAATCCTTCCGACATCATTTTTATTAGCAACAAAAAACAGGTAATTATCTCCGTTTGTATTGTAACTCATCAATTCGAAACCACGTTTCTCTAAAGCAGATTGAATGTAGGGAAACAGATCATGGCTGTACGTGTCTTCTGGGTATTCAAAATTCAAATCCTCACCAATCATTTCAGAAATAAAATATTCTGCATCTTCAGGATCAAATTTCCAGTCGCTGTTCCACGCATCGATACCTTCAAAAAACTCAAAATGCCCTTCTATCGCATCGTAATAATCTTCTTCTGGCTTCTTATAATTTTCAAACAGAACAGTGGCTTGTTCTTTGATCTCTTTTTTGTCGATATCACCTCTCGAAACCAAGTTTATAAATTCTTCGAAAGTTTTAGTGGTAACTTCTTCAAATTCAATTAAATTTTCATTTGAAAGAAGCTCAACCGTTTCAGGAATTTCGATATTTAAATATTGGCAGATTCCCTGCAAAACCACTTTAAAATCACGAAGCCCTATTTCTTGACTTTCATTTTTGGGATTGCCGACATCGATAACTTCACTTTCCAATAATCCTTGCGTATAATCAAAAAAATGCCTTCCAGAATACAACAATTTAAAATCGTTTATTTCTAAACTATTAGTACAGCAAAAAAAGATAATGAAGTTTTTTATAGAGCGTTTAAAGAACTTTTTTTCATCTGCAGTTGGTTCCGAATAAAACTGAATATGTATAAAATCATATTCTAAACCTTCCTGAATAATTTCTTCAGAAAGAGTACTAATGTTCATTTTTTTATAAAGCTCATTTAAAACTTCATACGAATTATTAAAACCTGCCTTTTTAATTTCTGCATATCCTTCTTCATGATCGAAAGAACCCGGAAAGAAAAACAAATTTACATTTACATTTTCTTGAATTCCTTTTACCTTAAATTCAACATCCGACTGCTGATTATATAAGTACGAGTAAATAGGTTCAATAACATCGAAAGAAATTATTGATTTTGGATCGTTATTGCGTCCGAATAAATTGGAAAAGAAACTCATTTTGGTTGTATTATGACGTTAGTATGAAAATTTTATTCCTGATTTGAATATTCAAAACTCTGGTCCATTTTTTCAAAAGGAATAATATCCAAAAGCAATTGTTTGAATTCAATATCAGTCAGCAAACCTCTGGCCGGTTCTTTTCTTTTTGCAAAAACAACTTCGTAATCGATGATGTCCCTTTTCAGAATCTGCTCCAAAATCTGATTTTGCTGTTCCGTTAAATATTTTTTGTGTGTTTTAAAAACCGATTCGATATTGCTTCTAAATTCTTCATCGCTCACTTCATTATAAAGATCCTGATTAGCCATATCCGTCAGAATCATTCTAAAAATAAAATCCTGAAGATTTTTTGCTAGATAATTTGCTTCGTTTGAATCATGCCAAATATACACAACAGGAATATCGCCATTTTGTTCTTCATTTAGAAAGAAACAATAATGATCTCCTGCTCCACTTTGCGCAAAGGGAATAAATTTAAATTCTGGATTAATTTGTCTGTAATCATCCGGATCAGAAATATCTGCAATTTCTTCATTGACTGATTTTAGATTCAGCAGTTCAAAATCGTAAGAATGCAAAAGCAAGGGAGGATTATCTTTTAAAGTTGGATAAACTTCAGCATACCAATTTGGACCATATTCTCCAATATTCAGCATACCATCAGCATCTAATTGTTTGTATAAAATTGGGAATTCGAATCCGTGTTTCGTTTCAATGGCGTTTATAGTCATCTTTGGGTAATTTCTATTAGAATCAAACCACTAAGATAACAATCTTTTTACTACATGAAAAAACCTGAGATCAACTATTTCAAGGACTCAGCAATCATCAACGCACATTTTTCACCATCAATTGCTGCAGAAATGATTCCTCCAGCATAACCTGCACCTTCTCCGCAAGGATACAATCCTTTGATTTGCAAATGTTCTAAAGTCAATGGGTCTCTCGGAATTCTTACTGGAGAAGAAGTTCTGCTTTCTGGCGCATGCAAAATCGCTTCATTGGTTAAATAACCACGCATTGATTTTCCGAAATCCTGAAAACCTTGACGCATAATCTGAGTTAAAAATCCTGGAAAAACCTGTCCCAATTCTACCGAAGTTGTTCCTGGAACATAGGATGTTTTTGGAATATCTGCCGAAACTTTACTTTGGGTAAAATCTATCATTCGCTGTGCTGGAACTTTTTGAGTTTGTCCAGCCAAATGCCATGCTTTTTGTTCGATACTTTTTTGAAATTCCATTCCGGCCAAAGCACCGAATTTTGCGAAAGGCTTAAAATCTTCCAATTTTAACTCAACTACAATTCCAGAATTTGCTGTAGATTGATCACGTTTAGATGGCGACCAGCCGTTTGTAACCACTTCACCCGGGCTTGTAGCACATGGCGCAATTACACCGCCCGGACACATACAGAACGAATACATTCCGCGTCCGTTGACTTGTTTTACAATTGAATACGGTGCTGGAGGCAGATGTTCTCCACGATAATCACAACTGTATTGAATACTGTCAATCAATTCTTGTGAATGTTCTGCACGAACTCCCAAAGCAAAAGGTTTTGCTTCAATTAAAATTTTTCTTTTATCTAATAATTCAAAAATATCACGAGCCGAATGTCCTGTTGCCAAAATCAGTTTATTGGCATGAATTTTATCTCCGTTCTGTGTTACGATACCTTCAACTTCATTATTCTTTATCAAAATATCATCTACTCGGGTTTCAAACAAAACCTGTCCGCCAAATTCTCTAATTTTCTCGCGGATATCTTCGATAATTTTTGGCAATTTATTTGTTCCGATGTGCGGATGCGCTTCGACCAAAATATCTTCAGAAGCACCAAAAGCTACTAGAAGCTCTAAAATTCGGGTAACGTCACCGCGTTTTTTAGAACGTGTGTACAATTTACCGTCAGAATAGGTTCCTGCTCCTCCTTCACCAAAACAATAATTCGAATCTTCGTTTACGATATGCTCGCGATTGATAGATTTTAAGTCACGACGTCGGCCACGAACGTCTTTTCCGCGTTCAAGCACAATTGGTTTCAAGCCTAATTCGATTAACTGCAAAGCCGCAAAAAGTCCGGCCGGACCTGCACCCACTACAATAACTTCTTGGGCAGAAGAAACATCTTTATAATTAGGAAGTTCAAGTTTGGTTTCCTGAAAAGGTTCGCCTTTTAGAAAAATAAGCACTTTCAAATTGATTTTAATCGCTTTTTGACGTGCATCAATAGAGCGTTTTAAAATAGAAACATGCTGAATTTCCTGAGAAGAAACTTTTATCTGTTTAGATAAATGGTCTTTCAGCAATGATTCGTTTGCAGCGGTTTCTGGTGTAACTTGAAGTAAAAGCTCTTTTGGCATTTTATAAATGATAATATTATTAAAAGAATCTAACCATAACCATTAACAAATATGCTATATAGCATAATAATGGCATAACTACTATCGAGATGTAATGAAATTTTAAATATTTAAAAGATGTTTCTAATGAATCTGAATCATCATATTCAAGAGCTATTTTAAGATTCGTCGAAAATTTAAATAAAAAATAAGTCGGTAAAAAACAAAATATAGTCACAAGAATAATAAAATAGGTCATCGCCCACATAATCAAATACCCGACTCCTCCTCCTGAAGGCACATCACCGAAATTTGACAAAAAAATATAATCATAAATACACATAATAATCGCACCTATTATTACTATTAACCCAATAATTGACATCACATAAACCCATTTACTAATGGCTCCCAAATGACGTTTTGCGCCATCCGTAAATTGTAAATTATCTGAAACTGAGTTTTCCTCCATTTAATATGATTTATTACGATTTTTAAGAATCCTAAAATATTCTGCAAAAATAGTACTTTGAAATGAGATTTTATCTTTACTGTGAGATTTGCACGCAGATTGACACAAATCTAGATAGATTTTCAGCACAAAGTATATCGTAGAGACTCACTGCAGTACTTCTAACATATTGCGATAAACGTTGCGTAGACGCACTGCCGTGCGTCTCTACAGAATATCAGAACGATAACAAAATCTTAATTGATAAAAAAATTCATCCAAACGAATACACATCAGTTTGTCTCCAAAGAAAACTTAGAATCTTAGCATCTCAGAACCTTACAACCTTTAAAAAAGACTTTGTACCTTTGTCACTTTGAACCTTTGGAACTATAAAATAATGTCTAGAAAAATAAAACTGATTTGGGATTTCCGCGGTCCGGCTTCGGCTAAAACAGCAGAACACCACGAAATTCATTTAAAAGAATATATCGCAATAGAAAAACTGCCATTAAATATTACTGGTTTTTCAATTCTAAATGATATGCACGCAACCGCTTTTATGGTGGTTACTGATGAAAATATGATTCAGGTGAGAGATGCCTTGAAACCACATCGAGGGGAATTGTATGAAGGTTAAAATTCCAATATTCTGGTAAATTCCAATAAAAAAATTCCAAATTCCAATTGCTGAGATGGCTTGGAATTTGGAATTTTATATTTTAAGATCTTCTTTATTTCAAATCAAGATTATAATCTGTAAATATATAGGTGTTGTCATTTTTTCCTGAAAGTTTAATACTTTTAAATTCAACAGACTCCTCACCTTTTACTTCATAATTATAAACATCAATGTCTTTACTACTTGCAGATGCCTCATAAAATTTGCCGTTTTCTGTCCACCATTTTCCTTTTTCTGTAAAAGTTTCAACTTGACAATTCTCTATAGTCGTAAACATAATCACATAAGTTCCGTCTTTAAATCTTTGCTGTATCCAATGTTTTTCGACTCCATCAATCTGACCATCTTTCTCAAAACCTTTCCAGATTCCTACCAATTTAGAATCGTTGCTCTTTTTGTCGATTGAAAAACTTAAAATTAAAATTGAAATTACCGCTAAAGTGGCAATCTTAAATAGCGAAGACACGTTTTTCATAAATATTAATTTATTGGGATTTCTATAGTTTTCATAAAGTCATTAGAAATAGAAAACATAAGAGCATCAATTTGCTTCTCAATCTTAAACTCATTTTCTTTTTTCTTTAGAGCTTTATTTTCTCTTCCTATTCCGGGATTTATTATTAAAAATATACTGTTGTTATATTGAGGACCAAATCCCATTTCTTTAAATTGATTAAACCTGGTTTTATACTCTTCAGTATCTTTAAAATATCGGAAATAGTTTTTTCTGAACTTCTTAAACTCCTCCGTAGTCAATTCTTTTGATTTAACATTTAAGCCATTTTTTATTTCGATCAAATTATATTTTTCATATAAAGACGAATAACCTAAACGACCATAATCTACCACGTCTCCGAATACACAGATTAATAACCCAGAATAAAAATCGCACTGAAAATTGCTTTCTTTTCCAAAAATATCTTCATAAATTGAAACCTGAAAAAAACTCACATTACCTTTTTCATCCGTTTTATATTCTTCTGTATAAATATTTTCAACAACAAGTTTATCGCCCACCAATTTAAAATAAGCGAAGTAACCTCTCCAATTAGCATTAGAAAGACTAGTTCTTATATTTTCTGGAATGGGATGATTCTTAAAATAATCTTTTAAAGGATCCGACTGAATTCTTACAGTATCTTTATCAATTATTAAATAATCGGGATTATCTGCTATAGCAAATAATTTGGTTGTAATTAAAAAGACAAGAATCAATTTAAAAAAATTCATAGCTGATCTTAATTCGCAACTTCGCTAATAAATTTAATACGCATTAGTCGTAGCTCATCAATATCGTAATCGCCATCGAATTCTTTTAGTGCATCTTCAATTTTATCCGATTCTGATTCCATAAAATAATCATGGATTTCTTCCTGCTGATCGTCGTCTAGCATATCATCAATCCAGTATTTTATATTTAATTTGGTTCCCGAATATACGATTTGTTCCATTTCCTTAATCAGAGCATCCATGGTCAAACCTTTTGCAGAAGCGATATCATTTAATGATAATTTTCTGTCGATATTTTGAATGATGTATAACTTATTAGCAGAATTAACCCCAGTAGACCTTACAACAAGATCGTCTGGACGAATAATGTCGTTGTCTTCAACATAACGGCTAATCAAGGCTACAAACTCACTTCCATATTTTTTAGCTTTTCCTTCACCTACACCATGAATATTGTATAATTCGGCAATTGTAATCGGATATTTAAGCGCCATATCTTCAAGAGAAGGGTCCTGAAACACTACAAACGGAGGTACTCCCAGTTTTTTTGCTACTTTTTTACGAAGCTCACGCAACATTCCTGTCAAAACTTCATCGGCAGTACCAGAACCTTTAGAGCCTGTTACAATTGTTTCGTCATCAGCATCTGTATATTCATGGTCCTCAGACATCATAAACGATACTGGATTTTTAATAAAATCTAATCCTTGTTGTGTAATTTTAATAACACCATAGGTTTCAATATCTTTCGACAAATAACCAGAAACCAAAACCTGTCTTAAAAGCGCCATCCAGTACTTTTCGTCATGTTCTGCCCCTGATCCGAAATATGGCTGAGTATCTGTTCTGTGTGCTTTAATTACGGCATTTACACGACCAATTAAAGTAAACACAATTTCTTTTGATTTGTATATATGTTTGGTATCGCGCACGATTTCCAGTAATCTGACTGCTTCATCCTTGGCTTCGATTTTGCTTTTAGGATTACGTACGTTGTCATCCATATCAGCACCTTCACCATTTTCGCTGTCGAATTCTTCTCCGAAATAATGAAGAAGAAACTTTCTACGCGACATTGAGGTTTCGGCGTAAGCTACAACTTCCTGCAAAAGGGCAAAACCGATTTCTTGTTCAGCAACTGGTTTTCCGGACATAAATTTCTCCAGCTTTTCTACATCTTTATAAGAGTAATAAGCCAAACAATGCCCTTCTCCTCCGTCACGTCCCGCACGTCCGGTTTCCTGATAATAACTTTCAAGCGATTTTGGAATGTCGTGGTGAATTACAAAACGAACATCCGGTTTGTCGATTCCCATTCCGAAAGCGATTGTTGCCACCACTACATCAACATCTTCCATCAAAAACATATCCTGATGTTTTGCACGCGTCTTTGCATCTAAACCTGCGTGATAAGGAACCGCACTGATTCCGTTTACCTGAAGAACTTCGGCAATCGATTCTACTTTTTTACGACTCAGGCAGTATATAATCCCTGATTTTCCTTTATGCTGTTTTATAAAACGAATAATATCAGACTCGATGCTTTTCGTTTTAGTTCGCACTTCATAATACAAATTTGGCCTGTTGAATGATGCTTTAAAAGTATTTGCATCAGACATATCAAGGTTTTTGAGAATGTCTTCCTGAACCTTTGGAGTTGCAGTTGCAGTAAGTCCGATAATAGATACTTTTCCTAACTGCTTAATAATATTTCTTAGATTTCTGTATTCAGGTCTGAAATCGTGGCCCCATTCTGAGATACAATGCGCTTCATCAATAGCTACAAATGAAATTGGCACACTTTGTAGAAAAGAAACATACTCTTCTTTTGTCAAAGATTCGGGAGCTACGTATAAAAGTTTGGTTAAGCCTGAAGTAATATCTTTTTTAACCTGTGCAATTTCTGTTTTTGTAAGGGAGGAATTCAACACATGTGCAATTCCATTTTCTGAAGAAAGGCTTCGAATCGCATCGACTTGATTTTTCATCAAAGCAATTAGCGGAGAAACAACAATTGCTGTTCCATCCTGAATTAAAGCGGGTAATTGATAACAAAGAGACTTTCCACCACCGGTCGGCATAATTACGAAAGTATTCTTTTCATCTAAAATACTCGTAATGACTTGCTCTTGCAAGCCTTTAAATTGGCTAAAGCCGAAATACTTCTTTAATTCTTTATGTATTTCAATTTCGTTTGAATTCATTCTCTATATTAATGGTAATTTGTATAAATTTGCAACACATAAAGATACAACTTTCTTTTATACCTACAAATTTTAAATATTCTGTTTTGATTACAAAAGAAAATATACTGGCAATCGCCAAAAAAACAATTCTTTCTGAAAGTGAAGCAATTACAAAACTAATTGATTTTCTTGATGAAAATTTTCACGAAGCAGTTCTACGTATCTATGAATCAAAAGGGCGATTAATCGTTACAGGAATCGGAAAAAGCGCAATCATTGCACAAAAAATGGTGGCTACTTTTAATTCGACCGGAACTCCTTCTATGTTCCTGCATGCATCAGAAGCCATTCATGGTGATTTAGGAATGATTCAGAATGATGATGTTATAATCTGCATCTCTAAGAGTGGCAACAGTCCTGAAATTAAGATTCTTGTTCCGCTATTAAAACGTTTTGGAAATACATTGATTGCAATTACCGGAAATATCACTTCGTCTTTAGCAAAAGGCTCCGATTATATTCTAAATACTACCGTTGACACAGAAGCTTGTCCTATTAATTTAGCACCTACCAACAGCACAACAGCACAACTTGTAATGGGCGACGCTCTTGCAGTTTGTTTAATGGAGATGCGTGATTTTAAACCCGAAGATTTTGCGGTTTATCATCCAGGAGGCGCTTTAGGAAAAAAACTTTTGCTTCGCGTAAAAGATATGATTGAAAATTCGTTAAAACCAGCTGTTAGTCCAGAAACCTCTATCAAAAAAGCAATTTTCGAAATTTCTGAAAAAAGATTAGGAGTTACTGCCGTAATTGAAGACAATAAAATTGTCGGAATTATCACAGATGGTGACATCCGACGAATGCTAAACGACGTAGATACTATAGCAGATTTAACAGCAAAAGATATTATGTCTAAAAATCCAAAAATAGTTTCTTCTGAAACTATGGCGGTAGAGGCTTTGAATATACTTGAAGATTTTTCAATCACCCAATTGATTGTTGCAGACAATGGCGAGTACAAAGGAGTACTGCATTTACATGACATTTTAAAAGAAGGAATCGTATAATGGCAAAGAAAAACCTAAACGAAATGTCGTTTTTAGACCATCTTGAAGAACTAAGATGGCTTTTAGTTAGAAGCACAATTGCAGTTATTGTAATGGCTATTGTGACTTATTTTATAAGTGATTATTTGTTTGACGAAATCATTCTAGGGCCAACAAGACCCACTTTTTTTACATATGTATGGTTTTGTGACTTATCTCATCAGTTGGGATTTGCAGACAGTATTTGTATTACAGAACTGAATTTCATCATTCAGAATACCGAAATGGAAGGTCAGGTAAACATATTTGTATGGATGTGTATTTTGGCCGGATTTATCCTGAGTTTTCCTTTTATATTATGGGAAATCTGGAAATTCATCAGTCCAGCTTTGTATGAAAAAGAAAGAAAAAATGCTAAAATATTCATTTTCACTTCCTCATTACTATTCTTTTTAGGAGTGGTTTTCGGCTATTATGTAGTAATCCCGATGTCTGTAAATTTCGTCGCAACCTTTTCTATCAGTGATGTTGTCGTAAATCAGTTTACGCTTGATTCGTATATGGGAATGGTAAAAACGAGTATTCTGGCAAGCGGTCTGTTTTTTGAACTGCCAATTATCATTTATTTCTTAACCAAACTAGGACTTGTAACACCTGAATTCTTAAGAAAATATTGGAAATACGCAGTTGTAATCATTTTAATTATTGCCGCAATTGTTACGCCACCAGATGTTGTGAGCCAAACTATTGTAGCGATTCCGATGTTAATTATCTACGAACTCAGCATCTGGATTTCGAAGGTTGTTTATAAAAATAAATTAAAAGAAAATGTCTGATTTAATTCAAGAATTCAACGATTATCGTTCAAAAATGAACGAAAAACTACTCGCAGATAACAACAAAATTGTAAAGCGTATTTTTAACCTTGACACCAATGCATATGCACCGGGAGCTCTTGATGTAAAAACAAAAGAACTTCTAGGTTTGGTGGCTTCTACGGTTTTACGATGCGACGACTGTGTAAAATACCACTTAGAAACCAGCTACAAAGAAGGTGTTTCTAAAGAAGAAATGATGGAAGCAATGGGAATCGCAACTCTTGTTGGAGGAACTATTGTAATTCCGCATCTACGAAGAGCTTACGAATTTTGGGAAGCGCTGGAGGAAGCTGGGAAGTAATTAGAAAATGTGTCCATTTGATAATTAGATAATTTCTTAAAATACTCTAATTATTTAATTCTGAAATACAAATTCTAAATTTTGAAAATGCAATAATTTGTTAATTGATTCATCCTATTGAATATTTTACATTTATTTTGCCATTCAAATCAAATTATAAAATTGATTATGATTTAGTTTTTTTAATTATCTCATTTTCAAATTATCTAATTTTCACATTAAACAAATGAAGCTAAGAGCTGATAATTTAATCAAAACCTACAAAGGAAGAAGTGTTGTAAAAGGAATTTCTGTTGAAGTTAATCAAGGAGAAATTGTAGGGCTTTTGGGGCCAAATGGTGCCGGAAAAACGACGTCTTTTTACATGATTGTTGGATTGGTAAAACCTAATCAGGGAAATATTTATCTCGACAACTTGAACATCACCGACTATCCAATGTACAAACGTGCACAACAGGGAATTGGCTATCTGGCACAGGAAGCTTCTGTTTTTAGAAAATTAAGTATCGAAGACAATATTTTGAGCGTTTTGCAATTGACCAAGCTTTCTAAAGAAGAACAAATCGCTAAAATGGAGAGTCTAATTGAAGAATTCAGCTTAGAACATATTCGTACTAACCGAGGAGATTTACTTTCGGGAGGAGAACGACGTCGTACTGAAATTGCACGTGCATTGGCAACCGACCCGAAATTTATCTTATTGGATGAACCTTTCGCAGGAGTTGACCCCGTTGCGGTTGAAGATATCCAAAGAATTGTCGCGCAGCTAAAAAACAAAAACATCGGAATCCTGATTACCGACCACAACGTTCAGGAAACATTAGCAATTACCGACAAAACCTACCTAATGTTCGAAGGAGGAATTCTAAAAGCAGGAGTTCCTGAAGAATTGGTAGAAGACGAAATGGTTCGTAGAGTTTATCTAGGACAAAACTTCGAGCTTCGTAAGAAGAAACTTGAATTCTAGTATTTCAGTGGTCAGTTTTTAAGTGATCAGTTATTTGAAAGTAATTTAGTGGTCAGTTTTTTAGTCATCAGTTTGAAGCTGAATACTAAAAAACTGATTTTTTTGACATAAACTGATTACTGAAAATCTGAATACTGAACACTTTTTTAGGACTGAACACTACTAAAAACCTGAATACTGAACACTATTCCACAGTAATAAACTGCAATTGTTCTATATCGCCATTGTAAATATTGACATCAACACGATGTTTTATTCCAGACAAGGAAGCCTTTTCTGTAAACTGCCAGAAAAGCCAGTCGTCTTCGATTTTTTCGCGGTAAAAATTGTAATTGGCAATCCAAAACAAATAATCCCCGAATTCTTCTTTTAAAAAATCTGAATAATATCTTTCTCCTGAATAAATAATCGGACGCACCTGATAATGTTTTTCTACTTTAATCAGCCAACGTTTTAAACCTTTTTTTAAACTGTCTAAAGATTGATTTTTAGGGAGTTTTTCGATATCTAAAACTGGCGGAAGATCGCCCTTTTGCAGTTTCACAGTTTTAATAAAAAGATCTGCCTGCTCAATTGAATTTTCGTTTGGACGGTAATAATGATAGGCTCCGCGCATAATCTTATTTTCTTTTGCGCCTGTCCAGTTTTTCTTAAACTGACGATCAACTCTGTCGTTTCCTGCCGTTGCACGGATAAAAACAAATTGTATCGGGTATTTGTCTTCTAAAATCTCAACTTCATCCCAGTCGACTTTTCCTTGAAACTCAGATACGTCAATTCCAATCACTTTTCCTTTGTGATTTTCCAAGACACGAATATTACGTACATCAGAAAGATGTTTATCAACTTCATCTTCTCCTATAACTTTTTCTGATTTGAAGCCAAGATAATAAGCAAGTCCGTGGCGGTAATGATAGATTACACCAACAAATAGTGCTACAAAAAAGAGCAGAGAAAGCGTTCTAAAAATTCTGCCGAGAAAAGACCTGCCTGCAGGTTTTCTAGAATATGTTTTACGATAAGTCGTTTTTCTTGCCATTACAATAGAACTACTTTTTCAAAAACAAATTATTGACGATAGACAATAAAACGTAGAAAACAATAATCAACGGAATTGCAATATATTGCAGCAAAACCAACATCACAATACAAACTGCTAAAAACACGAGTTGAAGTGCGTTTTCTTTTAAACTGAATTTTTTAATCTTTAAGGCAAACAACGGAATTTCAGCATTCATAACATAAGCACTGCAAAATGTTATCAGCAACAAAATCTTATGATTGGTAAACAATTCTAAAATAAAAAGAGAAGACGATGCGTATTCATCTAAAACCAATTTCAAACTAATAATAAAAATTGCATTTGCTGGTGTTGGCAACCCAATAAAAGAATCAGTCTGACGCGTATCAACATTAAAATTAGCCAATCTGTAACAAGCCCCTAAAGTTACAATAAATCCAAAATACGGAATATATTCTGACCCAATTACATCGTGAGGATTAGCGCTTTGTAAAAACATACTATACATTACATAACCTGGCACAACACCGCTGGTAACCATATCTGCCAAAGAATCCAATTGTAATCCAAGCGGACTGGAAACTTTAAATAGTCTAGCGAAAAATCCATCGAAGAAATCAAAAAAGATTCCTAAAAACACCATGCAAAAAGCCATCAAAAAATTGCCTCTTGAGACAAAAACAATAGCTACGCAGCCACAGAAAAGATTGATTAATGTAATTAGGTTTGGAATTTGCTTTTTAATGTTCATGTTTTGATTTTGATAAATTATGAAGGACAAATTTCGTATAAATAAGTGAACTTTGATAGAAAAGTTCACACTTTGATTTACAAATTTCGTACCGCAGGCAAATTCCCAAAACTTAACTTTTGTAATAATTGAATTAGATGATTAAAATATTCTATTTTTGGTAAAAATTAAAACAAACCTCAATCTGCAAAAATCGATACGTTGAAGAAAATCTTTGCATTTTTACTCTTTTGGAGTTTTACCTTTCCATACGCACAAACCGTTCGAAAATATTCGAATGAATTTATGAATATTGGAGTTGATGCTGCTGCTCTAGGAATGTCGAGCGCCGTGACCGCGTCTACAAACGATGTAAATGCCGTTTATTGGAATCCGGCCGGCTTAACCAATCTCGAAGATCATCAGCTTGCTTTGATGCATGCCAGTTATTTTGCCAATATTGCGCAATACGATTACATTGGATATGCAAGTCCGATTGACGATAGAAGTGCTTGGGGAATTTCGATGATTCGTTTTGGAGTCGATGACATTATGGACACCACACAGTTGATCGACAGTCAAGGAAATATAGATTACAACAGAATTCGATTATTTTCTACAGCAGATTACGGATTCACTTTTTCGTATGCTAGAAAATTGCCTGTTGACGGATTTCAGTATGGTGTTAATGCAAAAGTAATTCGAAGAGTTATCGGAAAATTTGCCAATTCATGGGGATTCGGATTTGATATCGGACTTCAGTTTGAAAGAAACGACTGGAAATTTGGTTTAATGCTTCGTGATATCACCACTACTTATAACATCTGGAATATTGATGAAGAAGAATACAAAAAAATCTCTGATGCAATTCCAGGAGAGAATAATGAATTGCCTGAAAGTACCGAAATAACGTTGCCGAAAGCGCAACTAGGAGTTTCTAAGAGATTTGATTTTCATAATGATTACAGTCTTGTAACTGCTGCGAATCTAAATATGCGATTTGAACAAACAAATGATATTATCTCATCAAAAGTAGTAAGTATAGACCTAGCTCTAGGGTTTGAATTTGGCTATACAGATTTGGTTTTCTTAAGAGCCGGTGCAGGAAATTTTCAGAATGTAACGCAATTAGACAATACAGAAAAATTAAGTTTTCAGCCTAATATCGGTTTAGGATTTAGATACAAAGGAATTCAAATTGATTATGCTTTGACCGATTTAGGAAACCAAAGCACCGCATTATATTCTAATATTTTTTCGCTGAAAGTAGATTTAGGAATCTTTAGGTAATAATTAAAACCATAAATCTTTAAAAAAATTAAATCATGAAAACTGTCCTATTCAAAAAAACACTTTTTATTTTATTCTTCTTATTAAGCTTTATTGGTTTCAGCCAAAGTTTGCCCTTATCAAAAGATGCTAAAATAAGTATTCTTACTTGCGGACTTGGAAACGAAACGTATTCTTATTTTGGTCATACTGGTATAAGAGTTTCTGACCCTGGAAATAATTTTGATGTGGTCTACAATTACGGAGCTTTTGATTTTAGAACACCAAATTTTGTTCTAAAATTTGCAAAAGGAGATTTACAGTATTTTGCTACTGTACATTCGTATGCTGATTTTTTTAATGAATATACCTATGAGAAAAGAAGCATTTTTGAGCAAGAACTTTTGATTTCTCTAGATTTAAAACAAAAACTTTTTGATCGATTAAATGCTGTATTAGCTTCAGAAGACCGTTATTACACCTACAAATTCATTGATAAAAACTGTACTTCAATGGTTGTTGATGTAGTGAATAAAGCATTAAATGGAAATGTCATTGCTAAAAAAGAAGATGCAGACAAAACGTATCGTTCGATTCTGTTTCCGTATTTTAACGAACATTTTTATGACCAATTAGGAACCAGTATTATTTTTGGAACAAAAGTTGACCAAATGGGAACCAAGATTTTCCTCCCTTTTGAACTAAAAAACAGTTTAGATAAAACTACTTTCCAAAACAAACCACTGGTTGCAAAAAGCAAAACATTACTTGAGTTTAAAAAAGAGACACCTAAATCGTGGTGGAATAATATTTACACTTATCTTTTTATTTTGCTTTTTGTAGTTTTTGCAAGAAACAAAACCGTTGATAAAATTTATTTTACAATCCTTTCCTTAATTGGAATCTTTTTCGTGATTATGGGATTTTATTCTTTTCACCAAGAACTAGCGATGAACTATAATGTTTTATTATTCAGCCCATTATTGTTGCTTCTTGTTTTGTTTTCAATTTTCAAGAACAAATTATGGACCTATAGATTTTCGCTAATCAATTTTGTGTTTTTAGTAATTTACTTTTTGTTTTTGATTAATAAGGCACATTTCTTTATCACTTTGCCGTTAATCATTACGAGCGGAGTACTTTTGGTACGAACCGGAATTCGCAACAAAAAGCCAATTCCGATTATAATCTAAAAACTATTGGCCTCTATAGAATAAAACCGTAGTAATGGTTTTAAAAGTGATGCTTAAATCAAGAAAAACGCTTCTGTGTTTGATGTAATACAAATCATATTGAAGTTTAATCAAACTTTCGTCTATAGATTCTCCATAAGAATAATTTACTTGCGCCCAGCCGGTAAGTCCTGGTTTTATCACGTGGCGAGTTTCATAAAAAGGCATCAGTGCAGCAATTTCGTCAACAAAAAATGGACGTTCTGGTCTTGGGCCAATGACTGCCATATCGCCCTTTAAAACATTAAAAAACTGAGGAAGCTCATCAATTCTTGATTTACGTAAAAACTTCCCGAAAGGCGTAATTCTTTTATCATTAGACGACGCAAATACAGCACCGTTAACTTCAGAATTTTCAATCATTGTTCTGAACTTATAGATTTTAAAAATCACTCCGTTTTTGCCTACTCGATCTTGTGTATAGAATAAACTACCCCTGTTTGCTATCAGATTTCCAATATAAATAATTGGAATAAAGAGAAGGCAAATTGTAAGACCAAAAGCGGACAAGAAAAATTCCATCAAACGAATCTGAATCAGATACAACTTGTTATTATTGCTCCTGCTGAAAGGGAAAAAGCGGTAAAAATCTCGACCGATATAATGAACAGGAATTCGCTGTGTTTTACTTTCGTAAACCTGAGTATATTCTCTAATTATATAACCCGACTCTAACAAATGAAGCAGTTGTTGGTAAAGATCCGCTGTAATTCCGTCGGTTTTCTGCGATGCAATTATAATTTCCGAAACATTATTCGATCCAGCAAATCTTTTTAAATCTTTCTTTTTGATTTCTTTTACATAATGAAAATCAACATCGGCAACTGACTCAGAATCTGAATTTACGAAGCCTATAATTTTATAATGCGGATCTACATTTTCTAATCCTAAAACCAATTCTTCAACTTGACTCTCATCACAAATCAAAACAACATTCTGCGAAAAACGAGTAGATGCCAGAAAATAGACATAAAAAAAACGCCAAGCTAAAAGAGCGCTCAACACCGCAAAATAAAAGACTAAAATTACGATTCTTTGCTTAGGCAGTTCAGGAGAAAGCACCGGAGTAAATAAATAAAACGTAGAAGCTGTAATAGAAGAAAGAATAACACTTCTCAGTACCTGAAGCTGGTTACTCGCAGTTTGAAGATTATACATTTCGAAAATAGTTCCAAAAATGTATATATAGGAAACCAATAATAGGCTTTTTAGGAATTTTACCGTACTCCATTCAAAATAGTGGAATTCAAAAATTAAACTCAGCAGATAGAGAAAAGACAAAATAAATACTGCATCAAATAGATGGAGTAAAATTTTCCTTTCAGAAATTTCGAAATGTATTCTTCTTTTTGCAGGCATCTGTCAAAATGTTTGGGAGTCATTTTATTAGCAGCAAATGTATTGTAAAAAAACCGAGAAAATCTATAAAATATTATGCTTTTTCTGATTTTTCAACCACAACAGACAGAAGCGTAAGAGCATATACAAAAGCAGGAGCTGCAGTTCGCATTGCAGCGTGATTGATTGTAAGCAACCAGAAAGCAAAAAAAGATAAAAAATAAAGATGTTGCCTATTGTTTACATAAAGTATAAGTGGCGTAATGAAAAGTACTAAAAAGGCAAAAATTCCAAATATACCATGTTCAGAAATCAATCTAGTTATCTCATTGTGAGAAGCGACTTCATCACCTGTAGTTTCCATTCTTTTTGACTTACTCATACCAGCCCCTATTCCTAAAATGGGATTATCAATAAACAACTTAATTTCTTCATTCATAATTTCCTCTCTTCCTCCTAGACGATCTGCTTTTTCTCTTCCAAGTGCATCTTTATTAGCATATCGTTTTTCGATTAAACCGTTAGTTTGCAAAGAGCTGTAAGTCCAGATGCCGATAGCCATAAGGCTCGTCATAAAAAAAACTAAACTAAATTTAGATCTTCCTTTTTGGTTAGAGAAAAAATACACCACAAACAACAAGCAAATAATCATTCCAAGAGCCGTTAAAACACCTCCACGCGAAAATGTTACAATAGCTCGATAACTTATAAAAATCAGCAAACTTACATTTAAAAGCATTGTCATTTTTGACTTTGAAAATAAAACTAGTTGTGTAAAAAAAATGAAAATACCCAACCCTAAAATGGTAGAAACTTGATTAGGGCCAAATCCTCCAGAAGTCTCAAAATTAGATTGCGTTCCAGTTACCACGTCTTTCACACTGGGATTATATAAAAATAAATATACAGTAGTAGTTATAATCGGAAGTCCCATTATCAACAAAACATTCTGTAAATCCGAAAGCAAAATTTTGCGTTTTACCATATAAACCGCACAAAAAAATAGACATACAGGCCCTGACAAATTAAACATCAAGATTTTTCTTATGTTGACATTAAAGGTATCTAACGTCGTGGTTAACACAGCACTCGGTACAAGAAGAAGAAAAAACAATACATAAATAAAGGCATTTTTAGAAAAACTACTATAAATCATGCCTAAAAACATGTAAAAAATTAGGCAGACTTTTACATATTCATTATTAAAATTTCCACCCGTCATTCGTAAAAAGACTTCAACTCCCACCATATAAGCACTTACCAATAACACTTCGTTATTTTTATTCTTATTGATAAAAATAATTGAAAGCCCAAAAACTAAAATTAAAAAGCTGTAGATTTTAGATAAAAAGGGTAATGCAAAAATTGCCAGAGCAATAAAGACATGGCTTAAAATAAGAAAAACATGTAATTTATTACTTTTCATTTTTTTATTTTTTGGTATTCTGAAATGATTTTATTTATAACAATGTCTTCTGCGTAATTTTTTAAAATAGTTTCTTTTAATTTCTTTCCTAAACCCTTTCTGTAGGATTCGTTATTAATAAGTGCTGACAACTGCAATTTTACTTGAGAGTCCGAGAGAGGATCAAATAATAAGCCATTAAAGCCATGTTCAATAATTTTAGAACAGTATCCCGCATTAGTAGAAACGACAGCTAGTCCTTTTTCTCCATATTCGAGCAAAGCAACAGGAAAACCTTCTTCCGTAGAGGACAAAACTCCTATTGAAGCCTGAGATAAGATATAGCCAATATCATTTCTTACTCCATACAAATATACACTATGCTCTAAAGAATTTGTATTAATGAAACTTTTGATTGTATTCGAATAATCATCAGAATAATTTTTTCCAATCAAATGTAAACTCCATCCTAAATCATTTAATTTTAAATCTCGAAATGTTTTTAAAATCAAGATATGATTCTTGGGGTTCTTTAAATTCGCCAAAAAAACGATTCTTTTTCCTTCATCTCCTTTCAATTTTGTTGTTTGTTCACGTATGTCTACATTCGCAAAATTGGGTATAAAAGTTACTCTAGAGCATTTCATGTGTTTTCTACTCCATTCCTCAAGCTTTGGATTTACCACAAAAATTGAAGAAAAAAATATTGACAAAGAAATCAAAACCTTATTCTGTTGTTTTGTTTCCTTGATTCTTGTTCCATAGTGGTCATGCCATACAATTTTTATTGCTGGCATTGTTAATTTTACAAACACAGCAATAAAAAATGATGAGCCATGTGTGTGTAAAATATCGATTTGATTTGTTTTTAGATATTTCCTTAAACGAAAAATTGCCAGAATATCGATAGTCTTATTTCTTTCTAAAAAAAAATAAGGAACTTCTTTATACAATTGTTCCTTTAAAACTCCTTCTTTTCTTGTTGATATCAATCCTGAAAAATCTATTTTCCGCGATAGAGAATTAGCGTAATTCACCGCCATTCTTTCTGCCCCTCCAGCTTCTAATGAATCTATAACTTGTGCAACTCTCATTTGACTAAAAGCTTTTTAATTTCTGCTTCAAAAATATCTGTTGTATAATCTTTTGACCATTCTGATGCCAATTTACTTTTTGCTAAAAAACACTTTTCATTTAAGAGTATTTGTTCAATAGCTTGCAAATCTTTTTCTAAATTCATTTCTAATACAATTCCTCTATTCCCATAATCTAACATATAAGGAACACATGAAACAGCAGTTGAAACAGGAACACATCCCCAAAACATACCTTCTGCGACTGTTTTAGGCCAACCCTCACTTTTAGATGGTAAAATTACAAAATGGCTTTTTTGATAAGCTATTTTCAAAACATCTTTATTTTGGTTACCATGCAAAAAAACCGATTGTTGCAGTTTGTTTTCTGCAATAAAATTTTCAAGAGAAGTCCTTTCAGGTCCTTCACCAAATAAATCAAATTGAACTTTAAAGTCTTTTTTCAGCAATTCATTTACAAGCAATAAGGCATACATTGGATTTTTTCCTGAAACCAAACTTCCTGTAAAAATGAATTTTATACTTTCACTTAGTTCTGATTTTTGAATTTCAATTTTCTCTTCTTCTCGATAAGTCGCTGTAAAAAAAGGTTTTATGTTTTTTGATTGATTTTTCCATTCTCCATAAACCAAAACTTGCATGTTTTTAGTTAGAAAGGTATTGCTCAAAATATATTTCTGTAATCTATAACTCCAAGGCTGTTTGCTTTTAGGATCCCAATTACCAGCATACTTTGCGGTCTTTGTTTTATGCGGAAAAAAAACCTGTACAACACTTGCAAGCAAACCAATATTTCCTGGACACCTTAAATGAATATGGTCTGCCTTTCGCATCGCTTTAAACAAAATCATGAGGTTGTAAAAAACGCTGAAAAAAGATTTTATCGCATTTTTCAGTGTTTTTAGATTTGAATCAATGAGCTTGAAATGATGTGTGATTTCAAACGGAATTTGAGAAATCAAAAGCCCATTCTCTTGTTTCCAGACTGGACAGCAAAAATCTATCTGAGCTGCATTTTTTTTTAAAATAACAAGTTCATTTACATAAGGTGCATAAGCAAAAGCTTGTTTGTCTTTGTAAATTATCGGTGCTGTTGATACGATTAGTAATTTCATATATATCCGTTTGATCCTTTTTGCGAAATTACAACAGCGGGAACTCCTGAAAGTACCGAAAAACCAGGAAAACTGTCTTTTACAAGCGAACATGCACTAACTAATATATTATCTCCCAAAACAATTTTTCCTGCAACAACCGCATTTGCACCAATATAGATGTCATTTCCTAGAATAGGCACACCGCGTTTCTCTCCAATACCAGATACGCCTATTGTAACTCCTTGCGAGATATTGCAATTATTTCCAATAATAACATTTGCATTTATAATTATGCCTCCGAAATGCCCGATATAAAAAGAATGTCCGATAGTTACGGAAGACGGAATTGATATTCCTGTCAGGATTTCAATTATTTTCTGATTTATCAAAACCCAAAATAACAAAGGAAAACGAAAAATTTTCCATTTTGCTTTTTTATAGATAAAATGAGAAATCCTATAATTAAAAGACGCCCAAAAACCTTGCGTAAAAAATACAATGCCGAAAAAATTCCCACCGTATTTTAAGTGTTTTTTGTAATCAGACTTAATCAGCTGCAATAATGTCATAATCTATTTTAAATCGTTTGTATTTTCATTCAATAAAATTAAATCTTTACTGCCACTTTTTTCAAAATCAAAGCTTTGGTAATACTTCGAGTAGTAATCACATACATTTTTCATCATTTTACTTTTAGTTTCTGGTGGCATTGCTAGGGCCTTATCTATGACTATTTTAATATCATGGATTATTTCGTAAACTAAACAATTAAACCATTTTGAAGTGAAGGGTTCAGCCAGTTAGGATAATTTAAAATCGGTATTACGCCAACCGGCATCGCTTCAAGGACATTATGGCACATTGGCATTGTCATGCCGGGTGCACAAAAAATAAAATCGGTTGCAGATAGATAATGTCTCCATTTATGTGTAGGAATAGCTCCCGACTGCCATTTCATAAGAACAAACTTGCCGTCAAATCTATTAGAATCAAGCTCATTTACAAAATCAGTTCCTGAAATTGAAATTAGTTCATTATATTTTATGACTTCCTGATAGATTTCCCATCGGTTTAATAATCCGAAATTTGATTTTATTGTTTTGGTATTATAAATCTTTTCTTCAAAATTCCCGCTCATTAAAATACCTGCTTTTTTGGGCAATTTATTAACTTCTCTTTGCATATAATTTCCCGGATGCATTATATAAGGAAGTGTATTCTCTTGAAAATCATTTACACTGTAAATTTTTTTATAATTGTAATTAATTCTGAAATCAGCATTTTTCTTATGACTGAAAACTTTAGCTTTTTTGTTATTTGAAAATGGTACTTCAAAATAAATATAATCAAGATTCTTAAACCATTTTGCTAAAAAAATCATTCGAAGCACAGAAAACTTTATAACGATTGGCTCTTTGTAAACACTACGAATTCGGAAAAAAAGGTTTAAATAAGTCCTAACCTTCGTCTGATGATTTAAATGAATATAAATTACTGGTTCTTTTTCTTTATAAAAACGAACCTTCGAGTAGCTCTCTTTAAATTCTTTAAGCTTTTTGAGTATTTTCTTTTTTAATAAAAATATCATTGAATTTTGGGTTTATTAAACAATAATGATCCCAATCCTGCCATTCTGCCTAAGCTTTCTGTAAAAGCACTTTTCTTTTGTTTTTCGGTCAATATATTGGTCAATCTAATTAGGATTAGTAAAATGGTTATAGAATTCCACTTCAATCGGTCTTTTAAAGTTGGATTTGGATTTTTTACTCTCCATACATACCAACCGTTTCGAACCACCATTTTTCCGTATTTATACTGATTTGGTCTTCCTGATGGAGCATGAAAATGATCTAATTTTACTTTTGTGTTAATTACATTTTTCCCGAACTGTAATGCTCGCAGACTAAAATCAGCATCTTCATACAAGCCATAACCCTCAAAAAATTTTGAAAATTTGATTTGATTATAAACATTTTTACGAAACGCCATTGACATCCCTATTAGCAAATCAGCTTCGTAGATTTTACCCGTCAGAGGAAATCCACAGGTTCTGCCATGCGAAAACAAAGGCATTTTTCCTGGTCCTAAATCTGATGTAAGTTCTAAATAATTTCGAACCACATTTCGTAGCCCTTCTTTATAAACAAAACCTTCGAAGGAATAATATTTTCGTTTATCATAAAATATCTCAGGTTGCTTTTCTTTCCATTTATTTTCATTTACCGCAACTCCTCCAACTCCTGTAATTTCAGCATCATTTTGAAAAGTCTCGGCAATTTCGGCAAAATAATCGCTTTCCAAAATTGTATCATCATCTATAAAACAAATAAAATCCGAATCTTGATTTACTTTTGAAATACCCAAATTTCTCTGTTTTGTTAAGCCCCGGTTTTCATCAGAAACTAAAAAATACGCTAAGTTTCGGAAATTATTCTCGCGAAAAATTGCTTCCGTTTCTTTATTTACAGAACCGTCAATAATTAAAATTTCATCAGGATATAAATTTTGCCCCTTCACTGAATTTAAAAGACTCAATAAGGACATTGGGCGCATGTATGTACAAATGATTAATGAAAATTTCATCAGCTGTTTCTTAAATTATTCATCCAATATAAACTTTGTCTCCATTGTTTTTTAAAATTTGCATAGTACAAAATTGGGTTTTTAATTTTTTGAACTTTATAAAACTTTAAAAATAGAATCAATTTATAGGCACGAATTTGGTTTAATGTTAAATGAAACTGCTTGCATAACATAACTGTTGGCGAAGGTTTTGGCTGAACTGAATCAGAAGACCATTTCAAGACTGGTTTTGTTCTGAAACCACCGATTGGTGCTTTTAGATGCAGTATTTCTAAATCAGGAAAATAAATTATATCTGTCCCTATGTTTCTAAGTTGCATACCAAAATCAATGTCTTCTCCATACCCAAATTCAAATTTCATATCAAATCTCACTTTACTTAATATGCTTGAACAAATAAAACTATTCCCTGAACCAAAAAAAGAAGATTGTTTTATGCTTAGATCTTTTTTAATCTCATTTACTTGCAAGTAAGAAGTTGTTAGTGCTTTTAAACCAAATCTTTTTAGATTACTTAAAACATTTTGAAGTAAATCAGAGTTAAATCTGTTATCATCATCGTTTAAGAATACCCATTCGCTTTCAACTTGATTTAAAGCTATATTTCGTGCATTGCAAGCACCTGCCTGATGAGTAAAAGTATGTTTTATAATAAAAGGCCAATTTTCTGAAGTCAAATAATCCAGTTCTGAAATGCTTTCAGGGTTAGGGTTTTGCTCGATAATAATTACGTTTACTGGCAAATGAGTTTGTACTGCCAAATCTTCTAGAACATCATATAGGTATTTTTTTCTCCCAATTGTTGGAATTATTACATCTATAGTCCCTAATTGTACAACATTTTTTGAAGAAATGACTTCGATATTATCTAAAACAACAGTTGTTAATTTCTTGTTTTTAAAATAGAAACTCCTAATGAGAGGCAAAAACTTGAATTTTCTCTCAAACAATGCTAGACAAATAAATAAAAAGAAAGTCCATTGAGATTTATAATTCTGTTTCACAAATTGGAATAAAATGAAAAAATCTTCTTTGAACTCTGCTATTTTAACAGATTTATTCTTTAATAATTTTGGCTCTGAATAACACAGAAGTCCTTCTTCTGAAGCTTTCTTTGCAAGGGAAATTAAAAAAAAATCGAGATTTCTGATATGGTAAAAATCCTTTTTGAGAGCTTTTAAAATTGATGCATGAATACCTCCTACCCAAGAACTCATCATCCAGGTTGGATAAGTAACATTTTTATTAATTTTTAAAAAAGGTGCCCCATCTACATAACCAATTGAATTAGGCAAAAAAGAATTCTCACCAGGATTATAAGAAGCCATTATCTTTTTATGATGAAAAATAGCTTGTAGATTTTCAAAATTCAAACTGTCTTTCAATTCAATCTGGCACCAAATAATGAATTGATCTTTAAATTTCTCTGCCGCTTCAAACAAAACATCTACTGGATTTTCATTTTGAAATTTTAGCAATCCTTGATCATTTTCAACCTCAACAATTTTATTCTTTTGATGATAGACAATAATCATGATTTCTTATTTGAGTTTATAATCTCTTTGTAAAACTGTATGTTATCATGAACCAGTTTACTTATATCAAATCTTTCGTAAACTCTTTTTTGGGCTGATTTCCCGATTTGGAGTGCAAATGAATCGCTTTCTACTATTTTCACAATTCGATTAGCAAACAATTCATGATCAGAAGGATACACCAAAAATCCGCTTTCTTGATCTACAATCAATTCCTGCGCCCAGCCGATGTTGCTGTTTACTACAGCTTTCTGCATTGCCATAGATTCTATGGTTACCATTCCTAACGTTTCTGCATAGGTGGGGAAAACGCATACATTTGCCTTCTTGATATATTCCTGCACTTTTTGATACGGAATTTTACCTGTATAGCTAACATTTTGCAAATCGTCATTTTTAAATTTCTGTTGCATCAAATCCCAAGTTGACTTTGAACCCGTTGTAATATCTTCTGAATCGCCACCGATTAAAATTAATTTTGCATCTGGAAAAACCTGACGAACCTTACTGAATATTTCAGGAAGTTCTAAAACTCCTTTTTTTCTAATCAGCGTGCCAATATACAAAAGCAGTCCTTTCTCAAAAACTTCAGGAGATTCATTTTCAAACTTTTCGGTCTCCAATCCGTAATGAATGGTTCTGATTTCTTTATTTTTAATATCAAATAATTCTTTCGAGACTTTACCAGCAAAAGCTGTTGGAGCAATAAATGCTTTTGCTTTTTTTATTGCTGTCTTTTCAAACCAAAAATTCTTTCTTTTCTGCGGTCTGTTTTCGAGATGGCAGAAGTAAGTATCACTTCCGTGAAAACGAATTGCTAATGGTATAGCGAAACGCATAAAAGCAGTGATTCCTGTCCAGTCCGGAGCTTCTAGTAAATCTATTTTTTCTTTTTTAACAATCGGATTGATATAATTTTGAATGTGTTTTCGATGAAAAAACCATCCAAAAAATCTATATTTTTTATGTTGAATTAAATGTATTGTGATTCCGTTTTCTTCTAAAATTTCCTGAGTTTTCTGTCCATAAACAAAAACAGTAACTTTAATGTTCTCGGCACTCAAAGCTGTGCAAAGATTTTTTATGCTCGTTCCGATTCCGGCAGCATGAGTAATCTTTGGGTGAGGAAATTCTGGGGTTAAAAAAGCTATATGCATTTATTTCTTAAAAAAGTCTTTTAAAATTATGGCCGAAAATTTCCTTGCGCCGTCATCTGTCATGTGTCCGCATGAAGAGAAATATTTATTTTCGATAACCGCATTTTCATAATTATGAATTTCTGGATATGCTTTTTTTACCTTATCGAAATAATTCATTCCAACCACATTTTCACACATTGGTGTCATTATAGCAATAAAGTTGATCTTATTCTTTTGGCATATTGCTTTTATTTCTTCATAATACTTATTATGAGGCAAAGGATTTAGATTGACAATATTATTTTTCATATTGCCGTTTTTGTGTTTTTTTAAGGGGTAAAATCCCAAATTATCCATTGCATTTGTTTCTTCATTTTTTACAATTTTAAACATCTCTCGAAAACCAATCTTCGAATCGTATTTTATATATCTGTAAAAAGGAATATAGTACAGTTCGTTAAAATCTTTCTCTTCTTTAAAATGCTTTTTTACTACTTCTGAATTGTGGATAAATGGTAAAAATTTTGCCGACACTCCCTCTGATTGTTTGTCATTAGAAAGATTCAAATCGGCCTCAAGAATTACATTCTTAATTTCATATTTTCTTTCAATCATTAATTTCAGCATTAAAGAAGCTTCAAATAGATGACCGCCACTAATTCCATAATTAAAGGTTTTGATTCCCTTATCCTGAAACATCTGAGGTACAAAATGATTATTTGCCCTTGATGATCCCAAAATCACCAAATCATAATTTTGAGCGTCAGAATTTACCACGCTTTCGATTTTGCCTCTATTTTTCGAGTGCATGAAAATGTATGTATAAAGACCGTCTAGAAATACAGCTATTAAAGCCACGACTATAAAAATCTTAACGATATACAATAAAAACTTTTTCATTAGAACTGAAAATATATAAATTCTTTATAATCTGAATAGGTTCCAAAAGCAACTATTGCTATTATTGCCAAAGCAGTTTTCAGCATGCTGTTTTTCCCCGAAAGTGGCTCAACTCTGGTACGATTGTACCATTCAACCAAAACAAAAACACCTATCATCAAAATTATTTCATAATTGTAGCGTTCGTTATCCAAATATTGAAAACTGAAATTCCAATCTGTTGCCATTCTTTTTAAGTATAAAAAGGCATCAGAAATTGTTCTGGCTCTAAAAAATACCCAAGCAATACAAGTCAGTAAAAAAGTAAGCAAAATGCTGAAAATGACTTTTAGGGATTCCAAATTCCATTTTAAAATTACTGAATCTATGTTGTTCCTATTGCTATTAGATAGTAATAAGGGAAGGAAATAAACTGCGTTAATAAATCCCCAGACAATATAGGTCCAATTGGCGCCATGCCAAAAACCGCTGACGATAAAAATGACAAAGGTATTTCTGATTTTCATCCAAAGACCACCTTTACTTCCTCCTAACGGAATGTACAGATAATCGCGGAACCAAGATGAAAGCGAAATATGCCAACGTCTCCAAAACTCTGCAATATCTCTTGAAAAGTAAGGATAATTGAAATTTCGAAGCAGGTCTAAGCCAAATAGTTTTGAAACCCCAAGTGCAATATCTGAATACCCTGAAAAATCTCCGTAAATCTGAAAAGCAAAATAAACCGCTCCTAAAATCAGCGAAAAAGTATTCATAGAAGTATAATGATCAAAAATCGCATTAGCATATACCGCGCAGGTATCGGCAATTACAACTTTTTTGACCAAACCCCAAATAATTTGATAAACTCCTTCTTTTGCTGTTTGAAAATTAAATTCGCGTTTTACTTTTACCTGAGGCAATAAATGAGTAGCTCGCTCGATTGGTCCAGCAACCAAAAGCGGAAAATAGCTTACAAATAATGAATAATCTACAAAATTATATTCAGCTTTTATTCTTTTATAATAAATATCAATTACATAAGATAGTCCGTGGAACGTGTAAAATGAAATTCCGACTGGCAAAATCACATCCAACAAAATCGGACTTACTTTGAAACCGAAAGAAGTGAACATTTCAGCAAAAGAAGCGGCAAAAAAATTGTAATATTTAAAGATTCCTAGAAATCCTAAATTAACTATAATACTCAGCCAAAACCAGAACTTACGGCTTTTCTCTGACTTTCCTTTTTCAATCTGAATCCCGGTATAATAATCTAAAAAGGTTGAGAAAACTAGTAAGAATAAAAATCTCCAATCCCAACAGGAATAAAAGTAATAACTAGCAATTATCAGTAAAGCATTCTGCGTACTTTTCGTTTTATTGAAAACAAACCAATATAGAAAAAAGACAATTGGTAGAAAAACAGCAAACGCTATAGAATTGAAAAACATAAAAAAATTACTTTCTTAAAATCTCATTAAAACTTTTCCAGATATTTTCAGATGCCTGAGTAGGTTTTGTCCCAACAATAATATCAAACCATTTTTTCCCTTCGTTAACACTCGAAAGTTTTCCGTCAATTATATCTTTAACGATTCCGGTCAAATCGGCTTTATTTCTTACCCACAAAGCAGCTTCTTCAGAAGGTTTTGATCTAAAATGAATGTATTTATAATTTTGTCCAATATCTCTAATTCCTTTTTTTAATTGTGGCTGTTCATAATCAAAAAAGAGACAAGACTTATCATGAGCTGCAAAATCAAAAACCATAGAGGAAGCAATATTGCCAACAAAAGCAGTATGTTCGCACACATTTGCCTGTAAAGCAAAATCTTCTTTTGTAGGCATAATTTCATTCCAGCTTTGGCCAACTGGGCTCCAAAGCGGATCTATACTCACAATTACATCTTTATATTTTTCTAATACTGCCTCATATCGATCTGTAAAATCTACAGGACATTTTCGGTATATTATTCCTAAAGAATAGCCTTGACTGTTTAATTCTCTAACCGAAACAGCAAGATCTTCAAGATAAAATTGATCTAATGGAGATGTTACGATATCGTCTCCAGAATAACAGATGTATTCTTTGGAAATATCTAAATTATGCGATTTGTAAAATTCTTCTTTTGTCTGCAAAAGGCTGTTATCAAAATGACTTTCAAATTGAGGCGTTCCTGTTACAAAAACCTGATTTTCTTTTACATAAGGGCAATACATTAAAACCTCTTTTTTCATGTGCTCGCTCCACACAAAATAATAATCTGTTTCTACCAGTGTAGTTGCTTTAGGAAGATTATCCCATGAAAATATAAAAGTCCCTGTCGGAATTCCTAAATCCTGAGCGGCCAAAATTGGTGCAATTGCCTGCGTTGGACGCTGGTTGGTACAAAAGACAAAATCGGGCTTATGTGTTTCGAGCTGTTTTCTGCAATATTGGTATTTTGGAGTACTTCGTTCTAATTTTTTAATTTTATTTCGAACGAAATCAATCCCTTTCTGATTAGATCCAAAAGTCGTTAGGGTGTCAACCATAAGGCTCTTGAATGCATTTTTAATTCCTTTATACGAATGCGGAAAATTGTAGGTATTGTAAACTGTTTCTTTAAACTTCTTGTCGAAAAAATTCAACTCCATACGTTTGCGCGCGCGCGTATAGACCGTCGTAAAAGGATGCAAAGAAGTATCTTCAATCTTCACTTCCTTAAAACCTAATTTTTCTGAAATTGAAAAAGGAGTATTATTCCAATAGGTAATATCGTAGTTGTTGTTTTCTCCGATGCTTTTAAAGGCTGTTAAAGCAAAATTACGAAGCCCGACGCCGTCAGGCAGAAAAATAAAGATGTTCTTTTTCATTTAAAATTTTAATAGACTTGGGATAGACTTAGCAACAGTTTTATTTAAAAGGACAAACTCTCATAAGTCCGTCACATAATTCAATGATTTTTTCTTTTTGAGGCAAACTTGGCAATTCTTCAAAAAGATTTTTCATTTCAATCTCTGTATAAACTTCTGATTTGATTTGAGGTTTATAAAATGGCATTTCAACAGATTCAAAATAATCTTGATACTTTATGTCATCACCAAAAACTTTGTTTGAAAATTTTTGCCAAACTGCAGGAATATTATACGCATGTGCTATAATTACGCCATGGAGCGAAGATGAAATAATTTTTTCACATTGTAAAAATTCAACTGTTTTCGATTCGATGTCGTTTGTCATCATATCGATCAGTAATACTTCCTCATTATTGGCAAACCAGTCTTTTACCTGTTTGTAATCATTATAATGAGGTACAAAGCCGTATTTGTATTTTTTTTCGATTTTTGGATTAAAATATCGTGGCAACAAAAGTGCCGGATCTCCATAAACTTCTGGAACATCGTAACCAGAATTTAAAAGGAACTTTCTAGTCTGAGGTCCGCGGACAGCCAAAAAAACAGCTTTTTTTATTTGATTTCTTTGATCAATAATACCACTTCCCCAAACAATACATTTTTCGTTTACGTTGGCCAAAATACTTCCAACAGTAACATAAATAGGTGCAAACCAATCTAAAAAAGAAAATTTCTTTGGCCAGGCAAAAACAACTTTCTTATCCGATATTTTTTCTACAAGGTATTTTCCGAGAACATCACCATAGTTTTCATGAGATTTACCCTGAATAATTCTTTCATTCCACCAAAAAAGTCTGATTTTGCCTGACAACATACAGAATTATACCTTTTTATTTTTCAGTTTATCTCTTTGCACTTGTTCAATTGGCAAAATATCAGAAGTCTTGTAAGTCAATGCCTCATAAACAGCCGAAAGATCACGTGTCAGTTTTCTTAACCCCATTGGCTCAAGAGAAGCTGCATGATCAGTGCCTTTCCAAGTTCTGTCAATTGTATAATGTCTTTCTATTATATTGGCTCCAAGAGTATAAGCAGCAATGTCGACGGCAATTCCTAAATGATGACCTGAAAAACCAATATGTTTTACTTTGTCTTCGTATTTTTGTCTCAGCAGGTTGATATCCAACAGACAAACATCCTCAAACGGAACAGGATATCCAGAAGTACAATTGTATAAAACCAAATCTTTGTTTCTTCCTTTTGATGTAAAGAAATCTACCAAAATATCAGTCTCACCTTTAGTTGTCATTCCAGTTGAAATATGGATTTCGCCAGAATAATTTTCACATAGCCAACCCAACATTTCAAAATTATTATTACAAGCAGAAGGGATTTTAATAAATTCTGGATTCAATGCTGCGATTTCTTTTGCCGATGTAGTGTCCCAAACCGAAGTTGAGTAAACAATTCCGATTTCTTCACAATATGCTTTTAGTTCTGCGTGTTGCGCTGCATTAAATTCTAAAAATTCTCTGTGCGCACCATAAGTATCTCCATACGAATTACTTGCATTCGGATGTGGCGCATAATACTGTTCTTCTGTTAGAAGTTCCTTGTTGTTGCGTTTTTGGAATTTTACAGCATCTGCATTACCAAAGATTTTAGCAATTTTTATTAATTCTTTGGCTATTGCCATTTCACCCTTATGATTACAGCCTATCTCGGCAATGACGTAAGGTTTTTTAAATTCCTTCATAACGTTTATTATACTTTAATAAAATTTCACAAGTCTCTCGTATTGCACCTGCTCCAGATGCGTGAGTCAAAACATAATCAGCATTTGCTTTAACTATATCTACCGCGTCTGCAGGGGTAAATGACCATCCTACACTGCATATATTGGCAAGATCATTAACATCATCACCTACGTACGCAACGGCGCCAAAACTACTATTTCTCTCTGAAAGAAAATGTGTTAAAAACGAAAACTTATCCTTTACCCCTAAAAAAGTTTGATTTAGTTGCAATTTTTTCATTCGTTGAGCAACTAATTCAGAATTTTCTGATGTTAAGACAATGACTTCTACCTTGTTTTGTCTTAAAATTTCCAGTCCCATTCCGTCACGCATATCAAATTTTTTGGCCATTTCACCATTCTGATCATAATAAACGCAACCATCTGTAAAAACACCATCAACATCGAGAATCAAATATTCAATACGCTGATGTATTTTCTTTTTCTTCTGACGGTCTGCCAGCAGTTTTTCGACAATATCCCAGTCAGACAAACTATCAATTTCTACAAGAGACTCTTCTGCCATTTTAACCAGGCCGATTGTACCACTCACTCTGTTTTTTGAACTTATAAAAGCTTCTTTTGTTGTACAATACACTGCACCGTTTTCAATTAAAAGCCCTTGAAAATCTTGTCTTCTCGGACGATTGAAAACATCATAATTCTGTGGTGTTCCATCTTCGTTCCAAATAAATCGATGGGTATTTACAACAGTTAAAGCAGAAGTTTTTTTATTGCCGATGACTTCCTTCAGGGCATTATTAATATCTAATGCCGTTGTTTGTGGCGAGGTTGCTTGAAGCAGACAAAGCAAATCAAAATCATAGTTTACAGTTGTTGCAAATTCAATCATCGCACTTTCTGTTGATGCGGTATCAGATGCATTCTCATCATTTCGCAAAAGCGTTTTTATTTTTGGAGTCCAAAAATATTCTTTTTTAATGTAGGCAATTATTTCTTCGTCATCCGTAAAAACATATACCTCATCTAATTCCGAAAAAACGGCTTCTGTAAGCACCCAAGAAAAAAGCGGACGTCCCAGCATTTTCTTTTTATTTTTACCCGGAATTCCTTTCGAATTTTTACGAAGCGGTATTATAGCTGTTTTTTTCATATTCTTTATTATTTACAAAGGAGACCATTCTGTGTCTAGGCTATAGCAATCTATATTATTTCGCATCAAGGTTACAAAACGTGAAATATTGCTTGAATTTGTTCCTATGAATATTTTTGAATTTATCAATAAATTAGCATCTTTCAGAACATCTATTACTTCGGCTCTTTTTCTTTTAATATCTTTTGTGTCATTATATTGAACCTGAAAATAACCTGCCCTAGCTGAATCACAGAAACTCAAATAACTAAATTCTGGTGATTTTTCTCGAAAATTTTCTACTACATTGTAGTCGTCTGTGCAAATGGTAATTTTTTTAATCTCCGAATTAATTTCTTGAACTTTATCTAAATAGAGCTCAACATCAAATAGCTCTGCTTCTTTTGTTTTGCCAGTTACTTTGTCACCTCTTCTGATATGAATTCCAAAACTTTCCTTTACAAAATTACTATCATTCTCTTTCATGAAAAAGATTTCTTCAGCGGTTTCTTTATTGTAGTCCAATAATATATCAACAAGCTGTCTTTTTGCGTCAAAAATAGGCCCGTCAATACCCAACTCAGGAAAACTAAAATGTTTTTCGGTAAATGAAGTGCTTCTCATTTTGTTCCAAATATCATCTCGTAAAATCTTCCTACCCTTTATTTTTTTATGATACATTTTAAAAAAAACATCAATTCTTTTTTCAGAAAACACATCACTAGGTACAGGAATTAGTCCCTTATATTCTTCAAGCAAAGGTGTAAAATAATCATTCCAGTTTCCTCCAACCCAATTTCTGGTGCAAAGTCTTAACTTGATTTCATTATCTAGGCAAAACAAAGCCGCAAGGACAAGATTATTAATTTCTGAGAAAAAACCTCTATTCGTTAGCGGATATATTAGCTCCGTTTTGCTTATCGAATTATTTATTGATTTGTACGCTTCTCTATATTGATTTATCATATTTTGCTTTGACATTATTTGGTTTGAAAAGATGCAATACCAGCATTTTCTCTTTAGTTTTTTCTTTGAACTATAGAATAGAGCTTTTCAACAATTTTATCGAGTATCTTTCTTCTTTCTGAATTTTCCAAATCTGGCCCCTTTTCGCTTATTGAATTATACACACTTATGCATTTATTTAATCGTAAGAGATACTCATTATCTGACATTTGCTCCATGTAATCAAACAATTCTTTCGGATTATTAAATTTAGAATAGTCAATAAAGCTGTTTTCCGGGAAAATTTCATAAACATTCGTTCCTTCACCATAATAAATTGGAAGGCAATAACTTTCTATACTATCCCAGATTTTTTCTGTCAAATAATTAAAAGCAATCGTATTCTCGAAACATAGATTAAATTTATAAGGATCCAATAAAGTTTGTTTTCTTGTCCTCCATTCGCCAGCTCTTGAATTTTCTTTAGACATACCCTCAGGCCATCCTTTTCCATAAATATCCATAATAGAAGATTTATGACCTTCAGTAGCGATATGTGCTCTCAATGCTATTAAATCAATATTTTCGCCATCACGTATTAGTTTTGGCGCATTCACCCCTCCATAATAAGACATTAAAACTACAGCCTTTTTCGTTTTTTCTGGACTTATTTTTGTTATCGGCTCCAATCTTTTATTTATCAATACTGCAGTAAAAGACAAATTGGAAACGAATACATCAAGCGTATAAATATTCATAAAATGAATTTTTATCAATCCAAAAAAAATCTTTTTTAAGGCTTTGAAAGATGTATCAAATCTTGGTTCATTAGTCCAAATTAAAAATTTCTTTCTCTGAAGGAATCTCCAAAAATGCTTTTTTAAGTGCTTATAATTCTGTGAGATTATGACATCTGCCTCATTAACATTATCAACTATAATAATATTATTTTTAGACAAAAAATCTAAATCACCGGGAATATAGTTTCCAAAAGGAGTATAGGTAAATGTCGAAGCTTTAAATATTTTGATAGGGGTCATTTATTTCTTAATTGTTAAACGAATTTTATTTTCATTTATAGAATATTGATAAGGTGCATTTCTGTAAAAAGAAATTATAGCTTCTAAAAGCAGATTGTTTATTGTTTGTAATTCATAATATTCTGTATACTTTCTGCCAATAAATCTCTTAATTAGATTTTTAGTTTTATCCTCATCTGCAGTCATCTTAATTTCTATTTCTGCAATTGAATTTTTCAAATCTACTAAGGTACCTCGAAGCAAAGCATCAACTGTTGCTTTTTCATTTGTTATCGAAATAAAAACATCAGGATTCTCCAAAGCAATATAATCCTCTTTATTCGGAATTATACCCCAATCGAAATTAAGATTGGCTTTTGTTTTTTTTAATTCCTGCGTTTGTATAAGATATCTCGAATTAATTTTTTCCAGTGAACTGTGAAAAGCAGCTTTATTGTGTACTGAGCGATATAATTTAGGATGCCATTGATGCAACATCAAAATTTCTCTATCATAATACTCAACGGGTATTCCAAGATTTTTCAATCTGATATGTACATCTGTATCTTCTGACCCCCATCCATGATAAAACTCATCAAATCCGTTTATCTGTTTAAGCAATTCTGTTGGGTACAACGTCATTCCTGTCGCATTATCAGTTGAATTAAAACTAATTTGATACGCTTCAAACGAACCGTTTTTATCACTTTGATTTTTATCTAAAAAACCTACCTGAAAATATCTAGCAGTATTCTCTTCTTTTAGTTCATAAAGTCTGTTTACAAAATCAGGATGATAAATCATGTCTATATCTCCAACGAAAAAAAAGTCAGTTTTACATTTTTTAAGAGCAATATTAATAGCTCTGCACTTATTCCAAAGCTGCCCTGAAACTGGACAGTCAATAAAATTTATTTTCGGGTAAGAATGCAGCAATTCTTTCAAACCGATAAAATAGTTTTCATCAGAACCGTAATCTACAAAAAACAATTCGAATCTATCATTAGATTGATTTTTGAGCGAATCTAAACATTTTTTCACAATGTTTAAATCGCGATTTCGATTGGTCAAAACAATTGATATCAACTTGTAAAATTTTTAATTTGTTCGCTGTTCAGTCCTTTATACTTAAGAATGAATCTTTGAATCTTTTTTATACCGATAATTTTTCTGAAAATTTTTTCGCCTACAAAATATTCCAGACTATTCTTTTTGAGAGTCTTTAAAAAACGATGATCTAAAGCCTGTTTTTCATTCGTTTTTAACTTATCATAAACATCTTTCATCCACGGCTCTAAACTGTTTCCCATATGAAAAGCATAATTATCGTAAGTCGCAAGACGATAACCTCCCATTTTCAAAACCGGCACATCCAGATATAAATGTTCACTGTTTCCGCCTAACAAATATTCACTGTTTTTTTTAGGCGACTCATTAAAAACTTCGCGTTTGTATGTAACCACAAAATGTGAGCATCCTAAAACAGCAGTCGTATCGTTGGCTTTTACTGTTCCTATTACATCTTTAAACTTTAAATCTAATCGTGACCAACCAATGCTTTTTGCAAATGCAGTTAATCCTTCTGGATTTTTTACTGGTCTAAAATATATTTTTTTCGAAAAAAAATGATTCATCCAAATATTGCCTGTATGCCTAAAATGAGTTCGAAAAACCGGCACTGGACTTACCGAACCAGCTTTCGGGAAGGCTTTAAAAACTTCCAAAACTGCCTTTTCCCAACTATTATCAAACAAAACATCGGCATCGGTCACTGTAATCAAACGCTCATCTGCGGTTCGAAGCGCTTTTAAGATACTATTGATTTTACCGATTGAGCTTTTTTCTATAATTAATTCATCAATAGCATTTTCATTAAAAAGAACCGCTAATTTTTCATTAACCGTTGCACAGCTACCATTACTCACTACAGATATCTTAATAAAAGAAGAACTTGTTTTTTTTACCGATAATAAACAATATTTAAAAATCTGGAAAGCATCTGCATAATATCCTTCTTCATTAGGAATATACAACGGAATGATAACTCTATGAAAAGCATCATTTTTTTGAATTTGTTGATCTCTTACCGGATTATCACCTACTCTCATTTGTTAAAAGGACAAGCGTTTAGTAATTCTCGTCTTCTAAGAGAAACGATTTCTTCTTTAGGAAGCAAAATCTCTTTCTCGGCAGACAACAAAATCTTTATCTGCTCATACGTTAAATCGCTTACGTTATACGAAAACTCTTTATTATATTGAATATTCAGCGACTCAAAATAATCGTAAAACTTGACATTATCTCCTGATAATTTGTCTGAAAATTTAACCCATAAAGCTGGAATATTATAAGCCTGCGAAACTATAACACCATGCAAGGACGATGCTACAATTTGTTCACATTCTAAAATTTCGACGGTTGTCTGTTCAACATCAGAAGTCAGTAAATCAATTACTTTTATTCTGGAATCATTTTTATAAAACTCTTTTACTTCTTCATAATCAACATAATGCGGTATAATTCCGATTTCGAATTTCTTTACTGTTTTATTTTCAAATAAGACAGGAAGTAAAATTGCGGGATCGCCATAAACTTCGGGCACTTCATATCCTAACTCCATTATTCGTTTTCTAGTACGTGGACCTCTTACTGCTAAAAACTTAGCTTTTCTGATGTTCTCATTTTTCTTTATGATACCGCTTCCCCAAACAATTGTGTTCACACTTGCCGCTGTTATGATACTACCTATAACGCTGTAGTTTTTCACAAAAAAATTATAAAATCGCGATGAAGGATATTTAACCTTAATTACAAAAGACTTACTAAGCTTTTTGACTATGTACTTTGATAATACATCGCCGTAATTATCTCTTTTGTCTTCTCGGTTTAAAGAACACCAATACAAAAAAATGATTCTCATTAATAATCGAACTTTTTTGGTTTATTAAATTTAAATCGAATCATAAAAAACATTCTTTTAAAGGCGTAATACACTTGTATGAAAGATTGTTTAAATATTCTGATTAAAGACATTACAAATCCTTTTAGAATTGAAAGTCCAGAATCTTCCTGATGCCAAATCTGATAATTTCCAAGCACATCTCTTGTAAATCGGAAATAATCTTGGGCAGTTGTTCTTTTTATTTCGTAATTAAAAACTACTGGAGCAAAATCAATTGCATAGCCTGCTTTTAATACTCTTTTGGTCCAATCTTTATCTTCAAAAGTTGGCACATTTTCGTTAAACGGAATAATTTTCCATATTTCTTTTTTTAAAGCTGAACCAGAAAAAATCAGACCCGATTTATTAGGATCAGTAACTGCATCAATACCTAAGATATAATTCTTATAATCATTTGTTGAATGAAGGCATCTCACGCCTGCTAAATTTGCATTTTCTTCAAATTTTTGTTTGATTACCTTAAAAAAGTCAGGACTCACCGGATAGGAATGTGCACTAAATATAACCACAATTTCGTTTGATGCAGATGAAGCTCCTATATTGGCACTACCTCCATAACTGAAGTTTTCTATTGAAACAAATCTAGCTTCGTACTGTTCAGCTATTTTACGGCTGTTGTCTACAGATAGATTGTCCAAAACAACAACCTCATCAATATCCTGAGCATACCTTTGTTTTAAATTTTTCAGTAGAAAATCAAGTGCTTTCTCCTGATTTTTAGTTCTAATTACTACACTAATTTTCATAATCTGCTCTTGATTTTCACTAACAATTTAAATAGAATATTCTTTTTGACTTTTTCGTTGAATTCTTTTAAAATCAAATTCTCATTATAAGCCATAATCGGATTTGGAAAATGTTTTTTATAAATTGCCTTATGTTTCTCATACACGTAATCGTATAATCCGAAGTAAAAATCAGGATCCCTTACAAATTTATTGCTCATGCTGCCTAATTCATGCTTTCTGTAAAAAAACATAAATTCTGGAATTTTATACACTTGGCTGTTTTCATTGAGAATTCTAATCCAAAACTCCCAATCTTCAAATGACTTCATGCTTTCATCATACCCATTTACCCTCTCCCATTCCTTTTTTTCAAAACAAGAACAGCAAACAAAACAGTTTCGTACCAACAATTTCTGATACCTATAATCTGGCAGTTTCATCTCATTATTAGCGACTCCAAAAAACTTTATTTTTGAGGTCACCAGCTTTAAATCTGTATTTTTAATAAAAGCCTGACTTATCTTTTCTAGGAATGTAAAATGAATTTTATCATCTGAATCAAGCGGTAGGATATATTTTCCTTTACTAATCGTAATTCCAGCATTTCTTGCACTGGACAGACCTCCGTTTTCTTTTTTCAAATATTTAAAACGATGATCTTTACCGCACCATTCCTGAGCTATCTCCTCTGTATTATCCGGACTGCCGTCATTAACAATGATGCATTCCCAATTTTCGAAAGTTTGATCTAAAACAGATTGCAATGTTTCCGATAAGAAATGTGCTTGATTGTAGCAAGGTACAATAACAGAAATTAAAGTTTTTTCTAACACTCGTCCTATCAAATTAATTCGCAATTATTTTAAATCTATTTCTAAGTTTGTTCATGCCAATCCCTTGCATTTTAAATAATCCAGTATTTAAGAAAAATAGCATCATTATCACGGCGCATTTTTGATTTGCTGCAAAAATATTCGATTTAATTGTCCAGAAAAGAAATTTATTAGATTCTTTCTTGTTTTGATAAAAATAGGGCATTATAAACTGTAAAATAATTTTACTGATAAATTTCCTAAAATCAAGTTTATAATTTTTAGTTTTTAATAAACCCCTGTGAATTTCATGAAAAACAATAAGTGATTCGTAAATATTCTTAATAAAATCGGGACTAAAAATCTTTTGCTTATCGTCTCTATAATAATTATCGATTTTAAAATCCCTATATATCTTTACCCTTTCAGGCTGCGAAAGTACTTTTATATTAAAACTTAAATCCTGAAAACGCTTTAAATTTTCATCAAATCTACAACTCCCAATACTGCTTTTTTTATATAAACACGCCATAATTGGCCAAGGAATTTTATAGCTTAAAAACATGCTTAAATAATTTTCGCTGTTGTTTATCTCTGGATCTTTATTAATAGAAAATGCTTTTTTTACGTCATCAATAAGAAAGGCAGTATCTCTAACTAACAAATCTATGGATAAATTATTGGCAACTATATCAATTCTTTCCTCCAAACAAAAAGGCTCACAAATATCATCCGAATCCAAAAACATGACATATTCGCCTTTACTCTTCTCCAACCCGAAATTTCTACAGGCATTTGCTCCTTTTAAGCGATCTAAAGGCCTGCTGTAAAATTGGAAACGGCTGTCTTTTTCTACAAATTTATCTACCAAATTTTTAGTATCGTCTAACGAACCGTCATCCACCACTATACATTCCCAGTTTTGATAAGATTGTGCACAGATACTTTTTAAAGTTCCATGTATGACATGTGCCCTGTTATAAGCCGGAATTATGATAGAAATTAAAGGAATCATTAAACTAGTTTATAAAAGAGTTGTTAGTTTTTCTGGACTCTGCCCTATTTCTAATTATTTGTTTTTTATCCAAATTGTTCAATATTTTAATTCTGAAAAAACTTTGTTTTAATTGATAAAAATTAAAAAAGAACAGAGCTTTAAATATTTTTTTTATGTGCTTATAATACTCTTTATTAAACGTTTTAGTTTCAAAAGGATTTGAATATTCAAGTATTAATGAACGATTATAAACTATATTTACATCTCTAAAATATTTGTTTGGTTCCCTATATTCTCTATCATGGTAAATTATAGAAGTTGGTAAAACACCCGTTTTAAGTCCATGATATTTTAATCTTTGAATATAATTAAGATCTTCTCCATAATGAAAAAAAGATGGATTAAACCCGCCAACTATTTCTATACAGTTTTTAGAAAGTAACCATGCTGCTGCATTTGCAAAATCAGTTTCATATATTCCTTCTAATGTTTTATTTAAAAAAATATCTGAATATAGATTTTTACATTTTGAAGGATTTATATAATTGGAAAAATTATAATCTAGTGCATCTCCTTTCCCATTAAGGTGCATAGGACTTACAATACCATACTCTGGATGATTTTGGTGAGCTTTTACTAAATTTGATATTGTATCAGGTTCGACCCAAGCATCTTGGTTTAGCAAAAAAACATAATCGGCTCCCTCTTCATAAGCTTTTTTAATTCCTAAATTATTTGCTTTACCAAAACCTAAATTTTTATCTTGTTTCAATATAGTAACATTTGAAAAATGCTCTTCTACAAAAAGAAGAGTTTCATCGGTTGAAACATTATCAATTAGAATTATATTATATGGCATGACGCTTTCTAAGCACTTAGAAATCCACTCCATAGCATTATAAGTTACTATAACAACATAAATTTTTTTTTGCATCCTGACAAATAATTATAGAGTATTAAATAATACTTGACTTTTCATTTATTCTTTTTATCCTTATGATAAGATGAATCGCAATCTTTCTTAATTTAACACTAAATTTCTTAGGTTGCCCTGTAGATAAAAAATTATAATTTCTGTGTTTGTGATCGTAGAATAATGAATATCTATTTTCTGTTCTATGACCTTGTATAATTGCTGGATTAATATTATTTTTTTTTAAAGCATATGGTAAAGAAAGTTGGTCTCTTCTTGATTTATACCTTATTTCATGCCACCATAATTTTAAAAACCTATTATCGATTAATTTAACATTTTTCACAAACAATGAGGTATCGTAAAGCCCTACTTCATTTTTCAATCCTTTAAAAAAGTATCCTAAAACCTGCTTAAAGATTACCAAAGGATAGTCTTTCTTTAGTTCAATACATCTTATCGCTTCATCATAAATACAATTTCTTTCAGAATGCTTAAAAAATGCAACGGGTTTATCTTTAACACAATTAACGATATTAAGCATTTCATTATGCAATATTTGCAAGTTTGCATCATGCCAAATAACAAAATCATAATTTTCAAACAGGTCTAAACCCATAACTTTATAAAACCTTGCATTCTTCGTTACATCATTGTACAGAGGTTTTTTAAGTATAATCTTATAGTTGTCAATATTCCCTTCAAAATTATCTGTTATCAAAAAATAGTCGATATTGTCATCACTATTAAAATTAAGAACAGGATTTAAAATATCTTTATCTCCAAAAATAGCAGTGTATACAGCAATTTTCATTCGTTTAGTTTAATAATGAATTGGAATTGGATTAAAGCCAGTAGATGTTCTAAATACAGCCAGCGTGTTACTTACTACAGAAAAGTATATTTCCTTATTTTTATTTCTATAAAACTTTATAATTTCTTTCTCTCCCTCTCTGTTTGCGTCATCTAATAATAAACAAAAATCATTTGCGAAATTATTTGATAAAGATTCAAATGCTGGGAATCTTGAAAATTTTATCTTTTCGGTATTCGCCGGTGGGCCATCAACAATTATTAAATCAAATTTTTCGTTATTAATGACACTTGATATAGCATTTAAATCATACCAATTTAAGTTTCCAAATGATGATGTACCAATCTCTTTTAAATCGGCTCTAATAATAGTTACAAACTCTAAAAGGTTCTCTTTTTTTAAATAGTCTTCTATAATTGCTGCCCACGATTGATTATGTTCGACTGAATAAATTTTAGCGTTTATATTATTTCTTTTGATTAATCTAGCCATTAGCAGAGTTGATAACCCTGAACCAAACTCCAAAATCATTTTACGTTGATTAATTATAATCTCATTTAAAATATAAGTTATGCAAACCGGTCTTAACGCTCCTCCATTAAATGGCAAATAAGGTAAATCTTCTAAAAGAGGTTGAAGAATTGCCATTGAATACACATCATCAGATTTTTTGGAATGATTATTTAGTTCTAGATTTTTTTTATTGCTATTTTTTATAAAGTATTTTAGCTTAGATAGTATACTCATGATGTAAAATTATGTTTTATTAAAAAACTTCCTTGTTTTTCTATTATTGCTTTACCCGTTTTAAAAAAGTCTCCATTCTCAATCTCAAAACTAACAGCATTAGGTAGCCAGTCCTCATTTTGATTGTTTACAATTAAATTTGAAGTCAAAGAATATATACCTGTAGTCAAAGGAATTTCATTAATTTCCATCTTTATAACTATATCTTCTAACTCATCAAAAATGTATTTTTTTTCAAATAAAGAAGTGCTAAACCATGAAATTCTTACATCATTGGAATCGTTTAAACCAAAATCTAACCTTAAATTTTCTATTTTAATTTTATTATGATTTCGAATTTTAATTTCAAATATTATAGTATCACCACTTAAATAAATTTCACTTTCATTTCTAGCACTTGTAAGTTTTTTAATATCGACAATTTGAAAGTTTCCTAATCCTTTTCTATCAATTCTATCAACAATTAAATCAGCTGATTTATTAAAATTAGAGCTCAAATAATATTCTATACTACTGTCAATATCGCCAACAAACTTTATCTTGCCATATTCCAAAACTATTCCTTTTGTACATAAACTTTTAACAGCTGCCATATTATGGCTAACAAACAAAACTGTTCTCCCTTCTCCACGTGAAATATCCTGCATCTTACCAATCGCCTTCTTTTGAAACTCTGCATCGCCAACTGCCAAAACCTCATCGACAACCAAAATTTCAGGCTCCAAAAAAGCCGCAACGGCAAATGCCAAACGAACTGTCATTCCAGAGCTATATCTTTTTACTGGAGTATCGATATAACGTTCGCAACCAGAAAACTCAATGATTTCATCCAATTTCGAAGCGATTTCTTTCTTGGTCATTCCTAAAATGGCTCCATTAAGAAATATATTTTCTCGACCAGTCATTTCGCCATTAAACCCTGTACCAACTTCTAACAAAGAAGCGATACGCCCTCGAGATTTTATGCTTCCTGTTGTTGGTGCTGTAACTTTAGAAAGTATTTTTAAAAGGGTTGATTTTCCTGCACCATTCTTACCAATGATTCCTAAAACTTCTCCCCGTTCTACTTCGAAATTAATATCTTGCAGTGCCCAAACATAATCTGAAGTTCCTTTTGTAGAACGGTCATTAGTATCACCAATTTTTAGATATGGATTTTCCTTCCCTCGAATTTTATACCACCATCGGTTTATATCATGTCTCAAAGTTCCAGTTCCAACCTGCCCTAAACGATATTGTTTAGAAATATTTTCAGCTTTTAAAATTATATCTTTCATTTAAAAAATCTTTTTCGAAGTCAATTATACAGTATCTATGAAACTTTTTTCTGTTCTATTAAAAACTAATAATCCAGAAAAGAAAATAACCAAAGTTACTATCATTGCGTAAGTTAGACCTAGAAATGAAATGTCACCAATATTTAAAAGCATATAACGTGAAGTCTCTATAACATAAGCCAATGGATTGTATTCTACAATCCATCCTAAATTGGGTAATTTTTGCTTTATTAATTCCATCGGATACATTACTGCAGATATATACATCAGCAATTGAACTCCAAAACCTACTAGATTATTCAGATCTCGATATTTTGTAACCATTGAAGAAATTACCATGCCTAATCCTAATCCTAAAATTCCCATAAACGCAATCAAAACAGGAAAAAACAATAACGATATATTTAAGCTTAAATTAGATCCTCTTAAATAATAAAAAAGATAGAATGCTATAAAAATACCAAACTGAATTCCAAATTTGAGTAAATTCGAAATAACTATAGATAGAGGAGTGATAATTCTTGGAAAATATACTTTTCCGAATATGCTGGCATTAGATTTAAAAGTGTCTGAAGTACCAGTTAAACAAGCAGTAAAATAATTCCAAACCATAATACTCCCTAAATTGAATAAAAAAGGAGGTATAGTCCCTGTCTTAATTCCTGCAACATTATTAAATATTATTGTAAAAGTTATCGACGTAAAAAGAGGTTGAATTAAATACCAGAGAGGCCCCAAAACTGTTTGCTTATAAACAGTAATTATATCTCTTTTTACGAAAAGCATTAGTAAATCTCGATACTGCCAAATTTCTTTAAAATTCAGAGATAAAAATTTATTTTTCGGCGTTATTTCAAACAACCATTCTTTAGAATCGGGGGTAGGGTTCATTTGTTTTTGATTACATAATTTTGCAAAATAGTCTTTTAGAATTCAAAGAATAAAACTCGAGAAACACTGGATTTAACAAGATTTTTACCTTTTAAAGAAATTTCTAAAAATGGAAAAAGGCGTTTAAAAAACACCTTTTTCTACTATTTAAATTTTGTCCAAATATATAATTTATTTATCAAGAACTTCAAAAGTTGAGTTCATACTTTTAAACTCGGGAACAATTTTTTTCATTTTTGCTACTATATCTTCATTGTCATAAAAATCTGCAATTCCGATTAGTTCTTCTACATCCACATGGAGGTTCTCGTATTCGTCCTGTATTTCCTGTGCAATCATGATTTTATTATGATAAGTCGGAAGTGTTTTTGAAGTGTCATTCAACAATTCTTCATAGAGTTTTTCGCCAGGACGAAGACCAACAATTTTTATTTTTATTTCTTTATCTGGTATAAATCCTGCCAGTTTAATCATCTTTTTGGCTAAATCAATAATTCGAACAGGTTTACCCATATCAAAAATGTAGATTTCGCCTCCATTCCCCATCGCACCTGCTTCAAGTACCAATTGGCAAGCTTCTGGAATCGTCATAAAATATCTGATAATATCTTGATGCGTAATGGTAACTGGTCCACCCTCTGCAATTTGTTTTGTAAACAAAGGAACAACCGATCCGTTAGAGCCCAAAACATTTCCGAAACGCGTAGTAATAAATCTAGTTCCTCCTTCAACATTTTCTTTTTGATTTTTCAAAAATAATGACTGAACGTACTTTTCGGCAATACGTTTACTGGCCCCCATTACATTGCTTGGATTCACAGCTTTGTCTGTAGAAACCATTACAAATTTCTTCACACGATATTTACAGGCTAAATCTGCAAGATTTTTGGTTCCTTTAATATTTGTATGAATGGCTTGTGCCGGATTTTCTTCCATCAATGGCACATGTTTATAAGCTGCAGCATGAAAAACAACATGCGGATTATAACTTTTGAATATTTTTTCAAGCGCTTTATGACTTCTCACGTCTGCAATTACCGCAACCATTTTTGTTGACAAATTCATATTCTGAATCTCTAAACATAAATTATGCAACGGTGTCTCAGCATGATCCAGTATGATTACATTTTTAGGATTGAAATTCAAAACCTGTCTTACGATTTCACTTCCGATTGAACCGGCAGCTCCTGTAATTAAAATCGTTTTATCTTTAAGCTGTTTCGAAATAGATTTACTGTCCAGAACGATCGGTTTTCTTTCTAACAAATCTTCAATCTGTATGTTTTTTACTTTTTGTGAAATCTCTTTTTGATTTTCCCAATCCGAAATCAAGGGAACTGTATAAACACGATAATTAAATTCCAAACATTGATCAACTATAATAAGCTGCTCGTCTTTGGTCAAACTTTTGTCAGCGATAATAACACCTTCCGCAGCGACAGAACGCATTAGTGCTGGCAGTTTTTTTCTTAAGATAAGAATTGGGAGGTCAAGCATTCGTTTAGAAGCATTCTGATTGTTTTTATCCACAAAACCAACAATCTTAAAACGAGAAGGCGATTCAAATTTTAATGCATTTGCCACAGAGATTGCATTTGCATCTGTCCCATAAATAACAGTTCTGATTAGTTTTGTACTTGCTTTCTCAGAAAAGTACATTTCAAATGTCTGCTTAACTATCACTCTGTATAAAAACAAACCACAGAAAGACAAAACCAAATTTATAAAAAGAGCTGTATTTAAAAATGCTTTATGTCCTGTATATAATTCGAAAACCAAATTAAAGAACAAGAAAAACACCAAAACCGACATTTGAGAAAAAAGCAGTTTAATAGCATCAATATAAGAGGAATGTCTTATAATTCCCGAATATGTTCTAAACAGCCAAAAGAAAAAGATGTTTACAAAAATCAATCCTCCAACAAAATAAAAATCATGTGAGGTAATGATATAACCAATCGCAGTACCATCAAAAAGCATGTAGGTAAACGAGAAAGAAAAGAAAAGAA